>MAAS01000016.1 GCA_002162755.1 Gammaproteobacteria bacterium 50_400_T64 | reverse complement strand
CTTCTCTACTTTTAGGCCCCGACATTGGACGCGCAAGTGAGGCTCGTGGTTGGACTGGGTAACCCCGGCAGCCAATACGAGCACACCCGCCACAATGCCGGGGCCGATTTCGTTACAGCCCTGGCAGAACGACACGGGGCAAGCTTTAAAAAAGAAAGTAAGTTTTCCGGCGAAACGGCCCGCATCAATCTACACGGGCAAGATTTACGCCTGCTGAGACCGTCCACTTTTATGAATCTCAGCGGAAAAGCCGTCGGCCCCATGGCCAACTTTTATAATATCCCCCCCGAAGCTATTCTCGTCGCCCACGACGAACTCGATATTGAACCGGGTAAAGCCCGCCTCAAAATTGGCGGTGGCCACGGCGGCCACAACGGCCTGAAAGATATTATTAAAGCCCTGGGTAACAACAAGAATTTTGCTCGACTGCGCCTTGGCGTCGGCCATCCCGGCCACGCGAGTGAGGTGGTCAGCTACGTATTGCGCCGCGCACCACAAGCCGAACAGCAGCTAATTGAAGACAGCATTAGCGCTGCGCTTGAGATCACGCCCGAGCTTACCGAGGGCCAGTGGAACAAGGCGATGAAAGCCCTGCACACGAAATAAGCGCGTTAGCAAAAAACCCCACACATCACACTTAACCAATTAATGGCGCAAGGCTAAAGAACAGCCCCACCCAGTCAGCTAATAGTAGAGGATCACCATGGGTTTCAAATGCGGTATTGTCGGCCTGCCCAACGTAGGCAAATCCACCCTGTTTAACGCCCTCACCAAGGCCGGTATCGATGCGGAAAACTTCCCCTTCTGCACCATTGAGCCCAACACCGGCGTCGTGCCCGTACCCGACCCCCGCCAGGATGCTCTCGCGGCCATCGTCAATCCCGAACGCATTCTGCCCACCACCATGGAATTTGTTGATATTGCCGGTCTGGTCGAAGGCGCCTCAAAAGGTGAAGGCCTGGGCAATCAGTTTTTGGCGAATATTCGCGAAACCGATGCCATCGCCCACGTCGTGCGCTGCTTTGAAGATGAGAACGTTATTCACGTCGCCAATAAGATCGACCCGCTGGCCGATATTGAAATCATCAATACCGAACTCGCCCTGGCCGATCTTGATGCCGTAGAAAAAGCCATACAGAAAACTGCTCGCGCCGCCAAGGGCAAAGATAAAGACGCGATTGCCTTGCTGGCCGTGCTCGAGCGCTTGCTGCCCCACCTCAACGAAGCCAAGCCTTTACGCAGCCTTGAACTACCTGAAGACGACATTGAAAAACTCGGCGAAGTGAGCCTGATGACACTCAAGCCCACGCTGTACATCGCCAACATTGCCGAAGATGGCTTTGAGGACAACCCCCTGCTGACAGCCGTTGAAGAGCTCGCCGCCACCGAAGGCGCTCAGGTGGTGCCTATTTGCAACAAGCTCGAAGCCGAAATCTCTGAGCTGGACGATGAAGACAAGGCTGAGTTTCTCGCCGACCTGGGCATGGACGAACCTGGCCTCAATCGCGTGATTCGTGCTGGTTACCAATTGCTCGACCTACAAACCTATTTTACCGCTGGGGAGAAAGAGGTTCGCGCCTGGACTATTCCCATTGGTGCCACCGCACCCCAGGCCGCCGGCAAGATCCACACCGATTTTGAAAAAGGCTTTATTCGCGCCGAAATTGTCGGCTACGACGACTACATCGCCGGCAATGGCGAACAGGGTGCCAAAGATGCCGGCAAGTGGCGACTTGAGGGCAAGGACTACATCGTGCAGGATGGGGATGTCATCCACTTCCGGTTTAATGTGTGAATCCTAGCCCCAACCCTTCTGAAGACACAACGACGCAGAATCGAGATAGCAGCCCAGCCAATACCGCAGTAAAGAGCGGCATTCACACCACCTCGGGCCGTAGTGCTTACGGCTTCGGACTGGTGCTGCTGGCCTGCGTCATCTGGGGCTTCTTCCCCATTGCCGCCAAAGGCATCACCAGCCAGCTTGACCCCCACACCATTAATTTTTATCGCTTTGCCATTGCAGGGCTCATACTCTTACCCATCCTTATTGCCCGCGGCTCTCTGCCACGATTAGCTGACAAAAAACACGCTCGCCACACCGTGCGCCTCATCATCTGCGGCCTCTTAATGATCATTAATTATTTTTTCTACATTATCGGTGTACAGCACATCACCCCCAGCGCCACGCAAATATTGATTCAGGTTTCGACCATTATGCTGCTACTGGCGGGGGTTTTCTTTTTTGGAGAACGCCTGTCCCGCCGTCAATGGCTCGGCTGCTGCCTTTTTTTGGTGGGCCTGGTGATTTTCTTCTACCCACGCATTGTCGCCATGCTCGACGGCTTCAATGACTACGCCCTGGGCATGGGCCTAATGTCGCTAGCCGCGACGTGCTGGACTGCCTACGCCATTATGCAAAAACAGCTACTCCTGCACTTCACTTCGTCGCAAATCATGCTGGTGGTTTATCTACTGGGATCTCTCGTATTTTTGCCCTTGGCACAACCACTGAGTATTTTCGAGCTCAACACCTCAGGACTCCTATTACTCCTTTTTTGCGGCACTAGCACCCTGGTGGGCTCTGGTAGTTTCTCCGAAGCCATGGCCCATATCGAAGCCTACAAAGCCAGTGCCATGCTCTCAACCCTGCCCGTATTTACGATTTTATTTATGTGGTGCCTGAGTTTTGCCCCCGGCTTCGACATCAGCCCAGAGCCCTTGACCAGCCTGACACTGTCCGGCGCAGCATTAGTGGTATTCGGTGCATTGATGGTCGCACTAAAATCATCGGAACGCCCATCATCAAAAACCTGAAATACACTGACAAACCTTGACAAGCGGCACCGAAATCGCCAAAATCCCCCGCCTTCAAAGATCGACCATTTAATGGCTATGTAGCTCAGCTGGTTAGAGCACAGCATTCATAATGCTGGGGTCGGCGGTTCAAGTCCGCCCGTAGCTACCATATAAATACCCGCATCGTCTTGTGACGGCGTGGGTTTTTTTATGCCTGCTTTGCAACCTACTCAAACAAGCTTTAGGCTAATTTCAGCCCTTTTTGAGGTGCTTATAGAGGCCTAAGGAAAGTAGAAGCCAGAGGAAAGTCTGCCCGGTCAAACCTTGTTCGGCTAAATCACTTATTACTTGTGTTAATACCACTGGCTCACCCTGTTTCCGGCAGTAGATACGTGTTGCCGTCGAGGCAGATTGAAGTCAAGTCAACGAAACAAGCGGCCATAGGCCTGCAAGACACAAGTTCCAGCGGGCAGTATTTCTTATTGTGATTGGCCGATCGGCAAAAGGTATTTACGCGCTTTCTCAGATAAGCAGTAGATCTTATTCGGTCGATAGGGTTTTAGAAAATTCTGGTTATACCGAACAGATTTACGTTGCCGCATAGCTTGGCGTACAAGCTAATTAATTTGCGCACCTCCTTTGATAGAGGTGCGCAAACATCTAAAGCAGAGTACGCATCTGTACCAGATCAGCTCTGGCTCTATTTTTCTCCAGCACTTGCAGTACTTTTTCATTACGCAGGGCTGAGATCATTCGACTAGCGGTCTCAGTAGTGATGGCCAGCATGGCTCCCATATCCTCTCGCGAGGGCAGGAAGAAGTCGTCGCTATCACTGATAGATGCCAGGTGCAGCAGCAGGTGAATCACTCGCTGGCGAGCCTGCCCAGTCGACAGCTCGGTTATCCAGCAGTCCGCATCAGAAGAGATTTTTTGCCACCGAGCGAGCATCTGTTCATGCAAGCGCGGCGTATCGCGGTTGATGCGGAGTACTTCAGATACAGGAATCCGGCACACCGCCAGGGGCTCAAGCGCTTCGGCACAGTGGGCGTAAGGCTGACCATTAAGCACCTCTATACCGACCAGATCACCCTTGCCCAGCAGACGTACAATACGGTAGCGGCCATCACTGCTGTAATTGACCAGCTTTACCAGACCGCTACGAATGGTGTAGACAAAATCAGGGCTATCATCAGTACGAAATAAGGTTTGAAGGGGCTTTAATTGCATGTCGACAATGGGCTGATGGATGAGCTTGAAGTCATCTTCATTGAGGTCCGCAAACAGCACCAGGTCACGAATGCCGCACATCTCGCACTTACCAAGTTCGCGCCAGACTTCTTCAATAACTTCAATTTTCACATATTTTCCCGCATTAACTCACCCAAGATCTAAGCCCAACGGCCTTTAATATATTCGGTCGCTTCCTGGATATTCAAATCCCGAGTACCCGCGCCAGTGCGTAAAAAAAGCCGGGGGGCTCCTTCGCGACTTAAATAGACGGGCCTTGGCGTCGGCTTAATAATGATACGACAGATATCCTCTCCGTCAATCGTGTGAAAAACGATGTGTAGATACTGACATAAGTCGGCACCCAAGTTAGTCGACACCACGGTGATGACCGCCTGCTCAAAGCCATCGGCATCAGACTTTTTCAACAGCGTGTAATCCTGTTTCAGACCGCCGATTTCACCGTCATCACTGACACCAATTAATAAGGTGCCACCATTGCCATTCATAAACCCGGCAATGGTTTTTAGTATCACCACCTCCAGTGCCTTGTTGGCCTGATTCTGGCGCAGATCCCAACGAAAGCTCGACTTGAATTCAAGCCTGGGCCCTTCACCCTGGGACAGAAGTAGCAGCAGGTCTTTACCCAACTCCTGATTCAAACTATCGATAGTGTCTAGCTTGCCGCGAATAAAGCGAAATACCAGGCCAAACAACAAACCCAGCACACCTCCAACAACGGTGTAATACAGCGTTTTTGTATTGGTTTGGCCGGTGAGTGATTTGACTAAATTTTGATAAATAAACTGCCACTGCGTTATCAAGCCATCATGTGACTCATATAAATGATAAATAACCATGTCGTTGACCGGCTGGATAAACAGCACCCCAAACAGAACGCCCACTAAAATACTCGTCAAATAACGAATCAGTACATTTCTACGCACACCGACCACAAATACTTCCTTCCCAGTACTTTGACTATCAATGGCTAATCACACATAACCCTTTAAAAAAACCCGTACCGACACACAGATCTACAGCTCACAAGCTGCCATGATGACGAACGCAGGGCAAATAGACTGCCTTTATTATCGAACCGTAGGGCACAGAGAAACTATGATTAAGCGCCTCATTTTCCGCATTATTGTGCTTATGGTTATCGCCACCGGCATTATGTCCTATGTAGCCTCTTTAAATGGCATTGATATTCGTCAATTTGTGCCAAAAATTGAGCGTCCACAGCTGCCGAACTTCACACTGCCAACACTACCTGATATCAAACTCCCCTCTGGAGGCGAGCAAGATACACAAGCTTCAACCATCAGTAAGGTGTACAAATGGCGGGGCAACGACGGCACTTGGCACTTTAGCGAGACCTTGCCGGAGGGTGTAACACCGGAGCAGGTGATCTTTCTCAATTCCGAGGCCAACGTTATTCAAGGTATGCCCCGGCCAGATCGAGTGACCACCGATATTGCCCCCATCAATAAGCAGCCTGCTGCAGAACAGCAACCCCCTTCAGCGAACCTCAACCCCTACAGCAAAAAAGCGATCGATAAACTACTCAACGATGCGCGGGGTGTGCAGGAACTAATGAACCAGCGCAACCATCAGCTGGAGCAAGCCACACAAGACTTATAAACCACCCGTCACCCTCAATGACACAGCCCCTCTTTTTCACAGACCCGCCCCCAAGTATTTGACACATCACTTATAAAACCCGTCAACACTTTGACGGAGCCTGTTTAAACCCCATTAACCTACTGTATTTATTAAAAATTCTTTAGTGGCATAGTTAGTGCTTAAACACTGCCAAGTGGCTGTAATCCGTTTAGAAAAGTATCGGATGCAGCATTAGCACAACGTTAGCTGACACAAGGATTACCAAGGCTTGAATAAAACAGTAGCAATAATCGTCACCATAGTTGTCCTGCTAATAATCGGTGGCGGTGGTGCCTTCTTCTTCCTCAGCGATGACGAGGCAACTGCAGATAGTCAGGCCTCGGACAGCGCCATTGAAGCCCGGGGGGAAAGTTACTATTTAGCTCTCGAGCCGCCCTTTATTGTTAACTTTGTCTATAAAGACACCCTGCGCTACCTGCAAATGACCCTATCCGTGATGAGTCACGAACCGCAAATCCTCGAGCAGGTGACTCACCACATGCCCGCCATTCGTCACCGCTTAATTATGTTGATCAGCAATAAAACCTTTAAAGAGCTCAATGGTGTAGACAGCAAAGAAACGCTGCGTGAAGAAATGCTACTTGAAATCCGCAATATTATTCAGGCTGAACAAAACAAGACTCACAATCCGGGCCGAGTAGAAGCGGTGTACTTCACCGGTTATGTGATGCAGTAATGGCCGACTCAGATTCCGATCAAGAAAGTAGCGCCGAGGCCGGCACAAGTACCGAAGAGGTACTCACTCAGGAAGAAATTGATGCCCTGCTAACCAGCGTTGAAGACGATGGCCCCGACGGCGAATCCGGCGGTGACAGCGGCACCATTGTCGCCGGTATTGGTCATGTCCGCACCTTTGACTTTGCTCGCCAGGGCCAGTCGCTCAGCGCCGGCCTGCCTCTGCTCAACGTTATCCATGAGCGTTTTGCTCTACAGCTTTGCGAAAGTATCTTTAACACCTTGCGTTGCTCCAACAATGTCAAATTCTCGGGTGCCCGAGGCACTTCATTTATCGACTACCTGCACACCCTCGATCTACCCACGCATATCAACTTTATCAACCTCACACCCTTGAAGGGTATCGCCCTTGCGGTGTTTGATAACAACTTGATCACCAATGCCACGAGTAGCTTTTTCGGCGGCTCAATGAAAAATGAATTGGCCACCGACAAGCCCGATTTCACGCCTTCCGAAATGCGCATTGGCAACATGCTATTACAGAGCGTCATGCATGACTTACAGGTCAGCTGGAAAGCCGATATTGATATCCGCCCCGAGGCAAAACAGACCGAGACTAATCCCGACTTTGCCCAGCTAATGAACCCGGCGGAACAACTGTTGATCCATCGTTTTGACATTGTCTTTGAGGGCACTCAGGGCATCTTCGAACTCGCCATGCCGATGGCGATGATTGAGCCCTACCGAGAACAACTCTCGGTGACCTACCAATCTGAAAAGCGGGAAGACCAGGGCACCTGGGCACCTGTCATTATCGATGAGCTGAAAAACACCAGCGTAGAACTCAGCAGCACCCTGGGCACAGCGCAGCTGTCGCTGGGCGAAGTCCTCAAGCTTGAAAAGGGCGACATCATCCCCCTCGAGATGAGTGATGCAATCACCCTTTACGCTGAGGGCATCCCTGTTTTTGACGGCGAGTACGGTGCTTTCAATGACAAAAACGCCATCAAAATACGCAACAAGAAACATCGCCCTTAGCCAGCCGTGCGTAAGACACAAATAACGCAAAGTAGTGGAGACTCGCCATGAGTGACGACGAAAACAACGAAACAGATAACACCGAAATCAGCCCCGAGGCAGATGCCGAGCCAACGGCAACCGAAGACTATGCCGCCGCGCCGCTAAAGGATCTGAATGCAGATAGCCCAAGTACTAGCAGCACATCAGCGATCATGAGCGACCAAGATATCAACCTCGATGTCATCCTTGATGTGCCCATCACTATTTCTGTCGAAATAGGCCGCACCCAGGTGCCGATTCGAGACTTGCTGCGCTACTCTCAGGGCTCAGTCATTGAGCTAGACAGGCTGGTCAGCGAGCCTCTCGATGTACTGGTTAACAACACCCTCATTGCCCACGGGGAAGTCGTCGTCGTCGAAGACCAGTTCGGTATTCGCCTGACCGATGTCATCAGCCCCAGCGAGCGCGTTAAAAAACTCAAATGAACAGACTCCTGCGTCTATCTGGGTTTCTCGCATTGGCTTGTACGTCCATCGCTCAAGCTGCGGAACCCAGTGCCAGCAAGGCACCACTGACAGATACCTCCGGTTATTTTTTACAACTGCTTAGCGGCCTCGGTGTTGTACTGCTGAGTATTGCCGTTCTCGCCTGGTTGCTAAAACGCATTAATCGCCTGCCCAACCGAGACCTCAAAGACCTCGAATTGATCGCCTCCCTGTCCGTTGGTCAGCGTGAACGCGTGGTCATCGTGCGTGCTGGCAACACCGAACTGGTACTGGGTGTTGCACCCGGCAGTATTTCCAAACTGGGAGAGATCGCCTCTTCGCCAACGGCTGAACAAAATGTGTCCGCTATCGGCGAATCAAACGCAAGCGATGACGAACACCGAAAAGATCCTTTTTCTGCCCTTATCGCCAAAGTACGCAAGGACACCGCGCCATGAAACTGCTCGCTTCGCTACTCGTGCTCGGCGCAGCACTGCTCACCTCAAGCTCAGCCGTTGCTGAACAGGGCATCCCCCTGTTAACGGTGACCTCCGGAGCCGAAGGAGAGCAGTCCTACAGCCTGAATATTCAAATCCTGTTGTTGATGACGGCCCTCAGCCTGCTGCCCGCCGCCTTAATTGCGATGACATCGTTCACCCGCATTCTGGTGGTCTTCGCCATTCTTCGCCAAGCGCTGGGCACGGCACAGACACCGTCCAATCAAATCCTGCTTGGCCTAACACTGTTCACCACCTTATTCGTTATGACCCCGGTATTGGAAAAAGCCTATAACGAAGGGGTCGAACCCTATATGGAAGAAAAACTGGGCTTTAACGAGGCCGCCACTAAGGCCATCGCCCCCTTTCGTGAATTCATGCTCAATCAAGTGAGAGAGAGCGACCTCGCTCTGTTTGTCGATATGGCCGGTGATGTGCAAGTCGACGATATTCGAGACGTGCCGCTGAAAGTGCTACTACCCGCCTTTGTGGTCAGCGAATTAAAAACCGCCTTTCAAATCGGCTTTTTGATTTTTATTCCCTTTTTGATTATCGACCTCGTGGTCGCCAGTGTCTTGATGTCGATGGGCATGATGATGCTCTCGCCCGTGCTCATTTCTCTGCCCTTCAAAATCATGCTATTTGTGCTGATCGACGGCTGGGCGCTGATCGTCAGCACGCTGGCCGCTGGCTTTTATGTCTAGTTTCTTATACCTAACAGCGAAGAACACCCCTAAATTAAGGAGAGCATCATGACACCTGAATCGGTTATAGATGTTGGCTACGACGCCATTCACGTCACCATGTTGCTGGCGGCCCCCCTGCTGCTGTCCGCCCTCGCCATTGGCCTATCGATCGGCGTCTTTCAAGCCGCCACGCAAATTCAGGAAATGACCCTGAGTTTTATTCCCAAGCTCATTGCCATGGCCATCGCTGGCATGATCGCCGGGCCGTGGATGCTCAATATTCTGCTCAGTTTCACGCTCAACTTATACGCCAGCATTCCGGAAATAACCGGTTAGGGCACCGGGAACGAACGTGGAGTTTTCAGTCAATGAAGTCATGCGCCTGGTCACCAGTCTGATGTGGCCATTACTGCGTGTCGGCAGCTTTGTGATGGCCTCACCCATACTTGGCGCAAAATCGATTCCAGTACGGACCCGCATCATTCTCACCCTAAGCATCGCCTGGATACTCGCCCCCATCGTCCAGACTCCCGATATCAACCCCGTCAGCGCAGCGGGGCTGTTAATCAGCCTGCAGCAAGTCGCCCTGGGGCTGGGTATGGGCTTTATTTTTCACATGGCTTTCTCCACAGTGGTTATTGCCGGGCAAAGCATCGCCATGGCCATGGGCCTGGGTTTTGCCTCAGCCGTCGACCCCCAGAATGGCGTACAGGTACCGGTGGTCAGCCAGTTTTATATGATTCTTGCCACACTGGTATTTCTCGCCCTCGATGGCCACCTACTACTTATTCAAACCATTCACCACAGCTTTGAACTCTTACCCATCGGCGCTCAATGGCCTCGAGAGATGGCCTGGAAAATCGTCCAGTGGGGTAGCCAGATGTTTGTCAGCGGCCTGTTAATCTCCCTGCCCGCACTGGCCTCGTTGTTACTGGTCAACCTCGCCTTTGGTGTTATCACCCGCTCGGCACCGCAGCTGAATATTTTTGCCGTCGGCTTTCCGATTACTCTGCTGGCGGGCTTTGCCCTGATTTTGCTGAGTTTGCCGTCCTTTTTACCGCTAGTTTCCGCTGCTTTCGAAAGCATTTTCAAACTCATTCCGACCCTGTTGGCCGCCTAGATGGCCGAACACGAGAGCGGGCAGGAACGCACCGAAGACCCCACCCCCAAACGCCAGGAAGACGCGAAGAAGAAGGGGCAGCTGGCGCGTTCCCGCGAACTCAATACGATGATTTCTCTGTTGGTCGGTGCTAGCGGCCTGATCGTATTTGGTAGCGCCATGATCGGCGACCTCTCAATCCAGATGGAAAAATACCTGAGCATGAGTCCCGCAGGCATGGACGATGCCGAGGTCTTTACCGCTACCGTCGGCAGCGCCCTCGGTAACGGCATCCTAATTTGTGTGCCCTTCTTTGTGCTGCTGCTGGTCTCTGTTTTTGTCGGCCCTTTGGCCATGGGCGGCTGGGCCTTTAGCCCTTCGTCGATGGCCTTCAAAATCGAGAAGCTCAACCCCTTAAAGGGCATCGCCAAAATGGTGTCGGCCAAATCATTGATGGAGCTGGTAAAGGCCCTGGGTAAGTTTTTCCTGGTTGGCTCAATGGCGACAGTGGTTATCTGGCAAACCTTCGACCAATTACTCATGCTCGCCAGTAAAGATATTAATACGGCTCTCAATCACTTCGCCAATATCGCCGGTCTCTCCTTTCTCAGCTTTTGTACAGCGCTAATCTTAATCGCCGCCATTGATGTGCCCTTCCAGCTGTGGGAGCACAAGCGTCAGTTGAAAATGACGCTGCAGGAAATTAAAGACGAAAGTAAAGAAAGTGAAGGCCGACCCGAGGTAAAAGGTCAGATCCGCATGCTGCAACGGGAAATGTCACAGCGCAGGATGATGGACAACGTGCCCACCGCCAACGTGGTGATCACCAACCCAACCCACTATGCCATCGCGCTGAAATACGACGAACAGGGCCCACGAGCACCCGTTGTCGTCGCCAAAGGCAAGGGTGATATCGCCCTGCGTATCCGCAAATTGGCAGAAGAACACGATGTGCTGACCTTTTCGGCACCACCTCTGGCACGCGCCATTTACGCCAGCACCGAGATTGATCGCGAGATCCCCGCCCAGCTTTACCTCGCTGTGGCCCAGGTGCTGGCGTATGTTTACCAGCTGAAACTACCCCCGATGCCGGGCCAATCTGCGCCCCAGGCACCGACCAATATCGACATTCCCGACGAACTATCCGTTCCTGAAGATAGCAACAGCGATAGTAATGGAGAGAACGCATGAATACCGCCACCACCAATACCGGCGCGCCCCCCGCCAACCCCGTATTGAAAATAATTGCCGGCCTCGGCACGCCGCTCATTGTGGTGATGATGCTGGCAATGATCATCCTGCCCCTACCACCGGTACTACTGGATATCTTCTTTACCTTTAATATCTCCTTCTCACTCATCGTGCTGCTAGCGGTTATTTACGCCGAACGACCACTGGAATTCACCGTTTTCCCTACCGTGCTGCTCATTGCCACCCTGCTACGACTGGCACTGAATATTGCCTCGACACGGGTCGTGCTCCTCGAAGGACACACCGGCACCGACGCTGCCGGCAAGGTCATTCAAGCCTTTGGCGACTTCGTCGTGGGCGGCAACTACACCGTAGGCCTGGTGGTGTTTGCGATTTTGGTGATTATCAACTTCGTGGTGGTTACCAAAGGTGGTGGGCGTATTTCAGAAGTATCGGCACGTTTCACCCTCGATGCCATGCCCGGTAAACAAATGGCGATTGATGCCGACTTAAATGCGGGAGCACTCACCCAGGAACAGGCCCGACAGCGCCGTGAAGACATCGCCCGCGAAGCCGACTTCTACGGCTCAATGGACGGTGCCAGTAAGTTCGTGCGCGGTGACGCCGTCGCCGGCATCCTGATTCTGGTCATCAACATCATCGGCGGCATGGCGGTCGGCACCTTTCAACACGACTTGTCCGTCTCCCAGTCGGCCCACAACTATGTGCTGTTAACGATTGGTGACGGCCTGGTTGCACAAATCCCCTCGCTGCTACTGTCCACAGCGGCGGCCATTATCGTCACCCGCGCCTCCGACGCACAGGACATGGGCCAACAGATGGGCTCCCAGCTATTTAAATCGCCCAAAGCCTTGATCATTACAGCGGGTATTATGGCCGGCATGGGCATTATTCCGGGCATGCCCAACCTGGTTTTTCTCTTCCTTGCAGCAGTCCTCGGCGGGGGCGCTTTCCTGCTTATTCAAAAGGATAAAGCTGAAGAACAAGCCGAACCTGTGGCCGAGCCTGTCGCGCCGCCGACAGAGACCAAAGAGCTCAGCTGGGACGATGTCACCACTGTTGATCCCATTGGGCTGGAAGTCGGGTATCGTCTGATCCCCCTGGTCGATAAAAACCAGGACGGCGAACTTCTCAATCGCGTCAAAGGCGTGCGCAAGAAGCTCTCGCAAGATCTCGGCTTTCTGGTGCAGCCGGTGCATATTCGCGACAACCTCGACCTCTCCCCCAGTGCCTATCGCATTACCCTGCACGGCGTCCCCCTGGGTGAGTCAGAAATCCACCCCGGCAAAGAAATGGCCATCAATCCCGGGCAAGTATTTGGCACTCTCAACGGGGTCGCCACAAAAGACCCTGCGTTTGGCCTGGAAGCCCTGTGGATAGAACCCAGCCTGCGTGACGAAGCCCAGGCCATGGGTTATACCGTGGTCGACTGCAGCACGGTGATTGCCACCCACCTCAGCGAGTTACTGAAACAGCACGCCCACGAACTACTCGGCCACGACGAAGTGCAACAGTTACTCGACCTGTTGGCCAAATCCTCACCCAAGCTGGTGGAGAACCTGGTGCCCGGCACCCTGTCCCTGAGTGTTGTTCTCAAAGTGATGCAAAACCTGCTGGAGGAAAACATACCGATTAGAGATGTACGCACCATCGCCGAGTCCTTGGCGGAAAACGCGGCAAAGAGTCAAGAAGCCGACGTTTTGACGGCACAAGCACGGGTTGCCTTAAGCCGCACCATCTACCAACAGATCAATGGAATGGCGCCTGAACTGCAAGTTATGACCCTCGACCCCGAGTTGGAACAGATATTGCTAAACGTATTACAAGGCTCACCGACTAGCGGCGGGCTCGAACCCGGATTGGCAGACAATATGCTTCAACAAATCAGTAACTCAGCACAGGCACAGGCGACACAGGGGCAAACCCCGGTACTGCTCGTAGCCACTGCTTTGCGAACCTGGTTGTCGAATCTGGTAAGAGCCGCCAACCCAGGCTTGCACGTACTTTCCTATGACGAAGTACCGCCCAGCAAGCAGCTCAAGGTTATACATTCCGTCGGTAGATAATGCGTTAAAAGCAGGGCATTGGGCCCTGAGACCAGAGAAAACCAAGCGATGCTGGTCAATTTTTTAGAAGGTGGTAACAATGAAGATAAAGCGATTCACGGCTGAAACAATGCGCGAAGCAATTCGCAACGTGAGAGAAACGTGGGGACCAGACGCTGTTATTCTCTCTAACAAAAAACTCGGCAACGGCGTTGAAATCACCGCCGCTATCGATTTTGAGGAAGAGGAGGTGGAGAAACTCGCCACCGATATGGCGCAGGCACCTGCGGCCAGCGAGTCGGCAAACCGGCCCGCGACCCAAACGGTAAGCCAACCCGCCTCAGTACGGCCAGATACTGCCGCCCAACGGCAAGCGGCAACCCATGCCATCCCGCTGAACAGCCCGCGCTCACCTTTATTAAACACCAGAGCCGACACTCGCTATAACCCAGATTCACTGTCAGACCTGCGTCAGGAAATATCAGACCTGCGCGGGCTTATTGAAGGCGAGTTAACCCAAATGGCCTGGCGAGAAATAGGCCAGAACAATCCTCGTAAAGCGGCATTAATGCGGAAGCTCAACAGCCTCGGCCTGAAACGCGAACTGTGTACAAAGCTGGCATCCCAGAACCCGCCGCACAGTGACGATGATGCCGCCTGGAAGACAGCCCTGATTGAACTTGCCTCAATGCTAACTGAGGGTGATCACAATTTGCTCGAAACCGGTGGAACCTATGCCATCATCGGCTCAACGGGTGTCGGTAAAACAACCACTGTCGCCAAGCTGGCCGCGCAATATGCCCTGCGTCACGGCACCGACAAAATTGGCCTCATCACCACCGACTGTTTCCGCATCGGCGGTGTTGACCAGCTCAGCACCTTTGGCAAATTGCTCGACATCCCCGTCTTTCTGGCCACCGACCGGCTTGAGCTATCGGACATTCTCGACCAGCTAAGCGACAAAGAATTAGTGTTAATTGACACAGCAGGCATGAGCCAACGGGATATGGAGCTGTCCAAGCAACTGGCTACATTGACCGGGGCCGGACACGACATTCAGTTCTATCTCACTCTGTCTGCCACGGCACAACAGGCTATTACCAATGAGATCATGCGTGTCTTTAGCGATATCAAACTCGCCGGCACCGTGGTCACCAAAGTGGACGAAGCGGCTAGCCTTGGCGGCGTACTCAACGCACTTATCAGCTACCAACTGCCGACTTTCTTTATCAGTAATGGTCAAAAGGTACCCGAAGATCTTCACCTCGGCTCATCGATTGAGCTGGTAAAAATTGCCCGCGACTTATTGCAACGCAGCAACGCGCATCAACCTATAATAGACCCTGAGACAACAGGTCCTGTCACTCACTCACCCAGTAACAGCGAGGAGAAACGACTCCATGGCTAATCATTCACTAAGAACACCACAGCAAAAACCTGTCAGGGTGATTGCGGTCACCAGCGGTAAGGGTGGTGTTGGTAAAACCAACATATCAGTCAACCTCGCCACTGCCTTTGCCAAACAGGGCAATAATGTATTGCTGATGGATGCCGACCTCGGTTTAGCCAATGTCGACATCCTTTTCGACCTCCATCCAAAATTCGACTTACGCCACGTTATCTCTGGCGAGCGCAGTCTGGATGAAATTATTGTCGATGCTCCGCTGGGCCTGAAAGTCATTCCTGCCTCCTCCGGTGTATCCAGCATGGCTGACCTTTCATCCGCTGAAAATGCGGGCCTGGTACGCGCCTTCAGTGAGCTGCAATTCCCCGTTGATACGATGATTGTCGATACCGCAGCCGGGATTTCGGACAGCGTTATTACCTTCTGTAAAGCCTGCCAGGAAGTCGTTGTTGTGGTTTGCGATGAGCCGACATCGATCACCGATGCCTACGCATTAATCAAAGTCATGAGCCGAGACCACGGCGTGAAACGTTTTCACATCCTCGCCAATATGGTCAACAGCAATGCCCACGGTGAAGAACTGTTCCGCAAAATATCCCGCGTTACCGATCACTTCCTCGACATCGTCGCGGTACACATTGGCTCCATCCCCATGGACGATTACCTGCGTAAAGCCGTGCGCCACCAAATGCCGGTGATTGAGGCCTTCCCCCGCAGCCCGTCTGCTCAGGCCATTACCCGACTCGCCAAAGCCATCGATAAATGGCCCGTGCCCGAGTTAGCCAGCGGCAATATGGAATTCTTTATCGAGCGCGTCGTCGGCTATCCAAGTGAGGAATACGCCGCGTGACAAAAGCGGTTTTCTACGCTGAGGAAGAATTCGGGGACAGTGACAAACTGGTTAACGAATACCTTCACTTAGTGAAGAAAATCGCCTTTCATATCGCTGCCAGATTACCTGCGGGCATCGATATTGACGACCTCACCCAGGTCGGCTTAATCGGCCTGCTCGAAGCCGCAAAAAGTTACCGCACAGGTCACGGCGCAAGCTTTGAAACCTTTGCAGGCATCCGAATTCGAGGCGCTATTCTCGATGAAGTGCGCCGCTTTGACTGGTCGCCACGCAGTATCCAGCAAAAAGCCCGCTGGTTAGCACAGGCCACTCGCAGTGCTGAAATCGCATTGCAACGCCATCCCAAAGACAGCGAAGTAGCCGCCCAGCTAGGCGTGGAGATGGACGAGTACTACCAACTGCTGCGTGATACTGCGGCCTGTAAAGCCACTTTTGTCGACGCCACTGAAGTGGATTTGCCCGACACGAACACACCACAGGACAACGTTCAGAATGCAGCGTTTCAAACGGCACTGGCCGACCACATCGAACAACTGCCCGAGCGTGAAAAAACATTGATGTCACTTTATTACGACGACGAATTAAATCTCAAAGAAATCGGTGCCGTACTCGATATCAGCGAATCACGCGTCAGCCAAATTCATAGCCAGATACTCAGCAAACTCCGCGCCAGCCTGTTGTCCTGGACATCTGACACTGACGACGATAGCCGCTAACACGGACATTATTTGAATGGATATCCTCACCCTGCTCGGTATTATTTTTGCATTTTCCGCCATCATCGGCGGCAATGCACTGGAAGGCGGACACCTCGATTCACTCCTGCAGTTCACCGCTTTTCTCATTGTCTTTGGCGGCACTCTGGGCGCGATCATGGTGCAAACCCCCCTCAAGGTCTTTATTCACAGCATTAAATTACTAAGCTGGATTTTCTTTCCACCGAAGCTCGACCCCGCAACCACCCTGCAGAAAATTGTTGAGTGGAGTCAGGTCGCGCGCAAAGAGGGTCTTCTCGGTCTGGAAAACATTTCGGACGAAGAAAGCGAACCCTTTACCAAAAAATGCCTGCAATTACTTGTCGACGGCAACGAGCCCGAGTCTATACGCAGCACCATGGAAGTAGAAATTTCGACCAAAGAGTCCTTCGATATTAAAGGCGCAAAAGTGTATGAAGGCATGGGTGGTTACAGTCCCACTATCGGTATTATTGGCGCCGTACTGGGGCTTATTCATGTGATGAACAACCTGGCCGACCCATCCACTCTCGGCCCCGGTATTGCCGTTGCCTTTGTTGCTACAATTTATGGCGTAGGTATGGCCAACCTCTTCCTGTTACCGGCGGCAGCCAAATTAAAGACCCTCATTAGTGACCGCTGCCAAGTTCAGGAAATGATTGTGGAAGGCATTGTTGCCATTGCCGAAGGTGAAAACCACCGCAATATCGAAGCAAAATTACGCGGCTACTTTTAGCACCTTTATTATGGCCAGAAAACGCGCACCCGAAGAGCACGAAAATCACGAGCGATGGCTCGTTTCTTACGCCGACTTCATCACCTTGCTGTTCGCTTTTTTTGTAGTGATGTATTCCATTTCTTCGGTTAACGAAGGTAAGTTTCGCGTCCTCTCCCATTCTCTCGTCGCTTCTTTTTCCAGCCAAAGCCGGTCGATGGATCCCGTGCAACTGGGCACAGCATCCACCTCATTCCCCATTCTGCCTATGCCCTTAAACCGCACACCGATAAAACTCGACCTGCCTGAATCTATGGCAAAAGGGGCTATTAAAGTTGATCCATCAGAGGCCTCAAGAAGATCGCCAGAAATAGATGAACTTGGTCAAAAAATCAATAACGCACTCGATCAGTTGCTCAAAACCAAACTCGTTTCTGTACGGAAGTCGGATAACTGGCTAGAAATAGAAATCAACAGTAAAGTCTTGTTTTCCAGTGGCAGCAGCAATCTATCACCCAGTGCCAGACCCATGTTGCGGGCTCTGAGTAATGTATTAAAAGGTCGAAATAACAAAGTTCACGTTGAGGGTTTTACCGATGACCTGCCCATTAAAAACAGTATTTATCCCTCTAACTGGGAATTATCGGCTGCGCGTTCGGCTACCGTGGTACGACTGTTTGCCCGCTATGGAATAACACCGACAAACCTGGCATCCATTGGCTACGGCCAGTACCAGCCCAAAGTGGCTAATGACACGCCTGAGGGACGGTCGACCAATCGGCGCGTTGTCATCGTCATCATCGCCACCGGCTTTGATCCGCGCTTAAGGAATCGTTAAGGTATTTTAATCCGGTTCAATCTGGCCAAATAAAAATAATTTTTAGGAGGCAAACATGGCGAATGAAATAACGCCCCCCGGCATGGCCCGTCCGTTGCGCACCCCGCCAGCCAAGTCTGTTACCGACAAGCAAAAAGCAGTGCCTATTCCAAAAAAAAAGCCCAGGGATGACAAGAAAAAACCGTCGGACAATGACGGCCAAATCCATATTGATGAGTATATTTAAACGCTTTTTTATAAAGCCTTCACGCGCATATTATATATAGTAATCAATAACCCCTTGGCCCTCTGAGCGCCCGCCTTGCACTAGCCCCGCTTCGGTTTCCAGAATCATTGCTTCACCACTATCACTGTCAGATACCTGAGAACCCGAGTCCGCTAACTGCTCTCTTTGCTGCTGCAGGTTCTGATCGGAAACATCGGCACTAGCGAGCTGCATACCACTGTCGGCAAACATCTCACGCAAGCGTGGCAAAGCCGCTTCCAGGGCCTCTCGAGCCGCGGGGTTAGCGGCAAAAAGAGTCACGCTTGTGCGCTCACCCTCGGTGGCGACCTTGACCTCAATACTGCCCAGCTCAGGGGGATTAAGACGCAATTCAACCCCTGGATTATTCTGCCCAACCATCCAGCGTATGCGATTGCCAACCTCCACATCCCAGCCAGGCTGGCCAGCCGGTGTTTGCAGGGTAAAGAAACGCTGTGGGGCTGTCTCCTGAGTGGCACTGTATTTCGCCGACTCCGCACTGGGTGTCGCCAACGCTGAACTGACATTTGAAAAGTTGAGCCCCTGACTCGCAGATTCTCCGCCATCAGCCACACTACTCGCGACTAACGCCGGGCCAGCCAATTCCGGCTTGCCTGCCAACGCGGCCATAATATTTTGTCGCACCTGTTCAAAATTTTCTCTGGAGCCAGGTGCATTGGCGACAGCTTCAGCCACAACCGGCGCTGCGCCGTCTAACGCTGGCTTTATCGCTTTTCCGGGTATGAGTGCAAAATCGACATCTCGCTCAACACCAGCAGCTTCGGTTTCAGTAATCCCCGTCGAAACGAGCGTTTGCTTACTCACTAAATCACGTAACAACTCAGAACTGGGCAAGGGTGTTAAAGCCGGTCGAGAAAGCACCTTCGATGCGTCAGTGGCATTAAGTAAGGTCGAACCCGCAGCTTCCGGATCATCGGTGTTTAACTCATCTCCCTGGCGCAATGCTGCGGCCACAGATGCGGCGCTCACTTCTGTCGCTAATGGTTGTACCTCTGCTGCACGCACTTCACTTTGAGCAACAAGCCCAACGTCTTTTTCATCAAGCGACTCGCCAGTCGCCTGCTGCGGCAAGAGCATGTCCTCAGGCGGCGACGCGTTGCCGCTCGCCGCTATCACTACTGAGACTTCGTTATCCACGTCCTCATCAGCAGCCAATAAGGCGCGTACACCTTCTCCCAATGTGGCGAAGGGCACATCAATCCTCGGCTCTAACAAGCCCTCTGCAGGCGCATTTTGTATGCCCTTATTATCGGCCAGCACATCCTGTCGAGTAGCGTTCTGGGGCGAGGCTTGCGCCTCCTTTTTATTCCCACCCCTTGCACCGCCCTCTTCCGCAGCGTTAGCAACGGGCTTTTCTCGGCCTTCTACAGGTTTCGACGTGTCCGTCGCAGAGCCTGCTGCTGCAGGCTTTCCAGCGGATTCATCCTGCCTGGTAGCACGGTCATTTCTACGCTCAGACGCTTGGCTGGACTCACTACGCTTCTCAGCATCAAAATGACTGGAGAATGCCCGGTTTCCACGCTCGCTATCGCCTGTCGACGATGACGAAGAACCACCTGCGAGCAGTTTCGCACCCGGGCTGGCTGAAGCCGCCACTTGAACCGATAATGGCATAAGAACCTCTCGTTTTATCTATTGCAGCTGATACAGGCAGAGAAAATGCACCCCAACTCTAAGCACTAAACGGCTAGAAACGGGTGGGCAAAATCTCGACAATCACCCTTCCAACTAAGGTAATAGCAAAACGCGGGCCAGCTTTAGTTTTGTCCGATGAGGTGTGCGATGGCTTGTGCGACAGATTGAGCAAGGTGTTGTTGTAACGAGTTATGGCAGGGCTTTTAAAATAACAGATGAGAATCCATCATTAGAGGGGCAGCAAGAGAGTAATATTTAGCCCCAGCCGTCTTTTGAAGCGAGACCAGAGCGTTCATCCTGCTCTTTTTGTTCGCGCTTATTGCGTTGTACTAACTGCTCTTTTTGAACCTGCACCAGAGCCTGAGACAAACTTTGGGTGCGCTGATGTTTTTCAATCCACAAGGTTTGCCGTTCGGTGACCTTGGCACCCAGGCCGACCAGGGTTTGGCGCTGGGACTCAATAGCGTTATCAAGCTGGCCAAAAAAAGCACGAAAATCACCCAACTGCCGAGCATTCATACCAGTAGCACCTGCGTTATTAAAACGCTCTCGATACTCGTCAAAGAACCCCGTTAATTGCTTGAGCTGTTCCTGCTCTTTACTGTGATTGTCCTGCGCTTCGCCCAGCTCGCGACCGGCCTTGTCACAGGCGTGCTCTGCCATTTGTTCCAATTGTCGAAAGCGCTGAACTTTAGTCATAAAACAACCCATTAATACCTTGTGAAAGTGACGCAAAAAAATGCATTACGCGGGCACCTGTATGCTGTTCAGTAAGCCATCAAGCGCCATAAAACTCTGGTCTAAAGTCACACTTTGACCAGCCTCCTGTCGTAAAAACCCCTGTAAACGCGGATAGGCCTCTATCGCCTGATCGATACGTCTATCGCTACCACCGACATAAGCACCGACGCTAATGAGATCACGGTTCTGCTCATACAAGCTGTAGAGCTGTTTAAAGTGTTGCACCAGCTTGAAACGCTCCGGGCCCACCAGGCGATTCATCACTCGGCTCACGGACGATTCAATATCAATCGCCGGATAACGGCCGGAATCAGCAATGCGCCGGGAAAGAATAATATGCCCGTCGAGTATCGCCCGCGCCGAGTCGACCACGGGGTCATTCTCGTCATCGCCCTCCATCAGCACCGTGTAAATGGCGGTGATAGAGCCCTTACCCGCAATTTTGCCCGCCCGCTCCACCAACTGCGGTAAGCGAGAAAACACCGAGGGCGGATAACCTCGCGTCACTGGCGGTTCGCCAATCGCCAGCGCGATTTCCCGTTGTGCCTGGGCAAAGCGGGTTAGCGAGTCCATCAACAGCAGTACATTGAGGCCCTGATCGCGAAAGTACTCTGCGATTGCCGTGGCACGCCAGGCACCGTGTAAACGCATAAGAGGCGAATCATCGGCCGGTGAGGCAACCACTACAGCTCGCGCCAAACCCGACGGGCCCAGTGTTTCTTCGATGAACTCCTGTACTTCACGGCCTCGTTCACCAATCAAACCCACGACAACAACGTCGGCATCGGTGTACTGGGTCATCAAACCCAGCAAGGTACTTTTGCCGACACCACTACCGGCAAACAGGCCAAGGCGCTGGCCTCGCCCAACAGTTAACAGCGCGTTAATCGCACGTATACCGACATCTAGAGGTTCAGTGATTAAGGCGCGTTTCAGGGGGTTCACCGCCTGACCTTGCAAGGCTGTATGCCCTGACAGTACCGGTTTGTCGCCACCGTCGAGAGGGTTGCCCGCACCATCAATCACGCGACCAATCAAGGCATCGCCAACGGCAACTTCACTATCGCCAGACATGGGGGTCACCAGGGCATTCGGCGTTAAGCCGTGCACAGAACCAATCGGCATCAGGAATAAGCGCTCATCACCGAAACCCACGACCTCGGCTTCAACTGAAGCACCGGTAGCGGAAGTGATGTGGCAACGGCTGCCAATGGCCGCCTGACAGCCCGTGGCTTCTAGCGTTAAACCCACCATTCTCACTAGCTTGCCCCTGACCATCGCCATGGGATCAACCACTCGCGGCAGAATTTCACTACGCGCAGCCAGACGACGACTGATCAGTTCAGCCCCAATAATATCGCCGCCAGAGGACTGACTCATTATTCATCCTCCAAATCAGCAGATAATAAGCCAGCAACAATCGCATCGATGCGGGTTTGTAACGTGGCATCTATAAATTCAGCGCTGCTGTTAATCTGGCAGTCGCCCTGCGCCAGGCTGCGATCTTCAATAATGCGCCAATGCTGGGCTGGAGGGTCGTCCTTCAAGCCATCTTTAACGATGGCAACATCTTCTGGACGAAGGTGTACGTCGACATCCCTTGCCGATGCCGACAGCACCGAGCAAGCCTGACTGACCGCTTCAAGTATCAATTCTGGCTGGGTTTTAAGTTCTTGTCTGACAATTTCTTTCGCGATAGCCCCGGCCAGTTTCGCCAGCTCACTTTCCACATTTTCAGTAATCTGCCGAAAGGGGTGGGCCGCTTCATCGTAGAGTTGAGACAGACGTTGCGCGCCCTCCTGAACGGCCTGGTGCCCCGCTTCTAGCCCTTCCCAGCGCCCGACTTCATGACCCTTAGCACGAGCCTGCTGCTCAATGGCTTCAAGCTCTTCATCCGTATGGGCCTGGCGGGCCACATGCCCGACATCCGGAGCCTGCCAGCGCGTTAAGCCAGGCTGGTCAACAGCACGCACGACCTTAGACAAACTCATCACCTCCGGTACCGCCCAGAGTAATTTCACCCTCTTCGGCCAGGCGTTGGGCGACAGCCAGAATTTCTTTCTGGGAGTCTTCAACTTCACTGAGACGTACGGGGCCGCGGGTCTCGAGATCTTCTTCCATCATCTCGGCCGCACGTTTGGACATATTGCCAAAGATTTTCTTGCGTACCGGGGCATCAGCACCTTTCAGGGCAATGACCAGGGCGTCGGAGGACACTTCGCGCAGTAGACGCTGGATGCCTCGATCTTCAACATCCAGCAAGTTGTCAAAAACAAACATCAAGTCGCGAACTTTATCGCCCATATCCGAATCGGCTTCTGTTATAGCCTCGATCAGCTCGCCTTCAAGACTGGAATCAATGTAACTAAGAATATCAGCCGTCGACTGCAAACCACCGACAGCAGAGGCCTGGGCGAGACTACCTTCACGAAACTGTTTTTCGAGGATTTCGTCCAATTCAATCAGAGCCGAGGGATGAATGGCATCTAGCTGAGCAATTCTCACCACCGCATCTTTACGGATTGCATCGGGTAAATGCTTAATCACTTCTGCCGACTGCTCACTATCAAGATACGCGAGAATGATGGCAATAATTTGCGGGTGCTCCCCGCGAATCATGGCGGCAACAGCACGCGAGTCCATCCATTTTAATGACTCCACGCCCTTGGAATCACGACCCATAATCACCGTATTGATGACGCCTTCAGCCTTATCTTCACCCAGGGCTTCACGCAGTACTGTGCGCACAAACTCCTCGTTATCACCACTAAAAGTGGTCGCGTCGCCGAGGGATTCAGTGAACTGGCTAATGACTTCTTCAGCCTGTTGACGCGACACCGTGCGTAGGGTCGCCATCGCAGCGCCGATCTTGTGGACGTCTTTCGGAACCATATGCTGAAGTATTTGTGCTGCAGACTCCTCACCAACACCGAGCAAAAAAACAGCCGCCTTTTCGACCCCTTTGAGGGCTTCGGCTTTATCCGCCATCCTGCACCCACTCACTCATGACATTGGCTGCACGCTTAGGGCTTTGACCCGCAATGGTCTGCGCCAGTTGCACCTGCTGATCATAGCTGGTGACACCCGGTGGTAACTGTGGCGCACCGCCGAGGGTGACCTGATCAGCACCGAGTTGTAACTCGCCATTCACCATTCGGCCCCCACCCTGTTTGCCGGCACCTACCAAGTTTTTCATCACCGGCCGCAGGATGCCGAAAATGAGTAATAAAATACCGATGCCCCCGGCCGTTTGTTTGGCAATATCCAGCACCCAGGGTTCCTGCCAAATGGGGATCTCCGGTAGAGGCTCCATCAACTCGGGCTCAAGGAAAGACGCATTCATCACATTGACACTATCGCCCCGCTCCTCGTTAAAGCCTACGGCCTCTTTCACCAGCTGCGTTAAACGCTCAATTTCTTCGTCGGGTATAGCAACACGCGCTACCTCGCCGGCGTCATTGGTTTCCTGGCGATAGTCCAGCAGCACGGCTATGGATAGTTTTTTAATCGTTCCCGGCGCTTCTTTAATATGGCTAATGACTTTATCCAATTCATAATTGCGCGTTGCCTGTTTGGTGGTTTGCGTGGCCGCACTGGTATTATTCGAGGCCGCCGTATCAGCACCTGGCACTTCCTGTGCTGCAGCCGGCTGGTTTGACCCAGCCCCCGGCGCACCACCAAAGGCCTTACTGTTATCGCTACTGCGCTCTTCCGAGGTTTGCTCACTGCGCAGCATCGTATTATTGGGGCCAAACGTTTCGCTGGTACGTTCAATCGCCGTAAAGTCGACATCGGCCGTCACCTGAGCCCGCACCCTGCCAGCACCCATTATCGGCACCAGTAAATCAACAATACGCTGGGAGTAACTTTCCTCAATACTACTGGCAAACGTAAAGTGTTCAGAGCCCATCGCCATAGCTGACGAACTACCGTTACCGGTTAACAAGTTGCCTTGCTGGTCGACCACGGTCACTTGCCCGGAGTCCATTCCCGACACGCTGGAGGACACCAGGTGAATCACACCCGCGATCTGAGACTGGTTTAATTTACGGCCCGGTAACAGACTGATTAACACAGAAGCAGTGGCTCCCTGCTGGTTACGTAGAAAGGCCGACTTTTTCGGAATCGCCAAATGAACCCGCGCACCTTTCACGCTATTTAGGGTAGAAATTGACCTTGCCAACTCACCTTCCAACGCACGGTTAAAGCGGGCTTTTTCAATAAAGCTACTGGTACCGAAGCTCTGCTCCTGGTCGAGTAACTCGTAGCCCGGACTACTACTCTTTGGCAGCCCCTGGCTGGCCAACTGAAGACGCAGGTTGTGTACTGTACCCGCAGGCACGGCAACCATTGAGCCCTGCATGCGATAGGGGGTATTACCCTGTTCGAGAATTGTCACCACCTGGGCAGCATCGGCACCACTCATGCCATCAAATAACGGCACATAATTGGGTTCTTTTGCCCAGGAATAAATACCGACACCAAGGGCGATACTGGCCGCCAAACCGATCAACAGACCCAACTGCCGCACAATCGGCAAATTACTCATGCCGACAAACTGGCCGGCGATGTTATCCGGATTCACCAGAGCCATTTCAGCTTACTCCCCCGCATATTCTCTCGATATTCTGACTATAAATGATCATATTCGTGTCTTTCCCAAGCGGACTCACAGCATCAGTATTCATGATTAAATTCATTTATACCGGCATATTCATAATGTCTTGATAGGCGGATAACAACTTATTACGCACCTGGGTCATTGCCTGAAAGGAGATACTCGCCTCCTGCAACGCGACCATCACCTGAGGCAACTCCACCCCCTCGTCACCCCGCGTGAAGGCTTCTTTCAAATCACCCGCCAGGTTTTGCGACTCGTTAGCTTTATCAATAGAGGCGGTGAGCATTTTGCCAAATTCACTGCCACCACCGGTCACACCATCAATGCCTGCTTCTCCACCCGACTTCGCTGCCGCTTCGAGTACACGCATCTGAGATAACACTTGATTGATCGCTACCTGGCTCATTGTTTATTCCTCAATATCTACTTATTTAACCTGTCTTTGCTAAAACTAGCGCTGACGCTATTGTCCTTAAGTGCCGTACAGCCCCGGCAGGCTAATACCCTCGTCGCGTAACTTGGCCAATTTGTAACGCAAAGTTCGCGGGCTAATACCCAGGCGTTCGGCTGTTTCCTTGCGTCGACCACGCTCGGCTTTCAGGGCATCGACAATAATTTGCTGCTCATGACCGCGCAGATCGTTTTCCAGTGCCGAGCCATCGAGAGCCTCGTCTGCTGTTTCAGCAACACCGGCGACCGGCAGTACCGACAAATTACTGCCCGGATCTTCGAGAAAAATATCAGCCTCGTTCAAAGTTTCGCCAGAAAGCAAAATCATGGCGCGCTGCACCACATTGTGTAATTCGCGAATATTGCCCGGCCAGGCATAGGCTTGCAGTATTTTCTCCGCCCCGGCAGACAGGCTCACCGACTGGCCATCGGCGCTTTGCTCATCCACAAAGCGGCGCACCAGAGGCAAGATATCGCCCCGGCGTTCACGCAAAGGAGCGAGGGGGATGGGGAATACATTCAAGCGATAAAACAAATCTTCGCGAAAACGTCCGGCGGTTACTTCACCTCGCAGGTCTCGGTTGGTCGTTGCCAGCACCCGCACATCGAGGGCAATAGCACCTTTACCGCCGAGACGTTCGACTTCTCGCTCCTGCAATACACGCAACAGTTTGGCCTGTAGGGCGACATCCATTTCCGAAATTTCATCGAGTAGCAACGTGCCACCCTGAGCCTGTTCAAACTTACCCGCCCGCGCTTGATGAGCACCGGTAAATGCACCCTTTTCGTAACCGAAGAGAATCGATTCCAGCATGGTTTCTGGTAGGGCCGCACAGTTGATCGCCACAAAAGGGCCATCACTACGGGCAGAATTATCGTGAATAAAACGCGCCAGCACTTCTTTACCGGTGCCCGACTCACCACTCAACATGACGGTCGCGTCCGATGCCGCAACCCGACGCGCCAACTCAACAATCTGTTGTGCCTTTGGGTCCTCGGCAATCATTTCAGCCCCACCAGCGTCACCTTTCGCGATGGCAAAGCGGCTCACCATTTCAATCAGCACTTCAGCTTCGAAAGGCTTGATTAAGTAATCAGCGGCACCATCGCGCATCGCCTCAACGGCCTTTTCGACACAGCCAAACGCAGTCATCATCACCACGGGCAAATTCGGCCAGGTGCGCTTTATATTCTGCAACAAAGCGTGGCCATCCATCGCGGCCATTTGCACATCGCTGACCACCAGGTCAACTGACTGACGGTGCAGCAGGGTGAGCGCTTCGACACCATCGCAAGCAAATTTAACGCTGTAACCGGCAAACGTCAGCGTATCGCAGAGCGCCTCACGCAACAGATCGTCATCCTCGACCACCAGAATTGTTAAACCATTTTTACTCATAACAGGCCTCCACTAACACCTTGCACAGTTTGCTCAAGGGATACAGAATTATCGAACAGGGCTATTTGTGTACTTTCAGGGCTTGGCTGCTCAGCCACCGGCTCACCGGCACCGGTGTCCAGCAAGGGTAATTTCAGACAAAATACGGTGGCACCATCAGCGCGGGTATCAAGGCTGATCTTTCCGCCATGACTGCGCACCGTCATCGCCACTACCGCCAGGCCCAAACCGGTGCCCTTCACCCGAGTGGTGAAGAAGGGATCAAAAATACGCTCGCGAATATCAGCGTCCACGCCGGGGCCGTTATCGGCAACGCTAATGTGTAGCGCTCCGCCCGCCGTCCTTATACTGATATCGAGACAAAGGGTTTTATCGGCAACATCAATCGCGTTGTTGACTAAATTCAACACCGCACCGATCAGCTCATCCCGATCACCTTCTATCGTTTTATCGCCACGACCCAGTGTCACTTCGGTATTCAGCAACCCACCCGAGGTGTTAACGAGAGGCTCAATCAAGCCCAACAGTTCATCGCTAAAACTATGCAGCTCAATGGTCTCAAATACCACGGGGCCACCGCGGACAAAAGTGAGCATGCTGTTTACCAGCCCTTCCATGTGGCGCAGGCTGTCAACGACTTTGGCAGATACCCGCTCACGCTCGGCAACCGTTGCAGAGGGCCGAGCGAGATGGGAAACGTAGAGCAGAGCAGAACTTAGCGGCGTACGAATTTGGTGAGCCAGACGAGCGGCCATTTCACCCAGGGCGGAGAGGCGCTTATCGCGGCTGACCGTTTCCTGCAGGTCGTGCAGGCGCGTTGTATCGGTGAGTAAAATAAGCTCTTCATTGGCGTCGGACAGGGGCTGACGGCTGACCGACAAACGTCGACCGTTGCCCAGTAATAGCTCCGTCGCGTTTTCACTCGCACAACCATCACGGCTGGCTTGTGAAATAAGCAAAGGCCAGGCCTTGCCGAGCAGAGATTGTTTTGTATCAAAGGCGCGAACAGGCCGAGTGTCACCACCCGCCTGTTGAAAAAAGGTTTCAGCGGCCGCGTTAGCCTGGGTAATAACACCGCTGTCATCGACAACAAGAACGCCGCCAGGCAGCTCACTCATTAGCAGCGCCAAACGATTGGCCAAACGTTCTTTCTCGGCCAGCTCCTGCAAACGCTGAGAGCGGGCTTCAGCCAACTCCTGCGTTAAGGTGCCCACTCTCACCTGCAGCACGCGATAGCTGGTATCAAGCTCTTCAGAAACGCGATTAAACGTTTCGAAAACCTTTTCCAGTTGTTCTGTGGTTTGCGCTGCCTGTGCCATAGCTGTCATGCCCTGCTGATTTACGGTGCAAATTAAGATGCCGTAAAGTCATTAAGCAACAACTATGCCTATAATTATTTTACTTATATTTCATTAGCTTACAAAGACAAACTAGCGCAACGTCAAAAATCCGACGCGACGCCAGAGCGGGAAATGTCAAATTTACGAATCTTCTCAACCAGGGTTGTGCGCTGCAGTTTCAGTAGCTTAGCCGCCCGAGCCACCACCCAATCGCTATCGTCGAGGGCCTGGCGAATCAAGTCTTCCTCGACCTGGTGCAGGTAATCTTTCAGGTCGAGCCCCTCACCACCCAACAAGGCCCGAGGGGACGACAAGGGCATACTGCGCTCTTCAACGCCAATGTCAGCCAGCATGGCCTCTTCTGCCGCTTCGCTATCGACACTGCCCACAGCCCACTCGACATTGCCACAATACTTCTCCGGCAAATCCCTCGCATGCACCTGCTGGCCGGGATAGAGAATATTTAAACGTTCCACCAAATTCGCCAGCTCGCGCACATTACCTGGCCAGGTATAACCGGCGAGGGCAGACAGGGCATCGGTACTGAACTGCACGACTGGCTGCCCTCCCCGCTGTAAACGGTCTGCCGTATATTTCACCAATAGAGGAATATCATCACAGCGATCCCGCAGCGGCGGTACTTCAATGGGGAAAACATTCAGCCGGTAAAACAGGTCAAGGCGAAATTCACCCTCGCCGACCCGCTCCTCAAGATTGTGATGCGTGGCGGCAATCACTCGCACATCAGAGTGAATGGTCTTACTCCCGCCAACCCGTTCAAAGGACTTTTCCTGTAACACGCGCAGTAGTTTTACCTGCATTTCCAGTGACATATCGCCAATTTCATCGAGAAATAGCGTGCCTCCCTCCGCCAATTCAAAGCGCCCCTGCCGTGCGGTAATCGCTCCGGTAAAGGCCCCCTTTTCATGGCCGAACAACTCAGATTCCAATAAATCGGGCGGGATAGCCCCGCAGTTCACCGGCACAAAAGGACGCCGGGCGCGCAAAGACTGCTGATGCAGGGCCTGGGCAACCACTTCTTTGCCGGTACCCGATTCACCAAGAATCAACACCGTGGCATCACTGTGGGCAACTTGCTCGATCAAGCGCTTGACCTGCTGCATACCACTATTTTCACCGACCAGGCGGTGCTGCTGGACTCTCGCCTTAGGGCGATTCGTATCGGGATGGTCATTCACATCAAGCGCCACACGTATTCCTCTTCATATTTGATCAAACGACCCTTATCAGCCAATCATCTGGCAGGCTGTTGAAACCGCTATTAGCCTTGGCGCTGGGCAATACTGCGGCGATGACGCCTAAAAATAAATTTTTCCAAATCATCCTGTAGGGCAGAGTTAAGCCCGACAAAGCGCACCTGCACGCGCTTGCGAGTACTCACCGAGCCATCCTCAGGATCAGCCAATACCGCTACCCCATGAAACTTCAGCGGTGATGGCAATTCACTGCGCAGGTACAGCTCAATACAAATTTGCGCGCCCGAGGGCGGGTAATCCTGCGCCACCCACTCGATAGCGGCATGCCCCAAACGCACTGTCGTCGGCGCGGGCAAAGCACGTTGACTGGCGAGTAGCTGACCGACCATTTCGAGTAACAAGTTTAATTTTAGGTCGAGACGCTGTAACTCAGCTGTCGTCTGTGGAAGCTCCTCACCCGCCTCGGGTGCGCCTTCATTCAATGCCGCCAGGGCCTTGAGGAAACGACTGTTATCTTCGTTAATTTTCACCAGTTCATTATCACTGGGCAGGGAATCCACAGTCTGCCAAACCAGAGAAATATGACTTTCGTAATACAAGCCCTGAAAAAAAGTGTCTTTGTTCTCCATAGCGCGACTAAGCTCCCGACCCGCAGACAATTAAATTAAACAGTGATTACCCACTACTTTTTATAAGCATCGACAAGCGCATATTGACGAAAGTACAAAGCGTCAAAAAACCAGCACCTGCCCTAAGAATGAGGCCCAAGGGGTCTATTTGCAATAAAAAAGATGAAGTTATTGAAGGCTAAAAAATAGAACCAAAAAACAATAGAAATGGCAGACTAGCCAGCATCCAAATAAGAGAAATGGACGCGGGTAATAAAGGCATAAGCAGAGCCCGTTTAACTAGCCCTGCTTGCTAACACTCTGATAAGCACTGGCGGCACTGCGGCCATTCTGTAATGCGGCAAACTGCTGGGCACTATCACTGCGGGCTCGCTGTACCAGCCCGGTCAGCTGATCATTGAGCTGCATCAGTGTTTGCAGAGAGTCATTCACACCCTCCGCCTCGTCGACAGCAACGGGTTCTTTAAGACCCGCCATCATGCCTTCACGGCGCTGCTTTTCCAGCTCAATAATGCCTTCCCAGTCACCGCGCTCAGCGGTTTCAAGCATATTCTTCGACAGCGCAATAGTATCCTGCAGTTGCTGCTGGCGCTGGGCTCCGATAATCGGCAAATCACTCATCAGCTAGCCTCGCTGTGTCTTGATGGCGCTTTTTTATATTCTTCAGGCATCGCATTCCAGCCCTGGGCGATTTCACCCAATAAGCTGGCAACCTCTTCCAAAGCCTGCGTGCTATCGTCCATATTGGCTGTCAGTAAGCGACCTTCCATATAATCGTAGAGGTCCTTCAAATTTTGCGCGACTTCGCCACCGACACTCATATCGAGGGAAGAGCGCAAGTTATCGACGATATTAATGGCGCGGCCAATTTTTTCGCCCTTCAATGCCGTTTGCCCGCGATCAATGGCACCACGTGCCACGGCAATATTATCGAGAGCGCCGCGAAATAGCATAGAAATCAACATATGCGGACTGGCGTCATTAACGGCACTTTGCGACTGCACTTTACGGTACTGATTAATACTCATTTCTTTGCCTTTTCAGCAGTATATTTCACGAAAGGTTTGTTATTCATCATCACTTATTGTTACCAAAGAACGTGGGCAAATTGGCCAACTGTGTTTCCAGAAAGTTACTGGTGTTGTTGAGCTGGGCCAATAGCGCATCGAGCTTGCCGAACTGGGAACGGTAGCGCACCTCGATGGCTTCCATACGCCGATCCAGGGCAATACCATCCACATCAATCCTGTCAATTCTGTCCTGTAAACCGTCGATGCGAACTTCAAGAATATTATTAGCACCCAAAAAGTTGTCGAGCAAATCATCGAGACCATCAGCCAGGCCGCGGGTAAAATTAACCGTGCCTAATGAACCTGTTGTTGTCGCCGTGACCAATAAAGACAGGCCCTCGGCGTCCGAGCCCGTGGCTGCGGTCAAACGCTGACCAAGCCCCGTCGCATTGACGCCGTTAATCGTGCCCTCAACATCGACACCATCGGTGCCCGCTGACACACTAAAACCTAAGGTCGCAGCGGTATCCGTATCAACCTCGGTAATCTCAACAATTGAACCCGAGCCGTAGCGACTGGAGGTAATGCTAAAAGCACCCGTAGCACTGTCAAAACTGACGGCAACGCTAATCCCGCCCGCCTTAAATGTTTCGTCACCGTTAATCTGGCTTTGCAACTCGGCAGCCAGTTCATCACCGTCGGCATAGGTCGCCTGCGTTAATAAGATCTCGGCACTTTGTATACCGTTCACTTTTAGCTTAAAGCTATCGTTAAGTGCCGTGATATCCAGGTTGGGAAAACCCACGGCTGCTGCGCCCGTATTCGCACCCTGACTGGCCGCCTGAGTAATAACGACCCCATAGTCACCAACGGCCGTATCACCGGTCGATGAAAGATAGTTCACCCCGTTATTACTGGCCACCCCCTGCACGGCAAAGAGTGCCGATAGCGCATCAAAATCATCTTCTAGCACATTATCCAGAGCGGCCTGGTTCAATACCAGCTTGCCCTTATCATCGGTAGTAATACCAATACTGGCCAGCGTGTCATAAGCGCCAGCGCCATTCACTGCAGCATTAATTTCACTGCGCAAACGCCCACTAATACCACGCATCGTGGCATCACCTAGCAAATAACCGGCCTCTTTCGATGCCGGGTCAAAGCTAGTGAGGGCATTTGTCGTATCAATAAAACCGTTGTACGAAGCAATAAAACTGTTTAAAGCGCCCTTAATGGACGCAGAGTTCCGGGAAACATCAACCTCAACCGGCACACCGCTGGTTTCAGACTTTAATGTTATTTCAAGGCCACTCACTACACCACTGACCTTGTTCGAAGCGCTGGTTACCGCCAAACCATTGACCGTAAATGCAGCATCCTGTGCTGCCACTGTCTGATCCAGATTGCTTGACGAGGCATTAAATTCAAAGGCCGACAAACCCGCCGCACCCGACTCAGTCACTGACACTTCAAGGCTATTTTCTGCGCCCGTATCGGTTGAGGCGAACAGCAGGCGGAAGCCACTGCCATCATTAATAATGGAGGCACTAACGCCTATGTCGGCATTATTCACCGCATCACGTATACCTTGCAGGGTGTTATTTGAACTGTCGATGGTTATCGACGCTGCAGCCTTATCGGCATTAACCGTGAAGCCATCATAGGATTCAGGGCCGGGAACGGGCGAGGTATAGTCGGTGGTGCCGAAACGAAAACTCAACTCACCTTCACCGACCGCATCAGAGGCGCTGGTATAACTGCCAGACGCTAATGAATGGGCCTTTGCCAACTGGCTCACTTCAATGGCATAAGAACCTGCCGCCGCTGAATTACTGGCGCTCGCACTGAGCACATCAGCGTCACTCACCGTGGCATTGCGCCCAGCAAACGTCGACAGCTGTTGCAAACCACTCAAGCTGGACTGAAGACCCGACAAGGCCCCTTTCAAGGAGCCAAAAGCCGATAACTGCCCTGCAAACTCGGTCGAGCGTTTAACCAAACGATTTTCCGTAGGTGCTCTTTCAGCGGCCATCAACTGAGTCACCAGAAGTTCGATATCCAGCCCAGAGCCAATGCCACTCGATGTAATTGCCATTTTATCGACCGTCCAACACGTACATATTTATTCTCGTATTATCAATATCCGTCTATTTCGTTGTCGACATGCTCAAGGAAAACTTTAGCTCAACAGCCCCTTTTTTATTTGCACAGAACACACCTTTGCACAAAACATACCAAACTATTGAGAAACTGCGAAAGTCATCACACCTGAGCCAAACCCTTTAAAAACAAGCCCTGCTGGCTTTAGGCGTTTGGAAATGTATAAGGTAGCTGAACAACAAGGTTGAGCAACAAACAGGCTCAGCGGCAAGGCAACTCCACAAAGCGGCAAAGACCTGCCACCGTATTGGCGGCAAGCTATTAAAAACAACCAGGCTCCGAAGCTTACTCGATACCCGCTAAGCCTGACTGCTCACCAGCAAACCGGGCTGCAGACCCTCCGCACTGGCCAGCGACTCTTCCAAATGAGCAGAGATAGCCAGAAAATCTTCACTGGGAATAGTGCGTATTTCCTCACCCGTGGTTTTATCACTGACGGTGATAACCGTACGACCGGTTTCCTCATGCTGAGAAAAAACGACTGAGGTCTGCGCCAAATCATTCAACTTACGCAGCGTGTCCTGAACAGGGTTTTGGCTTTGCTTCTTTTCGTCGGCAGCGACGTCAACTGGCTGCTTTGCTGGTGACTGTTGTGTTGTTACGGCAGTTTGAGTCAGCCCAGTGCTTAAAATCCTGTCATTTGTCGGCCCTGGCTCGACAGCCTTTGTCGGCTGACCAGCATCGGCAGTACCCGCCGCTGACCGCGTTTTATACGCCGCTACGGGGGCTGATGTTAAATTACTTGTATCCATAATATTTACCTTCTGGCAAGCCAAAAACCGACACTGTTAAAAACAGTGTCGGTTACGGCGCCTAAAGACGATAAGCGATAATGCTCATGTCATCCCTGAGATCTTACTGCAGCAGCGACAGTGCGTTTTGTGGCAGGGAGTTAGCCTGTCCCAAAATAGACACACCGGCCTGTTGCAGGATTTGTGCTCGTGTCAACGCAGCGGTTTCCGCCGCAAAGTCAGCATCACGAATTCGACTACGTGAAGCACTGAGGTTTTCACTGGTGGTTTGAATACTGGAGACCACCGAGTCAAAGCGGTTTTGAATCGCACCCAACGATGCACGGCTACTGTTAACCGTGGTTAACGCATTGTCGATAGAGGTGATAGCGGCGTTGGCACCCGACACCGTCGAAATATCGGTAGCGGCAACAGTAGTGCCTCCCAATGTTGTACCCACAGCTGTTGTTCCAGCGGTCAAACCCGCCCTGCTCGCGTTATTACCGCCAATCACAAGGTCTTCACCACTTGAGGCTATGGTTGTTATGGTGCCTCGCAGAGTTGATGTTACACCAGCACCACTTGAGCCCCCGGCCAAACCCTCACTGCCATCTGAGTCAGCTCCAGATTCAACTAAAACAATATTACTGCCATCAGCCTTGGTAACATCAAACGACGTACCCGAACCCGAGGCCGTATAACCATCAAGCGCATGAATAGCGGCAGCCAGCTCGGTAGCTGTAATCGTGCCATCACTACTTGCGCTAGAAAGATCTACTGCCGTGCCGTCCAGAGTCAGCGTATAAGCAGTGCCAATACTCGCACCATCCACTGTTTCACTACCCGAGGCGAAGTCCGTTACTGATGTAGAGTTTCCGTCAACATCGCCATTATAATTTGAAACAGCAATCTCACTTGACCCACCAGTCGAACCACTGGTAATTACTAACTTACCACTCGCGACACTTGCTACGGCACCTGTCAACTGGCCATTAATGTTAGACAACATACCCGCAGAGTTGGTCAGATCCGTATTCAACGTAACCGTTTGAGCAGTACCGCCATCAACAGCCACGTCAAACGAAACCTCGTTAGTAGAAAAATTAAAGGAAGCCGGTTCATTAGCAGTCGCCGTGAAAACCGCTGCCACCGCAGTGGTGACACCCACAACGTCACCAAAAGTTTGACTCGTTTGAACATTCGTGACCGTCGCAGTAACACCCGTGCCGGATGCCGTAATCGCATCACCAATGACCTTCGCATCAGCAGTGAGAGCACCCAAATCAGTGCCGTTAATCGTCAAATCACCTGCACTTATATCTGTAGAGGTGACAGCCGTACTGTTCGTCGGTAAATCTGCAGTAAAAGCCTGCCCCAGTGCCGCCGTACGCGAACTGGCAATGGATGAAATGGTGACTGTTTCACCGGCATTCGCACCTACCTGAAAGGCTTGATCAGAAAAAGAGCCATCAAGCAGCTTAACGCCATTAAAGGAACTGGTTGAGGCGACACGATCAATTTCAGAGATCAACTCTGTCACTTCCAGCTGCAGGGCTGCACGGTCAGATGAGGAGTTAGTGGCGTTAGCCGACTGTACTGACAGCTCACGAATACGCTGCAAGTTATTGGTAATAGCCGCCATGTCACCTTCAGCGGTTTGCGCCAGAGAGATGCCGTCATTGGCGTTTCGTGCCGCCTGATTGAGACCACGGATTTGCGCGGTGAAACGCTCAGAAATCGCAAGGCCAGCCGCATCGTCCTTCGCGCTGTTAATACGCAGGCCCGATGACAAGCGTTGCAAGGATGTATTCAAATCGCTCTGCGAGGTATTGAGGTTTCGCTGCGCCGTGAGTGAGGGAATATTACTGTTAATAAACTGGGGCATTTTATGGCTCCTGTGCAAACACGGGGTTTGCTTTTTGGCTGAAACACTTTGCTATTTATGGCGGCCTTACTGAGTTGAGTGGTGTTGTAAAAACACCAGTAAGTGCTGCCTCCGCAAATGTTATCGACAGGGCCGGGGGAATCTTTAGGACTTTTTAAAGAAAATTCGAAAAGCGGTTTTTTTTGTGACGCAGGTCTGTTTTTAAGATGACAACGGCCCTTTTTAACGCGCCACAAACGGCAACAGGCAGCGCAGGATTGCCGTTAACAAGGTATTAATAAAGGGGCTATACGCGAGCTTACCTGATCCGCAATTCAAAACCCGATTAAAGATAATCAAATAGGGAGAGACCCTGCACTTCAATAAACACTTTTTGCGCGGCCTCCAGCGAGGTGGATTGGGCGCTGAGGCGACTGATGGCTTCGGCGAAGTCGAGATCCTGAACGTCCGAACGGGCCTCTCTCATGCGCAGTAGAAAGTTTTCATTCACTTCACTTTGGCTATCCAGGTTGTTCAGGCGAGAGCCAATATTTGACCGTACGCGCAGGAAGTTATCCAGGGCACGGTCAATATTATTCAAGCCTTCACCCATCGCATTGTGAAATTTGGCATTATCAGCGGCCTCGGTCGAGGGGCCTTCGAGGGCACTGGCAATCGTTGCGAGTGTGGCAAAAATGTCCTGTTGCGCCGCTGGGCTAACGGTAAACACATCGCCATTGGCAGGCTCGCCTTCGATCACCAGCTCAATACTGTTAAACGAAATAGAGTCGCCCGGCACATAATTGCCCGATGCCACAAGCCCTGTTACGGCGCCATTCATCGCATAGGTGACCGGCGCCGTTGCGCTGGCCTGGCTAAAGCTCAGGGTGTAGACGTCGCGCGTAAAACCGCTGCTTTGGCTCAGTGATTTTATCAACCCCGAGCCACTGTTCGCCGTTGCCGTACTCACGGTTAAAGCACCGTTACCCGTTTTTATTCGCTCAAAGACATCAGTACCTGAGTCACTAACAGGTATTAAGGATGAGGGGCCCACCTGAATACGACGCTGACCCTGGTCTCCGTGATAGGTCACGACACCCCCACTGCTGCTAAAGGGCTGGGTATCGAGATTAAAACCGGCAAAGAGGTAGTCACCACTGGCATTGCGGGTGTTAGCCAAAGCCAGCAGCTCATCGACCCGCGCCCGCATTTCGGTGGCAATGGTGCCGCGCGTCGCTTCAGACTGGGTGTCGTTGTTGGCCTGTATCATTAATTCCCGTACCCGCTGTAATACATTGACGGCACCCTGCATCGCACCTTCTTCTAAAAAGAGTTCAGTGCGGGCAAAGCCATCATTGCGCAGATGCTGATCCGTAACGGCAATTTGCTCTTCAATATCGAGCACTTTAACCGCGCCGGAGGGGTCGTCGGAGGGCTTCTGTATACGCCGACCGCTGGCGATTTGCTGCTGGGTGCGCGTCAGACTTTCTTGCTGCTCAAGAATAGCGTTAACACCCAGGCGAAAGATTTGCGCTGTTGAAATAGTCATTACAAGCTCCCTATCGGCTTAACGTCGCGTGGCATTCAACAGTGTCTGGAAAAGAGTATCGGTAATGGCCACCAGTTGAGCGGCGGCCTGGTAGGCCTGCTGTAGGCGCACCAGCTCGGCGGCCTCTTGCTCGAGGTTAACGCCAGAGACCCGTTCACGGGCGGCAACGGCGCTATCCATTAAACTGTCTTCGGCCTGTAAATTGGCCCGAGCCTGGCGGGTCGACACACCCACTCCGCCAATCATGCCGCTGTAGGCCTCGCCAAAGGTTGCCGAGCTGCCATCCAGCAAGCGTTCGCTTTGCATACCGGCCAATAATAAGGCGTTGCGGTTGTCACCAGGGGCACCGCTATTGGCCGACAGGGTAATGACATCACCACTGTCGGGAATACCACTGAGCGTAAAGCTCAAACCACCAGACCCGGCAAAAGTAAATGTTTTGCCCCCGCTTTCGGTCGCCGGGTTAAAGGCAATGGTGCCGCCCGGCCCGCCGACGACGTCGTAGCCCGGCACACCCACACCCAGAGCATCGGGGTTATAGGTTAGGGTAATAGCGCCAGCCAGCGGCAGGCCCGTGGTACTCGTGACTTTCAGGTCAGCTATTTCAGCCGAACCAATATTGCCAAGCGAGAGGGAAGAAACCACCGGCGCGGCGGCGGCAAATTGATCGGGCGCAATCAGTTGCAGGCCAAAACCACCGGCCGCCCCATGAACGGGACGCAACAGATAGGTATCACCTGCAGTAGGCGCACCACCGGCAATATTCACCGTTATACCGTCAAGTGCAAACGGCCCTGCGCCATTGCTTGAGGCGCCATCGGACGTGCGCGTTAAATCCCACTGGGCACCGTCGTAAACCAAGAGGTAGTCAGATGCTTTAAGGTCGGAAGCATTGTCAATGCTTAAGCTGACGGTGGCGCTTCCCGTATTTTTGGTGGAGGGGATCACCGAAGAGCCAATCGGGGAGAAGAAATCGCCACCCAACTGGCCGTTTAAATCAACACCCAGTTGGTGCTGGGCATTGATCAGGTTGGTGATGCCCAGCGCCACTCGCCCCAATTCAGACAAGGCGGGATCAAGTACCCGGGAGCGAAAATCGATCACGCCCTGCAACTCACCCCCGCTAATTTGACCGGAGATTATCTCGGTAAAGCCGCCCGGTTTCGGCACACCAATTTCCAGACGGCCCGGATAAATGTCGCTATCAACAACGACCAAGTTTTTGGCCTCACCGCCAATGACCAGGGGCTGACCTTTGCCGAGAAAAACATTGATCGCACCATCAGACTGCTCAAGGCTGATAATGCCCACCTTTTCTGAAAGCTGCATCAACAAGGAATCACGTTGATCCAAAAGGTCGTTGGGGCTTGCCCCGGTACTCTGGGCCAGCACAATATTGCCATTCAGCGCCGCCAGGTTATTTGCAAGACCGTTAATTTCACCCACCGCAGACGTCACACGACTATTGGCTTCACGCCCAAAACCCTGCAGGCTGGTATTGAGCTGAGTAAAGCGGTCGGTGAGGATTTCCGCATCGGAAAGAAGAATTTGCCGCGCCGAAAGGCTGCTGGGGTCACTGGCAACACCTTGTATGGCATTAAAAAAGCCTTCCAGAGCCGGCGCCAAACCGTTGTCGCTATTACCCACCAAACTATCAAGGCTTGAAGCCATTGATTCATAAGCCGTGGCTAAGCCGAGCTTGCTGGAGCGCGTACGCAGTTCGCCGACAACGAAATTATCGTAAGCCCTTCCCACCGTGCCGACTTCAACGCCACTACCCAGAAAAGAATTACCGAGTCGCTGTGCTGGCAAGGTCGAAAATTCAGCAACCTGGCGACTATAGCCCTCGGTATTGACGTTGGTAATATTATGCCCCGTCGTGGCCAGGGCTTGCTGTATGGAGCTCAGGCCCGATGTTGCGATACCTAATAAATTGGCCATGGGCTTAGCTCCTGTCTCCGCTAACCGTCACGCTCGTGGCCAGCGTTGTCGCTTCACCCCGGTCGAGACGCTGTTTTACGGCGAGTATTTTTTCTGCATAAGCAGGGTCAGTGGCGTAACCACTCTTTTGCAAGGCCTCGGCAAAATCTTTGTCACCGCTCGCGCTCAGAGCATCGCTGTAGCGTGGCTGCTCACGTAGAAAAGTCACGTAGTCGTCAAAGGATTGCTCGAGTGATGCGTAAGCACGAAACTCTGCGCGCTCGCGCCGGGCGATGCCATCGCGGTATTCGAGGGTCGCGGTGCTGGCTTTATCACCCTGCCAGCTGGCATTCGCTTTAATACCAAAGAGATTAAAGCTGCTGCCACCGTCGTTGCGCGGCATCACTTTTTGCCCCCAACCGGTTTCCAGCGCCGCCTGGGCGATAAGCAGGTTTTCGCTAACACCGAGTTTTGCTGCGGCGCGTTGTGCGTAGGGGCGCAATTCATCGGCGAAAGCCTGCGGGCTGGCGGGCGTCCAGTTTGCGGCTGCTTGCGAACGGGCTTGCTCGGCATCCTGCTGAACAAGCTCTGCCTTAACACGGGGCTGGTCGATAGCCGAGGGACGACCCAGCGCCGCAAAAGGCGAGCGCACGGGCATTTGCAAGGGCGCTTTTGCCCCATCAATCTGCTCATCACCGGCCGCTGTTCCCGCCTGCATACCATTCATTTGGCGCTCAATAACCTCAGCCAGGCCAATCCCTTTGCCGTTGGCAATATTGAGGGAGATTTGCTGGTCGAACATGCCTTCGTAAAAGTCAGATTGCTCGCTTTCAAACAAACCACCTTCAGGCACGGTGTCACGCATCGCCTTGAGCATCATCTGCACAAACACAGATTCAAACTGCTTGGCTGCACCAGACAAGGCTTCACTATCGCCATCGCGAGCCTGGGCACGCATCTGCTCAAAGCCGGAAAAGCTGTGGTAGACCTGCTGAGCAGAGACTGGTGAGTTAGATAAAGCTTGAATGGCCATGTCTGAATCCCTTAGATCACAATCAGTTCAGCGCGCAAGGCACCGGCCTGCTTGATCGCCTCAAGGATCGAGACAATATCGCCGGGGGCCGCGCCCACATTATTGACTGCTCTAACGAGCTCCTCTAGTGAGATGCCCGTTTCGCTACCCAGTAAAAACATGGGGTTATTTTCCTGGGTAATAGCCACCTCAGTGCTGGGTGCCACTACCGTGTTACCGCGCCGGGAAAATGGGCCGGGCTGGCTTACATCAAAGGACTCTGAAACCGAGACTGTGAGACTGCCGTGGGACACGGCGACTGGCATAACACGCACATGGCTATCAATCACAATCGTGCCGGTACGCGCATTGACGATGACCCGAGCAGGTGCTTCGCCAGGTGTCACTTCAATGGCCTGCAACATGGCTAAAAACGCTACTTTTTGTCCCGAATTAGCGGGCGATTGCACTTGAACAGATGAGCTATCGATGGGGAGAGCGGTTCCCTCACCAACCACCGCATTAATTTTTTCAGCAACGCGCATCGCGGTGGTGAAGTCGGGGTTTTTTAAATTCAGCACCAGTGGGCCAGGCTGAGAAAAGGGCGTAGGCACTTCTCGCTCGACGGTCGCACCGTTGGGAATCCGCCCCACACTGGGAATATTAACCGTCACACTGGAGCCATCGCCACCCTCGGCACCAAAGCCACCAACAACCATGTTGCCCTGAGCGATGGCGTAGGTCTGGCCATCAGCACCTTTTAAGGGTGCCATCAGCAAACTACCGCCGCGCAGGCTTTTCGCGTTAGCAATAGAGGACACTGTAATATCGATGGTTTGCCCAGGCTTGGCAAAGGGCGGCAACTCAGCGTGTACCATGACTGCGGCAACATTCTTCAAAGACGGGTTAACGCCCGGCGGCACAACCACACCAAATTTGGCGAGCATGCTTTTTAAACTCTGTACGGTAAAGGGTGCCGAATTAGTCGAATCGCCACTACCGTCGAGACCAATCACCAATCCATAACCCACCAGGTGGTTGGAGCGAACACCGGCAATGGAGGTAATGTCTTTTAATCGCTCCGCCGCGACCGGTAGTGCCGCGCAAAGTAACAACGCTGCCATAAGGCCGGGCAAACGCAGGCATTTAAGCCTCAAAATCAACGTTCGTACTGGTGAATAGTTAGTCATTATTGCCTACTCCTAATCAGTGAAAGTGACGTATCAAAAGGGCCAGAGGGGGGTCATAAAGAAGCGCACCAACCAGCCGCTAGTATTGGCTTCATTCAAAGACCCTCGACCACCGTAAGAAATTTTGGCATTGGCAACGTGGGTCGATAACACCGTATTGTCAGAGCTCACATCGGAGGGCCGCACAATACCCTTGATACGAATAAACTCACTGCCCTGGTTAATCTGTATCCACTTCTCGCCCTGTACGATGAGATTGCCATTGGGCAGCACCTGCGACACGGTCACGGCAATGCTGCCGCTGAGGCGGTTGCTTTGATTGCTCTTGCCTTCGCCCTCAAACTCGGAACTTGAGTCAACACCAAGACCAAGACCATTGAGCAAATGACCAAATAAGGTCGGTGCTGGCAAGGTGGCTTTACTGTCTTTATCGATTTCCGTTTTGCTGCTTTTCGTCGCGTCCGTCTGTTCCACTAACAACACCTGAATAATGTCACCGACACGACTGGCGCGCTGATCTTCAAACAGCACCAGGTTGTAACCCGCCTGGTAAATACCCCCGGTATTTTGCTCAGGTCTCACCATGGCGACGGGTGCCACCGACTCATAGCCCGGCTCGCTGTGCTCGGGCATCACCGTGCAGGCATTTAATAGCGCCACGCCCGCCAGTAGCGAAAGACTATAAAGGCGCTTTAGCAGCACACTTTTACGGCTTGTTTTCATGGTCTTGTTCATCGCTCTGTCCCGTTTCTATTCAAGTGCGACTTAGAGGTTATTACTGATGTACTGCAGCATTTGGTCGGTAGTGGAAATCGCCTTGGAGTTCATTTCGTAAGCGCGCTGGGTTTCAATCATCGACACCAGCTCTTCCACAACATTGACGTTTGAGCTTTCAATGTAGCCCTGCATAATTGAACCCAGCCCGTTGAGCCCCGGATTGCCCGTCTGCGGGCTGCCGCTGGAACCCGATTCCAGATAGAGGTTCTTACCAATGGCCTGTAGGCCCGCGGGGTTAACAAAATCAGCCAACTGCAAGGTGCCCACCTGAGAGGGTTCGGTATCGCCCGGTGACAATACCGAAACCGTACCGTCACTGCCGATAGTGATCGACTGAGCGTCCTGGGGAATAGTGATGGAGGGCTCTATGGGATAACCGTTGGAGCTAACCAGTTGGCCGTCGGAATCGAGGGCCATCGAGCCGTCGCGGGTGTAGGAAATAGCGCCATCGGGCATCAACACCTGAATAAAACCCTTACCTTCAATCGCCACATCCAGCGCGTTTTCCGTGGTCTCAAGGTTGCCCTGGGTAAAAAGCTTTTCGGTGGCAACGACGCGCACCCCCGTACCCTGCATCAAACCCGATGGCAGCTGGGTATCCTGAGATGATTGAGCACCCACCTGGCGCAGGTTTTGATAAAGCAAGTCTTCAAAAACAGCCCGACCACGCTTGAAACCCGCCGTACTGACGTTGGCCAAATTGTTTGAAATGGTCGCCATGCGAGTTTGTTGCGCGTCTAACCCGGTCTTAGCTATCCACAGTGATTCTTGCATGTTATCTCTCCAAAACGCTCTTTATTTGATCAGCTATCGTCTATTTAACGATCAATTCATTTTCATCAAAGCGGCCGACGCACGATCATTATCGGCAGCGGTTTTCATCATTTTGATCTGAGTTTCATAGCTTCTTTGCAGCTCGATCATCTTCACCATGGTGGAGATGGTGTTGACATTGCTGGCCTCAAGAGCACCCGAAACCAACGTCACGCTGGCGTCCTCTTGAGCCGCGGCCCCACCTTTAAGGCGCAACAAACCATCGCGGCCTTTAAATAAGGCATCGTCATCAAGACTGACCAACTTGATACGCCCCACCACTGCCAGCGTATCGGGGCCCTGGCCAAGGGGCTGAATAGTGATGGTGCCATCAGCGGCAATTTCCATTTTGCTATGGGGCGGTATGGCTAAAGGCCCGCCATCACCAATAATTGCCTGGCCCGCCCCATTGGTTAGCTGACCAAGAGAGTCAAGACGCAAGTCACCCCGACGCGTGTAGGCTTCGCCGCCACCATCAGCCTGCACGGCAATCCAGCCCGCGCCATTAACCGCTACATCGAGGTCGACCCCGGTGTTTTGCAGGGCACCAAAGCTGGTATCAATACCGGCGCGCTCGTACACCGGCGCACCGCCGCCATTGACCGCACCAGGAAGCGCTACCGATCTGAACATCGACAGATCAGCACGAAAGCCGGTGGTACTGGCGTTGGCCAGGTTGTGTGTGACATCGGCCATGCCGCGCATAATCTCGCTAGCACTAACCATCGACGTATAAAGATAGTTACCCATAACTGTTCAGCCTTTCAGTATTTAACGTAGGTTGATAACGGTTTGAGTCACGGCATCTTCCGTTTGAATCACCTGGGCGTTTGCCTGGAAGTTGCGCTGTGCGGTAATCATATTGACCAACTGCTGGGTGATATCGACATTAGAATCCTCCAGCGCACCGGACTGAATCAAACCCAGACCCGCTGTGCCCGGCTCACTGATGGTCGCCACACCCGAGGCAAAGGTCTCCGCCCAGGCCGTACTACCCAGTGGCTGCAAGCCTTGCTGGTTGGCAAAGTTGGCCAGTGCTACCTGACCCAGTGCAAAAGACTGACCGTTGGTATAACGAGCGAAAATAATGCCGGTGTCGGAGATCTCAACACCCCGCAACTGCCCTGAAGAGAAGCCATTTTGGGAGATAAAGCTCACCCCGAAGTCACTACCAAACTGTGTGGTGGTCGACAGGTCAATTTTGAAGGACTGAGGTGTCACGGCGCCCGTCCCAGCGCCAGAGGAATCCACAGGATTCCAGTTGGCCACGGTCACTTCAACCGGCAGGGTAGCGGCATCAAATTGACCCGTATTATTAAACCTCATAAGTTGAGGTGCCGCTATGCCACCCGGGGTAACACCATCAATAGTGACGTGGGCCTCCCACTCATTGGCCGTTGGCGTTTTAACAAAATAGGTCGTCAAGTCGTGGGGGTTGCCCAGGCTGTCGTAGATCGTCAGCGAGGTAGAACCATTGTACATATCAGCACTGGGGGCCGTCGGCGGCGAGGCAAAAGCATCGAAGGGTGCAGCAAAGGTCAGCAGAGGCACTTCCTCCCGAGAATCCAGGTTGGCCGTAATATCAATTGAAGAACTGGGAATGGGCTCGATTTGCGAGGTTGTCAGACGTACGTCATCGATCAAACCGGTAATTTGCCCCGTCGTATCGGCCCCGAAAGCCTGTAAACGCAGCCCCTCGTTATTGGTGACGAAGCCCTCGGAATCGACCGCGAAAGCACCCGAACGCGTAAAGCGAGTAACACCCCCATCGTCGAGCATAAAAAAGCCCGTACCACTAATCGCCAGATCCAGAGAGCTATCGGTAAAACTAATATTACCCTGAGTAAACTGCTGGGCAATTGACGTTAGCTCAACACCTCGACCGATGGAGTTGGAGGCCACACCCAGAGCACTGGCGGCGAACACATCGGCAAACTCACCCCGCGCCTGCTTGAAGCCCGAGGTGGAGCTGTTGGCGATGTTGTTGCCAATAATGCCGAGCTGAGATGAGGCTGCTCGAATACCCGATACTGCTGTTTCAAATCCCATGACTAAATCCTCTTAAGCTTATAAGTACTGGAGAACATCGGCGTAAGACACCGAATCCCCACCATCCAGATTCAAACTAATTTCCGATCCACCTGCGCCAATCGAGACGCTGGTGACCTGAACCGAAGCAAAGGCAGGTAATGCTTCCACGGCCCCATCGACTAAGCCGCTGGCCGTGACCTTATAGTTTCCCGTGTCGATGGAAGCGCCATCATCGAGCAAACCATCCCAGGAGAACTTGTGAAGACCCGCGTCTACATTTCCGATATCAAGAACCTTAACCAGCTGTCCACTACTATCCGATATTTGTATCTGTACAGCCGACGCACTGCCTGGTATGGCTATCACGCCCTCGATTTCTTCACCCGGGGCAAAAGCGGCCTGGTTGGACGCACTGATCACATCGCGCCCCACCAGAGACGAGGCCTGCATAGCACGGGTGGACATCATCGATGCACCGAGGTCTGAGAGAGAGGTCTCCATACCTTGAATCCCATCCACCATGCTAAATTCGGCTATTTGTGATAAAAACTCAGCATTGTCCATTGGCTTGGTGGGGTCCTGATTGTTCAACTGCGCCACTAGCAAGCGCATAAACTCCTCCTGACCCAGCTCTTCTTTCTTCTTTACCCCCGAACCCAAACCACCGGTTTGTTCGACACCTAAAATAGTTGCAATATCAGATTGCATTACTCGTCTCCTTAACGACCCAGACTCAAGGTCTGCGTCAGTAATTGTTTGGCTGTATTCATCGCTTCAACACTATTTTGATAGGCCCGAGAGGCGGCGATCATGTTGGCCATCTCCTCAACGGTATTGACGTTACTGTGGTAGATATAGCCATCGCCATCAGCAAGGGTATGGTTTGGCGCATATTCTTTTCTGCCGGGAGGCCCCGACTCAACAACACCTTCAACGGTGACGCCCACAGCACCTTTATGATCACCAAAGGGTTTCATCATGGTGGCAAATATTGGCTGACGTGAACGATAGACATCATCAGCGCTACCACTCACCACCTCAGAATTCGCCAAGTTACTGGCAACGGTATCGAGCCACACGGTATGTGCCGCCAGCGCTGATCCCGACACTCTCATTACACCTTCTAAGCTCATGACTTAATCTCCCCTTAAGGCCAGCATCATGCTTTTTATCTTGCCATCCAGAAAACGCAAATTGACTTGATAGCGCAGTGCATTTTCGGCGTAGGCCGTTTGCTCTTTCGCCATATCAACCGTATTGCCATTGATGGATGATTGAGCGGGCTGGCGATAAAAAACAGCTGACTGGAAACCTGAATTCGACGGCAGATGGCGCTCGTGACTCTGCTCCAGCCTATCGACACCCGCTGCACGTAACGCTGAACGAAAATCCACATCCCGCGCTCTGTAGCCCGGCGTTTCAGCATTCGCAATGTTGGCCGCCAGCAGCTCTGCTCTTTGGGCATGAAAGTAGAGGCCCTGGGCTTGCTTGCCGAGTATTGATCCAAATTGAGCAGACATATTTTACTTTCCTAATCATCGCTTAAAACCGCACTGACAAAGTTATTGCAACCCTTGTGCCAAAATATATAACCCCTATATTTCAACAAGTTATATAAACAAAGCCGTCGAATAAGCCTTGCGGCGGCAATGGCCTGCCGGACAACGGCAAAGCCAATGCCGCGCTCTAGTGTGTTTTAAAAGGGGTGGTGAAGAGGTCGTCAAAAGATATGCGGCCCGGATATTGCACTACTTCTACAAAATACTGATTCAGTGATAAATACAGACAAAAGATGCCAAAAAATTGACTACTCCCTGCTCAACATCATCCATCCTGCGCACTGTGACCCAGCGACTCACCGCCGCCATACGCACTATCAGCACACTCTCGCCTATAATAATGGCGCTTGTGCTACTCGGCGCACCGCTGCCTAAGGTCGCTCTAGCAGGGGAAGAGGGGTTTCAATCGATCGACAGCATTCGGTCTGCTGCGGAAGATTTACTCGCGCAGCACCCTGACATCCAGAATCGAGCCAACACAACCATCAGCATCGGCAAAATTGATGCTCGCTTAACACTGCCTGTTTGCGGCAGCCCACTCGATACCTTCTTGCCTTCGAGTGCAGCAATACAAAGCAAGACAACCGTCGGCGTACGCTGTACGGGCCCGCGCCCCTGGACACTCTATGTTTCCGCTAATATCACTACCATCAGCCAGGTTCTGGTTGCCGCCACCTATCTGCAACGCGGGCACCTTATCAGCGCCGATGACATTTCACGGCAATCGAGAAATACCAGCCAACTCAACACCGCCTACTTGAACAAGCCCGAACAAATTATTGGCAAGGTTCTTAAAAAAAACCTGGCCAGTAACGCCGTATTCACCAGTGCGATACTGGCAGAGCCCCAAATCATTAAAAAAGGCCAACGCGTCGATTTGCAGGCCGGCAAACGGGGCTTAATGGTGAGTGTTACGGCTATCGCTTTGACCAGCGGCGCAGTAGGGGAAAGGATACGTGTGCAAAACGTGTCATCCAGTAAAATTGTCGACGGCACTATTTTGGCCTCTGGCGTAGTTCAAGCCGACTAAAGAAGAAGGCGGATACGTTTTAATCCACAAGAATATTAAAGTTTTTTGTAAAGATGCCGATAAGCTAACTGTCAGTGTTTAGACACTGTAAACCGGGAAGGACGAGCACGATGGAAATCAGACAGCCAGCAAGTAACAACGTGGGGCTCAGCACCAGCACTGGAAAGAAAGCGGGTGCCACACATGATGTCGCCCCCGAGAAAGGCAGCTCTCAGCCACAGGCCGAGGGGTCAAGCACCGTTACGGTTACCGACTCTGCCCTCAAGTTACTGCAGGTCGAAAAAACCCTCGCCGAAATGCCAGGTTTTGACGCTGAAAAAGTCGCTAGTATCAAGCAAGCCCTGAGCGATGGCTCCTACACCATCAACACGGATAGCATTGCCAAAAAACTGATTAGCTTTGAGCAGGGCATGGCCTAGTTCATTACGAACCCTGGCAGCACCCTCTACAAACACTCTAGTAATCAATCCGGTATTGACGCGTGAAAGACTTTATTCGCCTATTAGACAAAACAACCTCTCTGACTCACGAGCTCCTTTGCGCACTCGGCGAGGAGAGGGCCGCTCTCTCCGAACAAGATACAACGATTCTCGAAACAGCCATCGAGAAAAAACTGGGTGCCGCTCAAGCCCTGCAAGCGATGGACCCGCAGCGCGATGCCGCCCTCAAAAAACAAGGGGCGGCACCCGGCTTAGCAGGCCTGCAAGCCATACTGGCTAATAATGCGGACCAGAAACTCCACGACAGCTGGCAAGCGCTTTGCGACGCAAGCCAACGCTGCAAGGAAGAGAACCTGCTCGTGGGCACTATGATCAGGAAAAACCAGCTCGTCACCGAGCAAGCACTGCAGGTGCTGCGCCGCGGTAGTATTGAGACAGTACAAACCTACAGCGCAAACGGCACGCCTCCTCGGCAGTCACTGTCCAATCCTCTGGGCAAAGCCTGAAAGATACATTCACAAATCAACACTCGCCCTTAGCCCCACGACAAACGCCAGATCAACACGCTAATATGGCCGCCCGCCTTTCCAAGCAACGCTAATGTCAGAAGAAAATACTGAACACGCCCACCCCACCCTACGTGGTGACGGTATAAAAATAAGAGCACACAAACGACTAATCCTCAAAGCACTACAGGAAAGCCGCTGTCAGCTGAACTTATCAATAGCGGGCAGCAACGAGGAGTTCGTTAGTATTATTTTAGCAATCGACTCTACAGATGACTGGATTGAGCTAGACGAGCTCGCCGATAGCACCGGCCACGCGGCACTTCTTGAAAAGAAACATTACCGCGTAAGCGGCTGGCTAAAAGGGATTAATGTCGATTTTGAGGCTACTATCATTGGGCATCACAAAACGAAAGGGCTGGTTCGCTACCGCTCAACACTACCTGGCACGATCTACCAATCGCAACGCCGCTCTAGTTACCGAGCCCCCGTGAGCATAATGTCCTCGCCGGAGGTTCATTTGATTCTGAGTGACAATCAGGTAGTAACAGGACAAATCAGCGATATTTCGGCCAGCGGGGCCTTGCTCACCATCCCAGGCGACAGCAAATTAAACCCTGGCGATAAGATTGCGCAATGTATCTTCAAAACACTGGATGACAAAACGATTATTGCCGAAGCAGAGGTACGCAGACAGATTGATACCGAACACAGCTCAAGAAGCAAAATAGGCTGCCACTTTGTTAATCTCGACCCGCCAACAACGCAGGCAATCCTAAACTATACCGCCGCCGTCGAAAGGCTAAACGCCCGCCGCCGCTAAAGTGATTAAGAACCTATCACAACCATCCACAGCATGAGACTAATCCGCCACTATGGCGCGATAGCACAACCATCGCGGCCATTATTTTTCACTTCGTACATGGCTGCATCGGCTCTTTCAAACAAAATCTCACCGGTATCACCCTCTCGAAGTTGAGCAATACCAATGGAAAGGGAAACCTCAACCGACTGACCGCGACTGTGAAAACCACAACGCTTCACCGCATCACAGAAGCCCTGCGCCACGGATTTTGAGTCTTCAGCAGGCGTACCGGGCAGCAATAAAACAAACTCGTCACCCCCGTAGCGCGCAATAAAGTCAGTCTCTCGCACTCTACCCGCCATTAATTTGGCAATAGTTTGCAGCACTCTATCACCGGCTTTATGCCCGAAAGTGTCGTTAACATATTTGAATTTATCGATATCGATAACCAATAACGACAGTGGAAACCCGATGCGCTGGCTACGGGCCAACTCCTCATCGAAGCGCTTATCAAAGCCGCCTCGATTAGCGACACCGGTAAGGGGATCCAGCGCCAGTACCTGCTGTTTTTCCATCAGCTGATGGCGAAGACCTTCCACTTCTACATTCATTGCCTGCGTCTGGCGAGTAAGGCTATCTATTTTATCCCTCGCTTCTTCAAGCTGCTTTTTTTCAGCCTCAACATAATCCGACATTTTGGCTGACAATCGTTCAGTGCGGGTACGGATAATTTGTTTTAGCAGCGCCAAATCATCATTTTCATTAATAGCCGACTCAATACTCGATACCTCGCCGCCCACCTCCGATTGAATTTTATCGACATTATCCAATGACGCATCAATATCAATCGAATCACTAATACCCTCTTCCAGGCTTTTAAGGTGCAATCGCAATTGCGACAAAAACTGCTCTGTAAACTGGCGCTCTTCCTCAATTTGTCGGGCAACATCAATAACCAGGCTTAGCGTCTCGCCAAGCACCACCTCCAGCTCATCCATACTGGCTATACGATTAAGGTCACCCCTAACACTGTCAACCCGGCCATTGGACGGTTCTAATAAATTCAGCTGGTCTAGCAGTTTACCCAAAGCCGAACCGACAACGTCGAGTACATAGGCGAGTGAATACTCACCTTGGGGATCGGCCAATGAGCCCGATGTCACCGAAACATCCAGCTCCGGCGCTGAGGACGAGCCGCTTAAACTAATATCAGCAAGTAAGGGGATGATTTTTTCAACAAGCCCTACGGTCTCCTGCAACGAGGAGGCGAGCATTAAATCTTCTTTGATGCATGAAATCTGCTTTACACCAGGAAAGCAGCGCTCAATCACCGAGAATAACTCAACAGCAGATTCTTTTATTGAGCATTCAAACTCATTGGCGAAATCCACATCCCCGGACACAATATACTTAAGAAAGCGGGCAGCACTTCCTTTAAATTCTGCCGAGGGTGTATTTTCATGCAGAGAAGCTCTTAACTGCTCAAGTATATAATCAAGCTGCTGGTCTCGCCCCTGAGCAAGCCGTGTTAACTCAACGGCCAAACGCATTAATAATGCCGTCTTGCCGTTTCCATTACGATCTACCGAATCAAAAGCCATTTGTTTGTTCTCGCCAACTCCAAGTTAACTAATACAGAAAAACAATAACCCTAAGCGCCACGCCGCTGGCATTAAGCGTCAAAAAAACGACACCCTTCAGGGTAAGAGCCTACCATTCGTCCAGTTTAACAAAAAATATATGCGTAAGTACCCGGTTTTTAGAGAAAAAATCCAACGGCACAATTACTGCATTCACTTAAGGGTACATACCTACTAAATCAAGTATTAGCCCTCTTGCCATGAATAAGCCCATACATCTACAGCAAAATGCCAGCGCCCAAACTGCTATGGAAAACAAGGTCAATAGAAACTTAAGCCCTTCTCTGGCACGAATACAAACCTTGAAAACGAAGGCGCCACCATTGAGCAGCGAAGCCGCCGAGGATAACAGCAGCCACGCCCCGCGCCCTGGCGAGCCAAAGCTGACAGCGCCCTCCCCTGCTAGAGCCCAATACCGACCCAGCGAGCCAGCAGACAAGGATAGAACAACACTTAGGGCCTCCCCTCCGCCCGCAGCCCAGCGCACCACGCCACCTTCTAGCTCAACCCAAATAACACCTTGGATAATTGCCAGCATCACATTAACCCTGGCGCTGTTTAGCGGTAATTACGCATGGGACACTCAGCAGAAAGTCGACAAGTTAAGCCAGCGCCTTGAGCTAATTGAAGCGCAAACAGCGCCCCTCCCAGCCACCAACCTGCTGAAGGACAACGATAACTTCGCCAAAACTGAGCAGGAATTCCTCGCACTCAAACAAGCCCAGAGAAAACTCAGCGACACAATCAGCGCTCTTCAAACCGAGCTTGCAACAGACACAGAGCAGGCCGGCTCACGCCTAACAACGCTAGAAACAGAAATCGCCGACTTCAACAGTAAGATTAATAAAACGAGCTTCCGTAACGAGCCAAGTCATACGCAGACAGCTCAAACTGCCACCCGCCAGCCTGACACCAACGCACCCGCTGAAACCAAGAGTGACAAAGCCCCTGTCGCCGCGACAAACAACACCGCCGCCGCGGACAATAGTGCAACGGAAAGCTGGTTTATCAATATCGCGAGTTTTTCAGATGCTAAAACCGCCAACAGCGCCTTTGAAAAAGTCCATAAAATAGAGGCGAAAACATCTATTCAGCCCATTGTCGTCAATGGCAAAACTTTTTATCGAATTAGGGCCAATGGTTTTACAACGAGAGAAAAGGCTGAACAACAAGCCCAGGGCTTGCAAGTTCAACTTGGCCTTACCGGTTTATGGATCAGCCGCGACTAGCCGCCAATTAAGTCCCTGATTATTAATCTGTTTTTTTCGGGCCAGGGGGAGACATAGTCGGAAAACTCAGCGGCGTCACATTACCGCCTTTAAAGTCCGTAACTTTACAGGCCCCTTCTTTATCAACTTCGTCGATACGAACCACTGAGTGCAAAGGAATATAACTGCGCTTGACGCTGGCAAATTCATTTTTTAGCTTTTCTTCGCCCGGATCGACAATCATTTTCGAGCGCTCATCAAACACAAACTCTTCAACTTCCAGAAAACCCATCAAGTCACTCTGATAGACAGAGCGCACGTACAGCTCAAAGACCTGTCCCTGATTAAAGAATATGACTTTATAGATTGGATCTTTGGACATAATATTTACAGCTTAGCGAATGAGAGAGTAGAAAAGGCGCGAGATTTTAGCACATAGGGTATTACCTTTCCTTTGATTATCAGGAGCCCGCCTAGGCTACGCACCGAAGAAGGCCTATAATCGCCCGCCCTTGCCAACCACGCCCGAGCCCCCATGGCAGATACCCCGATCAAAAAACTTCACATCGTGACTCACGGCTGCCAAATGAATGAGTACGATTCAGCACGCATGGGCGACCTGCTCGGCGAGAGCCACCAGATGGTACAAACAGACGACCCCAAAGAGGCCGATGTACTGCTGCTCAACACCTGTTCCATTCGCGAAAAGGCGGAGGACAAGGTGTTCCACCAACTGGGCCGCTGGAAGAAACTCAAAGAGGCCAACCCCGACCTCATTATTGGTGTCGGCGGCTGTGTCGCCAGCCAGGAGGGCGACACCATTGCCCGCCGCGCCCCCCACGTCGATCTGATTTTTGGGCCACAAACCCTGCACCGCCTGCCCGACATGATGCAACAGCGCCAGCAGGGCAACAGTGCAGTTATCGATGTCAGCTTCCCCGAAATTGAAAAGTTCGACCAACTGCCCCTGCCCGAAGCCGATGGCGTATCGGCCTACGTGTCAATTATGGAAGGCTGCTCAAAGTACTGCAGCTTCTGTGTTGTGCCCTACACTCGCGGCGAAGAAGTGAGTCGCCCCAGCGCCGATATTCTTGCCGAAGTTGCCCATCTGGCCAGCCAGGGCGTGCGGGAGGTCAACCTGCTGGGCCAAAATGTGAATGCCTTTCGCGGTGAAATGCCCGGTCGCGACAGTCTCTGCGATCTCGCCGAGCTGATCACCTATGTGGCGCAAATCGATGGCATTGACCGCATTCGCTTTACCACCTCCCACCCGATGGAGTTTTCTCAGTCTTTAATCGACGTGTACGCCGAGGTGCCCGAGCTGGTTAACCATCTGCATCTGCCCGTACAAAGTGGCTCTGATCGTATTCTCAGCGCCATGAAGCGCGGCCACACCTGGCTGGAATATAAGTCGATCATCCGTAAAATTCGCGCAATACGCCCCGATATCAGCCTGTCGTCCGACTTTATTATCGGCTTCCCCGGCGAGACGGAGACCGACTTTGCCGACACCATGAAACTCATCGAAGGTATCGGTTTCGACCATTCTTTCAGCTTTGTGTACAGCGCCCGCCCCGGCACACCGGCGGCTGATTTTGCCGATACCACCCCCGAAGAAACTAAAAAGCAGCGCCTGAAAATACTGCAGGACCGTATTATTCAGCAAGCTATGGCGATTAGTCGACGTATGGTCGGCACCACGCAGCGCGTATTAGTATCGGGTATTTCCCGCAAAGATCCCGGGCAACTTCAGGGTCGCACTGAGAATAATCGCGTGGTCAACTTCACCTGCAGCGACCAACAACAGATCGGCCAGTTTGTCGATGTGGAAATTACCGAAGCCCTGCCCAACTCACTGCGCGGCGCGCTCATTGATTAGAAAGCGGCCGTAAAGAGGCCGGTCAAACATAACAACATCAGCTAAGCGAACCGAGGCCCGCAACACTATCGGTCTATACATTCTCCCGAAGGGCGGTTTTCATCGCCCGATAAAATCGCTATGCTTAGCCCCAAACCGCACCCTAAACCATACCCCACAACCATAGACAAGACAGGCGCTCAATCGCACCCTTTGAATACCCTACCCGCCGCTGACACCATCACTCTCGAGCCCAACGATCCCCGCCGTCTGGCCAACCTTTGCGGCCAGCTTGATGAGCACCTGCACCAAATAGAACGCCGTCTCGATGTCGAGATTCGCAATCGAGGCAATGTCTTCGCTATTTACGGCGACCCCCAGCACGCGCAACTTGCGGTCTCTCTGCTCCACGAACTCTATGGGGAAACTCGCGACCAGCAAAACCTGACGCCGGAAGTGGTGCACCTTTACCTGCAACAATCGAACTTGGAAACCACAATGGAAGAGAGCACCGAGCATCCGGCTGCCAGCAATATTAAAAATTTCAGCGAGATTCAGACCAAAAAAGGCAAGATCATCCCCCGGGGGATTAACCAGCAAAACTATGTGCGCGCCATACAAACCCACGACATCAACTTTGGTGTCGGCCCGGCGGGCACTGGCAAAACCTACCTTGCCGTCGCCTGTGCGGTGGAAGCCTATTTGCGCAATGAAGTGGAACGCATTCTACTGGTGCGCCCTGCCGTTGAAGCGGGGGAAAAACTTGGCTTCCTGCCCGGTGATTTATCCCAGAAAGTCGACCCCTATCTGCGCCCCCTCTACGATGCGCTGTACGAAATGCTCGGCGTTGAAAAGGTCGACAAGCTGATTGAAAAGAGCGTTATCGAAGTCGCGCCCCTCGCCTACATGCGCGGCCGCACCCTCAATAGCGCCTTTATTATTCTCGACGAAAGCCAGAACACCACCCGCGAGCAGATGAAAATGTTCCTCACGCGCATCGGCTTTGGTGCCACTGCGGTTATTACCGGCGACGCTACACAAATCGATTTACCACGGGGCACGCGCTCCGGCCTGGTTCACGCCTGTCAGGTGCTCGACGGGGTTGAGGGCATTACCTTTACCCACTTTCAATCGAAAGATGTGGTGCGTCACCCTCTGGTACAAAAAATCGTCGATGCCTACGACGTTTACGAAAGTAAAACCACGGACGACGATTAATGCACCTAAACACCATTATCGACGTCGACAATGTCAGCGGTGAAGAGGCACCCGAACCTCCGTCGATACGCCACTGGATTTGCACCGCACTGGGCGATCAAAAGCCCGAGGCTGAAATTAGCGTGCGCATTGTCAGCGCCGCAGAGAGTGCCGAACTAAATTTGCACTATCGCGGCAAAAAAGGGCCAACCAACGTGCTCTCTTTTCCAGCGGATATTCCCGACTTTGTCGAATCAACGCTACTGGGTGATATCGTCATTTGCGCCGCCATCGTGCGCAGTGAAGCCACTGAGCAACACAAAACATTTGAGGCCCACTGGGCGCATATGCTGGTGCACGGCACCTTGCATTTGCTCGGCCATGACCACATAAAGGAAGATGAAGCCGAGGCGATGGAAGCCCTGGAAACAACCCTTTTATGTGGCCTCAATTTCCCCCCACCTTATTTATCCAGCCCCTCATTAAGAGAAGAGACTCGACTACCATGACCGAAGACAGTACCAACGGGCAGGCCCGCTCTTTGATGGGACGACTTGCCCGCATTTTTTCATCGACACCCGCCACCCGTGATGACATCACTGAAATTCTACGCAGCGCCTATGACGACAAGGTCATTGACAGCGAGGCACTGGAAATCATGGAAGGCGCACTGAGTGTTGCCGACCAGCAGGTGCGAGAAATCATGGTGCCGCGCTCACGCATGACGGTGATCCCCGAAACGGCTGAAATAGAAGAAATACTGGCACTGGTAACCGAGTCCAAGCACTCGCGCTTCCCGGTCATTGGCGAGTCCATTGACGATATTAAAGGTATTTTGCTCGCCAAAGAGTTGTTGCCGCTATTACTTGAAGGCAAAGAGAACTTTGCCATTGCCGATGTTATCCGCCCGGCCAACATCATCCCCGAGAGCAAGCGGCTCAATGTGCTCCTTAAAGAATTTCGCGAACAGCGCTATCACATGGCCATCGTCATGGATGAATACGCCAGCGTTGCCGGCCTGGTCACTATTGAAGATATTCTGGAAGAAATTGTCGGCGAGATCGAAGACGAAACCGACCTCGAAGAACAGAACCCCATTCAGCGCCAGAACGACGGCAGCCATCGGCTCCCCGCCCTGACCACCATTGAAGACTTCAACGCGTTTTTTAATACCGGCTTTAATGAAGATGAGTTCGATACCATTGGTGGACTGGTCACGCAGGCCTTCGGTCATCTACCCAAAGTCGGGGAAGAAGTGTCACTGAACGCCTACAACTTCACTGTCATTGCCGGCGATGAGCGACAAATCCATCACTTGGCATTAAAGTATGATGATCTACCCCCCCAGAAAAACCAATAATAAAACCGGACAAACCAAGACTTTCAGCCATGCCCGAACAGAAACCTAACATATCCTCCTTTTTATTAGCCCTAATTAGCGGTGGGTTGCTACCCTTGGCACTAGCCCCGTTTTCATGGTGGCCTACGGCTATATTCAGCACCTTCATACTCAGTTTTCTATGTCGTGGCCAAAGCATACGAGCGGTCTTTTCCCTGGCCCTGGTGTTTGGCCTTGGCCTATACGGCGTCGGAACCAGCTGGGTTTATGTCAGCATTCACGACTACGGTAACGCCTCTATCGAACTTGCTGGCCAGCTCACCGCGCTCTTCACCTTTGGTATGGCCATTATTTTTGCCCTGCCGCTATCGCTATTCGGCCTGTTTCGCAACGCACCACCGATTGCCGCGACCCTGGCTTTTCCCGCTCTTTGGGTGCTGGGCGAATGGATGAGAAGCTGGTTTCTTACCGGCTTCCCCTGGCTCAACATCGGCTATGGCTTTATCGACACCTGGATTGCCGGCTGGGCACCGCTTTTTGGGGTTATGGCACTGAGTGGATTTATCGTATTTTGTGGCGCACTTTGCGCCCTGCTCATCGAATACAGCCAGAGCCGGCAAGTCATCGGCGGCGGGCTAATCGCCGTACTCTTCATTTGCGCAGGCGGAGCCTATCTTCGCACCACCAACTGGTCTAGCCCCTCTGGCAAACCCATCAATGTCGCCCTGGTGCAACCCGACCTGCCATTACTGGAAAAATGGAAGGATGATGAACTCAAAAAAATTCTGGTTAACTTCCAACAAACCAATGAAACCCTACTCGACCAAGATCTGATTGTCTGGCCAGAATCCGCCATACCTACCTTAAAAAGTAACATCGAAGGTTTTCTTGACGACATCCATATCAACCTAAAAGAGCAGCATGTCGCGCTCATCACTGGCATTCCCATCAATACCAGTGCCAACCGTTACTACAATTCGGTGGTCGGCCTGGGCAGAGCGAGCGGCACCTATTACAAACGCAGACTTGTTCCCTTTGGCGAATATGTACCACTGGAGCAATGGCTGCGTGGCACCATCGCCTTTTTTGATTTACCGATGTCGGCCTTTAGCGCAGGCGCTGCCCGGCAGGAGCCAATCCAGGTTGGCTCCTTGCAAATTGCGCCCGCCATTTGTTATGAAATAGCCTACCCCGACCTACTGGCCAAAGATTCTCGCGATGCCAATATCTTACTGACCGTCAGTAATGACACCTGGTTTGGAAACTCTATAGGCCCCCACCAGCATTTGCAGATGGCCCGTATGCGCGCCCTGGAAAATGCCAAACCATTGTTACGTGCGACTAACGACGGCATTACTGCCGTTATCGATCAGCGAGGCAAGATACGCGAACAACTGCCCCGCTTTGAAGCGGGCATACTCAAAGCTGAGGTAACACCTTTCAGCGGCTCAAGCCCTTTCAGTCGCTATGGCTCGCTACCTATTGTCGGTCTCAGCTTTGCCATTCTTATCATGCTGCGCCTGTTTCGGCGCTTTCGCTAAGCTCGGTTCAAGTAGCCCGGCTCAAGAAACACCCCTCAAACACCCACTAGTCGATGCGAATACTAAATTCGCCCTGCAAGCGGGTACCTTCACCCGGCACATCGAAGCTGATCTGCCCATCGACTCGCCCATCGACGGGCACACCGAATTGCAGTTGCAGGTTATAGCCGCTGGTTAACAGCGTGGTTTGAAGTTCACCCTCGCCATCACGCCAACGATAGTGCACGTGGGGATGGCCAAAAGACTGGTCATCGCTGGCCACCTCAATACTGCGATCAAGCGGCAACTCGCCTTCGGGTAGAAATAGAAACAACAAAATACTCGGATTAGAACTCCAGCTATCACCTTGATAAATAGCCAGGGTATCTCCCCATTCAGAGGACATCAGCTGTACCGGCGAGCCGTTTATCTCACCACCGACTCGCGCAGCCAACGTAACAGGGCCTGTATTCTTACTGCTAGTACGCAGGGCATCGGATGCCGAATCTAGCCCCTGCGACAACCCTGCAGCCCCTTGCTCAAAACCCTCTCTCAGGCTTTCACTCAACACATCGACACTCTCGGACAAGGCGACACTCATGTCCGTCATGGCTTTTTCCACGCCCTCTACCATCACATCGCCAAAGGTATTCATCGCCTCTTTTAACATCGAGCCCATCATGCCGGTGCTAGTGGTGTTGAAATCGACCTTCCAACTACCGTCGACCGGCACCAGGCGGGTGTCAAAACTAAACTTCACAGGCCTGTTGTTAAACTCACCCGTCATGGTCGTCGGCACCGCCGCCATATCGGAAGACGCCATCGCCTCAGTAAAGGCAGTGCTATCAATACGGTTGCCCTCGGCTTCGAAATTCATCGAACTGCCCTCCAGGCTACCGGGCACGGCTAACTGCTCAGCTCGGGCGCGATCACCCATTTCCATCGCCCGCCAGAAATCGGCGGCGACCTCCCCAGGTTCCGCACTTTGCTCACTCTCACCACAAGCACTTAATAACAGCGCTAAAAACAGATTCAGCACGACAACTTTTGTTAATTTCATAGCGTTGCTTCCCAAGTTTTTGTCTCTTTAAAAACGCCCAACTGCACGCTTCACTCGCCAATAAAAGACCAGCAGCCTAAGACTGGCAAATTTCGACCGCTATTAAGCCATAAGAAAACAGCGGCGACGACCGTTGCCACCTGCCTTTCTGGCCGTCTTTCCCCTATAATTTCGACCTCACAAATTTACCGCCCACTTTCACTCAAAGACCGGCAACCCTGGACCCGCACAATGGAAGAACATTACCACCCCAAAGCCATCGAGCAAGCAACACAGGCCTTCTGGCGAGAGAACCAGTCCTTCCAGGTGAGCGAAAAACCGGGGCAGGAAAAATACTACTGCCTGGCAATGTTTCCCTACCCCAGCGGCAAGCTGCACATGGGCCATGTGCGCAACTACACGATTAGTGACGTCATTAGTCGCTACCAGCGCATGCTCGGTAAAAATGTGCTACAGCCCATGGGTTGGGATGCCTTCGGTTTGCCGGCCGAGAATGCCGCGATTAAAAACAACACCGCCCCGGCACCCTGGACCTACGAAAATATCGATTACATGAAAACCCAGCTCAACTCACTGGGTTATGCCTACGATTGGCAGCGCGAACTCACCACCTGTAAGCCCGACTACTACAAGTGGGAACAGTGGTTTTTCACTCGCCTCTACGAAAAGAAGCTGGTCTACAAAAAAACCAGTGCCGTTAACTGGTGTCCGGTCGATCAAACGGTGCTTGCCAATGAGCAAGTGATCGATGGCTGCTGCTGGCGTTGCGACACCGCGGTCGAGCGCAAAGAGATCCCCCAGTGGTTTATTAAAATCACCGACTATGCGGAAGAATTACTCGACGGTCTCGACAAACTCGAGGCCTGGCCCGAGCAAGTGCGCACCATGCAGCGCAACTGGATTGGTAAAAGCCAGGGTGTAGAAATGACCTTCGCTCTAGAAAGCGACATTGCGGATATAAAGAGCTTCGATGTTTATTCCACACGCCCCGACACCTTAATGGGCGTGACCTATCTCAGCCTTGCCGCCGAACACCCTATTTCCCTCGCGCTGGCGGCAGACAATGCAAAAATCGCCGACTTTATCGCCGAGTGCAAGCGCCAGTCGATGGCCGAAGCCGATATGGCCACCATGGAAAAAGCCGGTATCGACACCGGCATTAAAGCCATCCACCCCCTCACTGGCGACATTGTGCCGGTGTGGATCGCCAACTATGTATTGATGGATTACGGTTCCGGCGCGGTCATGGCCGTACCTGCCCACGATCAGCGCGACTGGGAGTTTGCCACCAAATACAAGCTACCCATTGAGCAAGTGATTGCGCCGAGTGACGATAGCCCCTGCGATATCAGGAGCGAAGCCTTCACCCTCAAAGGCAAGCTCGTTAACTCGGGGCGCTTTAACGACATGGACTTCGAGCAAGCCTTCGACGCTATTTCTACAGCATTAGTTGAATGTGATAGCGGCCGTATCACCACCAATTATCGTCTGCGCGACTGGGGTGTTTCCCGTCAGCGCTACTGGGGTTCGCCAATTCCCATGGCCTACAATTCGGACGGCATCGAAATTCCCGTGCCGGTCGACAAACTGCCTGTTCTTCTGCCCGAAGATGTCGAGATGGACGGCGTACACTCGCCCATCAAAGCTGACCTCGAATGGAAAAAAACCACCCTTGATGGCCAGCCCGTCGAAAAAGAAACGGATACCTTCGACACCTTTATGGAGTCCTCCTGGTATTACGCCCGCTTCACCTGCCCCGACTACAACGAGGGCATGCTCAACCCCGAGCAGGCCAATTACTGGTTGCCGGTTGACCAATATGTCGGCGGTATTGAACACGCCATTCTCCACCTCCTGTACGCGCGCTTTTATCACAAGCTGATGCGCGACGAAGGCCTGGTTGAATGCGATGAGCCTTTCACCAAGCTACTCTGCCAGGGCATGGTTTTGAAAGACGGCAGCAAAATGTCCAAATCCAAGGGCAATACTGTCGACCCCCAACCCCTGATCGATCAGTACGGTGCCGACACGGTGCGCCTGTTCACCATGTTTGCCGCGCCACCCGAGCAATCCCTCGAATGGTCGGATGAAGGCGTTGCCGGCGCCAACCGCTTTCTGCGTCGCGTGTGGAAACTGCTCCACGCCCATCTCGCCAAAGGCGACGTGCCGGCGCTCGATACGGCTAGCCTCACCGACGACGAAGCCAAGGTGCGACGCAAAACCCACCAAACTATCGCCAAAGTTAGCGACGACTACGGCCGCCGCCAAACCTTCAACACCGCCATTGCCGCCGTCATGGAACTGCTCAACGAACTGACGCGTCTGTCCGACGATGCGCCGCAGTTGATGGCTATTGAAAGAGAAGCGCTGGAAGCCGCCGTGCTATTGCTGGCCCCCATCGCCCCCCATATCTGCCACACATTGTGGAATGAACTCGGCCACAACGAAGCCGTACTCGACGCAAAATGGCCCGATGTTGACAACGATGCTCTGGTCGAAAGCAGTCTAAAATTAATGGTGCAGGTCAATGGCAAAGTACGTGGGGAAATCATCGTGCCTGCCGACGCCGATAAAGACAGCATCGAAAGCGCCGCGCTGGCCGAACCCAATGCTCAACGCTTTACGGAAGGTAAGACGATCCGTAAAGTCATTGTGGTGCCGGGCAGACTGGTTAACATTGTTGCCAATTAATCATTATCGATCACTGAATACGGGATCATTCACCTTTATGAATAAGTCATTAAAACTGAGCGCTATTTTCTTATTGCTAACGCTGTCTGCCTGCGGCTGGCACCTGCGTGGCACAGGTAGCGCTGCCACCATTGACCGCCTGTACCTCAGCGCCAGCGCACCCAACAGTGTATTTACACAAACACTCGAACGCTATTTGCGCAGCAGCGGTATCGAACTGGTTGATAGCGCCGCTGATGCTGAGTACACCCTCAAGCTCATCAAAGAAACAGCAAAGCGACGCACTGCCACCGTTAGCGCCAGTGCCCGCATCTCCGAGCGCCTGCTGGAAGAACAGGTCGAATATCAGGTCAACAAACCGGATGGCACCGTGACTATCGAGCGCTCAATAGCCACGGTCGAGCGTATTTACGAGTACAACGAAGACAATGTGCTGGCCACTGAAGATGAAGCGCAACTGCTAAAGCGTGAGATGTACATCGACCTGGCCCGGCAAATTGCCAATCGCTTACGACACCTCAACAGCGGCGCTACGAGCAAGCCCCCCGCACAAAGCGCCCCCTAACACGCCATGCGCCTGCACCCGGATAAACTTTCAAGGCAGCTTAAACAGGGCCTTGAGCCCATTTACGTCCTCACCGGCGATGAACCCCTGCTGATTCAGGAAGCGGCCGACGCCATACGCGGCCAAGCCCGTGACAAGGGCTTTACCGAGCGCGAGCTATTCAACGCTGAAGCGCGCTTCGACTGGCAGCAGGTACTCACCGAAGCCAATAGTCTGTCCCTGTTTGCCGATAAAAAAATACTTGAGTTACGCATTCCCTCTGGCAAACCTGGGCGCGAGGGTGGCCAGTTTTTTCAGGACTACTGCAACAACATTAATGCTGACAACTTACTGCTAGTCATCCTGCCCAAAGTCGACAAAGCCTCGCAAAATACCAAGTGGTTTAAAGCGCTCGATTCTCACGGTGCCATTGTGCAGGTCTGGCCGGTTAGCGCCGCACAAATGCCCCAGTGGATTAAACATCGCCTTGATCAGGCTGGCATTCACGCCAACCACCAGGCCATTGAGGTGCTCGCCGAGCGGGTCGAAGGTAATCTGCTGGCCGCCATTCAAGAAATCGAGAAGCTAAAACTGCTTGCCCCCGAAGGCGAAATTGATAGCGAAACCATGTCCTCCGTGGTCACCGATAGCGCCCGCTTCAATGTCTTCACCATGGTTGACCGCATTCTCGACGGCGACAGCGTCGGCGCCATACGTACCTTGCGCGGCCTGCGCGATGAGGGCACCGAGCCCACCGCCATTCTTTGGGCACTAACGCGAGAATTGCGCATACTGATTAAAGCCAGCGAGCAAGCAGCCAATGGCGAGTCTATCGACAGCGCCCTGCGCAAACTGCGCGTGTGGGACAAACATCAACCACTGGTACGCAAAGCCCTGCGCCGCACCCGCCCAGCCCAGCTGACGATGCTGCTACGCCAGGCCGGTGGTGTCGACCGCGCCGTCAAAGGCATGCGCGACGCTCTGCCCTGGGACGAACTCACCAGCATGGTATTGAGCATGAGCGGTGCCAACCCCATTCACCCGAGTAATTTGCGCCTGGCTCTACGCGAATAACCCGTACCCACTAATAAGTATCGAATACGGCATTGGCGGCCCATCCACTGCCAAATCATCACACTAACAAGAGACTCCGCCATGATTAATCGAGAAATCCATTTTGCCCAACGGCCCTCACCCCAACCCAACCTCGACTGTTTCAAGCTGGTAGAAAATACGTTAAACGAAGAGTTGGAAGAAGGACAGGTACTGGTCAAAAACCTGTGGATGTCTGTCGACCCCTACATGCGTCCGCGCATGAATGATGTCAAAAGTTACATCCCCCCGTTTCAAATTAATCATGTTCTCGAAGGCGGCGCTATCGGCGTTATCCTGCAGTCAAAAAACCCCAAGCTCCCCGTCGGCACCCACGTCGAAAGCATGAATGGCTGGCGCGAGTACTTCATCTCTAACGGCAAGGGCCTGGGTATTCGCGACACCTCGAGCATTGCCCCGCAAGACTATATCGGCATCCTTGGTATGCCCGGTATTACGGCCTATGTCGGCACCAAAGTACTCGGCGAAGCGAAAGCGGGCGAGACCGTTTATGTCTCCGGCGCTGGCGGTGCGGTGGGCTCACTGGTTTGTCAGATTGCCAAAGCGCTGGGCTGCACCGTGGTTGGCAGCGCCGGTTCCGATGAAAAAGTCGACTGGCTATTAAACACCGCGAAAATTGATGCCGCCTTTAATTACAAAAAGACAGACGATTTTGCGGGCAAACTCGCCGAACTTTGCCCCAAAGGCATCCATCTATTTTTTGACAATGTCGGCGGCTCACAGCTCGACGGCGCGCTATTAAGCATGCGTAAAAATGGCCGGGCGATTCTCTGCGGCACTATCGAAGATTACAACGAAGCCCCGGAAAAACGCCACGGCGTCACCAATATGTTTAAAGTCGTAACCTTGGGCGTCACCGTTAAAGGCTTTGTGGTGCTCGATTATATGGCCGAATACCATCAGGCATTTATCGACGATATGGCGAGCTGGCGTAGTGAGGGCAAAATCGTCTGGCAAGAAACTGTTCTTGAAGGCATAGCCAATGCACCAGAGGCCTTTCTAGGACTATTTAGTGGTGCCAATTTAGGCAAGATGCTGGTTAAACTGGCAGATAGTTAAAACGCCATTGTCATCGCCATACAAATTAGCATTAACACAAAACACAGGAACTGAGTTTTATGGGCAAACGCAACCTCAGCAGCCGAGTCGATGACTCACACTACGCGCCACGCTATTGGCTTTCGTGGCTAGTTGTTGGCTTTTCCTGGCTATTAGCAAAACTACCGGGAAGCCTGCAGCGCAGCTTTTCGAATGGACTGGCACGCCTGCTGATCAAGGTTCGCTCCTCTCGCATCAAAACGATTCGTCGTAATATCGAGCTATGTTTTCCTGATTTATCCGCCCAGCAACAACGTGAACTGGCAGAGAAAAATATCGCCTCCACCATTTTATTACTTTTCGATTTGCTCGATCTTATCTGGGGATCTCCAGCCAATATACAAAATCGTGGCGAGTGCCACGGTGAAGAGCATTTAAAAAAAGCCCTCGACAGTGGCAAGCCCCTGATCATCCTCGCAGGGCACTTCAATGGCTTTGCCCTCGGTTTTGCCCGACTGGCCCAGCTACTGCCCTACCATATTGTGTATCGCCGCATGGACAACCCGGTGCTTGAAGCCCAGTTTTACCAACGAATAACACGTAAGCACCAACTTACCTCTATCCACCGCAAAGAAATCCCGCGCATGCTGACTCAGCTTAAAAACAAAGGCGTAGTGGCCATTGTTCCGGATCAGGATTTTGGTAAAAAACGCAGTGTATTTATTCCCTTCTTTGGCATACCAACGGCGACCATTACAGCCATCCCCCAATACGCCGAAATAGCAGGTGCCAACGTACTGACTATGAATACCTACCGCGAAGAAGGTGGTCGCTACCGTGTTGAACTCGAACCCGTACTGGAGAATTTCCCATCGGGGGATGACGTAGCCGACACCAAACGCTGGAGCGCGTGGCTGGAAGACAGTATTCGCCGCCAGCCAGAAGATTACTTCTGGCTACACAAGCGCTTTAAGACGCGGCCCGAAGGTGAAAAGAGAATCTATTAAAGGCGCTTCGAAATCTGCAATAGCGCCCCTACTCCCGCCATTGCAAATAAAACTGTCGCGCGGTGCGGCCGCTTTTTGAGGCGCGGGTCATCGCGAACTGTTTCGCCGACAAATGAAGGGCATCTCTATCGCCACTGAAACCAACAAATAAGCTATCGACAATGGCCAGGTATTGCCGTGTGTTATTGGGATAAAACGATAGCCACAGACCAAAGCGATCGGCCAGCGAGAGTTTCTCTTCCACCGTATCGCCGTAGTGCAGCTCACCCTCGATCAACGCCACACCGGTATTATCTTTTTTGTGCTCAGTAATAATATGCCGGCGATTCGACGTCGCACAGACCAAGACATTTTCTGGCGGTAGTTCAATCGAGCCCTCGAGCACGCTTTTCAGGTGTTTATACGCTGTCTCGCCTTCATCGAAGGACAGGTCATCGCAGAAGATAATAAAACGTTGGGGCAAGTCATGCAGCTCATCAACCACTTCGCAAAGGTTGGCGAGGTCGTCTTTATCCATTTCAATCACTCGCAAGCCCTGGGGCCCGTAATGATTGAGCGCCGCTTTAATAAGCGAGGATTTACCAGTGCCCCGGCTGCCCCACAGCAGCATATTATTGGCGGTATCGCCGCGTAGAAAGCACTCGATATTATCTCTAAAAGCCGCGCTCTGGCGCTCGATGCCAAGCAGGTCATCAAAACTCACTTTATCGAGTCGCCTCACGGCGCGTAAACACGCACTTGCGGGTCGCCAAATAGCGGCCTGTGTCGAGCTCCAATCAATACTCATAACTTCTGTTTCTCATAGGCAGAGCGGTATTGATGAATAAAGGCCAGACGCCCGGCCAACAAAGATAGAAGCAAACACCCCAGACCCAAACCTGTCGCATTAGCCAACATATCGGCAAGCTCTGCCGAGCGATAGTCTGTGAGAGACTGCAGGCCTTCAATAAGTAGACCATAAGCCAACAGAGCCGCGTGCAGCGTCCAGCTCAACAAGGCACCGGGGAAAGCGAGCCAGGCACTGATATAAAGTAGCGCGTAAGAGCTGAGGTGTATCACTTTATCCGCGCCCAAAAACCATGGTGTGTCATCAGGGCCGGGGGCCTGTAAACAGCCCCAGGCGACCGATAGCAATAAAATTACCAGCCCGACACGGGCGATTTTATAAAGCGGTTTTTCAAATATGTGTTCCACTTGCTATTCTTTACCTCAGAAAGGGTGTAGGCGAGAGTATACAACGGCTCGCCAGATACCGAACACCTTGAGCCTCATTCAGCCAGCCCTGCGACGATTGTAAAGATCTTGTCATACTTGCCAAGGCGACGGGCTCTTGTTAGCCTTGGCCGCCTTTTAGCGGGCTAAAAACAAAAGCACCCATATTTAAATTCATGTCATTACATTAAAACTAAAGAATAGAGAGGTTGTTATGGATCAAGGTTTGGGATATTGGTTAACCAAGCGTGAAATGATTTCGGGCCAACGCATGGCCGTAATCGACCGCCACAAGCGCTTTACTTACAAAGAACTCAACCGCCGCTGCAACCGGCTAGCCAACGCCTTACGCGATAGCGGTGTTCGCCCCGGTGACCGTATTTGTTCGCTGCTGCAAAACGGCCACGAACAGTTGGAATTGATTTTTGCCGTTGCCAAGCTGGGCGCCATCTACCTGCCCATCAACTTCCGTCTCACCGTGCCAGAAATCGAGTATATCGTCGAAGATTCCGGCGCTAGCACTTTCTTCTATCACGATGAGTTTGCCAATTTGGCCGAAGGCCTGGCCAAAGTCGTTACGTTTAACAAGACTGTCTACTGCGGTCGCAGCACGACTTGCGATGACGAAGCTGAGTACGAAGCGTTTCTCGATGCCGCATCGGATGAAGAGATCAATGCCACAGTCGGTGCCGACGATGTCGCCCTACTGATGTACACCTCAGGCACTACCGGTCGCCCTAAAGGCGCGATGCTGACCCACGCCAACCACATGGCCAACGTCCACCACACCACCCAGCGCCTGCCCATTCACGCCGACACTATTGCCCTTGGCGTTACCCCTATGTTCCACATTGGCGGCACTAGCGTGACGGTATTACCGACGCTTTATCAAGGTGGCTGTGTGGTCACACTACCCGCATTTGACGCCATCGACGTGCTCGAACTAACCGAAAAAGAAAAACTCACCAGCCTCTTCTGTGTGCCCTCTATGTGGCAGATGATTGTTGAAGAGCTAGAGAAAAAAGACTACGACTTAAGCTCTGTTGAATTCTTGATGACCGGCGCCGCGCCAACGCCGTTAAATATTCTCAAATTCTTCCAGGCCCGCAACCTGTCGATTTACGAAGGCTTTGGCATGACCGAAATGGCACCTCTGGTAGCCATTCTCGATAAATGGGATTGCGAGCGTAAAAACGGTTCTGTTGGCTACCCCGCCTTCCATGTCGACATTCGCATCATCGACGACAACGGCAACAACCTGCCCGCAACGCAAGTCGGTGAAATTCTCTGCCGTGGCCCCAACATGCTGAAAGGCTACTGGAACAAACCCGAGGCGACATCAGAGGCACTCGCTGGCGGTTGGTATCACAGTGGCGACCTTGGTTATCTCGATGACGAAGGCTATCTCTACGTGGTTGACCGCAAGAAAGACATGATCATCAGCGGTGGTGAGAATGTTTATCCCGCCGAACTTGAGCAGGCCATTTATCTGCATGAAGCTGTTGCAGAAGTTGCGGTTATCGGCCTCCCACATGAGAAATGGCAGGAAGTTCCCGCCGCCTGCATCGTATTGAAAGAAGGTGCCAGCATGACAGAAGAGGAATTAATCGCCTTCTGTAACGAACGTCTGGCTCGCTTTAAGGTGCCAAAAACGGCCTTCTTCATTGATGAGCTACCCAAATCTGGCGCGGGTAAAATCCTCAAGACCGAACTGCGGAAAACGTTTGGCGGTATTACCGTAGCGGCAAAATAAAAGTTTACACTTTTATTTAATCGAAAAAAAACCCGCATTTTGCGGGTTTTTTTAGCCTTGATTTTCAAACGACCGGCCCATTTAACGCCGTCCAAAACTCAAATAACACGGCGGGGCAGGCCTTATTTTTAGCTCAAATTTTAACTCTTCAAAACGGCTGCAATCGACTGCGCCAGATAATCAATGTTTGCCTGACTAATACCGGCAATATTGACGCGGCTCGAACCGACCATATAAATACTAAACTGCTCACGTAGTTGATCAACCTGCGTACCGCTTAAGCCAAGGAAAGAGAACATACCGTGCTGTTTGGCAATAAAAGAAAAGTCTCTATCGACACCCTGCCCATTGAGCTTATCAACCAGCAACACCCGCAGCTGATTAATGCGACTACGCATAGCGGTAAGCTCGTCTTCCCAGTTTTGATGCAACGCCGAATCACTCAGGATTTCGCCAACAATGGCTCCGCCATGGGAAGGCGGCATAGAGTAATTGCCGCGCACCACATTATTAATATGGGTGAGCGACGCATCGGCCTGAGAAGAGCTGTCGCAAAGTACTGACAGACTGCCGACCCGCTCACGATAGAGGCCGAAGTTTTTTGAGCAGGAACTCGCGACTAATAACTCAGGCAAGTGTTCAGCCATATAACGAATGCCGTAGGCATCTTCATTGAGGCCACGACCAAAGCCCTGATAAGCCAAATCAATAAAGGGTAAAAATCCGTTCTTTGCCGCCAGTGCTGTCAATTCTCGCCACTGCTCTTCACTGAGGTCAGCACCGCAGGGGTTGTGGCAACAGCCGTGCAATAAAACAATATCGCCGCGGCCCACATTGGCCAGAGCGGACATCATTTCATCGAACTTAATACTGTCATTACCCGCCTCGTAATAAGGGTATTCGGCAAGTTTTAAACCGGCATTGCCCAGTAGGGGAAGATGGTTTGCCCACGTTGGATCGCTCACCCAAACCGTGGCACCGTCAGAGCAACGCTTAAGAAACTCCGCGCCCACTCGCAGCGCACCACAGCCACCGGGGGTTAATACTGTACGCACACGCTCTGCCTGTAGCGCTGGATGTTGCGCGCCAAAGATCAAATCACGAATTCCGGCATTAAAGTCTGCCGGACCGGCGGGGCCAATATAGGCTTTGGTCAGCTCTTTTTCAGCACAGTTACGTTCGGCCGCTTTCACGGCTGCCATAATTGGCGTCGCACCCGTTTCGTCTTTATAAACACCGACACCGAGGTCGACTTTATTGGGGCTATGGTCTTTATTCGCCAGAGCAATCAGACCAAGAATAGGATCGGGAGCAAGTGCATTAAGTGATGAAAACATAGCGACCTCAGAAAATATTTATGAATAGAGGATGGTCAGCAGAAGCTGAACCGAACCTCTCTATTGTAGCTATAAAGCGTATTGGGAGAGAAGACTTAACGCATTGACAGGGCACAAAACGATGACGTATTTAACGCTTCCAGCCGCTCCAAAGTACCCACATCACACCACTCACGCCGATAAAGTTCGGCGCTAATATGACCCGCACGAAAAGCCGGCGCAAAGACATCGCGCAAAGGAAAGGCCTGGCCGCGACTCGAACCAGCAAACAATTGCGGATCGATGATACTCAAGCCACTGAAGGTATAGCGTTGCTGCTCCTGACGCTTTTCAGCAGCCAGAGGCCCGGCCAAAACACCACTTAACACATCGCCTTTATTGGGCCGATGACTGGCAAAATAATAATCACCCTGGGGGTTATGCGCAGGATTTGGCACCAGCACCAAATGAGCAAGGCAGCCTTTTTCAAGCGGTGCCGACACCAACTGCTCGAAAGGGTAGTCCGTCCACACATCGCCATTCACCAGCAGAAAAGGCGCAGTACCCAGTAGCGGCAAAGCAAAACAAATACCGCCTCCGGTCTCCAGCGGCTCGGTCTCGCGCGACCAATGAATACAGACGCCGTATTGACTGCCGTCGCCCAAATAAGCCTCAAGCTTTTCGCCCAGCCAAGCCGTGTTAATCACCACGTCTTTAACGCCCGCTCGAGCCAGGGCTTCAAGGTGATAGACGATTAAGGGTTTACCGCAAACCTTAAGTAAAGGCTTCGGCGTATGTTCGGTCAAAGGTCGCAGGCGCTTACCAAAGCCCGCGGCAAGGATCATGGCTTTCACCCTTGTTCACCGGCTGACTGCCAGGACTGATACCAGCTTTGCTCAACAATTTGCGGCTCTAGCTGATCCATAAACCAGCGATAGAAATCCTCAGTCTCGGGGTATTTTTGCGCCACTTCGAGCACGTAGCGCATCACTAAAGGCAGGTCGTTCAGGTAACCCGCTTTGCCATCACGCAGCGACAGGCGGGCAAAAATACCCAGCACTTTTAAATGCCGCTGCAAGCCCATTAAGTCGAACCAGCGCAGAAAGGTTTCGCTATCGGGCACAGCTACTGCCTGCTCGCCGGCCTCTACCTGAGCAAGTAGCTTACGGCGAAAGCCTTCAACACGTTGTTCAACGACAGTCTGGGGCCAGCGGATATAACAGTCACGCAGCAACGACACCAGGTCATAAGCCAGCGGGCCATAGACCGCATCCTGAAAATCGATAACGCCGACACCGCCATCATCCAGCTCGAGCAGATTGCGCGAATGATAATCGCGATGCACCGCCACCTGTGGCTGTTCGGCGGCACTGTTCTGTAAAACAGCAAACAATTCATCGAGCAAACATCGGGCCTGAGTATCAAGCTCAACGCCGAGCAGCCCGCCCACAAACCACTCAGGGAATAACTCCAGCTCGCGTCGCAATAGCGCTGCATCGTAAGTAGGAAATAGCCCGCTATCGGCGGGGAGTTTTTGTATTTGCAGCAATGTCGCCTCGGCCTGATCATAAAGCTGGCTTTGCGTTGCACTATTGAGCACATCGAGATACAGGGTGTCGCCCAGGTCTTCCTGCAAAAGAAACCCATGGGCGTAATCCACCGCAAAAATTTTCGGCACGTGTACGCCGCCGCTCGCCATGGCAATGGCAATATTGACAAAAGCCTGATTGTCTTCGTGCTCAGGCGGGGCCAATGCGGCAATGAAGGATGGCTGAGTATTCGTTCTGAAATACGCGCGAAAACCGGCATCGCCTGTTACCGCAATCAACTGCAAACCGCTAGCGGGCAATTCACCTGGCAAGAATTCACCAAGCCAATTTTTCAGAGAGTCTGAATCACGCATAAAAACCCAATACAAGTGCCGAGAAAGCACTTATTTTAGCCTAAAGCCCTTCGCGGTACTCGCACCCTCGTTTACTTTAGGTAAAATGATGGATCAGATTAATAAGTACTGATGAGCCCGCTCAAGGCCGCAACCGGATAACAAGAATGCCATCGACCTTTTTCACCAGGTTCTACCATCGCAGCGCTATGCCCCGTCGAACGACAGCCCTCTATTTGCTCGGCCTAAGCTGCGGACTATTCAGCACCGCGAACGCCTTGGGCGAAGCGACCGCAGAAGAGCAGAAAACGCCCAACACTCACACTGAATGGCGCTGCGACACCACACCTGGCGGTAGCTGGAACTGCGCCGAATACACGGCTCCCGGCCCGGCCTTTGCCAAACCACCACACAGGGCTCTCAAGCGCCGACCTTCCGCGACGGCAAAAAAGAATGCCAACACAAATGGGCCCCGCGTCAGCACCCCTCGCAATCTCGACTGGGTGGATGAAACGGCCCTCACCGATGAGCAAAAACAAAGCCAGACTGATGGTTGCTGCGGGCGCTATATTGAGCCCGCCAGAGACTACCCCGATGCCGAGCTGAACCCCGACGACGCGCCTTTACGCGCTAGCTCAACCACCACCGAAGCCCAGGATAATGTCGCCACTATGAAAGGCGATGTACAAATATCTCAAGGTCATCGGCAGGTACGCAGTAATACCGCAGTACTTGACCAAGATGCCCGTACAGCCACTCTTGAAGGCAACGTGCAGCTTCGCGAACCCGGCCTGTTAATGCTCGGCAAAAAAGCGCATTTTAATCTCGATTCTGGCGAACTCGTCGTTAATGATGCCACCTGGGTTTTTCATGAGTCCGCTATACGCGGCACAGCAGGCATCGTGGCACGCAAAGAAGAGGGCATGATTTTCATCGACAATGCCACCTATACCACCTGCGAACCCGGCAACAACACCTGGACTATGGCCTCTAGCAATATCGCCATCGACCCGCAAACGGGAATGGCCACTGCCAAGCATGTACGCATTAAAGTCAAAGACGTACCCATACTGTATCTGCCCTGGATCCGCTATCCCATCGATGACCGTCGCGCCAGTGGCCTGCTGTTTCCCGAGATCACTTTCAGCGATTCCAACGGCATTGACTATGCACAGCCGATTTACCTCAACCTGGCACCCAACTACGATGCCACCATTACGCCACGCTATTTACAGGAACGCGGGGAGATGCTGGAACTCGAGCTGCGCCACCTCTCACGACTCACTGAAACCACGCTTGGTGGCGGCTGGCTAGGCGATGACGACGGCGGAGATGATGACGACGCCAACCCGATAAAACCCTACCAGGGTGAAGATCGCTGGCTAGTAAACATGGATCATCGTGGTGGTACTGGCAAACGCTGGGGCACCCTGATCGACTATACAAAAGTGAGTGACGAAGACTATTTCCGCGATATTGGCAATGCCACTCTCGAAGCCAGTAGCCAAACCCACCTCAAGCAATTTGCCGGGCTGAACTACAGTACGGATCATTGGCGCCTTGGTGTCAGTGGCACCGAGTATCAAACGATCATCAGTAACACGCACGAACAGTACAAACAACTACCTCGCGTGTCTGCTGATGGCAACTATCGTATCCAGGCCGGCGCTCAGGATATTGTGTTCAATTTGAAAAACCAGTTCACGGTCTTTGATCACGACGACAATTCAATGGTCACTGGCAACCGCCTACGTTCAGACTATTCCGTCACTCTCGATAAGCAGTGGATGTGGGGTTATTTTCGCCCAACATTTAAACTCAAACACCTGAGTTATGATCTCGACGACCCTCTCACGGCGGGCGGTGATGACAAGCCCACAACAACCGTACCCGTGGGCATTATTGATGCTGGTTTATTCTTCGAGCGCGTATCCGACTTGTTCGGCAGCCACACGCAAACCCTCGAACCACGCCTCTATTACCTTAATGCCAAAAGCGAAGATCAGAGCGACAATCCAGACTTTGATACCGACGAGCTCACCTTTAGTTACCAACAACTATTCCGTGACGAACGCTTTTCCGGCAACGACCGTATTAGCGATGCAGAACAAGTTACCGTAGCGCTAACCACTCGACTCATAGACTCCAGCACTGGCATCGAACGCTTGCATGCCAGTATCGGCCAGGTCTTTTATCTGGACGATAGAGAGGTCGCCCTTAACTACGCTGCGGCCAATGAAGAGCTCCGGCGTGATGACTCCGATCTCGCCGCGGAGTTTGGTGCTCAGCTCAATAAGCATTGGCGCTTCCAATCTGACATTCTTTATAACGACAGTAGCGACCACGTTAATAAAGGCAGCTTTAGCCTGCGCTATCGCGGCCAGGAAAGAGCATTATTTAATGCGAGCTATCGCTACACCCGCGAAGACCCGCGCTACCTTAATAGTGTGGAATACGATGCAGACATTGAGCAGGCAGACATTTCAGCCTACTTACCAATTAGCCGGCGCTGGAGCTTGATTGGTCGTTGGAACCACGACTTAACCAACAGTCGGGAGCTCGAGGTTTTTGGCGGCATCGAATACAACAGCTGCTGCTGGCGCACCGCGCTAGTTGTCCGCCACTGGCTGGATAGAGATGACGACGAGCTAATCCCTGAGGATGAGCTCAAATACGACGATGGTATTTTCCTTCAAATTCAATTAAAAGGCCTCGCAGGTACCGGCGGGACTCTTGACAGTATTCTGAGTGATGGCATTTATGGCTATGAACCAAGGTAGGCAGACCCCAATGCAAAAAACACCCGCACGGCTCAAAGGCCTAAAAACCCTAAGTCTGTCTCTTTTGCTCACGGCCACCAGCAGCTGGGCAGAGCTCAAACCCCTCGATGGCATTGTTGCCATTGTTAATGAAGACATCGTGCTGCAAAGCGAGCTACGTACTCACACCGAGCAGTACTATCAGCAAATGCAACGCCAGGCCGCACAGCAACAGCAGCAAATCCCCCCGAAAGAAGCCCTTGTTTCTCAGGTGTTGGATAAACTCATCCTCGACCGTATTCAGCTCGCGATGGCCGAAAGAGCCGGTATCAAAATTGGCGACAAAGAACTCAACGATGCCCTGACCCGCTCAGCCGAACAGCAGGATATGACGCTCGATCAGTTTGTCGCGATGGCCCATAAAGACGGCCTGACGCTAAGCCAACTACGTAAACAGTTTAGCCAGGATATGATCATTGGCCGCGTGCAGCAGGGCATGGTCAAGCGCCGTATAGAAATTAGCGACCAGGAGGTTGATAACTTCCTCAATTCAGAAGAAGGCCAGCTCATGACCTCCCCCGACCTGAAAGTCGGACATATCCTGATAATGCTGTCCTCATCCGCTAATGCCAGTGAGCTCGATGCAGCCCTCGACAAAGCAGCCAAGCTTCGCCAACAAGCTATCGACAGTGATGACTTCCGCAACCTTGCCATTCTTAATTCCCGCGGGCCCAACGCCCTCAAGGGTGGCGATCTGGGCTGGCGAAAAGCGATGCAATTACCTCCTTTATTCAGCCAGGCGCTAGCCGAACTTGAGCCCGGTGACATCTCCCCTCCCTTGCACAGTGATGCGGGCATTCATTTACTAAAGCTGTACGAACGACGCGGTGGCGGCGAACAACTCATACAACAAACCAAAATGCGGCACATACTTGTCAAGCCTAATGAAATCCTGACTAAAGAAGCGGCTCGCCAGGAGATCGTCGCCTTACGCGAACGAATTTTTGCCGGCGAAAATTTCGCCGACCTGGCCCGAGAATTCTCCGAAGACCCGGGCACAGCACTTAAAGGTGGCGACCTTGGCTGGTCGACAGCAGGACAGTTCGTACCTATCTTCGAGAGCACCGCTGCCGAACTTAAAGTCGATGAGATCAGCCAACCTGTTTTCAGTCAGTTTGGCTGGCACATTATTGAACTCACCGGTCGACGCAGCGAGGACTTCAGCGAAACGCTCATTATCAACCAGGCACGCAATGCTCTCGGCCAACGCAAGTACGCAGAGGAACTTCCCGTCTGGTTACAGGAAATCCGCAGCGAGGCCTACGTTGATATAAGGCTGTGACACTCCGACTGGCCGTCACGCCAGGAGAGCCCGCCGGCATTGGCCCAGACTTGTTGATTCAGCGAGTACAAGATGGCTGTGAGCATGAACTTGTCGCCATCGCTGACCCACAAATGCTGCAAGACAGAGCACAGCAACTGGGGCTACCCCTCATTCTACGCGCTGTTGAAGACTCGCCACGCCCCTTGGCACCAGGCGAATTAGCCATAGAACCCTGCCCCCTCGCTGTAACGGCTGTACCAGGGCAAGCTGACAAGCAAAATGCCCCCGCTGTCATTAAAAGTCTCGACAAAGCGATTAGCGGCTGTCTGAATAAAACGTATAGTGCACTCATCACCGGCCCAATCAACAAAGCCGTGATTAACGATGCAGGCATCCCTTTTAGTGGTCACACGGAGTATCTAGCAGCTCACAGCAAGACAGCGCACGTCGTAATGATGCTGGCCACAGAGGGTCTGCGAGTTGCGCTGGCCACGACGCATCTGCCTTTAAGTGAAGTCGCCGCCGCCATCACTACAGAACAACTTGAAACAACCTTGCGCATTTTACAGCGCGAACTGATTGATAAATTTGCCATCCGCCAACCTCGCATACTGGTCTGTGGCCTCAACCCCCATGCTGGCGAGAACGGCCATCTGGGTAGAGAAGAAATCACCGTCATCACGCCGCTGCTAGAAAAACTCAGGACTGAGGGCTTTAACCTGATAGGACCGCTGCCGGCTGACAGCCTCTTCACCCCAAAATATCTGGATAATGCCGATGCCGTGCTAGCCATGTATCACGACCAGGGTTTGCCGGTACTCAAAAACCAGGGCTTTGGGAAAGCGGTCAACATTACACTTGGCTTGCCCTTTATTCGCACTTCGGTAGACCACGGCACAGCCCTGGAACTCGCGGGCAGCGGCGAAGCAAACACTGGCAGTATGACCTACGCTATCGACTGCGCAGCACAGCTTGCACAGTCTTCCCATTAGAACTACACAGCAGAAAGCCACAAAAGTATCTTGCTATGACTAAACCGACACCACGCAATACCCATCAAGCGAAGAAACGCTTCGGCCAAAACTTCTTAGTTGACGGTAATATTATCAACCGAATTATTCGTGCCATTAACCCGCAGGCGGGTGAACACCTGGTAGAAATTGGCCCCGGACTTGGCGCACTGACCAATCACCTGGTCGACAAAAACTGCCAGCTTGATGTTGTGGAAATTGATCGCGACCTCGCGCAAAAGCTAGAGGCCCAATACAAAGACTCGCCTCGCTTTAAACTGCACCTAATCGACGCGTTAAAAGCAGATTTTGGCGCTCTCGCCAGTACCGACCAACCGCTACGCATCATTGGTAATTTGCCCTACAACATTTCAACACCGCTACTCTTCCGTTTGCTGACATTTAAATCTTGCATCAGCGATATGCACTTTATGTTGCAAAAAGAGGTCGTTGATCGCCTCGCCTCGCCAGAAGGTCGAAAGACCTATGGCCGCCTCAGTGTAATGGTGCAATATCACTGTCATGTTGAACCTCTGTTTGTAGTGCCTCCATCTGCTTTTAACCCGGCACCTAAAGTCGAATCGGCTATCGTGCGCTTACGTCCAAGATCACGAACCACAACGGTAACCGATCCTGGTTTTTTTGCCCAACTGGTTAATGCCTGCTTCCAACAGCGGCGTAAAACCTTGCGCAACGGACTCAAGCTGGTGCTCAAAGAGTTACCTGCGGACTGTCTACAGAACATTGACTTAGGGCGACGCCCAGAAACATTCTCCGTCGAGGAGTTTATTGACCTCGCCAATCAATTGAGCGCCTTTCGATAGAGGACGAACGACTATGAAAGAAATATTAATTAAAGTTTCGGTTGAAACAGAATACCTGCCACACCAGTCAAACCCAGGTAAAAAACAATATGCCTTCGCTTACCACATCAAGATGTCTAATGAAGGCGCTATTGGCGCTCAGTTAATCAGTCGCCATTGGATCATCATGGATGGAAACGGAATACGTCGCGAAGTAAAGGGCTCCGGCGTCGTTGGTGAACAGCCATTAATCTCGCCCGGCGAAAGTTACCAATACAGCAGTGGCGCAGTACTTGAAACCGTCGTCGGCACAATGCAGGGTAGCTACCATATGCAGAGTGATGATGGCCACGGGTTTGAAGTGGACATACCTGTGTTCACACTTGCCTTACCCAATGCTCTTAACTGAACCTAGAACATGACTATTTACGCGGTCGGAGACTTGCAAGGCTGTCTTGAACCTCTGCTATGCCTACTAAAAGAAGTCCACTTTGACCTGAAAAAAGATCAGCTATGGGCGGCGGGAGATATTGTTAATCGCGGGCCCCAGTCACTTGAAACACTGCGCTTTGTTAAAGGATTAGGCAATTCCTTTAGAATGGTTTTGGGTAACCATGACCTGCATCTTCTTGCCGCTGCCCGAGGCATAAAACGCCTCAACCCAAAGGACACTCTACAGGAAATCCTCGACGCGAAAGACTGCGATGAATTACTGGAATGGCTTCGGCAACAGCCCCTACTAATAAGCGAACATGGCTTCGTCATGGTTCACGCAGGGATTCCACCGCAGTGGAGCCTAAACACCGCCCTGCTACGGGCCAAGCAAGTTGAGAAAGTGTTGCAAAGCAACAATCCTCAACCATTTTTTGAACATATGTATGGCAACACGCCAAACGGCTGGGATAAAACACAGAGTAAAAATGTGCAGCTGCGTACCATTACGAACTATTTCACACGCATGCGCTTTTGTAATGCCCACGGGAAATTAGAACTCAACGCAAAAAAAGGCCCCGATCATGCACCTGAAGGTTTTTCCCCCTGGTATAGCCACCCTGCGCGCAAAACACTTTCTGAGAATATTATATTTGGTCACTGGGCGGCTCTTGAAGGTGAAGTACCTAACTCAGGTTTATACCCCCTCGACACGGGCTGTGTCTGGGGTGGTCGCTTACGCCTGATGAACCTGAGCACCCGGGCATACACCCATTGCCAGTGCTCCTAGATTAATCCGAAGACTTACAGCACGAAATTACAGGCACAAAAAAACCGGAACATATCCGGCTTTTTTGTGCCTGTAGAGGCTTTATTCTTCGACTTCTTCGAATTCTTCTTCTGACTCAACCGCACGATCGACTAGCTCAATATAAGCCATTGGTGCTTTATCGCCAGTACGGAAACCACACTTCATTATGCGCGTATATCCACCCGGACGATCTTCAAAACGAGGGCCGAGCTCACTGAACAATTTACCAACTGCTTCTTTACTGCGCAAACGGTCAAATGCTAAACGACGATTCGCAACACTATCTACTTTTGCCAGAGTTATTAGAGGCTCAGCAACACGACGTAATTCTTTGGCCTTGGGAAGCGTGGTTTTAATTACCTCATGCTCTACCAGCGACGCTGTCATATTGCGAAACATCGCTGTGCGATGGGGGCTTTTACGGTTGAGTTGACGGCCGCTGTGACGATGACGCATAAGACTTGCTTCCTATCCTGACGTGAACTGACTATGAAAAGCCAGATCCAGTTAAATTAAATACTTTCGCTTTCTTGCTTTAAGCTGGCTGGTGGCCAATTCTCAAGCCGCATGCCTAATGAAAGACCGCGAGAGGCGAGTACATCTTTGATTTCAGTGAGCGACTTCTTACCAAGGTTTGGCGTCTTTAATAGCTCAACTTCGGTACGCTGTATAAGGTCACCGATATAATAAATAGTTTCTGCTTTGAGGCAGTTTGCAGAACGAACCGTCAATTCTAAGTCGTCTACTGGGCGCAGTAGAATTGGATCGATTTCATCTTCGCGCTGCTCAGGCTCAACTTGTTTCTCACGTTCGAGATCTACAAAAACAGCAAGTTGCTGCTGAAGTATTGTAGCAGCACGGCGTATCGCCTCTTCAGGGTCAATTGTGCCATTCGTTTCCAAGTCCAAAATCAACTTGTCCAAATCAGTGCGCTGCTCGACCCGCGCACTTTCTACGACATAAGACACACGGCGAACCGGGCTGTAGGAGGCGTCGAGCTGTAGACGGCCAATTGCACGAGTTTCCTCTTCATCGTTTTCGCGAGCGTCAGCTGGCTGATAGCCTCTGCCTCTTGCAACACGCAAACGCATGTTGAGGTTGACGTCGCCCGAGATATTAGCGATGACATATTCAGGGTTCATGATTTCAACACTGGCATCAGTTTGGATATCACCAGCAGTCAGATGCCCAGGGCCGGACTTACTGAGTGTTAATTCTGCTTCATTTTTGCCATGCATGACGATGGCAACATCTTTTAGATTAAGAAGAATCTCAATGACATCTTCCTGAACGCCTTCAATCGCGGAGTACTCGTGCAAGACACCGTCAATTTCAACTTCAACAATGGCACAACCAGGCATGGAGGATAGCAGTATGCGCCGTAGGGCATTACCCAGCGTATGACCAAAACCACGCTCCAATGGCTCGAGCACAATTTTAGCGTGTGTGGAGTCATATTCCGTAACGTCGATTGTTCGAGGTGTCAGAAGTTCTGTTAATGTGTTTTGCATACTCGTCTCTTATCCGCGTTAACAAGCCCTTAATTCAAAGAAACTTTACTTGGAATAAAGTTCTACGATGAGGTTTTCATTGATCTCAGCGGGCAAATCACTGCGATCAGGGATGCGCTTGAAGATGCCCTCAAGTTTATTGACATCAACGTCAACCCACTCGATTTCACTACGCTGTGCAGCAAGCTGTAATGACGACTGTATACGAAGTTGGCTTTTAGCTTTCTCGCGGATACTTATCACATCACCTTCGCTGACGCGGAAAGATGCAATATTTGCTTTGCGCCCATTAACTAGCACTGCGTTGTGCGCCACTAACTGACGAGATTCAGAACGTGTGGAGCCGAAACCCATGCGGTAAACGACATTGTCGAGGCGTCTTTCTAGCAGGTTGAGAAGGTTCTCACCTGTAGCACCGGGTATACGGGCAGACTCTTTGTAGTAGTTACGGAATTGCTTTTCAAGAACACCGTAAATACGACGAACTTTTTGCTTTTCACGTAATTGAACACCGTAATCAGACAGCCGGCTGCGACGTGCGCCGTGCTGACCAGGAATGCTTTCTGCACGGCACTTGGACTCAAGAGGACGGATTCCACTCTTAAGAAAGAGATCTGTTCCTTCGCGACGTGAGAGTTTACAGGTTGGGCCGAGATATCTTGCCATCGATGATAATCCTCTAAATTAAACGCGTCGTTTCTTGGGTGGTCGACAGCCATTGTGTGGAATTGGCGTCACATCAGTAATATTGGTTATTTTCAGCCCGGCATTATTAAGTGCACGGACAGCAGACTCTCTGCCGGGGCCAGGACCTTTTACTTCTACATCAAGGTTCTGCAAACCATATTCCTGGGCTGCGACGGCAGCCCGCTCAGCGGCAACCTGCGCAGCAAATGGAGTGCTCTTTCTTGAACCACGGAATCCGGAGCCACCTGAAGTTGCCCAGCTCAGCGCATTGCCCTGACGGTCAGTGATAGTGACGATCGTGTTGTTAAACGAAGCATGTATATGGGCAATGCCGTCAATAACAGTTCGATTAACTTTCTTTCGCGTTGATTTGGTAGGAGTCTTTGCCATAACCTAATATTCCTGAATTAGCTGTCGCTTAGCGCTTAATAGGCTTGCGAGGGCCTTTACGTGTGCGCGCATTGGTTTTAGTTCGCTGCCCACGTAGAGGCAAGTTGCGACGATGGCGTATGCCACGGAAACAACCGAGGTCCATCAACCGCTTGATATTCATGCTGACTTCACGCCTCAGATCACCTTCGACCACGTTTTCAGCGACGGCAGTCCGTACGGCATCAAGTTGCTGTTCTGACAGTTCTGATATTTTGATCGACTCTTCGATACCAACACTAGAACAAATTTTCTTAGCACTGGTTCTACCAATGCCGAAAACATAAGTCAGCGATATAACAGCATGCTTGTGATCAGGTATATTGACTCCGGCAATACGGGCCATCCACTTTACTCCCAGTAAATCTTAAATAGTAACTGATAACGTTTTAAACGAGCCTTGGCTTACGCCCCAATACGGCACCCAGCAAAAACTGGCGCGAAACAATATCTCTTTAGGCAACGAAAATCAATCTCTTTTGAAAAAAATTAGCCTTGGCGCTGCTTGTGACGAGGATCTGTAACACAGATTACTCGAACGACACCTTTGCGTTTAACAATTTTACAGTTGCGGCAAATCTTTTTTACCGATGCTCTTACTTTCATGATGAAACCCTATCGTAAAATTTAGCGGCCATTGCCGCCCTGACCTTTCATATTGGCCTTCTTCATCACCGAGTCATATTGGTTCGACATAAGGTGAGATTGAACCTGGGCCATGAAATCCATTGTTACTACCACGGCAATGAGCAATGAAGTACCACCTAGATAGAACGGAACGTTAAAGTACACGTTCAAAAACTGCGGAAGGAGACAAACACCTGCAATGTAGGCACCACCGACCATTGTTAGGCGAGTAACAACACCATCAATGTATTTGGCCGTTTGCTGTCCCGGGCGTATACCCGGCAGATAGGCTCCGCCCTTCTTCAAGTTGTCAGCCACTTCTTTTGGATTGAAGGTGAGGGCTGTATAGAAAAAACAAAAGAAAACGATTAATGCTGTAAACAAAATAATGTGCAAAGGCTGACCAGGGCCCAGAAAAAGGGATACGTCTTGCAACCAATCAGGTGCACCTGCACCCTGACCAAACATCGCCGCAAGAGTAGAAGGGAATAAGAGAATGCTGCTGGCAAAGATCGCCGGTATTACGCCAGCCATGTTAACTTTTAATGGTAAATGGGTGCTTTGCTGCCCGTAGGCCTTACCTCTAGCCTGCTGACGCTGGGCATAGTTAACGGTAATTCGACGCTGACCACGCTCAATAAACACGACGAAGTAAACGACTGCAACTGCAAGAATCCCGACAATCAATAAAACAATGATATTCAAATCACCTGTACGAGCAGACTCAAAAGCCTGACCAAGTGCACGGGGCAGACCAGCAACAATGCCCGCAAAAATCAACATCGAAATACCGTTACCAATACCGCGCTCGGTAATCTGCTCACCAAGCCACATCATAAAAACTGCGCCTGTAACCAGAGAGGTAATCGCCACCAGAAAGAAACTGGCCCCACCGTAGTAGGCAAGTCCTTGCCCAGCTAATCCGTAAGCCATTCCCGTACCCTGCACGAGAGCAAGCAATACAGTAGCGTAGCGTGTGTACTGGGTAATCTTACGTCGACCTGCATCACCCTCTTTCTTCAGCTGTTCCAGCGCTGGAGTGACCGCCGTCAACAACTGCATAATAATAGACGCTGAAATATAGGGCATGATACCGAGGGCAAGTATGCTCATTCGCTCGAGCGCACCACCGGAAAACATGTTGAACATGCCCAAGATCGTACCCTGACTTTGGCTAAAGAGCTCTGCCATACGGTCTGGATCGATACCGGGCACAGGTATGTGCGTACCAATGCGGTAGATAACAATAGCCAACAACAAAAAGCGAAGGCGAGCCCAAAGCTCGCCCAGTCCTTTCTGATTGCCTTGCGGCATATTTACACCCTTAGCCATCCGATCAGTCCGCCTTACTATTCGTCGACCTTACCGCCAGCGGCTTCCAGAGCAGCTTTAGCGCCCTGTGTAATCCCAAGCCCCTGGACAACAATTGATTTACTGAGCTCACCCGACAAGAAGATCTTGACACGGGTAATACCGTAATTAATCAAACCAGCGGCACGAAGTGATTCAAGGTTCACAACATCTCCCCCGACGAGGTTTAATTCGGAAAGTCGTATTTGCGCACTAACTCGAGATACACGCGAACTAAAACCATATTTTGGCAAGCGCTTTTGCAAGGGCATCTGGCCACCCTCAAAACCTGGCTTCACACTACCACCAGAACGAGATTTCTGACCTTTATGACCACGACCACAGGTCTTACCCAGACCGCTGCCAATACCGCGCCCTACGCGCTTTGCTGCGTGAGTACGGCCTGGAGCTGGGCTCAATGTATTGAGACGCATCTTATACTTCCTCGACTTTAACCATGTAGAAGACCTTAGCGGCCATACCGCGGACTGAAGGTGTATCTTCTAGCTCTACAGTATGACCAATACGACGCAAGCCCAGGCCTTTAATGCACTTCTTGTGGCCAGGTAAGCGGCCGATAGTGCTGCGTGTTTGAGTTACTTTAATTTTAGCCATGCTAGTTTCCAAATAGTCGTACAGGTAAAGAGTGCTACTCGCTAATCTGCTCTACCGTTTTACCGCGTTTTGCCGCGACATCTTCTGGTGAACGCATTGTCTGCAGGCCTTTAAATGTGGCGCGTACAACGTTGACAGGATTAGTTGATCCGTAGCACTTGGCCAGTACATTTTGTACGCCAGCCAACTCTAATACTGCTCGCATGGCACCACCAGCGATAATGCCGGTACCTTCAGAGGCAGGCTGTAAATAAACCTTTGATGCGCCGTGGTTCGCTTTGATTGGATACTGAATGGTGTTGCCATCAAGACCCACAGTAATCATGTTACGGCGTGCGGCTTCCATAGCCTTTTGAATAGCCAAAGGCACTTCGCGGGCCTTACCTCGACCGAAACCAACACGGCCATTGCCATCGCCAACTACCGTCAAAGCTGTGAAGCCAAAAATACGTCCGCCTTTAACAGTCTTGGCGACACGATTGACTTCGACTAATTTTTCCATCAGCCCTTCGTTCGGATCGGTGTTTCTCTGGTTATTCTTTGCCATGTCTATACCTTTAAAATTCTAGTCCGCCAGCACGAGCGGCATCAGCCAGGGCCTTTACTCGACCGTGATATTTAAAACCGCTGCGATCGAAGGCCACCTTGGTAATACCAGCCGCTTTGGCTCGATCGGCAATCAGACTGCCTACCAAAGTTGCTGCGTCAGTGTTACCACTGCTACCTTCCGGCGTAACCGCCTTATCAAGTGTCGATGCAGTTGCCACTACATTGTCACCATTTTCACTGGCGACGATGACCTGGGCATAGATATGCTGCGGTGTGCGATTAACACAGAGGCGAGACATACCAAGCTCACGGATTTTTGCTCGCCCACGGCGCGCACGGCGTAATCTTGTTTGCTTTTTATCACTCATCACTTGAACCTATTTCTTCTTCGCTTCTTTACGAACAACATGCTCGTCCGCATACCTTAC
>MAAS01000025.1 GCA_002162755.1 Gammaproteobacteria bacterium 50_400_T64 | reverse complement strand
GAAACGGGTGACGACGCGGTTTAAAAAGCAACTATTTAGCCTAAGAGACTTTTGAGGGGAAGAAACAATGGAAACCGATATTATTGAGATTAAGTACGCGCTAGACACCTTTTATTTTTTGGTGTGCGGCGCGTTAGTGATGTGGATGGCTGCGGGCTTTACGATGCTCGAATCTGGCCTGGTGAGATCGAAGAATACCACTGAAATTTTGACCAAAAACGTGGCGCTCTACGCCGTATCCTGCGTGATGTACCTGCTAATGGGCTACACCATCATGTACGGCGGATCCGATGGTGGCATATTGCCCGATAGTTGGTTTGGTAACAGCATTGCTAATGCCACAGCAGAAGAAGTATTAGCGGGTGCTGCGGCCGATGCCAGCGACTACACCTACTACTCAGGTGCGTCTGACTTTTTCTTCCAGGTTGTCTTCGTTGCAACAGCAATGTCGATTGTCTCGGGTGCCGTTGCTGAGCGTATGAAGCTCTGGTCATTCCTGGCTTTTGCGGTGGTGATGACGGGCGTTATTTATCCGTTACAGGGTATGTGGAAGTGGGGCGGTGGTTTCCTTGATTCTGCGGGTTTCCTCGATTTCGCCGGTTCCGGTGTTGTACATATGACCGGTGCAGCGGCAGCTCTTGCTGCGGTTATCTTACTGGGTGCACGTAAAGGTAAGTATCGGGCTGATGGTTCGGTTAATCCTATTCCCGGTGCGAATATGCCGATGGCAGCTCTGGGTATGTTTATCCTTTGGGTTGGCTGGTTTGGTTTCAACGGCGGTTCTGAGCTGAAAGTATCGGATATTGGTGAAGCGAATGCCGTTGCCGATATCTTCGTCAATACTAATGCCGCCGCTTGTGGTGGCTTGATTGCAGCCTTGATTACCGCACGCTTTATGTTTGGTAAAGCTGATTTGACCATGGCTATAAACGGTGCACTGGCTGGTTTGGTAGCGATTACCGCTGAGCCTTTGACGCCCGGCCCTATGCTGTCAACGTTGATCGGTATGATCGGTGGCACTCTCGTGGTCTTCTCGGTAGTGACTTTCGATAAGCTGAAAATTGATGACCCCGTTGGTGCAATATCAGTCCACGGTGTTGTCGGTATTTGGGGCTTGTTGGCTGTTTGTTTTTCCAATCCAGACGCGACCTTGTCTGCTCAGTTGATGGGGATCGGCGTTATTTTTGCCTGGGTCTTCGGTGCTAGTTTTGCCGTGTGGTTTATCCTCAAGGCAGTGGTTGGTATCCGCGTCAGTGAAGAAGAGGAATACGAAGGCGTTGATATCTCTGAGTGCGGTATAGAAGCCTACCCAGAGTTTGTATCGGGCACTAAGTAGAAGAACACTTGTAAACGTGTTGTAAAACAAAAAAGGGAGCCTGGCTCCCTTTTTTGTTGTCTGTTAAAGGTGTATCGTTGATGCAATAACGACGACTAACTGAGAGTATCTATGAAGCTAATTACCGCCATTATTAAGCCATTCAAAATGGATGATGTTCGCCAGGCCCTGGCCGATGTCGGCGTACAGGGAATAACGGTAACGGAGGTGAAAGGTTTTGGGCGACAGAAGGGTCATACTGAGCTTTATCGCGGTGCGGAGTATGTTGTCGACTTCCTGCCCAAAGTGAAGCTCGAAATTGCCGTTGATGGTGAGATGGTTGATAACGTTGTTGATGCTATTTTGAAGTCTGCGAATACCGGAAAAATTGGCGATGGCAAAATCTTTATATCGCCGCTGGAAGAGATAATACGTATTCGCACGGGTGAAACGGGTTCAGATGCGGTCTAACCACGTTTACGCTTAGCGTCACACAAAAGAAGCCCAGGTTTATGCCTCGGGCTTTTTTTTGTCTCGAGAATGAGCGCGGGGGTGAGCACTGTCGTAGGTCTTCGCCAGGTGCTGAAAATCAAGATGGGTATAAACCTGGGTAGTCGACAGATTGGCGTGCCCGAGTAATTCTTGAACGCCCCGCAAATCACCACTGGATTCCAGCATATGACTGGCAAAAGAATGGCGCAGCATGTGGGGGTGAAGCGGCTGGCTGATGCCCTGTTGCTGACCCATTTGTTTGACGCGTTGTTGGATGGCGCGATGACTGATGCGCTTGCCCCGCTGGCTGACAAATAGCGCACTTTCATTCTCGAGTGTTCGCTCACCGCGTACCTTTAACCAGCGCTCAATGGCTTGCAGGGCGCAACGACCAACGGGCACAAGACGCATTTTGTTGCCTTTGCCGGTCACCGTAACAGTGGCTTCATGAGCGTGAATATCACCAATGTCAACATTGGCAATTTCTGCCAGACGTAGCCCGGAAGAATAGAGTAACTCGAGCAGGGCGCGGTCGCGCAGAGAGTGCCAGTCATCACCCGTAATACTGACTAGCTGAATGGCCTCATCGGCATCCATCAGTTTGGGCAGTTTTTTGGCTTTTTTCGGTGCTTGCAGGCCGTCGGCCGGGTTATGGCTTAGCCATTTGTTGTGCAGGGCATAACGAAAAAAAGCGCGCACCGATGACAGCCAGCGTTGCAGGCTGGCGTTCGACAGGCCACTTTTATGCAGTGTGCCCAGTGCGTTACGGATATGTTGGGTGTCCAGCTCACCGAGTGTCTTGACTGTTTGTTCATTTAACAGTAATTGCAGGCGAGAGAGGTCGTGCAGGTAACTTTTTGTAGTCAGTGGTGAGAGGTTCCTCGCCGTGCCGATGTGCTGAGCAAAGCTGGCTAATTGCGCCTCATCAGGAACCATTGCCATGCAGGCCTCAGCTAATTTGTTGCGGCGCTGTGACGGGTTGCAAGGTGGCTACCTGAGCCATCATCGGCGGCAGGACGCGATTGAGAACTTCAGCAATATAGCTGAGAAAAAGCGTGCCCATGCTACTTTTGTAATAAAGAGGGTCTGAACTACCGACGGCAAGTGTGCCAAATGTATTGCCATTATTAAGGGGCACAACGGCGACAGATTTAATGGCGCTCGCTTGATCATCAAATAGAAAGGCCAGCTCCTCATCACGCAGTACGCCACAAGTGGCACGATTACTACGCAGTAAACCACCAATTGCCTGGGTGCCCTGGTCGAGACTGACAATCTTGGCAGGTGTTGATAGTTTGTTATCGACACTGAACAGAATGAGCTGGTAATGCTCAATTTGAAAGTCATTTTTCAGACTGTCATAAAGGGTGTCGATAGCTTTCGTCAAATTGTCCGTTTCGAGTAAAGCCAGTACCAGGCGCTTGGTCTTTTCAAACAAGGTATCGTTAGCTCTCGCCGTTTCGAGCAGGTTGTTCAAGCGCGAGCGCATTTCCAGATTACGGTCGCGTAACACACTGATTTGACGCTCGATTAAGGATATGGCCTTGCCACTTTCGTGGGGTAGCTCGATTGATTCAAGCAGTTCGGGGTGGCGCTCAAAAAAATCTGTTTTTGCACTGAGGAATTCACAAACTTGTTCTTCGCTAATCGATGACGCGGCCTGTTTGCCAGATGTGTCTTTTGTGCTCATAGACGAATGCGCCCCTGATAAACGGTTGTCGCCGGGCCGGTTACCGATACCGGCTGATCTTCACCCAGCCAGGTAATCGTGAGGCTACCACCGGGCAGATTGACTGTGACCGGCGAGTCTAGCAGATCTTGCGTGATACCAGCTACTGCAGCTGCACAGGCACCGCTACCGCAGGCCTGGGTCTCGCCAGCGCCGCGTTCGTAAACCCGCAAATTAATTTCATTGCGTGTGACCAGTGCCATAAAGCTGACATTTACCCGTTCCGGGAAGCGGGGGTGGCTTTCGAGTAGCGGGCCAAGTATCTCAACAGGTGCTTGTTGAATGTCGTCAACCTGCAGTACAGCATGGGGATTGCCTAGAGAGAGAGTGGCGATCTCGACACTTTGCTCGCCGGTTTCGATGACGTAAGTCAGCGCACGCTGCTCGGCTTCGAAAGGAATTTGCGCGGGCTCAAAATTGGGTATGCCCAAAGCGGCGGTATAGTTTTGTTGGTCGTCGATACTCAATTGCAGAATACCTGCGTGAGTTTCAACGCTAAGCAGGGCTTTTCCGGTGAGCCGTCTGTCGTGTACGAACTTGGCAAAGCAGCGTGCGCCATTGCCGCATTGGGCAACTTCGCTGCCGTCGGCATTAAAGATACGGTACTTAAAGTCGACGTCGGGGCGGGTGGGTGGCTCGACCAGTAGAATCTGATCACAGCCAATACCGGTGTTGCGGTCGGCGAGGCGGCGAGCGAGTTTGTCGGTCATCGCCACAGCTTGAGTGACTGCATCGATAACGACAAAGTCATTGCCGAGGCCGTGCATTTTGGTGAAACGAATATACATTCAGCGGGGATCCGGCAGCAGGGATTCGCCGCGCATGAGGTCGGCCTTCGATTCGCGGACTTTGATAACGTGACTGTTGTCGTCATCGACCATGATTTCCACTGCGCGGGGGCGGCTGTTGTAATTCGAACTCATCGACATACCGTAAGCACCACAAGAGTGGATGCAGAGCAGGTCGCCCTCTGCGATAGCCAGTGAGCGTTGTTTGCCGAGGAAGTCGCCGGTTTCGCAGACCGGGCCGACGATGTCATAAATAGCCGCGTCGGCTTGCGTGTTGTCGCTGACCGTTTCAATATCGAGCCAGGCTTCATACAGAGCAGGGCGCAACATGTCATTCATAGCCGCGTCGACAATGGCAAAATTCTTGTCGCCAGCTTGCTTCAGGTATTCGACTTTGGTCAGTAGAACACCGGCATTGGCGACGATGGAACGGCCGGGTTCGAGTATTAGCCGCAAAGCGCGTGCGCCGAGTCGATGGCGTATAGCCTGAATATAGTCAGCGATGGCGGGGGGATTTTCGTCTTGATAGCGCACGCCGAGGCCGCCGCCGAGGTCGAGGTGTTCAATGGCAATACCGGCTTCGGCGAGTCGATCGATGAGTAGCAGGACTCTATCCATGGCATCGATAAAGGGGGCAATTTCAGTCAGTTGTGAGCCGATGTGGCAGTCGACACCTTTAATGCTGAGGTGGGACAGGGATGACGCGCGTTGATAGACCTCGACAACCGCATCGATATCGATACCGAACTTGTTTTCTTTGAGCCCGGTGGAGATATAGGGGTGGGTGCCGGCGTCGACATCGGGATTTACGCGGATGGAAATAGGCGCGACGATGTCGAGGGTCTGGGCAATTTGCTGAATGCGTTCCAGCTCCGCGGTCGATTCGACATTAAAGCAGTGAATGCCTGTTTGCAGGGCCAGTGTTATTTCTGCGTGGCTTTTGCCAACACCGGAAAAAACAATTTTTTGTGGCTGTCCGCCGGCGGCCAGTACACGATCAAGTTCGCCGCCGGAAACGATGTCAAAGCCTGCCCCCAGTTTTGCCAAAATATTGAGAATCGCCAGACTACAGTTGGCCTTTACGGCATAACAAATCAGGTGGGACTGCTCACCCATGGCGTATTGATAGGCTTGTAGCTGTTCACTAATGGCTGCTTTGGAATAGATGTAAGCAGGTGTGCCGTGCTCGGTGGCCAGTGAGGCAAGGGCGACATCGTCAATATAGAGCTGGCCATTACGGCGTGAAAAGTGGCTCATTCGGCTTCGTTGTCCTCAGTGGGATTTGAAACGTCATTTTTTTGAATTGGCTTTGTCGCTTCGCTTTGCTGCTCGACAGGGGGTGGCGGAATATAAAGCGCACCTTTGTTGCCACAGGCATTGAGTGTAGAAACTGCCAATAACAGCAGGGGTAAAAAGAGAAAGAGTCGACGTAAGGTGGTGGCAGTCATCGGTAATAGTTCGTCCAGTCAGCGTGGCAGCAAGTATAGCGGTTCGCTGTACTTGCCCTCAATATTGGTTTCATGCGTGTTGGTCGGTTTTGTGGTTTCGGCTTAGAAGTTTTTCGCTTGTTCTTCGAGCTGTTGGTGAGCGCGGATGACTGCTTTGCTCACTTGTTCCGGGGCAGTGCCACCAATGTGATTACGCGCAGCAACAGAGCCTTCCAGGGTTAGCACGTCGAAAACATCACCGGTGATCATGTCGCCAAATTTTTGCAGTTCGTCGAGGCTCATTTCCGATAGATCTTTGCCGCTTTCAATGCCGTAGGCGACGGCGCTACCGACAACTTCATGGGCGTCTCGGAAGGCGACATCTTTACCCACCAAATAGTCAGCCAGGTCGGTGGCGGTAGAAAAGCCCCGTCGTGCGGCTTCGTACATATTCTCTTTTTTCGCCGTAATAGCGGGAATCATGTCAGCAAAAGCGCGCAGACAGTCGCGCACGGTATCGACGCTGTCGAACAGGGGCTCTTTATCTTCCTGATTGTCTTTGTTGTAAGCAAGGGGCTGAGACTTCATCAGTGTCAGCAGGCTGATTAAGTGCCCGTGGGTGCGCCCTGTTTTACCACGTACTAGCTCGGGAACATCCGGGTTTTTCTTCTGCGGCATGATGGAGGAGCCGGTGCAAAAACGGTCGGGCAGGTCGATAAAGTTAAATTGAGCCGATGCCCAGAGTATGAGTTCTTCAGAGGCGCGGGAAAGGTGAGTCATTAATAGGCTGGCAAAGGCGCAAAATTCGATAGCGAAATCTCGGTCGCTGACAGAGTCGAGACTGTTGGCGGTGGGGCCGTCGAAATTGAGCAGGCTGGCCGTGTACTCTCGGTCAATGGGGTAAGTTGTACCGGCGAGGGCGGCGGAGCCAAGGGGCGACTGATTGAGCCTTTTTTTACAGTCGGCCAGACGGCCCTGATCGCGTACGAGCATTTCGTACCAGGCCAGTAAATGATGGCCGAAGGTCACGGGTTGGGCTGTTTGCAGGTGGGTGAAGCCGGGCATAATCGTGCTGGCTTCACGTTCGGCAATCAATAATATGCCTTCCTGTAAGCGGTGCAGTTCGCGTTGAATGGTGGTGATTTCGGCGCGCAGCCAGAGGCGAATATCCGTCGCCACCTGGTCATTACGAGAGCGTCCGGTGTGCAGCTTTTTCCCGGTGATGCCAATTTTGGCTGTCAGAGCAGCTTCTATATTCATGTGCACATCTTCGAGCTCTATTGACCACTCGAAAGTACCGGCTTCGATTTCGGTAAGAATTTCGTCGAGCCCTGCTTCGATTTGTTGGTGTTCTTGCTCAGTGAGAATCCCAGCACGGGTCAGCATTGCCGCGTGTGCTTGTGAGCCTTCTATATCTTGCTTATAAAGGCGCTGGTCAAAATTTACCGAAGCGGTGAAGCGGGCAACAAAGGCATCAGTGGGTTCGCTAAAGCGACCACCCCAGGATTGATTTGAAGATTTCTTGATGCTCATTGTGACCTCGGCTAGCTAAATTAGTGGCTGACTTGCCCGAAGGAAAGATGCCTGTTTGGTGAAAATGGCGCATTATAGCGAATTCATGGAATGGTCTGGGTGAGAAAGCAAAAAGTGAATCGAAAAAACAAATCGCACAAGGAGCGGCAGGTGTTGCCATCCGTCAGGCCTGAATTACCGAGTGTCCATTTTTGGTGCGGTGGCAGCTGGCTGGGCGTATTACTGATCGGTCAGTTGCTGTTTGTGGTGATGTCATGGCTTGCCGGTGGCTTATCTGTTTTTAGCTGGCTCGTACTGGGCAAAGTCTGGTTGGTTGCAATGGCTGTTTCTGCCGCTGTGGGTTTAGTCGTCTATTTTGTTGAGCGAATGGTGTGGCGCGCCTTTGCCGCCAATGAACTAGCACTCAGCTATACGGTGCTGGGGGCTGTGCTGGTGGTAGCTATTCTGGCGATTGAATTTACTGTGTTTACCGTGTTTGAGCCTTTGTTTCAGCGCTTTAATGCTATCGAAGCTGTCATTGTTGCACTGGTCTTATCGGTTGTGTTGCTGCGTTATTTACACCTCGGCCGCCAAGTTAAAATGTTATTTGCCCAGTCGGAGGCTTCACGTATTCAGGAGTTACAATCCAGAATACGTCCCCATTTTCTTTTCAACAGTATGAATATCATCGCTAGTTTGATTGCCTCTGATCCCGATAAGGCTGAGCAAGTGGTGGTTGATCTCGCGGAGCTGTTTCGCCGGGTGCTGGATGATGCGCACACTTTGGTGCCCTTGCGGGAGGAGCTGGCACTGTGCCGTAGTTATCTGGCCCTTGAGAAACTACGTCTCGGTAAGCGCTTACAAACAGAGTGGGAAATTGGCGATTATGGTGATGTGCAAATCCCTAGCCTCACTTTACAGCCGGTGCTGGAAAATGCTGTTTATCACGGTATTCAACTATTACCGGAAGGCGGGCTCATCAAAATCAGTGTGAAAAGGGTGAATAATCGACTGATTTTGACGGTTGGCAACCCTCGAAGTCAGAGAATGCAACACAACAAGGGTAGCAAAATGGCCATAGATAACGTGCAAAAGCGACTTATTGCACATTTCGGGCCGACTGCTGTGGTGCGCGCGGAAAGAATGGACAATCATTACATTACACATATTAACTTTCCCGTGGGGGAATGAGTCATTTTTTATGAATGTATTGATAGTCGATGATGAGCCTTTGGCGCGTGACCGCCTGCAGCGGATGGTCGCTTTGTTACCCGATTTTACCGTTGTTGCCATGGCTGAAAATGGCCAGCAGGCAATTCAGCAAGCGCGGGAGAATAGCCCTGATGTCGTGTTGATGGATGTGCGTATGCCGGGTATGGATGGCATTGCGGCAGCACAGCACCTTGCCGAGCTGGATCCGCCGCCGGCAGTGATCTTCTGTACGGCTTATGAAGATTATGCGGTTGAAGCTTTTTCGTCCCAGGCGATTGGCTATTTACTCAAACCGGTGAAACAAGAGGATCTAGCTGCCGCCTTGAGCCGCACCGGGCGCGTTAATAAAGCCCAGCTTAATAGTTTGCAGGACAGTGTGGGTCTTGGTGAAGGTGGCCGCACCCATCTTGCTGCGAAAAATAGAGGTGAAATCGATTTAATTCCGATTAGTGATGTGCGCTTGTTTCAGGCCGATCATAAGTATGTGACCGCTTACCATACCGAAGGTGAAGCTCTACTCGACGATACCTTGAAGGAATTAGAAGGCGAATTTGAAGGTCGCTTTGTACGCATTCATCGCAATGCTCTGGTTTCGGTTCATCACATCGAAGGCCTGGAGCGCGATAGTGATGGTCACTGCTTTGTGCGTCTTAAGGGTCTGGATATTAAGCCCCAGGTGAGCCGCCGCCATATAACACCTGTGCGTCGTTTACTCGAAAAAATCTGATCAGATTGCCCTAAGCACTTTTCTTTGTTAGCAGACCCTCTTTCCTAAAATAACTTTACCGGTGGCCCGTTTCGGGCTTACTCAATGGCCTGTACTTCTGGAGGCCATTGGCAATTTGGCGTCTCGAATCTGTTATTATCTGTGATCGTAATTTCCCGCTAGCCAATTTGGTAACAGCCTATTTCGAGTGTTGGAGCTGTTGCTGAATGCGCTGAGTTTTCATTGACCGAATGAGTAAGCCCATGCCAATTTTGCGTATAGCCACCCGAAAAAGCCCTCTGGCCCTGTGGCAGGCGCACTTTGTTCGCGATGCTTTGATGGCGGCTCACCCGGGTCTGAGTGTTGAAATCATTGGCATGACCACCCGGGGCGATAAAATTCTCGATACGCCTCTTGCTAAAATTGGTGGTAAGGGACTCTTTGTTAAAGAGCTCGAAGTGGCCTTGTTAGAGGGGCGGGCCGATATTGCTGTTCATTCGATGAAAGATGTGCCCATGGCCTTGCCCCCGGGCTTGGCTTTGCCGATCATTTGCGAGCGAGAAGATCCGCGCGATGCGTTCGTTTCCAATCGCTACCAGAGTATTGAGGAGCTGCCCGCCGGTGCTCGCGTTGGCACCAGCAGCATGCGCCGCCAGTGTCAGCTAATGGAGGCCTACCCCCAGCTTCAGCTTCTCGATTTACGGGGCAACGTCAATACTCGGCTAGGGCGGCTGGATAATGATGAGTATGATGGCATTATTCTCGCGACGGCGGGTTTGCTGCGGCTTGAAATGGCCGACAGAATCTCGCAACGCATTCCGGTGAGCCAGTCACTACCGGCCGGTGGACAGGGTGCGGTGGGCATTGAATGTCGTGCTGATGACGAGCAAACACAAACCCTGCTGGGCGTGCTTCACCATGCGGATACAGCCGCTCGTGTTACTGCTGAAAGAGCCGTTAATTGCGAGCTTGAAGGCGGTTGCCAGGTGCCGATAGCCTGTTATGCCGAGCTGGTAGGTGATCAGCAACTACACCTTAGAGCGTTGGTCGGTTCCCTCGACGGCAGTGTGATGCTGCGTGAAGAGAGCACCGGCGCTGCAGAGTCTGCCGAACAACTCGGCATTGAATTAGCCCAGCGCTTGTTGGCGCGCGGTGCGGATAAAATCCTTTCGGCTATTACTGCACCTTAATATGTCGGCACTCGACGGTCTGCATATTCTTAGCCTGCGAGCGAGCCCAACGCCTCCCTCTTTAGACCAGCCTTTTGTTCTTGCTCGAAAACAAGACCTCTTATTGACGCGTCTCGAAGACTTCGGCGCGACGTGCCATAGCTATCCCGTTCTCAAAATAGAGGCTGCCGGGGTAGATGACGAGCAAGTCAAAAAACAGGTGATGGGTTTTTCTGATTACGACAAAGCTATCGTTGTCAGTCAGCATGCGGCACACCTTGCCGGGTGGTGGCTGGATCGCTATTGGCCGATGCTACCCGTTGGGATCGATTATTTTTCGGTGGGGCCGGCCTCTGCTCAGCCTTTGCAGAGTCAGGGTATCCCTGTTGTTGTGCCTGAGTCGGGTTATTCCAGCGAAGCTTTGTTAGTACTGCCGGCCTTAAACGCGGTGCAGGGCGAGAAAATAATTATTTTTAGAGGTGGACGAGGTCGAGATTTACTCGAGCAGACTTTAACGTCACGGGGGGCAATCGTGGATTGCTGTGAACTTTATCGCCGCGTTGTCGACCTCCAAAATAGTCAGATTATCGGCGAGTTAATACAAGTGAAGTCACCCCTGGTATTGATCTACAGTGGGCAGGTATTAGATGCATTGTTAGCGGTTACGCCAGAGACTTGTTTGGCGAAATTGAAAACTCTGCCTATCATCGTACCGGGCGATCGAGTGGCAAATTTGGTGCGCAGTAGGGGCTTTACTTCGGTACATGTTGCGGTCAGCGCGCTCGCTCAAGACATGGAGCATCGTGTTTTGGACTGGTACACTCGTGCCCGGTAACGGCTAAGCTCTCTCGTTTAGTAAAGAAGGGGTTTAGTAAAAAGGTGTTTAGCCAAAAATAATATTGATTGAATAGCGGGATGACGGGTGAATAGCAAAAATCAAGTTGATGATACACAGGGAAAGTCAGAAGCCGAATTGGCCCCCGAGCTTAAGTCGCAAAGTAAGGCTCAGAATAAAGTACAGGGAAAAACCAAAAAACCATCTACCGAAAAGGGTTGGCGTTTTTTTACCTTGTTTTTACTACTGGTCATTATCACGGGTGGCGGTGCTTTAGGTTGGTTTGGGCAAACGCTGTGGCTTGAGCGGGCTTCCTCTGCTCAAACGCGGGCCCAGCAGACTGCCTTGATCGCAACTTTACAGCAAAAAATTGAGCGTAAATCCGCAGAACAAGGTCGCTTGGTGGCGACGTTTGAAAGCAAGCTTCAAACCTTGCAGCAAGAGCAGCAGAGCCAGTTAGAACTACTTGAACGTAATGGTGATACCGGTCGAGATAAGCACTTGTGGGATGAAGCTGAATTTTTAATTCGCCTCGCCAATCAGCGTTTGTTGCTTGAGCGCGGACCGCAAGGGGCTCAAAGCCTGCTCGAATCGGCTGACCAGGTGTTGGCGAAACTGGACGACCCCGGGCTGATTTCCTTGCGTAAAACGCTATCAGAGAATATTGCAGAACTGCGTCGAACGACGATTATTGACCGTGAGGGTATTTTTCTCCGTATCGCTACTCTGTCTGATTCTATGATGACTTTCCCCGCGTTGCCGGTTCATAGTCTTGAGGCTAAAGAAGGGGTGAAAGCTGATGATTCTGCCGCTATCGTGGAGGAGGGAGCCTGGTATCAGAGTCTTTGGCAAAATATACGTGAGGCCGCAGAGGGGTTTGTCGATAGACATTTTTATGTGCGTTCACTCGAGCAACCACTGACGCCATTAATGTCGATTGACCGAGAAACGCAGCTGCGCCATAGCCTGTTGATTGTTCTTGGCAATGCTCAGCAAGCTGTGTTGCGTGAAGAGGCGGGAATTTATCGCGCTAGTCTGTCTCGCGCGGCAAAGGAAATCGTCCAGAATTTCGCCTCCAATGATGATACCCGTGCCATCATTGAGCAGCTCGAGGAATTGCAGGCCGAAGCAGTACAGCAGGACTTACCCGATATTAGTGCTTCGCTGTATGCGTTGCGGGATTATCGGGACGCGGCTGAAATTCGATTTGGCAACGGGGAGGATTGATCACCGTGAGAATCGCAATTGTAGTATTGATCCTGGCGGCCTTTGGCGGTAGTTTTCTTTATTGGTTAGTCGGGCAATATCCTGGCTTTGTGCTGATTTCCGTCGGTGCTACCGCTATTCAGTTCACCCTGTGGACTGGCGTCGTGGCGGTGCTGGTGTTGTGGATATTGGTGCGTTTACTCTTCAGCTTACTACGTGCCCTGGTGTTACCCGGCCTGCACTTTTCAAGTAATTGGAAGGCAAAAAAACAACAGAAAAATAGCCGCTTAACCTATCGGGGATTGCTGGATTTAGCTGAAGGCCGGTGGGCATCGGCCTGTAAACAGCTATCAAAATCAGCAGCTGACTCTGAGCTCACACTTATTAATTATCTGGGTGCGGCCAGTGCGGCGGCTGAGTTGGGTAATGAGCAGGAGGCAAATCGTCTTTTGAGCTTGGCGGAAAAGGCGGACCCTCGCAATGAAATGGCGGTTTCTCTCACTCGAGTGAGACTGCTTGTGGGCAAAGGGGATTATGCTGAGGCCTTGCCGATTCTACAGGGCTTACATGGGCGGCACCCTAAGCATCCTTATATCCTCAGTTTGTTGCAAAAAAGCTATCGGCATTTGCAGCAATGGGATCAGCTGGAAAAGCTTTTAGCCGATCTGCGCGCCAACAAGGTACTTGATGGAGAGGGTTTACGTCAGCTCGAAATTTCGATTCGCGCAGAGCAGTTGCAGGATTTGGCTGAAAACCTTGATCCTGATGTGGCTAAAAATAAGCAGGATTTGGTCGATCTTTGGGGGCGTACGGCCAAAAATGTGCGTACGGCCCCGCAGGTTATTGCTAATCATGCGGCGCTTTTGGGGCAGATGGGTGAGGCGGGTCTTGCTGAAAAAGAGTTACGTAAAGCGATAAAAACCTCCTGGGATAAGGGCTTGCTTCAGGCTTACGGTCAGCTAGGAGGCAACCTTGCTGCACAGCAGTTGAAGACGGCAGAGGCCTGGCTTAAGGAGCAGCCGAATAATCCTGATTTATTGTTGGCCCTGTCGCACTTGTGTCAGCGTAGTGAGCTGTGGGGTAAGGCGCGGGATTATTTAGAGGCCGCATTGAAGCTCGATCAGCGTGCAGAAATCTATGCCGAACTGGCTGAGGTGGTGGGGCGCTTGGGTGAGCATGACAGGAGTCTGCAGCTGTATCGTCAAGGCTTGCTAGCAGTGACGCGTGGAAAAGATCAGGCGATAGCTGTGGTTTGAATCTTGTGATTGAATCCTGTGATTGAATAGAAAGGAGCAGACATAAAAAAAGCACCGTGAAGGTGCTTTTTTTATGTCTTGTATTGACTGGTTGTTATTAGTACTTCGTCAATACAGCGTTGTTGGCGTACTAGCTTAGGCTAGGCCCTGCGTTATTGATGTCATCGGCAACATCAAAGGTTTTAAAGTTCTCGACAAACAATCCAGCGAGCTTGGCGGCTTGTTTATCGTAGGCATCCTTGTCTTCCCAGGCTTCACGGGGGTTGAGGTAGCTTTGATCAACGCCCGGTACAGTAACGGGAAACTGGAGGTTCAAGAGCGGTAACTGAGCAGTCTCGACGGTATCCAGATCACCATTTTGGATGGCGGTGACGATGGCGCGAGTCACGGGGATGGGGAAGCGAGCGCCGGTGCCGCTGGAACCACCTGCTCCGCCAGTCCAGCCAGTGTTGACCAGATAGACTTTACTGTCAAAATCGTCAATACGCTTCATCAACAGTTCGGCATAAACGCCGGCAGGTCGAGGCATAAAGGGTGCGCCGAAGCAGGCTGAGAACGTGGGGTTGATGCCCGTCTCGCCGCCGAGTTCAGTTGAACCCACTCGCGCAGTGTAGCCACTGAGGAAGTGATAGGCCGCCGCTTCTTTAGACAAGATAGAAACGGGAGGTAGTACGCCAGTCACATCGCAGGTGAGAAACATAATGTGCTTGGGCTCGCCCGCGCGATTTTTCTCGGAGCGCATTTCAACGTGCTCAATTGGGTAGCTGCAGCGACCGTTTTCGGTCAACGAGGTATCGCAGTAGTCGGGTTCGCGCGTTTCGTTGAGTACGACGTTTTCGATAATGGCGCCAAAGCGAATAGCATCCCAGATCACCGGCTCATTTTTTTGGCTGAGGTCGATGGTCTTAGCGTAGCAGCCGCCTTCCAGGTTAAATACAGCACCTTTGCTCCAGCCGTGCTCGTCATCGCCAATCAGGTAGCGAAGTGGATCTGCTGAAAGGGTGGTTTTACCTGTGCCGGACAAGCCAAAGAACAAGGCCACGCCACCGTCTTCACCAACGTTGGCAGCGCAGTGCATGGGCATAACGTCTTTTTCGGGTAGCAAGAAGTTCTGTACCGAGAACATGCTCTTCTTCATTTCACCGGCGTACTTCATGCCGGCAAGTAACACTTTGCGTTGGGCGAAGTTGATGACAACCACACCAGCGCTAGTGGTGCCGTCGCGCTCGGGCTCACAAACGAAGTTGGCGGCGTGGAGAATTTGCCAGCCCTCTTTACTCGCAGGGTTGTATTGCTCGGTGCGGATAAACATGTTTCGGGCGAACAGGTTGTGCCAGGCCGTTTCGGTGGTGACTTTGGCGGGGATGTAGTGTTCTCTGTCCTGGCCAATGTGCAGGTAGGAAACGAAACGGTCGACGCCGGCAATGTATGACTCAACGCGATCCCACAGGGCATCGAACTTGTCCTGGGGGAAGGGGCGGTTAACCGGGCCCCAGTTGATGGCATCGCTAGTGCTGGGCTCTTCGACAATAAAACGGTCAGCAGGTGAGCGGCCAGTGTGCTGTCCCGTCTCCGTACGCAGTGCGCCGGTGTGGGTGAGCACGCCTTCTTTGCGGTGAAGGGATTGCTCGATCAGTTCAGCGGAACTCAGGTCGGTGTAAATAGTTGCCGCGGAATTATCAAAATCGGTCATTAGTTTCAATCCTGTGAACGGTTTAGGAGATAGCGTGCTATCCGGGTCACGCCAAAAAAGGGCGCCAATTATGCCAGAAAAATGGCCCGTGGCGAAGGAGAAAAAGCGACGGTGTTAATGCAGGGTCGGTGGTTCGTCGATAAACAGCTGTGCTGCTTGCTCGGGACTGAATTGGTAGACGTAATGGCAGAATTCACAGCTGATATCAATGCTGGGCTGCTCTTCGAGAATGGTGTCCACCTCTTCTTTTCCCAAACTAATCAACATGTTGGTGGTGCGGGCTCGGGAGCAACTGCAGGAAAACTGCAGAGCTGTTGGTTCGAAAAGCTGTAGTGTTTCCTGATGGAACAGGCGGTGTAATTGCTCGTCATGGCTGAGCATAAGTTGTTCTTCCGCTTTTAATGTGTCGGCGAGCAGGGTTAAGTGTTGCCAGAGTTCGCTGCGTTGTTCGAGGTTTTGCAGCTGAACAGGCAAGGCCTGCAACAGCAGCCCCGATGCGCGCTTGCTATCGGCGGACAGCCAGATACGGGTCGGCAGTTGCTCCGATTGCTGGAAGTAGGTATTTAGGCATTCACTCAGCGAGTCGTGCTCAATTGCGATAACACTTTGATAGCGCTCGCCTTTTGCGGGGTCGATAGTAATTGCCAGATAGCCACCGTCGAGCAGGGTACGAAAGTTGCAGTCTTGCTCGTTACCCGGTGCCTTGCTTGCATCGTAGCGAGCCACGGCGCGAAGATTATTGTGGCGTGTACTGTCGGCCATGATGACTTCGAGTGGACTCGCGTCTTTGGGTTTCGCCTGCAGAGTAATAATGCCATCGAATTTGAGTGTTGCGCTCAACAGGGCGGCGGCGCTGAGAAACTCGCCGAGCAGGGTGTTGATGGTTGCGGGTATGTGTTGCGCAGATTGTTTGTGGTTGGCGAGCACCGTCTGATAGCAGTCTTGCAGAGAGACGATTTCGCCGCGTACATCGCTCTGTTCAAAGAGAAATCTCTGCAGCAGATCATTGTCGGGTTTGGACATTATTTTACCGGTGGTTTGTGGGCGGGGCTGGAAAATGGCTGGCTGAGCGAAGGACGTCGGCGGCTGCTCAGCGGGGCTGCAATGTACGAAAAATGTTCAAATTTGTCCAGAGCGCTTGATCGGATGGCAGGCCTTTTAGTCGAGTTCTTGCTCCCGTTGAAAACGATGGATTTGCCGCCGCTGTTTTTTGTTGGGCCGCTGGTCGGGGGGAAAGTGGCTACTACCCGCCGCTTTGCGTTCGGCGGCGCGTCGTTCTCTTTCGATGATGCTCTGTGCTGTCTCGGTGTATAGCGCTGCGGCCTCGGGGGCACCTCTGCGTTTATCGCTCAGGGCATCGACCTGTATTTGTTTTTCGTCCCAGCCCTGGCGAATGGTGAGTTCGGTGCCAACTTTTAATTCTTTGCTGGCTTTTACCCGCTGCCCGCCCATATGTACCTTGCCGCCCTCAATGGCCGCTTTGGCGAGGGCGCGGGTTTTGAAAAACCGCGCGGCCCATAACCACTTGTCGATACGCACTTTTTCCATGGCAGTCATTCTTTGTGTCAACAGCCTTTAATTGATCGGCAGTAGATCTGAGAAATGTTCAATAGCGGGATATTTAAAATCGCTGCGCGGTGTCGCTTTACTATCGGGCTGGCTGATACACAGTAGGTGGGCGATGCCGAAATCCTCAGCAGCACTTAACATATCCTCCGTGTCATCAATAAACAGGGTGCGTTTGGGGTCGAAGTGAATCTGTTCGCTGAGTCTCTGCCAAAAGAGGGGTGACTCTTTGGGCACACTGTAATCGTGGGATGAAATCAGGGTGTCGAGCAGGTCGTCAATGCCGGTAATGTCGAGCTTAAGATTAAGACTGTCGCGATGGGCATTGGTGATTAAAATACGCTGGCGATGGGTGCTGCCGAGGGCGCTTAAAAATTGCCGCACATGGGGGCGTTCGGCAATAAGGTGTTGGACTTCTTTTTTCAGGGCGGGGATGTCGAGGCCGAGTTCGGCTGACCAGAAATCTGTGCAGTACCATTCAATAGAGCTGCGTTTTTCTTCAAAGCGTTTGTAGAGCTTGTCGAGTGCGATTTCGGGCTCAATTTTGTGCAGCTCTGCATAGCGGGCCGGTAGATGGTGTTGCCAGAAGAAATTATCAAAATGCAGGTCGAGCAGAGTGCCGTCCATGTCGAGTAATACAGTGTCAATGGTGTTCCAGTCGAGCATGGTCGATAATACCTTTTGAAGTAAAACGAATGAATTGAAACGACAGTCAAAACGAAAGGCTTGAGTATGCCGACTAATCC
>MAAS01000027.1 GCA_002162755.1 Gammaproteobacteria bacterium 50_400_T64 | reverse complement strand
GGCCAACACCAACTGATGGGCGTTGGCACTGGTCACCGCCTCACGTTGGGCGGCATTAAGACTATCGATTATTGAGGTAACATCCATGGGCGGAGGATTCTAGCAGATTACGTGCCCGCGCTTGCCGATACTTGCCACTTCACGCATCAACTATTTAACTGCCACAACCGCGAAGAATATTCTTTGCTCGTGACCGTAGGAAGCACGACTGCATGGATGCAGGCGGTAGAGCAATGCAGGAGCAATTACCGAGGGATGCCGACACCGACGACGCATGGATGCAGGCGGTAGAGCGACGCAGGAAGCCAAAGCCGAGCGTACAGGGACGTATTTACAGCGTGTCTCGAGTGAAGGGTATTCTTTGCTTTTACTACGCTATATAACGCACTGATAAAAATACTTTCACCGGTAAATAATTTACAATTTAAAAAGAAATAATTCGGAGACCGGCCGTGAAGCCCGCAGCACTCACACAAACTATCAGCAATGAACTCCAGGCCATGCGTAAATCAGAACGCAAGGTTGGCCAGTTTGTGCTGGCCCAACCCGATGAAGTGATCCGCATGCGCATTGTCGACCTCGCCGAACAGGCCGAAGTGAGCGAACCCACCGTGGTGCGTTTTTGTCGCGCCGTAGGCTGCGATGGCTTTCAAGACTTTAAACTCGCCCTCGCCCAGCAGCTGGCATCCAGCCCCAGCATCGGCCAAATTGCCGTCACCGATAGCGACTCCACTGCCGAGTACTCCTTTAAAGTCTTCGACTCCACCGTCGATAGCTTATTAAAGGTACGCGACAACCTCGACCTTGAAATGCTCGAACGTGCCGTGCAGGCACTGTGCGCCGCCAAGCGGGTAGAGTTCTACGGCTTTGGTGCCTCCGCCGCCGTCGCCTTTGACGCACAACATCGCTTCTTCCGTTTACAGCTAGCGACTGCCGCCTACTCCGACCCCCACCTGCAAAACATGTCGGCGACCTCCCTCTCGCCCGATGACGTCGTCGTCGCCTTTTCCCAGTCGGGACGCACCAAAGCCCTGCTCGACTCCATTGCACTGGTCAAAACACGAGGCGCAAAAGTCATCGCCCTGGCACCCAGCCAGTCACCGGTTGCCGAGGCCGCAACCATTCCCATTACCATTGATGTGAAAGAAGACATTCAAATCTATACGCCCCTGTCGTCGCGCATCGCCCACCTCGCGGTTATCGACGTACTCGCTATCGGCGTTGCCCAGCAGAAAGGCCCACAGCTTGAAGAACACCTGCAGCTTCTGCAGAAAAATCTCGACAGCCTGCGCTTAAAAGACAGTTAAGTTAGCGCCTGTTTAATTAATACAAAGCCTTAATTCCGCCCAATAAAGAGAACAAAAAATGGACAGCAAACAACTCACGCCACAGCTTCACGTCGCCAGCCAAATTACTAAAGAAGATATCCCCGCCATTGCCGCCCAGGGCTTTAAAGTGATTCTTAATAACCGACCCGATGGCGAAGGTGAAGACCAGCCGCTAGCCGCTGATATTGAAGCAGAAGCCAAAGCCCACGGCATTCAATATATTTATCAGCCCGTAGTCGGCACAGAAATAACGGATGAAAACGTCGAAAATTTTGGGGCGACAATTGCAGCTAACGAAGGCCCTATATTTGCCCACTGTCGTACGGGTACTCGTTGCACGATTTTGTGGATGCTTTCTCAGGCTAAAAACCAGAGCGCAGATGAATTGTTAGCGACGGCCGCTAAGGCGGGGTATTCGCTGGAGCAGGTTAGGGGGAGGCTTGAGGGGCTTTATGAGAAATAAACCAGCTACCAACTTGTCTTTATTGTAGGGTTAATCCCCTATTATAAAGCGATTGTTGATTCCTATTAATTACTAGTAATATTCACAACTAATATACTGTCCATATATTTTATATAATAAGAATTTAAAATGGCAAAAATTGAATTTAAATACACAAAAGGGGCAGTAAACAGAGCGGGAATCACACTGATAAGCGACGACTCTGACAAACATGATGAAGTCAAAAGAATTTTAGACAACTGGCGGGCCTGCCATATAGCTCCTCTCAACAGCTTTCAAACATCATTAAGGGGAAGGTTAAAGAAAATAGATGGCAAAGCTCTCGTATCTCAGAGGCTAAAAAGAACCCCTTCAATTCTGTCAAAAATTCAAAGAAACCCCGGAATGAATCTCGCAAGAATGCAAGATATCGGCGGTATTCGTGCAGTTGTTGGCAATATGCGAAAAGTTCGAGAGCTAGAGCAAGGTTATAAAAAAGGAACGAAAGCCTTTTCAATTGTAAGAGGTGGTAAAGACTATATTAACAGCCCTAAATCCTCGGGCTATCGAAGCATCCATCAGATTTTTAAATGTAAGAATGGATTTTCTATTGAGCTTCAAATCAGGACGCAAATTCAACACGCTTGGGCTACTGCGGTCGAAACTATGGGAACTTTTCTGGACCACTCACTTAAGTCTAGCGAAGGCCCTGACGAATGGCTTGAGTTTTTTGCTTTAGCAAGCTCCTCCTTCGCAATCATAGAAGGTACTCCGCGAATCCCTGGCTACGACCACTTAAGCGATCAAGAGACGTATGAAACCTTATTAGAAGCGGAGGTAAAACTAGATGTTCTAAATAAGCTTTCTGGATTTAGAGTTGTTGCCAAGCATATAACAGATGACAAAAGGAAAGGTAAATATCATCTTGTCACACTAGATTTAGACCGCATGATGGCAAATATTCAAAGTTATGAATCAAAATATATCCACGATGCAAATAAAGATTATTCAAAAAAAGAAGCGGAAGTACGAGCTGGTAAAAATATGCAAGTAGTTCTAGTGACTTCCGAATCTATTGCCGCCCTTAAAAAAGCATATCCGAGCTATTTCTTAGATTCTCAAAATTTCTCAAAGCAAATTATCGCCGTAAAAAGAGAACTAAAAAAGATCACCACTACAAGAAAAAGAATATAACAAAAACAAATCTATCCCTTTCATTTCCACACATAAAAAATAGGTTCAGGTCTCTCGATGCCACATTGGCATGCAATGAAAACAGTACGGGATTTCGCAACCAGACACTCCCGTTTTAAATGCCCCCAGAAGCTACTTTAATTCGCTTTCGGCCACTGCTGAGCACCATGAAGCACTCGTAATATTTCAATGCGACCTTCACTAAGTTGCTCTCTGTAAATCACGATAAACGGCAAACCATCCACGACCAGCTCTCTGGTATTTTTCACCCGCCCCTGGCGTCCAGCTCTTGGGTGTTCAAGTAAGATTAGTTGGGCAATATTCAACATCACATCGACTGCAAGCCGGGAGCTGTTAGCTTCGCTTATATGCGCTTCGATACTTTCCAAATCAGCGTCAGCAAGTTCAGTCCACTTGATCTGCACGCTTAGCCCCCCATCGGGCTTTAAGATCTGAATGGTCAAGTAAGCGGCCTTCGTCAGCTGCTTTTATGCCCTTTTCAACTTCGTGGATAAACCATTCTTCACGGGCTACGTACTGCTTAATGGCTTCTGCCATCAACCATGCACGGGGCCTGTCCATTGCTTCCGCCATTTGACCAACGCGGCTTAGGGTTTCATCGTCCAGCCTCACTGAGGTGGCTTTTAAAGGCATGGTGATTCTCTGAGGTTCTTATAGAACCTGAACTATAGTCCATCCCTATTTCATTGTCTGTACCTCTTTGTTGAAACGCAGGATCATGCTTATCTATCAAGTATTTTCATTATGGCCCTTCCTCCGAGTTCACAAAAGTTGATGTAAGATAAAATACATACTTTAACTTTGCCTGGATCAATTTCTTAAGGCGTCGAATAATCCCATTGAAATATCTCGCCTTGCCGCAGAGTTGCCTTTATTACAGAATAAATTTGATAGCGATGAGGAGCATTCATTGCTGATTAAATTATTCAGCATTGGGCTTTTAACCGCCGCCTATTTTAGCGACCATCTTTCATTTTCTATTTTATGTCTTCTCTTTACCCTGTGGTTGTAAGATGCGATCTTGGAAACCCTGATAGAAACGTTTATCAATTTAATAGCCTGTACCTGCAAAATGGCCGAAGAATGTCGGTATTATGAATGAATATTTAGGTCAGCATTTCCGGCCCACCATTACTTTCCCACATTTATTATTAATTGTAATACTCAGTTTAAAACTGACTGCCTGCGTCCAGAAATTCACTCATAGTTATATTTTTATTGTAATATTATTAGGGATTAAAGATAAAATATTGAGTTGTGACTAGACGCTTTAAAACTGGAGTGACTTAATGAAAAAGATTGGACTCTTGATTGCATTAACCTTGGCTATAGTGCCCGTATCGCTCAAGGCCTCGGGGAATCACCAGGATTATATTTCATTAAAAACAATGGCTTTAACGGGACAAGGCAACATTTCAGATCAAGACCTCCTTGAGGCTCGGCATGAGAAGGCTGGCGGTGTTACTCAAGATTATGCGGCAACATGGGAATCACACAAAAACCCGACGGCGCAAGGTAATGCTCTCGTTCAAAATATTCTTGGGGTTATGTATCACAATGGTCTATGGGTTACTCAAGATTACGCCACAGCTCGCGAATGGTACACAAAGGCGGCGGAACAAGGTTTTGCGGCTGCTCAATATAATCTTGCAGGTTTGTATAATAATGGTCGCGGTGTTACTCAAGATTATATAACCGCCCGCGAGTGGTACTTAAAAGCGGCGACGCAAGATTATACTCTTGCTCAATTTAAGCTTGGGGTTTTATATCATAATGGTCGCGGTGTTAATCAAGATTATATAACTGCTCGCGAGTGGTACTTAAAAGCGGTGAAGCAAGATTATGCTCTTGCTCAATTCAATCTTGGGCATTTGTATGAGGATGGCCACGGTGTTACTCAAGATTATGTGGCCGCTCGCGAATGGTACGCAAAGGCGGCGGAACAAGGTTTTGTTTCAGCTCAATTCAATCTTGGTATTTTGTATGAGGATGGTCACGGTGTTACTCAAGATTATGTAACCGCTCGCGAGTGGTACTTAAAAGCGGCTGAGAAAAATGATGCTTCAGCTCAATTTAAGCTTGGTTTTTTGTATAACAATGCTCACGGTGTTACTCAAGATTATATAATCGCTCGCGAATGGTACTTAAAGGCGGCGGAACAAGGTTTAGCTGCTGCTCAAATTAATCTTGGGCTTTTGTATGATAATGGTGACGGTGTTACTCATGATTATGTCGCAGCTCGCGAGTGGTACTTAAAAGCGGCTGAGAAAAATAATGCTTCAGCTCAAATTAGTCTTGGGGTTTTGTATCATAATGGTCACGGTGTTATTCAAGATTATATAACCGCTCGCGAATGGTACTTAAAAGCGGCGAAACAAGGTTTTGCTTCAGCTCAATTCAATCTTGGGATTTTGTATGAGGGTGGTCACGGTGTTACTCAAGATTATGCCGCAGCTCGCGAATGGTATTTAAAGGCGGCTGAGCAAAATGATGTTTCAGCTCAATCTAATCTTGGGCTTTTGTATCATGATGGTCGTGGTGTTACTCAAGATTATGTCGCAGCTCGCGAGTGGTACTTAAAAGCGGATGAGCAAAATGATGCTTCAGCTCAAAGTAATCTTGGGGTTTTGTATCATAATGGTCACGGTGTTATTCAAGATTATGTGACGGCTCGCAAATGGTACTTAAAGGCGGCGGAACAAAATCAAGCTCTTCCTCAATATTATCTCGGGGTTTTCTATCAATATGGTCAGGGTGTTACTCAAGATTATGTAGCCGCTCGTAAATGGTACTTAAAGGCGGCTGAGAAAAATAATGCTTTTGCTCAAAGTAATATTGGAATTTTGTATGAGTATGGCCGCGGTGTTACTCAAGATTATGTGACGGCTCGCAAATGGTACTTAAAGTCAGCGGAACAAAATCATCTTGTTGCTCAATATAATCTAGGGCTTCTGTATCATAAAGGTCGCGGTGTTACTCAAGATTATGTGACAGCTCGCAAATGGTACAAAAAAGCCGCGGCGCAAGGCCATGCTTCAGCGAAAATTAATCTTGGGCTTATTGATGATAAATAACTGCAGTACAGTAAATAAGGCCCTTCGGTACCGCATTTTTGAAAACCTCCGCTTTGTGGTGGCGTCGGCAAGTTCAGTCCGCTTAAACTACACGCTTGCTCTACCCCTTATCCGCAAGGTATGAGTGATTGATAAATTAGCCATCGCCTGAAGTTTTTATGCCTTTTTAACGTCATTGATAAAGTACTGCTCACACGTCACGTACGGCTTAATTCCTTCTGCCATCCTCGATGGGCTATCCTTAGCTTCGGCAATATGACCCACATGGCTCAATGCTTCATCGTCCAATCTAACAAAGTAGCTTTTAAAGGCATGACGATTTTTCGAGGTTTTCATAGATTCTCAACCTATAGCCTAACCTTAATTTATTGTCTGCACTTACCTCATTATTGAAAATAGAAGTCATACTTTTCCATCCAGTATTTCTATTCTCGGATTCACTGCAGTTGATGTAAAATAAAATGCATCCCTCAATTTTATCTGGATCAACTTATTAAGGCGTCGAATAATTCCATGAAAAAACCTCACCTTGCCGCAGAGTGGTCTTTGTTGCAGAACCAGTTTGATAGTTATGAAAAGTACTCATTACTAATTAAGTTAGCCAACATCACAATTTTAGCCACAGCCTATTTTACCGACCATTTCTCTGCCTTTATTTTATGCCTTCTACTCATTCTATGGTTGCAGGATGCGATTTGGAAAACTTTCCAATCGCGCATTGACGTTCGACTGTTGCAATTAGAAGCCTACTTAGCGAACGAAGATCAGCTTGAAAAACCTGATGTAAAAGCTTATCAATTTAATAGCCTCTACCTGAAATACCGACCCAGTAGTGTCGGCCTGATTAAAGAGTATTTGAGCCAAGCCTTACGCCCTACTATTGCTTTCCCTCATTTATTATTAATTGTAGTACTTGGTTTCAAGCTCTTTTTTATTGCTTAACGTTTAAAAATAGTTCGGCTTTTCTTACATTCAAGCCAAGCGCTTTGATTAGTTTGGCTCTTTTTTCTGATCAGGTTCAAGGCCACTATAATTTATCGTTCGGCAAACCACAGATATAAAAAAGGCGCTCTATTGAGCGCCTTTTTTTACTGCCTTTAATGCAAGATCACACTAGAACTGATAAGTGATTCGCATGGTAAAGTCATCTGACCAGTCGGTGGTGGAGAAGATAGAAGCATTATCACTAGAGTCAATGAAGTTAGCAAAAGCTTCGATCGTCCACGCACTTGAAGGCTTATAACGCACGGCAGGCTGGATGAAGAAACCACCGTTGATGTCCCATAAAATGGAGCCATCTATACGCCATGTCAGGTTAGGGAGTGGCTGCTGGAATGCAAACACAAAGCCGTCCCATCCGCCGTGAGCTTCACCACCGGTCGCAGCGCGGCGTGAATCACCACCGAGTCCGCTGAGGTGACGGCCCAGCATGTCACTCTCCGATTTGTGCATCCACTCAAGAATAAAGAATGTTGCCGGGAAGGTGTTGCTAAAGCGCTGGTATTTTTCCAATACGAAACTCGCGACCCATTCGTCTTCAACAATCCAGTCAGGACTGAGGTCGGTGGCGGTAAACTTTTTATCAGGCGTATAGCTCATTTCAAAGCGTACAACCAACTGATCAAGAAACGTATCAGGCTCGGCATAAAAGATGTAGTTAACACCAAAACCAAAGACATTTTCTGAAGCATAGTGGGCTTCGAGTGGCGCATCTAAACTGCCTGGCGCATAAAATGCCGCGAGCAGATCATAGGTGCTGATGCCATTCAGACCGGGTTCAACCACCGTGTCAACATACTGGCCCTGAGCATTGGGCGTAAGACCAAAGACGTTTTCATACATATCTTTGATGACGGGGTAGGTTTCCGCCATTTTGTTAACGAGACCCATACCATCTACACCACCAATGCCACTGTAGTAAAACCAGGCTTCTGGTGCTGTTGATGCATCACCTTGAACACCGTCGGGATAACCATGGTAAACAAACGGCTGGTCGGCGAAGGTGTCACCACTGGCGCCAAAGACTGTACTACCAAAGGGACTGTCTGTTTGGCCACCCGGCACCATGCGGAAGATGGGGTCAGGGTTATGCCGACTGACCGCAAAGAACTGCAATCCGAGATCCCCAAAAGTACCCTGAAGACGTACACCGGCATTAAAGTTGTCCTGTACCTTCTGAAACCCCTCATGATAACTCTGACTAAAGCCTGACAGAATGAGGTTGTAAGCACTGTTCCTTGTGGGTAAAACAGTGGGCTGGAACATTTGAGTAAAGGCCTCAATTTCCCAGTTTTCATTGAGGATATAGCTGGCACGGATGCCCGGTGAGCTTAGCCGCTCATCGGCATATTCTTCTGCACCAAAATCAAAGAACAAGTGGCGACGCAAATCAAGACCGTTTGCCACATCAGCGACGCGGAAAAACAGGGCTTCACCCCAGGCGATTTGCTGCTGGCCTACACGCACCCACAACGGCCCTTTGCTATAGTCGACATAGAAAGAGGGGAGGTCGATCATATAGTCGTCATCACTGACACTCAGATAAGTGGCTTCACCATTACTGAAGTTTTTAACCCCAAAGTAATCGATATCCTCGCCATATTCTTTGCCATTCTCACCTTGATAACTTACATCAGCTTCGTTGAAAACATCGGGCTGATAGTAACCGCGTATCTTCACAAAGCCTGTCAGGTTATTCGTAAAATTAAAGCTAATATCTATCTCTGCCTTGGTGGCAAAAACATTCCAGTCATTGTCTGTGCTTTTATCAACCTGTGTCCGAACCGTACCTGCAGGGACATAGGGCCCGGTGAAATCGACGGGCTTACCGTTCAGTGGTGAGCCTCCTCGTAGATTCCAGTTTTCATCGTTGTTCAGCTTATAAGCCATTTCCTGGCGAATAAAACCCGATACCGAATAGTCAAACGCCGAGGCCATTGGTGTAACAAGTGCCGCCGCCAGACCTAGCGTAGATAAACTTAGCTGGGGGGGGGATAATTTTAGTTTCATTACTTCTCCAATTGTAGTGCTATAAACTCAAACTTTTTCTTAATGGTGCTGTCATAATTTTGCTGCAAAACGAATGGTAGGATGTGAAAGCGCCAAATCACTGTTAATTCACAATTCAGCCGCCCTTAGTTATCCCCCTGTCATGCTCCTCTATTTACTGTAGGTATTGATGAAGGGCTAGAACAGATACCTTATCTAAGGCAAGCCATTCAATAAGCGGCGTCATCACCAAATAGTGGTCGAAAATTCTAACGAGGCATAATAGATCAGCGCCTAGACATAAGTAAAAAGAATGTCATCTATAACATGCATGATTATTGGTTATGTTCTGTATTCCTGATTAATTCTTCACCCTAGCCTTACTCTCAATCAAGCCCCTTTTATTCATCTCGTTGTAAAATCAGCCAACAAACCCCAAAGCTATTGACCGGGGCTATTAAACGACGAACCTGGAGAAGGCTTTGAAAAACCCACTGTGTGAGATGTTCGGGATCGATATTCCTGTATTTGCGTTTTCCCATTGTCGCGATGTGGTCGCAGCGGTGTCCAAAGCTGGTGGTATGGGCGTGTTGGGTATGGCCCGTATGGGACCGGAGCGCCTGCGTGAAGAGCTGAAGTGGATCGACGATCATGTCGACGGTAAGCCCTATGGCATCGATGTATTAATGCCCACCACCTATAGCGATGCCGGTGATTTGAAGTACGATATCGACGAGCTTCTACCGACTGAACATATCGAGTTTGTTCGCGACATGATCGATGCTGCCGATGTCCCGGCACTGCCGTCCGAAGAGAAAGATGAAATCATTCGTACGCTGCTCAGCGAGCTGTCTTTTACACCTCGTGAAAGTATGGAGATGATTGAAATCGCCCTTGAGCACCCGATTAAACTCATTGTTAATGCCCTCGGCTCACCGCCGCCAGAGTTGATTGAAAAGGCCCACGCAAAAGGTATTCGTGTTGCAGCACTTGCCGGTAAAGCGAAACACGCACTCAAACACAAAGAACGTGGTTGTGATTTTGTCATTGCCGTTGGCAACGAAGCCGGTGGACATACCGGGCCTATTAGCTCGATGGTGTTGTGGCCCAATATTGTCGATGCCGTGGCACCCATGCCTGTGTTGGGCGCAGGTGGTGTCAGTCGAGGTCGGCATTTATCCGCGGCAATGGCGCTAGGTTGTGCGGGCGTTTGGTGTGGTTCGATCTGGCTGAAAACGGTCGAGAGCGAAGTGATGCCAGAGATCAAAAAGAAGCTGTTTGCTGCCGAAGCCGACGATGCTGTAATGACCCGAGCGGTGACAGGCAAACCCTGTCGTACATTGCGCAATGCTTTCACCGATGCTTATGAGCAACCCGGAGCGATAGAACCCCTGCCTGCACCCCTGCAAAATATTCTCTGGTGGGCGGAGGGGCGCACCCGTGTCGAGCGTGTTCGCAAGGCAGAATTCTTAACTTACCCGGTCGGACAGGTGGTCGGTAATATGAGTGAGCCGACAGCGGTTAAGCAGGTGGTTTACGAAATAATGAATGAGTTCTTAGAAACGCAGGATCGCTTGGGGAAAGTGCTGGAGTAAACCTTATACCGGAGAAAGGCAACCGATGAACATCGCGCTGCCTTTCTACAAGCATAAGTAAGTGCTAACTACATCGTTTTATTCAACAGTTACCGACTTCGCCAGATTACGCGGCTGATCCACATCGGTGCCTTTTAATACGGCGACATGATAGGACAGTAACTGCAGGGGCAGGGTGTAGATAATCGCCTCAATACTGGCTGGCACGTGGGGCAGGTTAACGACGGTGACATCTTTCTGGTCGTGAAAGCCCGCAGCCTTGTCAGCAAAAACAAATAGCTGACCACCGCGGGCCTGCACTTCGTGTAAGTTAGATTTCAATTTTTCCAATAAGTCATTATTCGGTGCGACGGCCACCACAGGCATATCAGCATCGACCAGTGCTAGCGGGCCGTGTTTTAGTTCACCCGAAGGGTAAGCCTCAGCATGAATATAAGAAATCTCTTTCAGCTTTAAAGCGCCTTCCATAGCAATGGGATATTGCACACCACGACCGAGGAAGAGGGCGTTCTGTTTATCGGCAAAACTTTGGAAGGTGCGTTCAATTTCTTTGTCGAGGGTCAATATTTCACGGCAAAGATCAGGCAGCTTTTGTAATGCCGCAACCAGCTCCTGTTCTTTGGCTTCATCAATACCCCCGCGAAAACGCGCCAGTACAATCGATAATAACTGTAGTGCCACCAGCTGAGTAGTGAAGGCTTTAGTCGACGCAACACCAATTTCTGGCCCTGCCATGGTCATTACCGCGAGATCAGATTCACGTACCAAGGAGCTGTTGGCGACATTGCAAACGACCATGGTACCCAGGTAGCCCGCTTGTTCCGCCGCCTGTAGTGCGGCCAATGTGTCGGCGGTTTCACCCGACTGGGAAATGCTAAGAAACAAAGTGTTAGCTGGAACCACGACTTTTCGATAGCGGTATTCACTAGCCACTTCGACTTGGCAGGGAATACCCGCCCAGCTTTCCAGCCAATAACGCGCCACCATGCCCGCGTGATAGCTGGTACCACAGGCGATGATATGGACACACTCAACCTGTTTCAATATCTCTACTGCATCACTACCAAAAGCTTCGGCCAGCACATGTTTGTCGCTGATACGACCCTGCAAGGTATCCGCAAGGACATCGGGCTGCTGATAAATTTCTTTGAGCATATAGTGGCGAAAGCCATCTTTGTCATTGTGATCAGCACCGTGGTCGATCTGCACAATTTCACGCTGTACGGACTGGCCGTCTATGTCAGTAATCTCAAAGTGGCTGGCTGACAACTCGACCATGTCGCCTTCGCCGAGGAAGACAAAACGATCAGTCACCTGACGCAAGGCCAATGGGTCTGAAGCGAGGAAGTTTTCTTCAATACCCACACCCAGAACCAGGGGGCTACCTTTACGGGCACCAATTAGTATCCCTGGTTCGTCCGCCGACATGACAGCGAGTGCGTAAGCACCCTCTAGTCGAGCGATGGTTTGTTGTACTGCTTTTAATAATGTCGATGAATCACGACTGTAAAAGTTGACGAGATGGGCGACCACTTCCGTATCTGTTTCGGAAATAAAGGCATAACCCGCTGCCTGTAATTCTTTGCGCAGGGCATCATGGTTTTCAATAATGCCATTGTGAACAACAGCAATATGCTCAGAGCGATGAGGGTGAGAGTTCACATCATTCGGTGAGCCGTGGGTTGCCCAGCGCGTGTGTGCAATTCCCATGTACCCTTGCAGCGGGTTCGTCGCCAGGCCCTGCTCTAGCGCGGCCACTTTACCGGCATTTTTTTGCAGACAAACATCATTTTTAGTATCGAGTACAGCAATGCCTGCTGAGTCGTAACCCCTATATTCGAGGCGTTTTAAGCCTTCGAGCAAAATGCCTGTGACATTGCGTTGCGCAGCCGCTCCAACTATTCCACACATATTTTTCGTCCTTTAATTTTTTTCGGGTCGCTTCCAGGTGTCGACAACTCTTTGCTTACCGCGCGCAATGGCCAGGCTTTCATCCGGTACATTGCGGTTAATGGTGGAGCCTGCACCCACTGTCGCATTTTTACCGACGACAACTGGAGCCACAAGTGATGTATTGGAACCAATAAAGGCACCATCATCGATTTCTGTCAGATGTTTATTAACACCGTCGTAATTGCAGGTAATAGTGCCCGCGCCGACATTAACATCGCTACCCAGCTTTGCATCACCAACGTAACTGAGATGACTGATCTTGCTGCCGGGGCCAATGTCTGCTTTTTTGGTCTCAACAAAGTTACCTACTTTTGCGCCCTGACCGAGTGCGGTGTGAGGACGCAGGCGGGCAAAAGGCCCGACCTGTACATCGTCTCCAAGAGTCACGGGGCCTTCAATAACAGTGTTGGCCTTAATGGTGACATTGTCGCCGATAGTGGCGTCTTTAATGACACAGTTGGGGCCGATAACGACGCCACTACCAATGTGATTGGTGCCTTCAAAAATACAGTTAATATCGATAACAACATCAGTGCCCGTATTCAATTCCCCACGGGAATCGAAACGACTAGGGTCAATAACGGTAACACCTGAATCCAGCAACTTATTCGCTATCTGCTGCTGATAGTAACGCTCGAGTGTAACCAGTTGAGCGCGACTATTCACACCTTCTACTTCTTCAACCGCCTCTGGCGCATAGGTGTTGATTTCTCGACCCGCCGCACGAGCCAAACCTATAACGTCTGTTAAATAATATTCTTTCTGGGCGTTATTATTGTTGATCTTGGGCAGCCAGGTTTTTAAATCTACGGCTGTCATTGCCATAACACCGGTGTTTACTTCTGTAATTTTCAACTGCTCTGGAGCAGCATCTTTTTGTTCGATAATACCAGTGACATCACCAGCTTGATTGCGAAGAATTCTACCGTAACCCCTTGGGTTTTCCAGGTCGACAGTGAGTAATGCCATCGCATCATCATTGACTCCGGCTATCATCTTTTTGAGAGTAGCATTTTTAATTAAGGGCACATCACCATAAACAATGAGTACTTTAGCCCCTTCGCGAAGGTGAGGGATAGCTTGCTGTACCGCGTGGGCTGTACCTAATTGTGATGTTTGCTCAATCCAGTTGAACCGCTGCCCAGCAAATGTCTTCTGTATCTGTTCTTTACCATGGCCGACAATAACATTGATAGCTGCACCGTCTAGCGCTTCAACTGAATTGAAGACATGCGCAAGCAGTGGCTTACCAGCCAAGACATGTAGGACTTTGGGTAATTCGGATCGCATGCGCGTGCCTTTGCCTGCAGCCAGTACCAATACATCAAGCAACATTTTCTGTTCTCCCTGTCATTTCACGATTTAGTCATTAATCTTAACAAGTGATACTGACTAATTGGTGACAAAACTCGACTTATTACAACGCTCTAATCAGCAGGCACAAAAAAGGCAGCCGCAGCTGCCTTTCTATAAACGCTAGCGCTATTAACGAATCGAGCCAGCTCTACGGCGCAATTCTGAAACGGTACGTAGCTGAGCCGTTGCCTCGGCAAGACGAGAGGCAGCAACAGAATAATCTATTTCGCCGCTCTGGTTTTTCATATCCTGTTCAGCCTGTTTTTGCGCTTCGATAGCAGCAGCTTCGTCGATATCGTGAGCACGAACTGCCGTATCAGCAAGGATAGAGATAATACCGGGCTGTACTTCAAGATAGCCACCAGAAAGATAGATCACCTCGTCTTCTTTGCCACTCTTTATTAAACGAATGGGACCGGGTAACAAACCAGTTAGCAGAGGTGCGTGCCCGTAAGCGATACCCAGCTCACCCAGTGTACCGGCAGCAACGACCATCTCCACCATGCCGGAGAAAATTGCTTCTTCGGCACTAACGATATCGCAATGTACGGGTATAGACATAAAAAGTACTCTTTGCTTTAGCGGTTAAGCGTCAGATTAAAGGTTTTTCGCCTGTTCAACGGCTTCTTCAATCGAACCAACCATGTAGAAAGCCTGCTCTGGCAAATCATCGTAATCGCCGTCGAGAATACCCTTGAAGCTGGAGATAGTGTCTTTCATCGACACGTACTTACCAGAGCTACCGGTGAAGATTTCAGCAACGAAGAAGGGCTGTGACAAGAAGCGCTGGATCTTACGTGCTCTCGCAACGGTTTGCTTATCTTCTTCAGACAGCTCATCCATTCCCAGAATGGCGATAATATCGCGCAGTTCCTTATAGCGCTGCAGTACTGACTGTACGCCTCGGGCAACATCATAATGCTCCTGGCCGATAACCAAGGGATCAAGCAAACGCGATGTTGAATCGAGGGGATCAACCGCCGGGTAGATACCCAGCTCAGCAATTTGACGTGACAATACGAGAGTCGCATCAAGGTGAGCAAAGGTGGTTGCCGGTGATGGATCGGTCAAATCATCCGCAGGTACATAAACCGCCTGGAAGGAAGTAATAGAACCGGTCTTCGTGGAGGTAATACGCTCCTGAAGAACTCCCATCTCTTCAGCCAGAGTTGGCTGATAACCTACCGCTGAAGGCATACGACCTAACAGTGCCGATACTTCGGTGCCCGCGAGGGTATAACGGTAGATGTTATCAACAAACATCAATACGTCACGACCTTCATCACGAAAGTTTTCCGCCATGGTCAAACCGGTCAGTGCAACACGCAAACGGTTTCCGGGAGGCTCATTCATCTGGCCGTAAACCAGTGCCACTTTATCGAGCACGTTAGATTCTTTCATCTCGTGGTAGAAGTCATTACCTTCACGAGTCCGCTCACCAACACCCGCGAATACGGAGAAGCCTGAGTGCTCTACGGCGATGTTACGAATCAGCTCCATCAGCGTTACGGTTTTACCAACACCCGCACCACCGAAGAGGCCAATCTTACCACCCTTGGCGATAGGCATAATCAGGTCGACAACTTTAATACCCGTTTCAAACAACTCGACAGCTGAAGACTGATCAGCGTAATCGGGTGGGCTGCGGTGAATAGGCAGGAAGGTTTCAGTATCGATAGGGCCCGCTTCATCGATCGGGTTACCGAGTACATCCATAATGCGGCCCAGCGTACCCTGACCAACAGGAACCGAAATCGGCGCACCACTATTACTTACTGGCAGACCACGGCTAATGCCCTCTGAAGAACCCATGGCAATAGTACGAACAATGCCATCACCAAGCTGCTGTTGAACTTCAAGGGTTAGTCCCTTGCCGTCTACATTTAGCGCATCGTATATGCTCGGTACCTGATCCCGTGGGAACTCAACATCGATTACAGCACCAATAATTTGAACGATCTGTCCGCTACTCATTTACACTTCCTCTTCGCCTTGGCGTTAAGTCTGATAATTCTTTCGTTTAATAAAGCAATAAAGCTGGGTTAGCACCCGGGGCTTAAACTGCTGCTGCACCACTAACAATTTCTGACAATTCCTGAGTAATCGCGCCTTGTCGTGCTTTGTTATAAAGCAGTTCAAGTTCGTCGATCAGGTCGCCCGCATTATCGGTGGCACTCTTCATGGCTATCATTCGAGCCGCTTGTTCACAGGCTTTGTTTTCAACAACCGCCTGATAAACCTGTGATTCGATATAACGCACCAGTAAACCACTGAGTAATTCTTTGGCATCTGGTTCGTAAATATAATCCCAGTGATGCTTTAACTTCTCATCTTCTGCTGCTTCTAACGGTAGGATCTGATCAACCGTTGGATCCTGAGTCATGGTGTTAACGAAGGTGTTAGAGACCAGATAAAGACGGTCAATCTTGCCTTCGTCAAACGCATCGAGCATCACTTTTACGCTACCAATCAACTCACTCGCAGCGGGCTGATCACCCATGTCTTTGACAATCGCAGTGATATTGGCACCGACGCTACCAAAAAAGGTAGCCGCTTTATTACCAATAGTACACACATCGACTTCTACGCCTTTCTCACTCCACGCTTGCATGGATTTGAGCTGGGCCTTGAACAAGTTCGTGTTGAGACCACCACACAGACCCCGGTCGGTAGAGACCAGAATGTAGCCAACGCGTTTGATTTCCCGCTCCGTCAAATACTGATGGCGGTATTCAGGTGCAGCGTTGGCCAAATGACCAACAACCGCACGTATGCGCTGTGCGTAGGGCTTACCCAGTGCCATGCGTTGCTGGGCACGGCGCATTTTGCTCGCCGCAACCATCTCCATTGCACTGGTGATCTTCTGCGTACTTTTAACGCTGTTGATCTTGGTTTTTACTTCTTTACCGACTGCCATAATCTATTAATCCGATCGTCGCTAAACCTGCTGTGTGAAAAAAGAGTCTTACCAGCTTTGGCTAGCAGAAAACTTATCCAGAGCAGCTTTATAAGAAGCTTTAATATCGTCGTCCCAAGCACCTGACTCGTTGACTTTATTGAGTAAGTCGCCGTGTTCGGCACGCATGTAAGACAACAATGCTTCTTCAAAATCAACGATCTTGTTGACTGGAACTGGCTTCAGGTAACCTTCGTTCGCAGCGTAGAGGGAAACACCCATCTCTGCCACACTTAAAGGTGAGTACTGGCCCTGCTTCATCAATTCTGTTACACGCTGACCGTGCTCAAGCTGCTCACGAGTCGCATCATCAAGATCCGATGCAAACTGAGAGAATGCCGCCAGCTCTCGATACTGCGCCAGTGCCAAACGAATACCACCGCCCAACTTCTTAATAATTTTAGTCTGTGCCGCACCACCTACTCGCGATACCGACAAACCTGCATTCATCGCCGGGCGAATACCCGAGTTGAACAGGTCCGTTTCAACAAAAATCTGACCATCAGTAATGGAGATCACGTTTGTTGGAACGAAGGCAGATACGTCACCGGCTTGAGTTTCAATAATTGGTAACGCGGTCAAAGAACCGGTTTTACCTTTTACTTCACCGTTAGTGAACTTTTCTACGTAGTCAGCATTAACGCGTGAAGAACGCTCAAGTAAGCGAGAGTGTAGATAGAAAACATCGCCCGGATACGCTTCACGTCCTGGAGGACGACGCAGTAGCAGGGAGATTTGACGATAGGCCCAGGCTTGCTTGGTCAGATCATCATAAACAATTAGCGCGTCTTCACCGCGGTCACGGTAGTACTCGCCCATGGTGCAACCCGAATAGGGTGCTAGAAACTGCATCGATGCAGGATCTGAAGCGGTAGCCGCAACGACTACTGTGTGTGCCATCGCGCCATGCTCTTCCAGCTTACGAACGATGTTCGCAACAGTTGAACTCTTCTGGCCAATAGCGACATAAACACATTTTACGCCGGTTGTTTTCTGGTTGATGATGGCATCAATGGCAATCGCCGTCTTACCTATCTGCCGGTCACCAATAATCAATTCACGCTGACCACGACCTACAGGCACCATGGCATCAATCGCTTTCAAGCCCGTTTGTACAGGCTCATCAACTGACTGACGCTCAATAACGCCGGGAGCAACTTTCTCAACCGCGTCGGTTAATTTAGCGCCAATAGGGCCTTTGCCATCAATGGGGTTACCCAGTGCGTCAACGACTCGTCCGAGCAACTCTGGGCCAATTGGCACTTCGAGAATACGTCCGGTACAGCGGGCTTTTTGACCTTCAGCCAGTGACTGATAATCGCCCAGTACTACTGCGCCAACGGAGTCGCGCTCAAGGTTGAGAGCCATGCCGTAGAGGCCGCCGTCAAACTCAATCATTTCACCGTACATGACATCGGCAAGACCATGGATACGAACGATACCGTCAGAAACGGATACGATAGTACCTTCGTTTCTAGCCTCAGTTTTAATA
>MAAS01000006.1 GCA_002162755.1 Gammaproteobacteria bacterium 50_400_T64 | reverse complement strand
AACGGATATCTGGGTGCGCTTCCAGAAAGCGCGGGGGCACGAATGTTACTACGTCTGCGCCGACGATGCTCATGGAACGGCGATTATGTTGAAGGCCGAGGAGCTGGGTATTACCCCGGAAGCTTTAATAGAACAGGTAAAAGCCGAGCACGAAAAAGATTTTGCCGATTTCCTGATTCGCTTCGACAACTATCACTCGACCCACGCCGAGGAAAACCGCGTATTTGCCAACGAGATTTATACTCGCTTAAAGAACAACGGCCACATTGCCGAGCGTGAAATCACCCAGGCTTTTGATCCGGAAAAAAACCTCTTTCTGGCCGACCGTTATATTAAAGGCACCTGCCCCAAGTGTAAGGCCGACGACCAGTACGGCGACAACTGCGAGGCCTGCGGTGCCACTTACGCGCCCACCGATTTAATCGACCCTAAGTCGGCCATCTCCGGCGCCACGCCCATCGAAAAAAAATCGATCCATTACTTTTTCAAACTGCCCGAGTTTGAAAGTTTCCTCAAAGAGTGGACCCGCGCCGGTCACGTCTCGAAAGAAATCGCCAATAAGCTGGCCGAATGGCTCGACTCCGGTTTGCAGGAATGGGATATCAGCCGCGATGCGCCCTACTTTGGCTTTGAAATACCCGATGCCCCGGGCAAGTATTTCTACGTTTGGCTCGACGCGCCCATCGGCTACATGGCCAGCTTTAAAAACCTCTGTGATCGCGAAGGTATTGATTTCGATACTTACTGGGCAAAGGATTCAGAGGCCGAGCTCTACCACTTTATCGGCAAAGACATCGTTAACTTCCATGCCCTGTTCTGGCCTGCCATGCTCACCAGCGCCAACTACCGCACACCGAATAAGGTCTGTGTACACGGCTTTTTAACGGTCAACGGCAAAAAGATGTCGAAGTCGCGAGGCACCTTTATTAATGCCCGCAACTACCTCAATTTTTTAGAGCCGGAATATTTACGCTACTACTTCGCGGCCAAATTGTCCTCAAGCGTTGAAGACCTCGACCTTAATCTCGATGATTTCATTCAACGGGTGAACAGTGACGTGGTCGGCAAGGTGGTGAATATCGCCAGCCGCTGCGCCAAGTTTGTCACCCGCGATGGGGACGCCACACTGGCCGCCAGTATTGCTGAACCGGCACTGTGGCAACAGGCCGTCGACGCCGGTGAGGTCATCGCAGCGCACTACGAAAACCGCGATTTCGGCAAAGCGGTACGTGAAATTATGGCCGTTGCCGACGCCGCTAATGAATACATCGCCACCAAAGAGCCCTGGAAACTCGTCAAGCAAGAAGGTGCTGAGGCCGAGGTACAGGCCGTCTGTTCGCTGGGTATTAACCTGTTCCGCACCCTGATGATTTACCTCAAACCCATCCTGCCCGGTATGGCCGAGCAAGCCAGTGCCTTTCTCAACGACGAGCTGGTATGGAATGGCGCTATCGAACCTCTGCTCAATCACCGTATCGAAATCTTTAAACCGATGGTGAAGCGCGTTGAAAAAGATAAGGTCACAGCCATGGTTGAGGCGGGCATACAGGCGCAACCTGCCGCTGCAGCGCCGAAAGAAGCAAGCGCACCCGACTCACCGCTCGCCGCCGAACCCCTGGCTGACGAAATCACCTTCGATGATTTTATTAAGGTCGATTTGCGCGTCGCACGCATCGTTGCCGCCTGTCACGTTGAAGGGGCGAGTAAGTTATTGCAGCTGACTCTCGATATCGGCGGCGAAACCCGCAATGTGTTCTCCGGTATTAAATCGTCTTATCAACCGGAGCAGCTCGAAGGCCGTCTCACGGTGATGGTCGCCAACTTGGCAGCGCGAAAAATGCGCTTCGGTGTTTCTGAAGGCATGGTGTTGGCGGCGGGCGATGACGAAGGCATTTATCTGCTCGAACCCGACAGCGGTGCCCAGCCCGGTCAGCGGGTGACATAAGCTAAGGAGCCTCTGGACAAGTCTGGGCGAAGTAGATGGCGAGCTAAAATCTTTAAATTCACCAACAGTAGGCGCTCTAGGCGAGGCACAAAGTGCACGTAATAGCGAGCTATTGCGAAGATTTACAACGAAGAAGCTGAATATTTTAGCCGCCAGATGCGAGCTCATGACTTGTTCAGAGGCTCCCTAGCAACACACGGGGCGAGCAAACGCCCCGTGTGTGTTTTGAAGATATACTGTAGCCGATAAGAGATATTACTAAATAGCCTAAAAACGCCCGGCTTTATTATTGAATGCAGCGAAGCTCATCCTCGATAATAGGGCCCTTACCGATAAACCACACCACGGCTGGCCCCATGCAAGAATTCGCGCTTATTCTCGTTAGCTCGATACTCGTCAACAACTTTGTGTTGGCGCAGTTTCTTGGTCTGTGTCCGTTTATGGGCGTATCCAATAAACTCGAAACGGCCATCGGCATGGCCAGCGCCACAACCTTTGTCATGACTCTGGCTGCCATCTCCAGCTACCTGGTGAATAGCTGGATACTCGAACCCCTCGGCCTCGAATATTTAAAAACCATCGCCTTCATTCTGGTGATTGCCGTCGTGGTGCAATTCACCCGTATGTTCATCGAAAAAACCAGCCCACTGCTGTACCGGGTGCTAGGGGTTTTTCTGCCTTTAATTACCACCAATTGCGCGGTGTTGGGCGTGGCTCTGCAGAACACTGCAAAGAACCGCACCTTCTTTGAAGCCAGCCTTTACGGCTTTGGTGCCGCCCTGGGCTTTTCACTGGTACTTATCCTCTTTTCCGCACTGCGTGAACGCCTCGCCGTTGCCGACGTGCCCCAGCCCTTTCAGGGTGCCGCCATCGGCATGATCACGGCCGGCCTGATGTCCTTAGCCTTTATGGGCTTTGCGGGTTTGGTTTAATAATGGACGAACTCTCCTCCCTCGAACTCCTGCTCACCGCCGTCATCGCTCTGGTCGCGCTGGCGACAGTGTTTGGAATCATATTGGGCTACGCCGCTGTCAGCTTTAAAGTGGAAGGCAATCCCCTCGCCGATCAAATCGACGCTCTGCTGCCGCAAACCCAGTGCGGTAACTGTGGCTACCCCGGCTGTAAACCCTATGCCCAGGCCATTGTCGATGGCGAAGACATCAACAAATGCCCCCCCGGCGGTCAGGCGACGATTGAAGCCCTGGCCAGCTTACTCGACGTGCCCGCCCCCGAACTCGACGCCGAACACGGCGCAGAGGCCGAGGTAAAAAGCGTCGCCTATATTCGCGAAGATGAGTGTATTGGCTGCACCAAATGCATACAGGCCTGCCCGGTCGACGCCATTCTCGGTGCTGCTAAATTAATGCACACCGTTATTGTCGATGAATGCACCGGCTGTGACCTGTGTGTCGAACCCTGCCCGGTTGACTGTATTGATATGCTTGAAGTTCCCCAAACTCTAAGCGACTGGCATTGGCAAGCACCGCTCCCGCCTGCTGAACGTTTTACTCACGCCCAGTCCGGCACCCATCTTATCGCCACAGATCGCGGCACAGACCACACAACGGATCGCGCCGCATGAGCAAAATTTGGGATATTCATGGCGGCATCCATCCGGCTGAAAACAAACAACAGTCACTGGGCGGCCCGATTCAGGCCGTGCCCCTGCCCGATGTCTTAATACTGCCATTGAGTCAGCATATCGGCGCGCCGGCTTCGCCTCTGGTTAAGGTGGGTGACAAGGTTTTAAAGGGGCAAATGATCGCCGCTGCGAAGGGCTTTGTCAGCGCCCCAATACATGCACCCAGTTCCGGTGTCGTCACTGCCATCGAAGAGCAGACCGTGCCCCACGCCTCGGGCATGCAAGCACCTTGCATCGTGATTGCAACAGACGGTGACGACAGCTGGATTGAACATAGTGGCACGACACACTATCGCGAAAAGACAGCTGAGGAATTAATCGCGATGATTCGCGATGCCGGTATTACCGGGCTGGGCGGCGCGGGTTTTCCCAGCGCCGTTAAACTGCAGCCCCGGCAAACCATCAACACGCTCATTATTAACGCCACCGAGTGCGAACCCTACATTACTGCCGACGACCAGCTGATGCGCCACTGCGCTGACGATATATTAATCGGTATCGACATATTGGCGCATATTTTAGGTGATCCCGAGCGAGTCTTGATTGGCATAGAAGACAACAAGCCCGAAGCTCAGCAAGTACTGGCCACGGCCCTACAAAATAGCATTGCTGTAGAAAATGCCACTGCTATTGAAGTGGTCGAATTTCCCACCAAATACCCCTCCGGCGGTGAAAAACAACTGATTCAAATTCTTACCGGCGAAGAAGTCCCCAGCGGCCAATTGCCCGCTAATCTCGGTATTGTTTGCCAGAACATCGGCACTACCCACGCTATTTACCGTGCCATCTGTCACGGCGAGCCGCTGATTTCCCGTGTCACCACCGTGACCGGCAAGGCCTGTGACAAACCCGGTAATTTTGAGGTGTTGATCGGTACGCCCGTTGAACACCTGCTGACTGAGGCCGAATTCAACAGCGCCCTCTGCCCCAACCTTGTCATGGGCGGGCCGATGATGGGCTTCACTTTGCCCAACACCAGTGTGCCGATTATTAAATCGACCAACTGCCTGCTCGCCACCACCGCCGAAGAAAACCCCGCACCGCCACCGGCCCAGGCCTGTATTCGCTGTGGCCACTGCGCCGAAGTGTGCCCGGCTAGCTTATTGCCGCAACAACTGTACTGGCATGCTCAGTCAAAGAATTACGAACGCCTCGAAGCTCACCATTTAGCCGACTGCATTGAGTGCGGTGCCTGCTCCTACGTCTGTCCCAGCAGCATCCCACTGGTGCAGTATTACCGGGCTGCTAAGGGCGAAATCCGTTTAATCGCCGAAGAGAAACGTCAGTCTGACCGTGCCCGCGAACGCTTTGAACATCACCAGGCTCGTGTCGAGCGGGAAGAAAAAGAAAAAGCCGCCAAACGTGAAGCGCGCAAGTTGGCAGCAGAAGCCGCCAAAGCCAAACGGGAAGCTGAGGCTAAAGCTGCCGAGGAAAATCCAGAGGGCACGACAAAGAATACCCCTGCCGACGGTGATACTAAAAACACTGGCGAGCTTGATATTGTTCAGGCGGCACTGGCCCGGGTTGCCGCGAATAAAGCCTCCCCGGCCGATCAGCGCAAGCGCTTTGAGCGAGCCATTGAAACTACGGCTGCGCGACTCGCCAAGGCTGAACAGGCACTTGAAGTACTCAATAAAGATAAAAACGCTGAACAAAGCACCGAGAAATTAGCCCAGATAGAGCAGCAACGAGCTACCATTGAACAGGCCCGTTTACGCCACGAGGAGGCCAAGAACAAACTGGCCGCACTCAATACTGACCAGCCAGCAGCAGAGCCCGCCAAAAGTAAGCCTCAAACAGAAACAGCCACGGCTAACACAGATGACCCCGGTCTGGATCGCGCCGCCACCGCCATTGCTCGTGCGCAAAAGAATGCCGCCGAACAAGCATCAATGTCACCTCAGCAAAAGTTACTAAAGCAACGTGACGCTCTGCAAAATCGCCTCAACAAAGCCCAGGCTCGACTGGTGCAAGCTGAAAGTAAGGGCAGTGAACAGATAGACGCTTTCAGTAATGCGGTGGCGACGCTAGTGGAAAAGCTGGCAACGGCCGAACTCAAACTGACTGATGCTGAAAATGCGCCAAACCAAAATCCCGCAAGTACCACCGAGGAAAACAGCTAATGGCCCTCGGTCGCAGCAGCTCACCCCACGCCCATGGCCCCCGCTCAACACAGTGGGTGATGCAGCAAGTACTGGTCGCCACGGTGCCCGGCTTAATTGTGCTCACCAGCTTTTTTGGTATCGGCAGCATCCTCAATATTCTTATCGCCAGTGTTACTGCCCTGGCTTGTGAAGCGGCCATCCTCAAATTGCGCAATCGCCCCATCGGCTTTTACCTGCGTGATTACAGTGCTCTGGTCACCGCTGTATTACTCGGTCTCGCTCTTCCACCACTGGCACCCTGGTGGCTGACCGTCACCGGTACGGCTTTTGCGATTATTATCGCCAAGCACCTCTACGGCGGCATGGGTTACAACCCTTTTAATCCGGCGATGATCGGCTATGTCGTATTGTTGATTTCCTTTCCTCTGCAAATGAGTGCCTGGGTCGCCCCGACGGGACTAATGGTCGATGGTGTAAGCGCCCTTGGACCGGACTTTCTCTCCTCCCTGCAAATCGTTTTTTCTGGCAGCGGTGTTGACGGCTTTACAGCAGCAACCCCCCTCGATGCTTTCAAGCACAATAGCAGCCTGTTAGTGGATCACTTTTACCAGCAAACACCGCAATTTTCTCAGGCTCGCTGGGCTGGGTTGGGCTGGGAATGGGTCAATATTGCCTTCCTGATCGGTGGTATTTACCTGCTGGCGCGCAAGGTTTTTACCTGGCACGCGCCCATCGGCATGCTCCTCGGCCTCTCGGTGATGGCACTGTTTAATTACGATGGCGGCAGCTCGGCCAGTGATGGCTCCATCATCTTCCACCTGCTCAGTGGCGCCACCATGTTCGGGGCATTTTTTATTGTCACCGACCCGGTGACCTCCACTACCAGCAACCGGGGACGACTCATTTACGGCGCACTGATTGGCGTCATATTATTTGTCATCCGCAGCTGGGGCAATTACCCCGATGCCCTCGCCTTTGCCGTGTTACTAATGAATTTTGCCGCGCCCTTTATCGACTATTACACACCGCCGCGCACCTACGGCCACGGCAAATCGGGCACCATCATCCACCGCTCGAAGGAGGATTAAGATGGGCAGCCAACTCGAAAAATCAATGGGTTTAAATGGCAGGATACTCGGCCTGTTTGCTCTCATCACCTCCCTGCTACTCGCCGGCACCCACCTCGGCACCAAAGATAAAATTGCCGAGTCACAACGCCGCGCCGCACAAAAAGCCCTGCTCGAAATCATTCCCGAAGAGCGCCACGACAACGACATACTCACCGACACACTGGCTATCCCCCAGCATTACTGGTCGGTACTCGGCCTGAAAAAAGGCGGCGAATTACATCTGGCGCGCAAAGCTGGCGAAGTATTCGCGATCATTGTTCCCGCCGTGGCACCGGACGGTTACAGCGGTGCCATCACTATGATTGTCGGTATTAATCTGGACGGTAGTGTCGCTGGCGTCAGGGTACTCAACCACAGCGAAACGCCGGGACTGGGCGACAAGGTCGAGCTGAAAAAAAGCCCCTGGGTACTCAGCTTTGATGGCAAGTCCCTCGGCTCCCCACCTGCGACCCGCTGGAAAGTGAAAAAAGACAAAGGCGATTTTGACCAGTTCACCGGGGCAACCATTACGCCCCGTGCCGTAGTGGCCCAGGTGGAGCGCGCACTCCACTATTTTGGCGAAGACAAAAAGCGTATCATCAAAGCCGGTGCCAACAGTGTGCCAGCGGGCACGGACACAGCAAGCGCAGATCCAGCAAACGTAAACACTACAAGTACTAGAACAGAAGAAAGTACGGGAGACGCACCATGAGCGATGTATCCTACGGCGAAATAAGTCGCAATGGCCTGTGGAACAACAACCCCGCGCTGGTGCAGCTACTCGGGCTTTGCCCCCTGCTCGCCGTCACTGGCTCAGTCGTGAATGCCCTCGGCCTCGGTTTGGCGACAATGGCAGTGCTGATCGGCTCAAATATGACGGTCTCGTTGATTCGCAATCAGGTGAGCGACGCCATTCGCACTCCAGCCTTTGTAATGATTATCGCCACCTTCACCACCTGCACCGAAATGCTGATGAAGGCTTACACCTTCGAGCTGTATCAAATCCTCGGTATTTTTATTCCGCTGATCGTTACCAACTGCGCCATTCTTGGCCGCGCCGAAGCCTTTGCCAGCAAGCAGCCCCTACTGCCCGCCGCCTTCGATGGTTTAATGATGGGCCTGGGCTTTGGTGCCGTGCTTTTGGTGCTGGGCGCGATACGGGAAATTATTGGCAGCGGCACTTTGTTCGCTAATATGGATCTACTATTTGGCCCCATGGCCGCCAATTGGGGTTTACAGCTGTTCGGCGACAATTACGGCTTTTTGGTAATGATCCTGCCCCCCGGCGCTTTTCTGGTAACCGGGCTGTTAATCGCCCTAAAGAATATAATCGATAGCCGCCAGCAAGCCCGACTTGCAGAAACACAGTCAGCACCAGTGCAAGGCTCAAAACGAGTGAGAACTACGGGCGCTATTCAATAAAGTCCGCTCAATAGACTACCTCCCAATCAAGCTTAGGCAAGTCAAACCTGGGCGAATAAAGTTAGGCGAGTAGCTTTTTCGCCAGCGGCTCCATTTGCCCGGCCAGGTCAAAATCTAGATGGGTAATGCCACCGGCACGGTGGGTCAGTAAATCAATCTCAACGACATTCCAGACATTCACCCAGCGTGGGTGGTGACACATCACCTCACAGGCGATGGCCGCCTGTGTCATAAAACCGAAGGCATCAATAAAACTCTTAAATTCATAGCGCCGCGATAACCTGCCATCAGCAACAACCCAGGGTGCAAGAGCATCCGTATTTAATAGCGCCAGGCTTTGGTCGATTTCAGTGTGATTAAGTAGTGGTGGTTTGGGCATTTTTCTATTCCTTTTTTTTATTTATAGTTAGCCAAGTATTTAATTAGCACTGCTAACAATAGCAGCGTAGTCCTAAGAGAATAAAGAAAGGCTAGCTTTCTATTTTACGGCTGTTAGTGACTTAGTTACGACGATACAAAGCCAAGCTATTTATCCGTTGGTCTATCTTTCGCACTTCCTGCTCATATCGTTTATCACCCGGGCCACCGTAACCATGCTCGAATTGCGCTTTGTTCAGCCGCTCTTCAAGCCCATCAATGCCTGCCATCAACAGCGTATCACCCTCACCCTTTGCCAGCCGGTTTTGCAACGTGCTTGCCGAAGCAGAAGACGCTACGGCAAGTTCACCAAAACGCGCTCCCGACATATCAGCGGCAAGATCTTTAAAGCTAAAGCCGCTGCCGCTGCTGGCATCGTCCAGCTCCTTACGCAGACCAATAGCATTCGACATTGCCCCGCCGCCCGCGACGGCCAGTGCAGCAGATGCTGTGAAGTGCAAAACCAGATCGTGCCGGCCGTTTAATCGCAACCTGGCACGCCGGGCCTTTGCCCAATGACGTGCCTCTGGAAGCAAGGTACTCAAGCCACCACCATTAGCGTAAGCAGCCAGTACGATAATCGCGGCTTTGTTTTCCATAACCGGATCAGCTGTTTGTGAAGGATCTTGCGCGAAACGAAATACCGCTTCAAATAAGCGGATTAATGTTAAATTCTTACCCTGTCGATCAACTTCTGCCACCAGAAATTGCTGATAAATGGCCAAGGTCTGACGCTCTTTCCTGGTGATCAAACCGCCTCGTATCGTCTCCGCCAGACCTTCCTGCCATTGATAGGTTAAAGCAACATCCTCAGCACGAATGTCAATTGTCTGAATGACGGTAAATGCATCCCGCAGATCGGGAAGCGAATCCAGACGAGCCAGAGAAAACTGCACCAAAGCTCGAATAAATACCGTCGGAATGTCAATTCGGCCAATTTTTAGGGAATGAATATTTACGCTATGTAAACCTGCTCCTCCAATACGAGTCGCCAAAACAGTTTCGATATTAAGGTAGCTTGGGGCCTGCTGTTTATAGGGCAGAAACGCAGATATGTTCCAGCTGCTACGAAGCGACAACAAGCCCTGTTTAATGCTCAGCACAGCGCCAGTGGCGTTTAAACGATGCAGTAAATGGCTGGCTAGCAGATCGAGCTCTTTTTCACTCAGGGCAATACTATTCGTCTCACCGGCAAGTAAGTTACCCGGCTTATGTTGGCGTAAAAGTTGTTTCACACGATCAATATTGGCGGGACTTAACTGAGCTTGCTCAGCCACCAATGGTGAAGGCTCAATACACATTGCAAGCACAGCGAGCACGCCAAGAAGCAGTAATAAAGGTGTTAATAGACAGAGACGGAACAGGAGTTTCATCCGCTTAGTGTCTCACACTGCACGACTATTTATGACGGGGACTGATAGAAGCCATTCTGCTTTAACGTCCTAAACGACGCTCAACCTCAAGCACCAATCGAGTAGTGGCAATCAAACTATCCGGCGTCAGGCTGATGGAATCGATACCCAGCTCGACCAAAAATTCTGCCATATCGGGATAATCCGACGGCGCCTGCCCGCACAAACCCGAGTGACGATGATTGCGCTGAGCACCCTCAACGGCGAGGCGAATCATTTGTTTTACGCCGGGGTCGCGCTCGTCAAAATCGAAGGCAACAATTTCAGAGTCGCGATCAACACCCAGGGTGAGCTGGGTGAGGTCATTAGAGCCAATAGAAAAGCCGTCAAACAGCTGAGCGAAATCATCGATCAAAATTACGTTGTTGGGGATTTCGCACATCACATAAACCTGCAAGCCATTTTCACCGCGTTTGAGGCCGTTACGCGCCATCGCCGCCAGCACGGCTTTCGCCTCGTCGATACGACGACAAAAGGGGATCATTAAAATTACATTGCTCAGACCCATTGCCTCACGCACCCGCAGCATGGCCCTGCACTCCATGTCGAAGCCCTCGGCATAGGCCGGGTGGGTGTAACGGGAGGCGCCGCGAAAACCGATCATCGGGTTATCTTCGTCGAGCTCAAAGTCAGCACCGCCCAATAAAGCGGCATATTCATTACTTTTAAAATCGGACATCCTCACCACAACGGGCTTCGGATAGAAGGCGGCGGCGATGGTACCCACCCCTTCCGACAGGCGCTGAACAAAATAGTCACTGGGCGATGCATAGGCCTGAGTCAGGCTTTGCAGGGCTTCGCGCTGGCGATTGTCGCTGACACGCTGCGGGTACAACAAAGCCATGGGGTGGGCCTTAATGTACTCGGCAATAATAAATTCCATGCGCGCGAGGCCAACGCCGTCATTGGGAATAAAGCTGGTTTTAAAGGCTAATTCCGGATTACCGAGATTGACCATTATTTTGGTTTTCGGTCGAGCCAGTTCGGCAATATTGGTTTCTTCCACCTGCCAGTCGAGTGCACCATCGTAAACCACACCCTGATCACCCTCGGCACAATTGACGGTCATCACCTGTCCGTTTTCGATACTCGTCGTCGCATCGCCGGTGCCAACCACGGCGGTGATGCCCAGCTCGCGGGCGATAATCGCGGCGTGACAGGTACGTCCACCACTGTCGGTGACAATCGCCGCGGCCGTTTTCATCACCGGTTCCCAGTCGGGGGCGGTGATGCCCGACACCAGAATTTCACCGGGCTGAAAGTCCTCAAGCTCACTGGCGTGGCGAATAATACGCGCCCGCCCCGTCGCTATCGATGTACCCACCGCCCGACCTCGGGTGACAACCTCACCCCGCTCGCTGCCGAGCTGATATTGCTTTAATACGGCTTTGCTTTGCCGGGCGACGACTGTCTCTGGCCGCGCCTGAATGACATACAGCTCACCGTCGATGCCATCCTTTGCCCATTCCATATCCATCGCCACGGACGACTTTTCCCTGCCTGCCTTTGCCGAATAATGGTTTTCGATCTTGATGCAGTAGCCCGCCAATTGCAGAACATCGCTATCGTCAATACAAAAACGCTTTTGCTCGGCCAGCTCAGTGTCGATAGTCTCGGTGGCCTGGGTTTTAACCTCAGCACTGGCATACACCATTTTCACGCGCTTGCTGCCCAGACTGCGGCGCAGCACGGCACGATGACCTTGTTCATAGGTTCGCTTGTGCACATAAAATTCATCGGGGGCGACCGCTCCCTGCACCACCGTTTCACCCAGGCCATAAGACCCGGTGATAAAAGCGACATCGGAAAAGCCGGTTTCGGTATCGATGGAAAACATCACACCGCTGGCGGCGAGGTCAGAGCGCACCATTTTCATCACCCCAATCGACAGGGCTACGGAAAAGTGGTCAAAGCCCTGATCGACACGATAGTGAATGGCACGATTGGTAAACAGGCTGGCGAAGCAGCGGCGGCAGGATTCGATTAACTGCTCATCGCTACGTAAGTTAAGAAAGGAGTCGTGCTGGCCGGCAAAGGAGGCCTCGGGTAAATCCTCTGCCGTGGCCGACGAGCGCACGGCGAAACTGAGCTCGCCGCTGTACTGATCGCGTAGCTGGGCAGTGGCCGCAATAATTTCAACCTGTAAATCGGCGGGTAGACCGGCATCGTAGATAATCGCTCGCGCCCGTGCGCCACAGGTGGATAGAGAACCAATATCATCCGGGTCGAGTTCGGCAAGCGTCGCGCGCAAAGCCTCTAAAGCACCACCCTGCTCAAGTACATAGCGGTAAGCCTCGGCAGTAATTGCAAAGCCATTAGGCACCTTGACGCCCGCCGGGACTAACTGCTGATACAGCTCGCCCAGTGAAGCATTCTTACCGCCAACAAGGGCAACGTCGTCATTACTCAGTTGCTCAAACCTGCGGATATAGCGCGGGGGGGTTGGTTTATCCTTCATGATTTAGCCCTCCATCCATGGAGCGATATGAAATTTTTCCCATTATCGGCATATGTCGTAGCAACATGATATCCCGGTCTACTCGCGATCAAGCGTCTGAGTATAGAAAAGTATTCGCCGCTAGACACAGGGGGAAATCAAGTAAGCACACATTAACAAGCTGTTAAACTACCCTTCATGACCTGATACCGTCATCCCCAAGATCTATATATCAACTGATTGACCCACTTATGCTGTTTCGGCGGCCGACTTATGCTTCAATCAATTACTTTACTGGCGCGCTGAAAAGCACGTTGTCACTGGTTATGCTGGGCTATGGATAAATTCGACAAGCGAGAGCATTTTTCGAGCAGGTATAAATCGCCCTTGTCAAAACGACAGGCCTCGCGTGTCTATACAGGTTCGTTGACGGATGAAAATAACCAGTTAAAAACAACCATCAAAGAGTTGCTCGAAAGTGCCCGCTACAACCAGCAAACGCAGGACAGGTTCTATGCGCTGGAACTCTACTTCCTCGAAGCCAACTCCTACGAGCTACTGATCAGGCGCATACTGACAGATCTTAAACGCCAATTAAAACTGTCCCAAGTCGAATTGTTTTTACTCGACCCACAGCAAGAAACACAACAATTAATTTCTGAAATATACGGTCAACTCAATTATAAAAACCTTATCTACACGGACTCCATCAGCGAAATAAAAGCGCTTTATTCCGGTGACATTCACCTGATCCTCAGCAATGAGCAACATGACATTGCCAAACTCGGCCCCGGCATGAGCCAGAGCGTCGCCCTGCTGCCATTGCGCCGAGGTAACCATATTATCGGCAGCCTGCATTTGGGCAGTCGTGACCAGCAGCGCTTCCACCCCGGGCTGGGAGGGGAGTTCTTGCTACACCTTGGAACGATGATCAGCGTCTGTATTGAAAGCTCTATTAACCAGGAGCGCTACAAACACCTCAGCCTGGTTGACCTGCTAACTCGAGCCAAAAACCGCCGCTTTTTCTTCCAGGCCCTGGCCACCGAAATCGCCCGTTCAAAGCGTTCGAAAAAGCCCCTCTCCTGCCTGTTTATTGATATCGACCATTTTAAAGCAGTGAATGACTTACACGGCCATTTAACCGGCGACCGAGCACTGCGTTGTGTCGCGGACACCATCGGCCCACTGCTGCGACAATCCGATGTGCTGGCCCGTTTTGGCGGCGAAGAATTTACCGTCATGCTACCCGACTGCGACCTCAGCCACGCCAAAGAAATTGCCGAAAGAATTCGCGACAAAATAAGTCACGTCGATATCGCCAATGATAACAATCAGAACTTTCAGCTCACAGTTTCCATCGGTGTTAGCTACTGGCAAGAAGACCAACAAGGCTTTGCCGATAGCGAAGCCATACAAAACCACCTTATTAGCCAAGCTGATAAAGGTGTTTACCGGGCGAAGGAAGATGGCCGTAACTGTGTAAGAGTTGTCGAAATAGTAGCAGTGGACAACAACAAAAACCCCGACTAACAAATCTCAAAACTGGAAAATTACAAGCCGTTGCGGCGTGTGAAAAAGGATAAACATGGACGCTAGTAAAAGAGAACTAACCTTACGCTTTCTTGCCGAACCGACGGATGCAAATTTTGGCGGCAACGTGCACGGCGGTATTGCGATGAAGTGGCTTGATCAAGCCGGGTACGCCTGCGCCACAGGCTGGAGCGGCCACTATTGTGTTACCGCATTTGTCGGCAATATTAACTTTCGTAAACCCATCAGCGTCGGCCACCTTATCGAAATAAACGCAAAAGTCATTTATACCGGCACAAGTAGCATGTATCTCGCAGTAAATCTTAGCGCGGGGGACACCACGAGCACTGAGCTAGAAAAAGCTATGCACTGCATCATGGTCTTTGTCGCCGTCGATAAAAATAGATTGCCTACTCAGGTACCCGTATGGAAAGCCAGAACCGAAGAAGATATTCGACTGGAAAAATATGCCCTTACCATTAAAGAATTACGAACAGCCAATAAACACGATTTAGATTTGATTATGGGTTAAAAGCACTCCGCAGCCAGCACAGAAATAACCTGGCCATTGCTGAAGCACCCCAATTCCTCTTTAGTAAAACCTGGACATAAAAAAGCCCGCGTTTAAGCAGGCTTATAACTGACTAATTCTCAGTATGTTTTGGTCGGAGCGGCCGGATTTGAACCGACGACCACCACACCCCCAGTGTGGTGCGCTACCAAGCTGCGCTACGCTCCGATATTTGCCTCTTTGAGACAAGGCGAGCATCTTACCTGATGACCTTTTGAAAGCAAGTAAAAAGTGCTTATACAACAGGGTTTGAGCAATATAAAGGCTAGACCTTGAGCATGCTCAATACGTCTTCCAGTTCGCTGACGGTTTGATTGATGATCTGACGGATTTGCGTGGCTTCTTCTTTCACTGTCTCGCCACCCAGGCGTTGGCGGGCGCCACCGATAGTAAAGCCCTGGTCGTAGAGCAGGGAGCGAATCTGGCGAATTAAGAGTACATCCTGACGCTGGTAGTAACGGCGATTGCCACGGCGCTTCAGGGGGCTTAGGCTGGGGAATTCTTGTTCCCAGTAACGTAATACGTGAGGCTTAACTTCGCAAAGCTCACTCACTTCACCAATGGTAAAGTAGCGTTTACTTGGGATCGGCGCTAGCTCGCTGTTGTTACTCGCTTCCAGCATAGTTCTCTACCCTCACTTTTAACTTTTGCCCGGGTTTGAATGTGACGACGCGGCGCGCTTCAATGGGGATGTCTTCGCCTGTTTTGGGGTTTCTGCCCGGTCTGACACTTTTGTCGCGCAGATCAAAATTACCAAAACCAGATATTTTGACCTGCTCATTTTCAGCTAAAGATAGTCGGATTTCTTCGAAAAAGCATTCGACAATTTCCTTTGACTCTCTCTTATTAAGGCCGAGCTCTTCGTAGAGCATTTCGGCAATATCGGCCTTGGTTAATGCTGACATCCTTACCCTCTTAAATTCGCATCATGATCGCTTTCAAGTGCCTTGATAACGGCACCCATTGCGGCATTCACATCTTCGTCATTAAGGGTGCGTGATTTATCTTGAAAGGTCAAGCCGATGGCGACACTTTTCCTATTAGTTTCAACGTGTTTCCCCTCATAGACATCAAAAACCTTTAAGTCAATAAGGCACTCTCCAGCACTCGCTTTCGCCGTTGTAATGAGATCACTAACAACCACATCGCGATGCAGAGACAGGGAAATATCACGGCGCACAGCGGGGTATTTACTAATCTCATCGAAGGCTGCTATCTGGCCCTGGATGATTTCGGCTAGCACCAGCTCAAAAATATACACCGGCTGACTTAAGCCCAGTGACTGCTGTAGGCTTGGGTGCAGTTTGCCAATATGGCCGAAGGTCTCACCCTGTTTGTTAACCAGCGCCAGAGTTTGTCCGGGGTGAAGCGCGGCATGTTCAGCACAGACAAACTCCACCTGGGTCGCGGTGCCACAAAAGTCGAGAACTGCTTCGACGTCGCCTTTAATATCGTAAAAATCGACCTCACTTGCCCGGTCTGCCCAACCCTCCTGGGTGCGAGTACCAGTAATCGCACCGGCGAGCATTTTTTGCTGACTCAGCTGACCACCCTCTTTCACGAAGCGCAAGCCACTTTCAAACACTCGCACACGAGATTGCTGACGATTTAAATTATATTTAACGGTGCTGAGCAACCCCGTCAACAAGCTAGTACGCATCACCGCCATGTCGGCACTAATGGGGTTCGCGACATCGACACTGGCAACACCAGGGTTAACCTGGCTCTGTATTGTCGGGTCAACAAAGCTGTAAGTAATGGCCTCCTGGTAGTCTCGGCTCACCAGCAGCTGGCGAATATCGGCGAGGCTGGATGTCGCCTCGGCCGTGGGCTGAATCTCGAGGGGCATATTGATGGTTGCCACGGGCAGGTTGTTGTAACCGTAGATGCGGGCAACCTCTTCGATCAAATCAGCCTCAATGGCCAGATCGAAACGCCAGCTTGGCACGGTGCACAGCCATTCATCAGCGCAGGGCTGAGTTACGTCGAGGCCCAGACGGGTCAACATATCGCTGACCAGATCGTCGGCAAGCTCGAGAGTTAGCTGCTGTACCAGGCGGCTTTTGCGCAGAGTAATTATGCGCTCAGTGCCCACCTGCGGCGCACTACCGGCAGATGTCACAGGGCCGGCCTGTCCGCCGACGATCTGCAGTAAAAGCTCCGTTGCACGTTCAAGAGCGACAAGCGGCAACTGAGTATCGACACCGCGTTCAAAGCGATGAGAAGCGTCTGTGTGCAGACCGTATTCACGGGCTTTACCCGCCAGTGCCAGGGGGACAAAGTGAGCACTTTCAAGAAAGATAGATTTTGTCGCTGCGCTTACGCCGCTGTCTTTGCCACCCATAATGCCGGCTATTGCCAGCGGGCCGTTTTTATCGGCAATCAGCAGGGTTTCGTTTTTAAGTTCAACTTCAGCGCCGTCGAGCAGGACGAGCTTTTCATCGTCTTCTGCAAAGCGCACATCAATAGCACCCGACAACTTATCGAGATCAAAGGCGTGCATCGGTTGGCCAAGCTCGAGCATGACGTAGTTACCGACATCGACAACCGGGTCGATAGAGCGAATACCGCTGCGCCGCAGTTTCTCCTGCATCCACAGGGGTGAAGACTGGCTCATATCGACGGCGCTAATCACTCGACCCGCATAGTGGGAGCAGGCACTGGTCGCGGAGATGCCAATTGACACGCTTTGCTCGCCGCTCACCGCTGCTGCCGAGGTCTGTACAAATTTGGGCGTAAGCTTATTGAGCACACCCACCTCGCGTGCCAGGCCCTGAATACTCAGGCAGTCACCGCGATTGGGGGTTAAGTCGACTTCGATAATCTGGTCATCGAGGCCATAAAATTCATTCAGGGTTTGTCCCACGGGCGCATCAGCTGGTAGCTCCATAATGCCGCCGGTATCTTCATTCAGCCCCAGCTCATCGCCACCGCAAAGCATGCCAAAGGAGTCAACATCACGCAGTTTAGCCTGACCGATATTCATACCGCCGGGCAGCGTCGCACCGACCTGGGCAAAGGCCGTAACCAAACCTTCACGGGCATTGGGCGCACCGCAAACGATCTGTACAAGCGCACCACTGCCGCAATTAACCTGACAGACCTGCAACTTGTCGGCCTTGGGGTGGGCAGCAACAGATTCGATGCGAGCAACGACAACACCTTCAAAATTAGCCGCGGCTTCGACACCGTCAATTTCAAGACCGGCCATGGTCAACTGGGCGATAAGTGCATCGCAGTTTAGGTCGGGGTTGGCCAGTTCGCGCAACCAGGATTCACTGAATTTCATTGTGATTTATTCTCGGATTTACTTAAATAAAATTAAATAACTTGATGAAATTAAAACTGTTTTAAGAAGCGAAGATCGTTCTCAAAGAAGAGGCGCAAATCATTCACCCCGTAGCGCAGCATGGCCAGACGCTCAACACCCATACCAAAAGCGAAGCCAGTGTACTGATCGGGGTCAATGCCGCTGTGGCTGAAAACATTGGGATGAACCATTCCGCAGCCCATAATCTCCAGCCAACCGGTCTGCTTGCAGACACGACAGCCCTTGCCCTTACAGTTGGTGCACTGAATATCGACTTCAGCCGAGGGCTCGGTAAAGGGAAAATAGGACGGGCGAAAACGCACCGCCAGGTCGGCCTCAAAAAAGGCCTTCAAGAATTGATCGACAGTGCCTTTCAGATCGGCAAAGCTGACATTCTTATCAACTACCAACCCTTCTACCTGATGAAACATCGGCGTGTGGGTTAAATCGGAGTCGCAACGATAAACGCGGCCCGGACAAATAATACGAATCGGCGGCTGTTGTCTTTCCATCGTCCGCACTTGAACCGGCGAGGTGTGAGTACGCAACACCGTAGTGGGGTCGATATAAAAGGTATCGTGCATCGCCCTGGCTGGGTGATGGGCGGGGATATTCAGGGCTTCGAAGTTGTGATAATCATCTTCAATTTCTGGCCCCTCCTCCACCCGATAGCCGACAGAGGTGAAGAATTCTTCGATGCGCGCCATGGTCTGAGTCACCGGGTGCAAGCTACCGACTTCGCTCTTGCGACCCGGCAATGTCACATCAATGCGCTCGCTGTCGAGCTGAGCCTGTAATTGTGCGGCTTCGAGCTCTTGCCGGCGGGCGTTGATGGTATTTTGTAGCGCAACTTTAACTTCGTTAATCACCGCACCAGCCTTCGGTCGCTCTTCAGCTGATAGCTTGCCAAGGGTTTTCAGCATGCCGGTAATTTTGCCCTTTTTACCTAAATACTCGACGCGAAGCTGGTCCAGATCTACGACTGTGTCAGCCGCCTTTATAGATAGCTCTGCCTCGTCGGCCAGGGTGTGAAGATTGTCCATGATTTGTCCTTAAACTAAGTACGTAACCTTACTCAGCTTATTTTATAGATTGGGGCTAATGTAAATTGTTTCGGTCGCGCTAAGTAAAAAGGGAAAGAGCGTTGGCCCTTTCCCTTTTTATGATCTCAATCAGTTTCCGGCCAGGCCGGAACGCAACTGTCTAAGCTAAAGCAGCTTTAGCCTGATTAACAATTTGCGCAAACGCTGGCTTGTCGTGAATCGCCAGGTCTGACAGCACTTTACGATCAAGCATGATTCCCGCCTTTTTAAGACCGGCAATGAACTGACTGTAGCGCATACCTTCTACGCGAGTCTGAGCATTGATACGCGCAATCCATAGCGCGCGGAAAGTACGTTTCTTAACGCGACGGTCGCGATAGGCGTACTGACCTGCTTTGGTAATAGCCTGGGTCGCAACGCGATAAACACGGCTGCGAGCACCGTAGTAACCTTTGGCTTGCTTGAGAACTTTTTTGTGACGACGGTGTGCAGTTACACCTCGTTTTACTCGTGGCATGTTCTATCCTCCTGTCTGATTAAGTACGTAGCAAACGGTCAACGGCGGGGGTATCAGCAGCGTTTAAAGTGCTGGTTCCTCGCAATTGACGCTTTCGCTTTGTCGTCATCTTGGTGAGAATATGGCTTTTGTTAGCATGTTTATGCTTATAGCCTGAACTGGTTTTTTTAAACCGTTTCGCCGCACCACTGTGCGTCTTTGCTTTTGGCATTAGATTACTCCTCGATAGAGGTTAAATAAAAGAAAAAGACTGTCGGTCAGCCTGCCAAAAGGCTGATTGCGATCAGTTAAGAAGTGCCGAATAAATCAGGACTTGCTTAGGACTTTTTCTTGCTTTTGGGAGCGATGACCATCGTCAACTGCCGGCCTTCCATTTTTGGAAATTGCTCGACATTCCCCAATTCTTCCAGATCAGCTTCGATGCGCTTAAGCATCTCCATACCCAATTCCTGGTGGGCCATTTCACGTCCGCGAAAACGTAAGGTGATCTTTGCTTTGTCGCCATTCTCAAGGAAACGCACTAAATTGCGCATCTTGATATCGTAATCGCCCGAATCGGTACCGGGGCGAAACTTCATTTCTTTAATTTGTGTTTGCTTCTGCTTTTTACGCTGCGCGGCCTGTTGCTTCTTGGCCTCAAACACATG
>MAAS01000030.1 GCA_002162755.1 Gammaproteobacteria bacterium 50_400_T64 | reverse complement strand
ACATCTTCACCGGTGACGTCTACGCGGGCATGTCTGAAACTGCACTGTTCTACATTGGCGGCATCATCAAGCACGCACGGGCCATTAACGCCTTTGCCAATGCCTCAACCAACTCGTACAAGCGTTTGGTACCGGGCTTTGAAGCGCCTGTTATGCTCGCCTACTCAGCGCGTAACCGCTCTGCCTCGATCCGTATCCCCCACGTGCCGAACCCTAAAGCACGTCGTATTGAAGTACGCTTCCCCGACCCAACAGCCAACCCTTACCTGGCCTTCACCGCCATGTTGATGGCTGGCCTCGATGGCATTCAGAACAAGATCCACCCTGGCGATCCTGCCGACAAAGATCTTTACGACCTGCCAGCAGAAGAAGCAGCAGCTATTCCAACAGTAGCCTCTTCATTGGAGCAAGCGTTAGAAGCTCTCGACAATGATCGTGAGTTTCTTAAAGTGGGCGGCGTCATGGATGACGACACCATCGATGCTTACATCGCACTGAAGCTGCAAGAAGTTGAAAGGCTCAACATGACGACTCACCCCGTTGAGTTCGACATGTACTACAGCGTTTAAGCCCTACAAAAACGACGCTTAAGAGCTGGCTCAATTAGAGCCAGCTCACAAAAGCCCGATCTTCAATGGAGATCGGGCTTTTTCTTTTCTACCGAGCGTATTACTCTAGCCCTATCCCGCTGCTCGGGCCTACGCCCCAGCCCAAAAAACAACAAACGGCTATAGCGCATCTACTATGAAAAAACTCACCAAAATACTTGCTGGCCTCTCTCTGTTAAGCGCCTCTTCACTTTATGCCAGCGGTGTTTATCGAGTCATTGATGAAAATGGGGAAATTACATTTACCGACTCTCCACCAACAAATATAAAGGCTGAGGCCGTCAACCTCCCCACAACCAACATCGCCACGCCATCAATTCCCGCCAAGAAAGAGGGGGAAGATGGCGGTGAAAGTACAGATGAAACCGCCTACACCAGCGCACGCATCATACAGCCCGCTAACAAAGCAACCATTCCTCCAGGGCAATCTGACGTCGTCGTGCAGCTCTCCCTCAAACCCTCACTACAAACCGAACACTTAGTACAAATATACATTGATGGAAAAAAACAGGGCTCCGCCATTGCCTCCACAACCTTCACCCTCACCAACTTGAATAGAGGGCAGCACAAAGTGTTCGCAAAGGTCATCGGCACGGACAAAAAAAGCAAAGCAAAAACACAAACGGTGACGTTTTACGTCAAGCAACATTCTTCCAACAAGCAAAAGAAAGGCCCTCCCAAGCCTTCTCCGCTCTCATAGCACGCTCTTTCGGCGCACCAAAATAGCGCGCAACGCGATTTTTACAGTTACACTCCAACAGGTGACACCCGCTAGTTAGAGCGTAATTGCGGCCATCAAAACTGGCCTGTTACTTGCTTTAACTCAAACACCTCGACAAAGCGCTGGCCCTGTAACATCAATGAATAGCTATCAGACCAACCAGCTCGTTCTGGACAATCTCAATACGAGCGTACTGCTAATAGATGGCGAACTATCCATCACCTACCTCAACCCGGCGGCAGAAAACCTGTTGGCGGCCAGCGCCCATCGCCTGCTCAGCAGCTACGCCCCACAGCTATTTTCCGAAGCCGAACCTCGGCACCAGGTTTTTACTAATGCTCTAAAGAATGAGTCTGCGTTTACAGAACGTAAAGTCAAAGTCTTACTCCCCGACCAACGCGAGATTACGGTTGACTATTCAGTCACCCCCATCGCACAAGATAATCAACACATGCTGTTACTGGAGATGCTACCCGTCGACAGAACCCTGCGCATCGATAGAGAGGAGGCACTATTGTCAGCCAACGACACCTCTCGCAACCTCATTCGCGGTCTGGCCCACGAAATTAAAAACCCACTGGGCGGCATTCGCGGCGCATCGCAGTTGCTGGCACTGGAGCTGGATAGAAGCGAGTTAGTTGAATACACCGACGTCATCATTGCCGAAACCGACCGACTGCGCGAACTGGTTGATCGACTCCTGGGCTCACCCATACCCACGAAGTTTTCCCAGCTCAACATTCACGAAGTCACCGAACATGTGGCAACACTGGTACAGGCTGAAACCCACGGTTCGCTTATCATCAAGAAAGATTACGACCCTAGCATCCCTGAACTTTTGGGCGATCGAGAAAAGCTTATCCAGGCCGTACTCAACGTAGTACGCAATGCGATGCAGGCTTTAGATGGTGCCGACAAAATCGGCCATGGCGGTGAAATCACACTACGCACCCGCATTCTTAATCATTTTACTATTGGTAAAAAACGCCACCCCATGGTTTGTCGGCTCGACATTATTGACAACGGCCCTGGTATCCCCGCCGATATCAACGAGCGTATTTTTTATCCCATGATTAGCGGCCGCGCAGAGGGTAGCGGCCTGGGACTACCCATTGCCCAATCAGCTATTCATCAGCACCAGGGTTTGATCGAGAGTGACAGCGAGCCAGGCTGTACACGCTTTTCTATTTACCTTCCACTGAAACCCATTGAGGACAAGTTAGCATGATGAAACCGACAATCTGGATCGTCGACGATGACAACTCGATTCGCTGGGTCATGGAAAAGGCCCTTGAAAAAGCCAACCTCACGGTACGCAGTTTCGAAGATGCCAGCAAACTACTCAATGCTCTCAACAAACACCCAGACGAGCCTGACACCATCATCAGCGACATTCGCATGCCCGGCATCGACGGCCTCGCTCTGCTCGACAAAATTCACGCCGAACACCCCGACCTACCGGTTATTATCACCACGGCTCACTCCGATCTCGATAGCGCCGTTGCCGCTTATCAGGGAGGTGCCTTCGAGTACCTGCCCAAGCCTTTTGACGTCGACGATCTGATTTCAGTGGCCAACCGCGCCATTGCCTTTGCTCAGGAAAAAGCCCACAAAACAATTGAAGCGCCGCCGCTGGATAAAACTGAAATTATTGGCGAAGCGCCGGCCATGCAGGAGGTCTTTCGCGCTATCGGGCGGCTCTCCCACTCCAACATAACCGTACTCATTAACGGCGAGTCCGGTACCGGTAAAGAACTAGTCGCCAAGGCACTACACCGCCACAGCCCGCGTAAAACGGCACCCTTTGTGGCGCTAAACATGGCCGCCATTCCCCACGACCTGATCGAATCGGAACTTTTCGGCCACGAAAAAGGCGCTTTCACAGGAGCGGCCCAACGGCGCATTGGCCGTTTCGAGCAGGCCGAAGGCGGCACTCTCTTCCTCGATGAAATTGGCGATATGCCTCAGGAGGCGCAAACGCGCTTATTAAGGGTACTGGCTGATGGCGAGTTTTATCGCGTCGGCGGGCACACACCGATAAAGTCGAGCGTGCGAATTATTGCCGCAACTCACCAAAACCTCGAGCAGCTGGTCGAGGAACACCGTTTTCGGGAAGATCTCTTTCACCGCCTTAATGTAATTCGCGTCCACCTGCCAAAGCTGGCCGACCGGCGCGAAGATATTCCTCGCCTAATCAATCACTTTTTTCACGAGTCGGCAAAGGAACTGGAGGTCGAACCCAAAGTGCTATCGACAGAAGCCGCGGCTTTTCTGAGCAATCAGCCATGGCCAGGTAATGTCCGCCAGTTAGAGAACACCTGTCGCTGGCTGACGGTAATGGCTGCCGGACGCGAAGTCTTACTCGACGATCTGCCGCCGGAAATGCGCGATACGCCCAGTGATCAAAGAGCCTCCGGGACAAACTGGGAACAGGGCCTGCAGCAATGGCTAAAACAGGAGCTAGCGCAGGGCAAGAAAAACATACTGGCCACCGCTCTGCCCTCATTCGAACGTACGGTGATAGAAACCGCCCTACAACACACCGCCGGACGTAAGCGCGATGCCGCAGAGCTACTGGGCTGGGGGCGCAATACCCTGACGCGCAAACTGCACGAGCTCAATATAGAGGTGCAATAACTAACAATTCGCAAGCACCCTGGCCGAAAACAAAAACGCCGCTGCAGAGTCATCTACAGCGGCGCTCCCTATAAAAAAGCCTTTAAAAAAGCAGTGCAACAAAGAACCGGTCTAGTTCAATTTACTCGCAGGCTGCCCTTCAGCGGCTTTATTTCTTTGCTCCGCAACGGCTTGCTGAAACAGCGCGTCAAAATTAATCGGCGGCAACATCAATGCCGGGAAACTACCCCGTACGGAGACACTGTCGATTAACTCTCGGGCATAAGGAAACAAAATTGCAGGACACTGGGTATTTAAGACCTGAGCCAGTTGCGGCTGCTCGAGCCCCTTCGCCATAAAAATACCCGCTTGCTGCACTTCAATCAGGTAGGCAGTGTTATCCCCTTCGGAGACAGTAATGGTTAAGCGCAGCACCACTTCATAATGCTCGTCATCAATTTTTTTAACTTCTGTGCCAATATCCTGATTGACCTGAGGCGCCCACTGCCGAGTAAAGGTCTGAGCCCCCATCGGCAATTCGAAGGATAAATCCTTCAAAAAAATGCGCTTTAAGGCAAACTGCAAATTCGCAGCGGGATCAAGGCCATCCCCAGAGGGGGCCGCAGTCGTTTCATTTTCAGCCATAGTAATCTCGGTCAATAATCATTCTAAAAAAACAGTAAATACTGATTCGCACAGAAGGTACGATCAGCCATTAAGTAGGGGCAGCAAACCACCCTGTTGATGTAAAGCAGCCAGCTCGGTGTAACCACCAACATGTTGCTCCCCAACCCAAATTTGCGGCACCGTACGCTGACCACTAGCCTGCATTATTTCGCGACGCATCTCGGCATCGCCATCGACAGCAACATCTTCAAAATCGATACCCAACTGTTCTAGCAGCCTTCTTGCCGCAACGCAGTAGGGGCAAAACTGGGTGGTGAACATTTTCACGGGGCTTGTCGATTCGCTAATCAACGCACTCATGGAGTAACCACGGGTAAGCTCTGATGCATCCATTCGCCCATGCCGCCGCGCAAGCGCTGCACGTCATAGCCCGCCAGACGCAATTTACGCCCTGCCGGTGCAGCTTGCTGGCCAATTTTGTCAACCAGAACAATTTTTTGCGTGCGGTATTTTTCCAGCTCGGAGATGCGACTATCCAGCTTGGCGGAAGGGATATTGATGGCGCTTGTGATACAACCAGCGGCGTATTCTTTACTGTCGCGTAAATCAATGAGTATCGCCGCATCGCTATTGAGCAGGCGAGTTAACTCGTGCACCGACAACTGTTTGCCCGCTTTTTTCTGTTCGCTAAATGCAAACACGTAAATCAACACGAGCAAGCCACTGACCAACATCCACTGCTCACTAATAAAAACAAAAAAATTCACTCTACAAACACCTTTTCGACAGAAAGCCACTAATAATTTTCGCCGTAGTATACACAAGTTACCCCGCTGACAGCAGCCTTGAACCCTTTAGCAGACTGACCATCCGGCATTTTTTTACCCGTCGCTGACAGCCTTGATGAAATAGCCTTTATGCGGCTGAACGCGTAGAATTTACAGTTACAAAACCCCTCACTCAAATGCGTCCTTTGGGGCCATTTCAGCAACAGACTTCAGGCAAAGCAATCGACTATGGAAACAAAAAAAACACCGCTGGTACTCCTCATCCTCGACGGCTGGGGATATAGCGAAGCCACGACAGCCAATGCCATTTACAGCGCCAAGTCACCCACCTGGGACAAGCTGTGGCAGAGCGAGGCCAAAACCCTGGTGCACTGTTCGGGTGAGCGCGTAGGCCTTCCGGCCGGACAAATGGGCAACTCAGAAGTCGGGCACATGACCCTCGGTGCAGGGCGCGTGGTCTACCAGAATTTAAGCCGTATTAATAAAGCTATCGACGACGGCAGCTTTTTTGCCAATCCCGCCTATTGCAGCGCCATCGACAAAGCCGTCGACAACGATAAGAAACTGCATATTTTCGGCCTGCTCTCGCCCGGCGGTGTACACAGCCATGAAGATCACATACTCGCCCTACTCGATATGGCCGCCCAGCGCGGTGCCAAACAGGTTTATTTACACGCCTTTCTCGACGGCCGCGACACACCGCCCCGCAGTGCCAAAGCCTCTCTCGAAAAAATGAGCGATAAATTCAACGAACTCGGCATCGGCCGTACGGCTTCTGTCAGCGGACGTTATTTCGCGATGGACAGAGACCAGCGCTGGGATCGCATCGAACCCGTTTATCGCCTGCTCACCGAAGCCAAGGCCGAGTATTGCAGCGCCAATGCATTAGAGGCTCTGGAGCAAGCCTACCAGCGCGACGAGAATGATGAGTTCGTCAGCCCCACGCAAATTATGGCCGAGGGTGAGAGCCCGATCAGCATTGATGACGGCGACAGTGTGATCTTTATGAACTTTCGACCCGATCGCGCCCGCCAACTCACCCGCCTCTTTGTCGATGCCAGTTTTAGCGAATTCCCCCGCCCCGCCCCACCACAACTGGCCGACTTTGTGACCAGTACCGAATACGCAGCCGAGCTTAATACTCATCTCGCCTTCCCGCCACAAACCCTGGTGAATGGCCTGGGTGAATACCTGGCAGCCCAGGGCAAGGCCCAGCTCAGAATTGCCGAAACCGAAAAGTACGCTCACGTGACGTTCTTCTTTAGTGGCGGCCGCGAAGACTGTTACCCCGGCGAAGAACGCATACTAATCCCTTCGCCCGATGTCGCCACCTACGACTTAAAACCCGAGATGAGCGCTCCCGAGGTCACCGACAATTTAGTCGCCGCCATCACTGGCGGACAATACGATGTCATTATCTGCAATTTTGCCAATGGCGACATGGTCGGTCATACCGGCATTTTTGAAGCCGCAATTAAAGCCGTGGAAACATTGGACGCCTGTGTCAGCAAAGTGCTCGACGCACTCCAACAAGTGGGCGGCGACTGCCTGATTACCGCAGACCACGGCAATGTCGAAAACATGGTTGATGCGCAAACCGGGCAGGTGCTGACCTCGCACACCATCGACCCGGTGCCACTCATTTACGTCGGCAATAAACAGGTAGCGCTGAATGACGGCGGCTCTCTCGCCGATATTGCACCGACCATTCTTGAGCTGATCAACCTATCTCAGCCAAAGGAGATGAGCGGTCACTCCCTGCTTTGCAGTGCGGATACAGCGAGTTTGAGCGCTGCACAGTAAAACAGTGTTGAAAAGACGCGTGCCTAAACTACCTGCGGTACTGGCAGCGCTGACGATAGTCGCAGCGCTAGTCTCGCCACCTCTGCTTTTTGCCAAGGGTGAGCAAGCCAAGATTGATACCCTGAGCAGCGAAATATCGCAACTGCAAAAAAAGCTGCGTGTCACTCGTACCGAGCGCGATAAGTCTGCCGCCCGTCTGCGAGCGATAGAACTGCAAAGCGCTGAAACCCGGCGCAGCGTGCTGAACCTCGACAAAGAAATACGGTCATTAGGCAAAGAGCTAAGCAAGCTATATAGCCAGCAAAAGCAGCTCGACGACCAGCGCAGCCGCCAGGCGGGACAGGTCGCTCAAGAGCTCGCCGCCGCCTATCGACTGGGCCGAGAAGAACCGCTGAAAGTACTACTCAACATGGAAAACCCCGAGGAGATTGGCCGTACGCTGAAATATTATGAGCACGTGGTAAAAGCCCGCAGTAAAATTCTTGAGGACTACCAGGCCACCATTCGTGAGCTCGATGAGGTCGAGCAATCACTACTCAACAAGCAAAACGCACTGGCCGACAAAAAGGTTCAGTTATTCGCCATTCAACAAATATTGAACGATGAAAAAAAACAACGTAGCGTTCTACTGCAAGGCTCGCGCCGACAGATTAAGAGTGAAGAGGGCCGCATCACCAAGCTAAACCTGGAGCGCCAGCAGCTTGAGAGTATTATTCAGGCCCTGCAAAAGCATGTGCAAAACCTGGACATTCCAGACAACAAGCCCTTTAGCCAACGACGCGGCAAGCTGCCATGGCCCGTAAAGGGGCGAGTTGGCCACAGCTTTGGCTCCGCTCGAGGCTCACACCTCAAATGGCATGGCTGGTTGCTGAACGCAAGGGACGCTAGCCCCGTAAAATCCATCCACCACGGCCGGGTAGTTTTCTCTGACTACTTACGCGGCCAGGGCCTGCTGGTCATTGTCGACCACGGCGACAACTACCTCAGCCTCTACGCCCACAATCAGGTGCTATTAAAAGAAACGGGCGACTGGGTGCACCCGGGGGAAGTCATCGCCAAAGTCGGTAACACTGGCGGCCTGGAACGCAGTGCCCTGTATTTTGAAATACGCCGCAAGGGTAAAGCTGTCGACCCAAAAAGGTGGCTTAAGCCTCGCGCTTAAATGCGTCAAGTTACGCTACACTGCCACGCTAAGCCCGAAATGCATTTCGCTCAGGACTAAAATAATGAACCGACCCACCCACTATTTAGCACACTGCGCACTGTTGCTAAGCCTGCTTTCAACACCCCTGCTCCGGGCTGACGAGCCCCCCAAAGACGCGCGACTACCTATAGAAGAGCTACAGCTTTTTGCTCAGGTTTTTGAACAAATTCGCGCTGTTTATGTTGAGGAAATCGATGACAAAACCCTCATCGAAAACGCCATTACCGGCCTACTGGGTGAGCTTGACCCCCACTCCGCCTTTTTGAAAGAGGATTCCTATAAAGACCTTCAAGAGCACACCAGCGGCGAGTTCGGCGGCATTGGTATTGAGGTGAGCATGGAGGATGGTTTTATCAAAGTCATTTCCCCCATCGATGACACTCCCGCCTCCCGCGCCGGCATAGAAAGTGGCGACCTGATTATTAAACTGGACAAGCACGCCGTACAGGGCATGAATCTGGAAGAGGCGCTGAACCTGATGCGCGGTGAAAAAGGCAGTCCTTTAACACTGACCATAGCCCGGGAAAACAGCAGTAGCCCACTGGTCATCACCGTTATCAGAGACATTATCAAAACCACCAGCGTACGCCATAAAACCCTTGAAGAAGGCTTCGGCTACATCCGCATTTCTCAGTTTCAGTCCAAAACGGGAGAAGAGTTTAGACAGAGTATTCAAGCTCTGCAAAGAGAGAAAAACCCCCTCAAAGGGCTGATCCTCGATCTACGTAATAATCCTGGCGGCCTGCTACCCGCGTCAGTGGAAGTGGTCGATGCCATGCTCGATGGCGGCCTGATCGTCTATACCGAAGGCCGAGCACCCTCCTCCAATACGCGCTTTTCCGCACAACCTGGTGAGCTACTCCAAGACACATCTCTAGTTATCTTAATCAACGCCGGCAGCGCTTCCGCCTCAGAAATTGTCGCTGGTGCAATTCAGGATCACCATCGCGGGGTCATCATGGGCACCGGCAGTTTTGGCAAGGGCTCGGTTCAAAACATTCTCCCTCTCAGCGATGGCCGTGCCATTAAACTCACCACTGCCCGCTATTTCACCCCCAGCGGTCGCTCTATTCAAGCAGAGGGCATAAAGCCGGATATATTAGTGGAACGGGCAGAAATCAAATTATCCAGTGGCCAACAAACAGGCATCAAAGAAGCCGACCTGAGCGGGCACCTCAAGCAGGGAGCGACAAAGGACACTGTGACTACCAACCCACAAAAGCCTCGTGATACGATCAAAGATTATCAGCTCATCGAGGCCTTAAATTTATTAAAAGGCCTTGCTATCCTGTCGAAACAACCGACCATCAATTGATTATTGACCAAATATTCTTTACATTACTTTAAAGTTGATCTATAAGAAATTGTAGTCAGGAAGACTGCCCTTCGAAGTACGTAATTGATATCAGACACGAAATAGATAAGACTTTGAAACATGGCAGGACGCCGAGTCATACAAATCAACTACAAGGCTTCACGGGTACTGAATTATGAATAATGTTGTTTACATCACTAGGGAAAGTGATTCAGCTAGCTCCGCTACTCGCGTGCGCAGCGACCGCTACTTCAAACTTTCGGATTATTGGTATTTTATCACTCGAGAGGGTGCGACGCTCGGCCCCTACGATTCAAAAGATCAAGCACAACAGGCTGTCGCGGATTACATTCAGTTTGTTAATCAGGCCAGCCCGGCCATGATCAAGCTACTAGCGACACACTAAACCCTGATTTTTCCCTACCTGCCCCGCGTGCAAGTAGGCTATATGATCAAAATGCAGCTGCTGTATCGACTACAACCCAGGTACAAGCCCGAAGCTATAAACGCACCTCAATACCTTGCTTTGCCATAAACGACTTTGCCTCGGCAATACTGTATTCCGAGAAGTGAAAGATACTCGCCGCTAGTACGGCATCTGCCCCTCCCAGCAATACCCCGTCGGCCAAATGCTGTAAATCTCCGACACCCCCCGACGCAATGACTGGAATATTCACTGCCTCACTCACAGCCCGAGTTAAGCCCAGGTCAAAACCATTTTTTGTACCATCCCTGTCCATACTGGTGAGAAGGATTTCTCCGGCACCATAGCTTGCCATTCGCTCTGCCCACGCCACCGCATCAAGACCTGTCACCTTGCGCCCACCGTGGGTAAATAGCTCCCAACGCTGCTCGCCCTTTGGCGCGTCCACTTGCTTGGCATCAATAGCCACAACAATGCACTGAGAACCAAACTTTTCGGCCGCCTGGCGCACAAACTCCGGGTTGCTGACGGCCGCTGAATTAATCGCGACCTTGTCTGCCCCGGCCTGTAGCAAAGCACGAATATCTTCTAATTTACGTACGCCTCCCCCCACTGTCAGGGGAATAAAAACCTCACTGGCCATTCGCTCGACCGTGTGAATCGTTGTATCCCGATCTTCATGACTGGCGGTAATATCCAGGAAGGTAATCTCATCGGCCCCTTCCTCGTCATAGCGCCGCGCAATCTCGACCGGGTCACCCGCATCGCGGATATCGACAAACTGCACGCCCTTAACAACACGTCCGTTTTCAACATCCAGACAGGGAATAATGCGCTTAGCCAGAGCACTCATGGGCAAACCTCAATTTGATTTCTACAAAAAACACATACGACAAGCTGAGCACCCGCCAACAACAGGAATAATCAGAACTTTTTTCGGAAAACCAGAATGCCAGCTCGCTCAGTCATCTCTACTTTACTTAAAAAACTATTACCAAGAAGTATGTCTGTTGGGTGATCGCCATCAACCACTGAAGCCGCAATATTGTACAGGGTAATACTCCCCACACTCACCTTGTCGAGTGTCACGCGGAAGGTCTCGACCACACCGCCAGCGGTCGAAGCATAGCCCGATGACGCAGTGCGCAGGTCAATGCCCAGACGCCGAGCCTCATTAATATTCATCGCGACGGAGGTGGCACCCGTATCGACCATAAACTTGGCCGGCCGGCCATTAATCGACCCAGCGGTAAAAAAGTGCCCTTTTCTACCCCGAGGGATTTTCACCTCAATAGTTTCGGGCTTTTTAAAGGCCGTGGAAATCCGCTCAGACAGACGCAAGGTGATGGTCTGCCCCTCAACAAGAATACTCGCCTGCTGACTATTACTACTCAACAACGTCACGCCTTCGGGGCTACTCACCCCCACTCGCAGAAGCCGCGCCGTGCCATCAATGGTCAACATGGCTTTATCTTTAAACAATCCTGAGGCGATAATCTCTGGGGATGCGAAGATAGGCAGGCTGAACATACCGAGGAATAACGCAAAGCACAGGCTCGCAGCACAGCTATTCATTTTTTTGCTCACACACTCAAGCCAAAAATAATGGCGATCAAATGCAACACCACCCATGTCATCACTCCTGCAAGAATATCGTCCAGCATAATACCCAGGCCACCCGGTACTTTTCTGTCGAGCACGCTAATCGGCCAGGGTTTAAGAATATCAAAGCAGCGGAACACCACAAAGCCGCTGACTAACCAGAAAGAGCTTACAGGAAAGCCCGCCAGGGCAATCCACAAACCGACAAACTCATCCCATACAATGCTGGAAGGGTCTTTGGCACCGAGTTTATTGGCGGAATAACCACAAATATAGATACCCGCCAAACTCGCGACAAGCAACATCACAAGTAAAGGGCCTGTCGATAACAAAGCCAACAAGGGTACGAACAGCAGGGCCACTACAGTACCAGCAGTGCCCGGCGCGAAGGGCGACAAACCACTACCAAAGCCCAACCCTAACAAGAGAACAGGATCTTTACGTAAAGCGGTAAATGTTGGATTAACAGGAGGGGCCATACAAATCACTCTCTCATTAAAAATGCTGGTAACCGGAATGGGGGATTTCAAGGGGCGAGCCTTGCCCGTCAACACAGAGCACGCCTTGCCCCTCTATAATTTGGCCAATCGGTGTTGCCGTCAACACACCTTCATCGATCAGTCTCTGGCATTGCGCTAGCCCGCTTGCCGGCACGGTAAAACATAATTCGTAATCGTCGCCGCCGCTCAGCGCCCAGGTCAGCCCGCGCTCTGAACCAGCAGCCCGGCGCAATGCGGGAGATAAGGGCAGCTTACCGACTTCAACCAAAGCACCCACCTGGCTAGCCTTCGCAATGTGCCCGAGATCGGCCACCAGACCATCAGAAATATCAATCGCCGCAGAGGCAAACGCTCTTATCTTCAGCCCCTGTGCAACCCCTGCCTGAGGCTGCCAGAAACGCCCTTCAAGAAAGTCCGTATCTTCTGCACTTAAGGATAACCGACCCTCGACTGCCGCCAGCCCGGCTGCGCCGTCACCCAAGGTGCCGCTGACAAAAATAGTATCACCGGGCTTTGCACCACTGCGTTTCATGGCCTGCCCAGAAGGCACTGTACCCATCAGGGTGATACTAATTGTTAGTGGACCACGAGTGGTATCACCACCAATCAAAGCACAATTAAATTCACAGGCCATAGCGTTCAGGCCCGCACTAAACTCGGCCAGCCAATCTTGATCAGAATCAGGCAGCGTCAGCGCCAGTTGAAACCAGCGGGGAGTCGCCCCCATTGCCGCTATATCACTTAAGTTGACAGCCAGCGCTCGCTGGGCAATTTGTCGTGCAGGGGAATGATGGGGGAAGTGAACGCCTGAGATAAGAGTATCTGTTGTTACCGCTAGCACCTCACCAGCAGGCGGGGCCAGCAACGCACAATCATCGCCAACGCCGAGTAAGGTGTCGTCACCCGCCGCGCCACAGTCAGAAAAGTACTGGGCGATCAGGCTGAATTCGTCAGTGGCCATTATGGTAAAAGCCTCTGTTTAATCATTCGCACTCAGTCAGTACTCCAACAACATTGTATTGATGAGTACGAGTAAACACGACTAGTTCGATTTATTACCTGACTGAGCACCGCCCTTACTATCGGCAATCTCCACCCGCCGTGCCCGTGCGGCAACACGGTCAACAATGCCATTGATGTATTTATAGGCATCTGTCGGACCAAAAGTTTTCGCCAGATTGACGGACTCGTTAATCACCACTCGATAGGGCACATCAACGCGATGCAGCAACTCGTAAACGCCAATACGCAGCACAGCTAAAGAAATGGGGTCCAGGGCATCGGGATCGCGATCAAGAAACTCACGATAAGCAGCATCAAGCTCGTCAAGCCTGGCGGGGATTTCATGCAGTAACTCGCGAAAGAAGTCGGAATCCGCTTTGGCCATGCCTTTTTCAGCCATGTACTGCGCTTCAATGGCACTAATACTCGTGCCAGACAACTGCCATTGATACATAGCCTGAACCAGCATGTGGCGGGCTTTTTTACGTGCTGAAGGCAGGGAAGATGACACGCCGCTAATCTCCTAACTGGGCAAACAGGGAAACCATTTCAAGGGCCGTTAAAGCCGCTTCAACACCTTTGTTCTCATCGTTATCGCCAGAGCGATCTTCCGACTGCTGTAAATCATCGGTCGTCAATACGCCAAAAGCGATGGGTAAACCGGTGACCAGAGCCACCTCACCGATGCCGCGGGCGCATTCACCGCAAACATATTCAAAATGTGGCGTGCCACCGCGAATCACACAACCTAGAGTGATAACCGCATCGACATTGCCCAGCTCGGCAATCTTCATCGCCGTGGACGGTAATTCAAAAGCACCGGGGACGCGTATCACATCAACATTGTCATCGACCACATTGTGGCGCGCCAGTGCACGTAGAGCACCGTTCAACAAGTTCTCGGTAATATTACCGTTCCAGCGAGCAACAATGATGGCAAAGCGCGCTTCGCCGACATTAAAGTCACCCTCTACAGGTCTGAATTCACTCATTTTTGTATCTCTATTAATGCGTTAGTTTTGCCGCTGACAATTTAGTGGCATTCAATATAATCGACAACTTCCAAATCGAAACCAGAAATCGCCGTAAAGCGGAAGGGAGCACTCATAACGCGAATTTTCTTGGCGCCGAGGTCGCGTAGAATTTGCGAGCCCGCACCGATCTGCAAGTAAACCGTTTCGGAAGCACTCTTTTCACGCGCCCGCTCAGCCATTAAGAAGTCCAGATCGCGCTCGACAGTTTCGGAGTTTTCTTCCTGCAAGATCACCACAATAATACCGCTGCCTTCTTCGGCTACTCGCTCCATGGCTTTGTGTATGGTCCAGCTTTTATGGGGACCTTTGCGCTCCAGTCCAAATAAGTCTCTCACCACCGTCGGCAAATGAACACGAACCGGGACTGGCGTTTCGGGATCAATTTCGCCTTTAACCAGAGCAAAATGCTTGTGATTTCTCGGCCCATCAAGATAGGTGTGCAACGTAAACTCACCGTAGGGTGTCTGAATTTTGCGTTCGTTAATATGTTCAACTGTTTTTTCGTTGAGCACCCGGTGGTGGATTAAGTCGGCAATGGTGCCGATCTTCAGGTCGTGCTTTTCCGCAAAGGCTTCGAGATCCGGGCGACGCGCCATGGTGCCGTCGTCATTCATAATTTCGACAATCACCGCAGCGGGCTCGCAACCCGCCATTCCAGCCAGATCACAACCTGCTTCCGTATGTCCGGCACGGCTCAAGACACCACCGGCCTGTGCCTTCAAAGGGAAAATATGACCGGGCTGAACAATATCCACAGGGCCCGCATTGCTAGCCACCGCCGCCTGAACTGTTCTGGCGCGGTCGGCTGCGGAAATACCGGTAGTCACACCCTCGGCGGCCTCTATGGATACGGTAAAATTAGTGCCATGGGCATCGGTGTTGTTGTCCACCATCAGGGGCAGCGCCAGTTGTTGGCAGCGCTGCTCCATCAAGGTCATGCAAATCAGCCCACGGGCGTGCATGGCCATAAAATTAATATCTTCGGGTCGGACTTTCTCAGCGGCAATCACCAAGTCGCCTTCGTTCTCGCGATCTTCGTCATCCATAAGGATGACCATTTTGCCCAGGCGAATATCTTCAATCAGTTCTTCGATGGTATTCAAGTTCATGGTGTTAGCCTTTAATCTAAAATTTTATTAACCAGTGTGGAGAGTGAAAAGTCATCACCCTGGATCGCCGCTTTGTCACCGAGTAACAGCCGCTCGAGATAGCGGGCGATAACATCGACTTCCAAATTAACCTTTGTGCCCAACTGATACCCACCAAAGACGGTATGCGCCAGGGTGTGGGGGACAATATTCAGCTCAAACTCATCGCCCGACACGGCATTAACCGTGAGACTGGTGCCATCGACAGATATCGAGCCTTTGTGAGCGATATAGCGCGCCAACTCTGCCGGTGCCTTGATACGAAAGCGCTCCGAACGGGCATCCTGGTGGCGCTCAATAACTTCGCCAACGCCATCCACATGACCAGAAACCAGGTGGCCACCGAGGCGCGTGGTCGGTGTTAAAGCCCGCTCAAGATTCACCGGCGAAGCTGTTTGCCACTGCCCGGCGGTGGTGAAATTTAAAGTCTCGACCGACACGTCGGCGATAAAACCATCCCCCGGTAATTCAACCACGGTCAAGCAAACACCATTGACGGCGATGCTGTCGCCTAGCACAACGTCATCCAGCTCAAGACTGCCGGTGCGGATATGCAGGCGTAAATCACCGCCCCGTTTTTCGGTCTCGCCGATTTCGCCCAGCGCTTCAATTATACCTGTGAACATGTGTTCCCACCCGGTGTTGCTGTAATGCGCCAGTCATTGCCGACGGCACGAATATCGGTGATTTCAAGCGCCAATGCTTCAGACATTGCGCTAAAGGGTAGCACCGCCATCGGCATACCATCGCTGCCCATTAACTTCGGTGCCATATAAATAATCAGCTCATCCACCAGGCCTTGCTGAAGGAAAACCCCCGCCAACTTACCACCGGCTTCGACCAGCACATCGCTGTATTCGCGACGCCCAAGCTCCTGTAACAAAGCCTGTAAATCGACTTTTCCGCCATCATCGGGCAGGGAACAAACCTCCGCTCCCTCAACACTACCTTCGCTCTGGGCTGTAGCCACTAACGCAGCACCCGGCGGCTGGAGAATTTTCAAGCCCTCGGTGATACGCAGTCGACTATCGACAATCACCCGTAGGGGCTGCATTTCTGCCAGCTCATTTGCGCTGAGACCGGGCTGGGTCTCGCGCACGTTAAGCGAGGGATTATCCTCAAGCACCGTACCGATACCGGTAATTATAGCCGCGTTTTCAGCCCGTAAACGCTGCACATCACTGCGCGCGGCGGGGCCGGTAATCCACTGGCTTTCGCCGCTGGCCATGGCCGAACGGCCATCAATGCTAGCCGCTAGTTTCAGTGTCACTCGGGGCAAACCGGTCTGACAACGCTTAACAAACCCGGGATTTAATGCTCGCGCTTCCTGCTCCAGCACAGGCCCATCAACCGTAATACCTGCCGCTTCGAGCTTGCCTATACCGCCGGAGGCAACACGATGGGGATCGGCCAAGCCATAAACCACTCGCGCTATACCCACTGCAATTAAGGCCTCCGCACAAGGCGGGGTGCGGCCGTGATGATTACAGGGTTCCAGTGACACATAGACCGTTGCTCCCCGCGCATTTTCACCCGCTGTTTTAAGGGCAACAACTTCCGCATGGGGGCCACCGGCGCGCTGATGCCAGCCCTCACCGACCACCTCGCCTGCCAGAACAATAACGCAACCCACACGGGGGTTGGGTCGGGCGGTGTACCAGCCCTTTTTCGCCAGCTGTATGGCTCGCGCCATATGGCCACTATCGGCCGCCGTCGTCATTGTGCGAGTTCCTTTTTAGGCACCCTTTTTGCCGCCCACACCTTTACCGAGCACCACGCCATCTTCTTTTTCAAGGCGATCGAGCTCGGCACGAAATTCATTCAAATCCTGAAAACTGCGATACACCGAGGCGAAGCGCACATAGGCGACATCGTCGAGCCCGCGCAATTGTTCCATCACTTTTTCACCGATCATGCGCGAAGAAATTTCCCGCTCCCCAGCACTCTGTAACGAGCGTTTGATTTGCGAGAACGCCGCCTCCACCTGCTCGGTGCTGACAGGGCGCTTTTCCAGCGCCCGATGCAAGCCTGCCTTCAATTTATCTTCATTGAAGGGCTCGCGGCTTTCGTCGCTTTTGATAACGCGAGGCATTAATAATTCGGCCACTTCAAAGGTGGTATAACGCTCTTTGCAGGAGACACATTCGCGCCGACGGCGTACCTGATCACCCTCGGCAACCAGCCGAGAATCAATCACTTTGGTATCGTTAGCGCCACAAAAAGGGCAATGCATGGAGGTATTCCATCGGGCAGAAATTAGCCGCGCATACTAACACAAAGCCCACTGTCTCGGGCTTTGTGTTACATCAAGCAAACACAGCGACTAAAAGGGTAAATGCGACCAGGCTATCCCCGTCGCATCGCTATCAGTTTCACCAGTTTTAGATCTCTTTATAAACCGGGTGCAGCTTACAAACAGCCAATACTTTGGCTTTGACATCGGCAATCACCTGCTCGGAGGTATTGTCTTCCAGCGAGGCCAGCACATCACACATCCAGTGGGTCAGCTCGACGGTCTCGGCTTCGGTAAAACCACGGGTGGTAATCGCCGGGGTGCCAACGCGCAAGCCACTGGTCACAAAGGGCGAGCGTGGGTCGTTAGGCACGGCATTTTTGTTAACGGTGATATTCGCCTGACCCAGGGCCGCATCAGCATCTTTACCGGTGTAGTCCTTGCCAATCAGGTTAACCAGCATCAAATGATCGTCAGTGCCGCCGGAGACGATATCAATACCACGCTCAATAAAGGTTGCCGCCATAGCGCGGGCATTCACCACCACCTGCTGCTGATAGGTTTTGAACTCATCGCTCATCGCCTCTTTAAAGCTAACGGCTTTGGCCGCAATAACATGCATTAAGGGGCCGCCCTGACCACCGGGGAAAACCGCAGAGTTAAACTTCTTTTCCAGCGCTTCATTGGCGCGAGCGAGAATCAGTCCGCCACGGGGGCCGCGCAGTGTTTTATGAGTCGTGGTGGTCACCACATCAGCAATCGGCACCGGGTTCGGGTAGCAACCCGCCGCGACCAGACCCGCAACGTGAGCCATATCGACCATCAGATAAGCACCGACCTTGTCGGCGATATCACGAAAACGCTGCCAGTCCATGATGCGCGAATAGGCTGAGAAGCCAGCGATAATCATCTTTGGCTTGTGCTCCAGCGCCAAGGCTTCAACCTGAGCGTAATCCACTTCGCCAGTAGCATTGTCCAGTCCGTACTGAATCGCGTTGTAGGTTTTTCCCGAAAAGCTTGGCTTGGCACCATGAGTCAAGTGGCCACCGTCGGCCAGGCTCATGCCCAACACCGTATCGCCCGGCTCGCACAGCGCCTGATAAACAGCGGCGTTCGCCTGGGAACCCGAGTGGGGCTGCACATTGGCGTAGTCGGCACCGAACAATTCTTTGGCGCGCTCAATCGCCAGCTGTTCTGCCACATCGACATACTCACAACCACCGTAATAGCGCTTGCCCGGATAGCCTTCTGCGTACTTGTTAGTGAGCACCGTGCCCTGAGCAACCATCACCTGAGGACTGGTGTAGTTTTCAGAGGCAATTAACTCGATGTGCTCTTCTTGACGGCGCTCTTCATCTTGAATCGATTGCCAAATTTCTGGATCGAACTGGGCCAGGGTTTGCTGATTATCAAACATAATTCGGACTCTCGGGGAAAAGCGGAGATTCTACACAATCCGCAGCGGGTAGCCTATCCCGCAAGCGAAGATATCCCGGCAAATGACCGTGCCGCCTGCGCAGCCGTCGATTATCGCCTCAATCATACCCCGCACTGCTACTTGTCAATCACCAGGCTTTGCCGTTACCCTGCGATGCCTGTCAAACGGCGTTAACTAACACCTCTACTAACACACCGACTTTCCAGCCCTGGGTGGCATTGTGAACCCGGGGCCGAGCACTGTCGCGAGCCGTCAGGCACGGGCTTACAGGCATTTATCTTCAAGGAGCTTATTGAGAGGCTTATGATCCTAGGGCAACATTTATTGATCGAATGCCACGGCCAGCATGCCAGCCTCGATAGCAAGGCGCTGGCCGCACTATTGTGCGAGGCTGCAGCGGCGGGTGGCGCGACGGTACTGTTTCAGCACTTCCACAAATTTGGCGACCAGGGTGGTGTCACTGGGGTATTGATTCTCGCCGAGTCACACATCACCGTGCACACCTGGCCCGAATACGCCTACGCCGCCTTTGATATTTTTATGTGCGGCGAGGCGCGCCCCAGAGATGCCGCTGCGGTGATTGCCGCTCGCTTTCCCGCAGCGCACGTTGAAATAAAGGCCGTGAACAGAGCCTCCCCCGCACACCCGACAAAGCCCGGCCTGGCCGCTCATCAGCAAGACCGCTGCGGCGCGACAACACATTCTAGCGAGACCTAAGTCATGCAAAAATTTAAGTGGGCGCGGGTCTTCATCCTCTGCCTCAGCCTCGTGCTTATTGGCTGCTCATCCGAGCAGGAGAAATCGCAAAAACAATTAGACCAGCAGACGCTTATCAGCGAGGGCAAAATCGTGCGCCTGAAACAGCACATTGTCGCCGGGCATATTGCCAACACCCACTTGCTCAGCCAATACGCCGAGATTATCCGCCAGGATCATCCTGAACTAGGCGAACTGAGTAGCGCCCTGGCTCAGGATGCCGGCCCCGAGGGGCCCATTATTCGCTCCCTCGAGTCGCGACTAGGCGATGCCAAAAGTGATATCAACCACGTTGTGACCATGGGCCGCGACCAGGTCAATAAAGTCTATCAGGAGCTTTCGGCCATTGAAGCCGCCGCACAGCCCGACACCTACGGCATGATGCTCAGCGACCCCATTAATGTGCTCGCCGATATGTCCCAGGGCAAGCTGGCTCGCGTCGCGGCCCTCAGCGCCGAAGCCAGCGCCCGCATCAATGATGCCGAAGACTTCGGTCCCGGTAGCCAACTGGTCGGCAACCCCCAGTACGGCAGTTGGCAAACGAATAACTCGGGCAACTCATTCTGGCACTGGTACGGTCAGTACGCTTTTTTCTCCAGTATGCTTCGCGGCCCCATTGGCTACGGCAACTGGGGGCGAAACCGCGACTACAGCTACTACAACGACTACGGGCGCTCAAGGTACACCTCGCCCAGCCAGCGTAAAAACCAGCAAGCGACCGAGCGCAGCACGCGACAAAAATTCAAAAACTCGGGGCAACGCTTCTCCAGCCCCTATGCCAACACCAAGCAAACCACCTCTGCGGTCGCCAGGAAAAGTAGCAAGTTCCAGTCCCGACCACTGGCGCGCAGCAGTACCGCGAAGTCAACGGCGAGTGGTACCACGTCCAGCTACCGCAATTCTTCTTATCAATCATCACGCAGCCGCTTTGGCGGCAAATAGGGGGGCAAAATTCCATGATTTATGAATTATCAATGTGGTCACTGGCCATCGTCGCCATCAACCTCAGTATCGCCATCGCGGCCATCTGCACCTTTCGCCTGCTCTTTGGCCTGCTCGCCGGGGTCAACACCACCGTCGAGTTGGCGGAAAAGGACAATTACGCCTTTGGCATCACCTTTGCCGGCGGCGCCGGCGCACTGGGGCTAATTTTATCGGCTGCGGTAACCGGTGATGCCGCCGTCAACCTGCTCAACGAAGCGTTCAATGTGCTGACCTACGCAGTGGCGGGCATAGCGCTGCTAAAGGTGGGTTCAATGATTAACGACTACATTATTTTCCACAAGGTTTCTCTAAAAACGGCCATCGCCGACCACCAGCTGGCCGCCGGCTTTGTTCAAGCCAGTAACTTTTTAGCCCTCGGTCTGATCATTAGTTCAACGGTGAATTGGGTCGAGTATGAAACCTGGCGCGGCCTGCCCTCTGTGCTGATGCTGTTTTTTGGCAGCCAGTGTATCTTGCTGCTGATCACGCGTTTGCGCGCCGCTGTCTACCGCCGTCGCCACCAGGGTGAGAGCCTGCCACTGGCCATCGTCGCCATCAACCTCAGTATCGCCATCGCGGCCATCTGCACCTTTCGCCTGCTCTTTGGCCTGCTCGCCGGGGTCAACACCACCGTCGAGTTGGCGGAAAAGGACAATTACGCCTTTGGCATCACCTTTGCCGGCGGCGCCGGCGCACTGGGGCTAATTTTATCGGCTGCGGTAACCGGTGATGCCGCCGTCAACCTGCTCAACGAAGCGTTCAATGTGCTGACCTACGCAGTGGCGGGCATAGCGCTGCTAAAGGTGGGTTCAATGATTAACGACTACATTATTTTCCACAAGGTTTCTCTAAAAACGGCCATCGCCGACCACCAGCTGGCCGCCGGCTTTGTTCAAGCCAGTAACTTTTTAGCCCTCGGTCTGATCATTAGTTCAACGGTGAATTGGGTCGAGTATGAAACCTGGCGCGGCCTGCCCTCTGTGCTGATGCTGTTTTTTGGCAGCCAGTGTATCTTGCTGCTGATCACGCGTTTGCGCGCCGCTGTCTACCGCCGTCGCCACCAGGGTGAGAGCCTGCAACAGGCCATCGTCGCCGGCAACACCGCCCTGGCGATTCGCTACTCTGGGCACCTGCTCGGTACCGCGCTGGCGATGACGGCCGGCGCCAGCCTGGTCGAGTACTATCAAGCAGAGCCCCTGCTGTCCGTCGCCTACTGGCTCGGTGCTGGCACCAGCCTGGCTTTGCTCCTGCCCGCGCTGGCACTGATCGCTCGCAAGGCCATCTTGCTGAAGATTAATGTCGCCGAGGAAGTGGACGAGCAAGAAAATATCGGCGTCGCCGCCATCGAAGCAGTGATTTATATTGCCGTCGCACTGCTGCTCATCGGCGTGCTCGCTTAGGAAGCCCCTGAACAAGCCATGAACTCGCATCTGACTTATTCAGAGACTCCCTAGGGTGAGCGCCCCACCGTCACAACAGCCGAGGAAGTCCCGTCGCGAGCTAATTTTCCACGATATTTTTCTGATCGCGGTTATGGCGACCCTGGCCGGTTGCGGCCTGATTTACGAATACTTAATGGCTCACTACGCCGGCCGCGTGCTCGGCGCCCTAGAGTCCACCCTCTATGCCATGATCGGCCTGATGATTGTCGCCATGGGCGTAGGCGCACTGCTCGCCAAATGGCTGCACTGCCCCTTCAAAAGTTTTGCCTGGCTGGAGTGGGGCATCGCCAGCCTCGGTGCCACGGCGCTGATTATTATCTCCCTGAGTATCTCGCTGGCCTTTAGCTTCCCCGCCTACCTGCAGGACATCTACGGCCTGCACCCCAGCATCACCACCGACGGTCAGGTGGTGCAGGGCCTGGCCAAAATTGCCAAGGCCACACCCTTTGTGATCGGGGGGCTACTGGGTTTGATGATCGGCATGGAGATACCCCTGATCGCCCGCATTCGCGAACAGCTCCACGGCCAACATCTCGAACACAATCTGGGCACCATTTACGGTGCCGATTATATTGGCGCCGGCATTGGCGCGGCAATCTGGGTACTGTTTTGCCTGCAACTGCCGGTGCTCGTCGCGGCATTGAGCACGGCTCTGGTCAACGCGCTGATCGGCATCGCCTTTCTGATCAAATACCGCGCCCATCTTCCCCAGCGCAAAGCCCTGTGGCTGGCGCATCTCAGCCTGCTGGTACTACTCGCCGCACTCGCTGGCGGCGGTGCAACGTGGATGGACAATATGCACCGCGCCCTCTTTAAGGACAAAGTGCTGTACACCAAAATCACCCCCTACCAGCACCTCACCCTGACCGAGCGTATTATTGGTGCTGGCCTACCGAAAATCACCAGCCTGTACATCAACGGGCGTCTGCAGTTTTCGAGCAATGACGAGCTGATTTACCACAGCTATTTAACCCTGCCGCCCCTGCTCGCCTCGGCGCGACAAGACAAAATTCTGGTGATTGGCGGCGGCGACGGCCTGGCGCTGCGCGACATTCTGCGCTGGCAACCCGAGGCGGTGACGCTGATCGATCTCGATGGTGAGATGATCTCCCTGTTTAGTGGCGACGACCCCGAGGCCCCTACGACCATCTCTGCGCGCTTGTTACAGCTCAATAATTCTGCCTTTCGGGATGAGAGGGTCGAGGTGATCGTCGGCGACGCCTTTGTCGAAGTGGAGGCCCTGCTCAGTGCCGGGCGTCACTTTGACACCATCATCGTCGACCTGCCCGACCCCAGCCATCCCGATATCAACAAGGTCTATTCAACCTTCTTCTA
>MAAS01000013.1 GCA_002162755.1 Gammaproteobacteria bacterium 50_400_T64 | reverse complement strand
AGCGAGGCGCGCATTCTACAGACATAGAAAATACTGTCAATGAAAAAATGAAACTTTCTGTAAATCAGTGTAAAAAACACCGCATCAACGCTCTCCCTAACTATTTACACCCAGCGTAATAAGTGGAAGTGCTTCTTACCTCGACGCAAAAGATGGAAGCGACCAAAGTAGGCGCTCGAACGATTCAAGATAAAAGCATCCTCTTGCTGCTGCTCGCCATTTACCCGCACAGCCCCGTCGCGGATAAACTTACGCGCCTGACCCTGGGTCACCTCACCCCTCGGTGTTAAGGCCAAACCGGAAACCACCAATGCGTCGATCAACGGCAATCCGGCACCCTCAGCACTTGTTGACGGCATGCCATCAAGAGCAAGCTGCTCCATATCATCTTCGGTGAGCTTATCTAATGAACCACTGAACAGTGCCGCCGATATGCGCTCTGCCGCCTCAACACCCTCTTCACCATGCACTAGCCGAGTTACCTCTCGCGCCAGAATGGCCTGAGCCGATTTTTTACCCTGAGCCTGCTCGTCAGCCCGCTCAATCTCAATCAATTCGCTAACAGGTAAAAAAGTAAAGTAATGCAAGAAGCGGTAGACATCCTGATCCGCTACATTCACCCAAAACTGATAAAAGGCGTAGGGTGATGTCCTTGCCGGATCAAGCCAAATGGTGCCCGACTCTGTCTTGCCGAATTTCGTGCCGTCAGACTTTGTTATTAGAGGGAGCGTCAAGCCAAAGGCTGGCACACGATGCATGCGCCGCACCAGATCGATACCACCGGTGATATTACCCCACTGATCGGAACCACCAATTTGCAATGTGCAACCAAATCGCTTGTACAGCTCAGCGAAGTCGTAAGACTGAAGAAGCATGTAAGAGAACTCCGTATAGGAGATGCCCTCACCTTCACGCTCAATGCGTGTTTTCACTGACTCTTTATGAATCATCGCATTGACGGCAAAATGCTTGCCTACATCACGGAGAAAGTCTAGCACCGGCATTCCACCCATCCAGTCAAGGTTATTCGCCACCTCGGCGGAACACGAACCACTATCAAAATCGATGAAACGTGAAACTTGCTGACGCAGGCCCTCGGTCCAGGCGGCAACCACACCCGGGGTATTCAGCTGACGCTCCTGCGCTTTAAAGCTGGGATCACCAATCAAGCCCGTCGCCCCGCCGACTAGCGCTACAGGCTTATGGCCAGCCAACTGAAAACGTCGCAACGCGAGAAGCGGCACCAAACTGCCAATATGGAGACTATCGGCAGTGGGGTCAAAACCACAATAGAGCACACGCTGCTCGGCCAGATGCTCAGCGAACGCACCCTCCCCCGTCATCTGCGCTACTAGACCCCGACTTTGCAAATCACCAATCAAACCCTGGTCTACTTTCGACATTACTTCACCAGCCTCATATACCAAAAAGAGCCGAACGATACAGGATAGCCCCATAAAAACAAATGCCACTTACACCACATACTTGCCCATCACAACTTTAAGTTATCGCCGTATTTTGTTATAAATCACCGTCTTTGCTTAGACAGCTCCAGCGGAACACACAAGCTCATGCAAGCCAGCCGAAAAACAAGCTCAAAAGGGGAGATAAAACTCCCGAAGAAACATCTCGCAGCAGTAACTGCCGTCGCAGTTTGCCTGATTGGAGTCATATCTTTTCTTCCCTCCAAGAATGTCCAGGCCAAGCGCAATGTCATCGCCGTTGACCTGCCCACAGATGCACAAACACCAGGCCAAGCCAAGCTTACATCTGCCACCCAGCCCAAGGCAGGCAACACCCAGACAACACCCCAGCCCCCAAATTGGCAGAAAACAACAATCACCCCTGGCGACAACTTAACTACTGCCTTCAAACGTCTCGGCCTCAACGCCAGTGACGTCTACACCGTCGCCAATGCAAGCACCGAGCAAAAACCACTTCGACGCCTACGCCCCGGCGAGTACATTGCCATCGCTTTAAACGAAGAAGGCAAACTAGCGCAGGTCAAATATACGCGTTCAAGCCTTGAGCACTATCTTTACGAGCGCGGCGAAAATGGCTTCGAGGGCACAAAAGTCATCCTCCAGCCCGATCTTATCCCGACTCACACAACAGCCACCATTAACAACTCTCTGTCTTTCGACGCAAACAAAGCCGGTTTAAGTCAGGCCAAAATCATGGAACTAGCCAACATCTTCGGCTGGGATATTGATTTCGCCCTCGACATTCGCAAGGGCGATGAATTTAGCGTCCTCTATGACGAAAAATTCCTTAACGGCGAGAAAGTCGGCACTGGAGACATCCTCGCTGCCACTTTTACCAATCACGGCAAAACTTTCAGAGCTGTACGCTATATAGAGCAAGACGGAGCCATCAACTACTACACCCCCGATGGCAAGCCCATGCGGAAGGCTTTCCTCCGAGCACCACTGGACTTCACCCGCATCAGCTCCAATTTCAGCTTGCGCCGCAAGCACCCGGTACACAAACGCATTAAAGCCCATCGCGGAGTGGATTATGCAGCCCCACGCGGCACCCCCGTATACTCTGCTGGTGATGGCAAAGTCATCGCCAGTGGCTATAGCAAGGCAAACGGCAACTATGTGTTTATTCAACACGGTGGAAAATACGTCACCAAGTACCTGCATCTGACCAAACGGCTCACGCGCAAAGGCAAGCATGTCGACCAGGGAGACACCATCGGCACAGTTGGCTCTACGGGCTACGCTACCGGCCCACACTTGCACTATGAATTCCTGGTCAACGGCGTTCACCGCAATCCTCGTACGGTGAAGCTACCCGACGCCAAAACCATCGCCAAAAATCAGCGCAACGAATTCATCGCCCAAACTGTGCCGCTACTCAATCAGCTGAGCCAGCACAACGGCATGCTGATTGCTCAAGCCGATACCCACGACTAAAACCCGGCAACATAAATGAGCCAAGCTTCCCGTGAGCTCTACATAGGCTTGATGTCTGGCACTAGCATGGACGGCATAGACAGCGCCATTGTCGACCTCGCCCAGGGCAAAGCCAGTATAGTTGCCACGCACTCCCAGCCAATTCCCAAACATCTACAGACGGCGATCAGGTCTCTCTTTTTACCGGGCGACGACGACATTGACACGCTCGGCAGTAGCGACCAACAACTGGGGCTTTGCTTCGCACAAGCGACAAGCACCTTGCTGGAGCAGGCCGGACTACAGGCTAGCGACATCATCGCGATAGGTAGCCATGGGCAAACCGTACGGCATCGTCCGCCCGGCGGCGACACACCCCATCCTTTTACGCTACAAATCGGCGATCCCAACATTATTGCTGCACGCACGGACATCACCACCGTGGCCGACTTCAGGCGTAGAGACATGGCTCTTGGCGGACAAGCAGCACCGCTAGTACCGGCCTTTCACCACGCCGTTTTCCACAGCGACAAACACAATAGAGCCATCGTCAATATTGGTGGCATCAGCAACATCACCCTGCTGCCCGCAAAGGGCCAGGTGCTCGGCTTCGACACCGGCCCCGGTAATCGCCTACTCGACGACTGGATAAAACAACACAAAGATAAAGCCTTCGACGACGGCGGCCAGTGGGCCAGCCAGCACTCAAGCGACCCACATCTACTTGAGCAATTGAAAACCCACCCCTTCCTACGACGCCCGGCACCAAAGAGCACTGGCCGAGAGGAATTCAATCGACAGTGGCTAGATCAAGAATTAAAGAAGTTCGGCCACCTCTCACCCGGATGCGTACAAGCAACGCTGCTTGCCTTCACTGCCGAAACCATTGTCGACGCGCTAAAAGCGCTACCGATAGAGATAGATGAAGTTTTTATCTGCGGTGGTGGCGCATTGAACACAGCGCTTATGCTTAGTCTCAGCAGCTTACTGAAGCCTGCAAAAGCCGGCAGTACAGCCGAGCTGGGCATTTCACCCGAGTGGGTAGAGGCTGCAGCCTTTGCCTGGCTCGCACGCCAAACACTCGCAGGGCTGGCTGGTAATTTACCCGCTGTAACGGGGGCAAAAGGCTTAACTATTTTGGGTGGGATTTATCCGAGTTATCTCGACTAATCGTCGATCACCATCTCACTAAAAGCGCACATAACCCTCTTCTTCTGTCAGTCGCGCTATTTCATCGGGGCCAAAGGCCACCGTGCCGACAAAGGGAAATAGACTTGCCTCATCTTGCTCAAGAAAACGTAATCGGGTACGGCAGATTTTAATATCGACCACCTGAAAGGCCGTTAGCCGCGCAGCGAGATCAACAATGTTTTTATAACGCTTGTAGTTTTCGCGGAAGAATATCTCGACTTCGGGGCCGTGCAGCACCAGAGCAATCGGTGGTGATTTTGAAAGAAGTGGTGAGCTCTCCAGATAGAAGGCCTCGGCTCGCAGCAGTGCAGCCTCTACCTCCTCAGGTTTATTCTGATCAATACGAACGAGGTAGCCGGGTACTGCACTTTGCGGAGCCTCCGCCAGCGCTGTTAAGTGGAAGAACACCAACAAAAAAAGCAGGGGTGCTAAGCGGCTAAGCCGGGTAGTAATAAGTCCTACCTGCTGCAAGGGGTACCGCTTGTGTGTTTTAGATCGAAAATGAAGCACCACAACCACAGGTGGTCGCAGCATTGGGATTATTGACCACAAACCGAGAGCCTTCGAGCCCTTCGGAGTAATCGAGCTCAGCACCTGAGAGGTACTGAAAGCTCAAAGAATCGACCAGCACAGTGACACCCTCTCTATCAACCCGGGTATCATCTTCGGCTACGGCTTCGTCAAAGGTAAAACCGTACTGAAACCCGGAGCAGCCGCCACCAGTGACGTACACGCGCAACTTGAGGTCGGGGTTGCCCTCTTCTTCAACCAGGGTTTTCACTTTATGCACAGCGCTATTGGTCACATTAAGCGCGCTGGGGATGAATGTTTCTGCTACCGTCATTAATAACTCCAACTTCTCTCTGTCTTTTAAAGCTTATTTTGTAATAACTTGCTTCTCGTTAGTATGGGGGCAAAAACACAAATAGCAACGTTTAAGCTTGCCGCATACCCCCGTCGCCAACAGTCTCAAGATGGCTTGCCACCTTGTTTTTTTCAGCTTCCGGGCTCGCTGCAAACGCACTTTCTTCTTCCTGCACGAAGCCACCATTCACCTGAGCACCTTTCTCGATTTCGAGCAAGGCGTAGTGGATATCCCCTTTGACGACAGCCTGGGAAGCAAGTTCAACCTGCTTCGCGGCATAAATATCACCCTCTATGTTGCCGCTAACAATCACCACGGGGGCCTTCACCTGACCAATAACAACACCCGTGTCGCGTATTCTTACGCAGGCATCGGCATCATCACCAGCTGCTTCAATATTACCCTTAACCTGACCTTCTATCTCCAGGCTGCCACTAAAGTGAATCTCACCAACAATACACGTACCTTTAGCGATCAAGGTTGGTGTAGCCGTCCCTCTTCTGGATTTTTTATCCCTGCGCATCACTCACCTCTATTATTTTCTGTCTGCCCTCTGGCAAAATCCCACGATAAGACCAACTCCTTACTGCGAGCTTTCTTTGTCGAGGGCCAAATTGTTGCTCGAATTAACGCTGGCTCAAACCCATCGGGTAAATGCATTACCCCTTCGATAAGTTGAAAATACTTAAACTTGCTTTTTACTGGCATAGACTCGACGCTCGAATCCAATTGCGCTAATGAATAATGTACTGCCTTACCCGCCAACACACCTTCAACGTCGACGGAGAAACTTACCTTCGTCGTTTTCGACAAACCTTCCGTCTTCCGCAGGGCAAAACGGTAGCGATAAATTCCGGGGGTTTCTGTCGACCGGATCAGAAAACTGGATATTTGCAGCCCTTTTGCCAACTGTTCGCTTTTAACCAGGCTGCGGTAAAGATCCAGCTCTTCCTGATATGCCGACAGCTTTCGGTCAAGCACAACGACTGTCCTGCGCATTTTTTCCAGCGCCTGCCGATCAACTTCAGCGCCCAACTGCAACGCCAACTGCTGATGCTCTTGCTCCGCAAATTTTGCTGCCTGCTGATCAAAATCAACCCGCAGTTGACGGTGCTCGACTGTCGCCTCGGAAAAATACTCACTACCCAACAGAAAGCCACCGCCAATCCCGACCAGCAAAGCCAGCGCCAGCAAGGCCAATAGACCGATACTACTATCCATTAGGCGATTAAAATACGTATCCACTGAAGTACTCCGGCAACCTTTTATTGTTGGAATACTAACCTAAGGCAACAAGGGCGGCGCTTCAAGGCCGCTGGTTTCCAACAGCCCGAACATAACATTCATATTTTGCACCGCCTGGCCGGAAGCCCCTTTCACCAGATTATCAATTGCCGACATCACCACAACCTTGTCGCCATCCTGCGGCCTGACCACACTGATACGACACACATTCGAGCCCCGCACACTGCGTGTTTGCGGGTGCGCACCCTCGGGCATCACATCAACAAAAGGCTCATCGGCATAGCGACTTTCAAACAAGGCCTGCAGATCAACACTCGTATCAAGCAGGGTTGCGTAGAGGGTGGAATGAATACCTCGCACTATCGGCAGCAAATGGGGCACAAAGGTCAGGCCTACAGATTTATTAGCAAAAAGCGCCAAACCCTGGACGATCTCTGGCAAATGACGATGCCCCCCTGCCGCATAGGCCTTAAAGCTATCACTCACCTCGGTGTGCAAATTATCAATCTTGGCCTGTCGACCGGCGCCACTGGCTCCCGATGCAGCGTTGGCAATCAAGTCATCGGTCGATACCAGGCCTTTTTCGAGCAAAGGCAAAAAACCCAGCTGCACACTGGTCGGGTAGCAACCCGGGCAGGCAATCAAGCGAGCAGAACGTATGGCTTCGCGATTCACTTCGGGCAAACCGTAAACGGCCTCGGCTATTAATTCCGGGCAGGCGTGAGTCTGGTTGTACCACTTTTCCCAGAGCTGCTGATCCTTGATGCGAAAATCTGCCGACAGATCGATCACTCGCGCTCCACGCTTAAGAATCTCAGGCACCATTGCCTGCGCCACACCATGGGGGGTAGCAAAAAACACCACATCGGCCTCGGCAAGCTGATCGGGATCCGGCTCACTAAAACGCAGATCGAAATGACCCCGCAGGCTGGGGAAGAGATCGGCAACAGGCAAGCCACTTTCACTGCGCGAAGTAATCGCCGAGACGTCCACCTCGGGGTGCATGGCCAGCAAACGCAACAACTCAACCCCGGTATAACCCGTTCCACCTACAATACTTGCCTTTATCACGCCCGCTTACCTCATCTTAAAATCGTGGGAACCCGCTATCATACCGCAACCAAGGCGCATGCTAAGCTCGCCGCTCATGTAATCGACATAATAACTATGCTGCCACCTGATAAAAACCTATCAAGCCCTTCGCAAGGACGAGTCGACGCTATATTTACTCACTTTCGGCATCGCCTGGCTCATGTTGACGCACTCCCTCAACTGGCTTTATTGGGACTCGCCAGCGGCATAGTTACCGGCCTTATCGCAGTTGCTTTTCGCCTTGCCATCGAATGGCCTCTTGAGTTGTTCCTGCCCGCCCACGATAGCGAAGGCTTCGAATCTTTACCCATAGAAGCCCGGCTCATTATTCCTTTAGTCGGCATGCTGCTTATCGCACTAGTCATGCGGGGACGATCCAAAACCGAGCGCCAATGCGGTGTCGGCCATGTTATTGAGCGTTATCAGCAGCATCAGGCCCACTTACCCGCGAGCAACGCCATCATCCAGTTTGTCGCCGGTTCACTCGCTGCATTGTCGGGACACTCGGTCGGTCGCGAAGGGCCTGCCGTACATCTCGGTGCAACCTGCTCTAGCTTACTCGGCCAAAAACTTGGGCTACCCAATAACAGCCTACGCATCATGGTCGGCTGCGGTGTTGCCGCCGCTATCGCCGCCTCCTTCAACACACCCCTAGCGGGCGTTATTTTTGCTATGGAAGTGGTGTTGATGGAATACACGGTGACCGGGTTTATCCCCATCATTATTGCCTCCGTCTCCGGCGCATTAATCAGCAGAGTCTGCTTTGGCGATGCCCCGGCCTTCTCCATCCCCGCCCTGGCGATGGGCAGTATGCTCGAACTGCCTTTTTTGATCTTCTGCGGCATTATTGTCGGCCTCGCCAGTAGCGTCGTCCTCAAACTGCATAAATACATTCAAGGTTTAAAAACCCTGTCACTAACCACTCGCCTGTTTGCTGCAGGGGTACTCACCAGCCTTGCCGCCGCCTTCGTGCCCCAGGTAATGGGCGTCGGTTACGATACCGTTGAAACAGCCATGCTGGGAGGCTTCAGCTTTACTTTATTACTGACAATTGCCGTCACAAAATTACTGCTTTCAACGGTGACTATTGCCCTCGGCGTCCCCGGTGGCAGCATTGGCCCCACCCTCGTTATCGGCGCTTGTTTGGGCGGTGCTATCGGTATGGTTGGCGCCAGTTTGAGCCCCGACAATGCCGCCAGTAGCGGTTTTTACGCCACACTTGGCATGGGTGCAATGATGGCCGGCGTGCTCAACGCTCCCCTCGCCGCTCTAATGGCCCTGCTGGAACTCACCTACAATTCGGCCATTCTGCTGCCCGCAATGCTGGTCATTGTGATTGCCACCATCACTGCTCGCTTAACCAGCGGCTTGCCCGGGCTCTTTCTGATTGGCAGAAACCCTGAATCTTTCACCTCCCCCGTTTTTCAGAGCTTAAGCCGAGCCGGCGTCACCAGTCTGATGAATCGCAATTTCATCTCTCACAGCCCCTGGCTACCTTTCGACCAGGCCGAGGTGCTACTCAATCAACACCCCGACTGGATTGTCATAGAAGATGACAGTGGTGATCACTTTATTCTCAGACCCAGCGATCTCGCACACCACATACAGGCCATAGAAGCCGATGATGGGGCGCAGGAAGTCATTGATTTAATGGCAATAGCCGGTGAACGTTGGCGGCTACATCCCATTCATTCGCGCTCCACGCTGCAAGAAGCACTCGTGCTGATCCGTGAAAATAATGGCTTCGCAGTACATGTGATCCAGCCCGCCACCGATACCTCATCACCGGTTGCCGGTATCATTACCCGGGATCAGATCGACAACTATTATCAGTAGACTCCTTATCCGGTAAACTGCTGGCAATTTTCACCAGCACCACCCCAACAACAGGAGTCCGCACACCATGCCCCATGAATGGGTATTAGCCCTCCATATCATCAGCCTTGTCTGCTGGTTTGCCGCTCTGTTCTACCTCCCTCGCTTATTTGTCTACCACGCCATGGCCGACGATGAGATCAGTAATGAGCGCTTTAAAATCATGGAGCGTAAGCTATATCGTGGTATTGCCACCCCCGCCATGATCGCCACACTAGTGTTCGGCGTTTGGCTGGTCGGCTTCGCCACCGAGTACTATTTCGCCCAGGGCTGGTTTAAAACAAAATTAGCATTAGTCGTATTGTTGGTCGCCTATCACTTTGCCTGCCGACAACTTATGCGCCAATTTCAGGCTGGGCTCAACACTCGCCAGCATCAGTTTTATCGCTGGTTTAACGAAGCCCCAGTACTATTGTTAATTGGCATTGTGGTTTTAGTGGTGGTTAAACCTTACTAAGGCCAGCCTTAAACTCTCTTCACTCACACACTTATCAAAGGGCATGATATGGATATCAGTACCGCACGTAAGCTGGCTGTCAATTAAATGATAGACACTCTCTGGATCACCATAGCGGCAATACTCGTCTTAATCATGCAGGCGGGCTTTCTGTGCCTCGAAAGCGGCCTGGTAAGAAGTAAAAACAGCATCAATGTCGCGGCCAAAAACATCAGCGACTTTATTGTTTCAGGCACCCTGTTCTGGGCCATCGGGTTTGCCATTATGTTTGGCGACAGCATCGGCGGCTGGTTTGGCAGTAGCCACTTTTTTATGAGCGACGATGCCAGCCCCCGACTGATTAGCATCTTTCTGTTTCAAATGATGTTCTGCGGCACCGCAGCAACACTAGTCTCAGGCGCCGTCGCCGAACGCATGAATTATCGCGGCTATCTCGTTTGCACCATCACTATCGCTCTTCTCATCTACCCTCTGGTCGGCCACTGGGCCTGGGCCGGGGCTATTTCTGGCACCCCGACGGGCTGGCTCGAGCTGCGCGGCTTTGTCGACTTTGCTGGCTCTACAGTCGTGCACTCCGTCGGTGGCTGGGTAGCGCTGGCGGCACTGCTGGTGATCGGCCCCCGCTTTGGCCGTTTTGAGCAAGGCAATACCCGCATCCCCGGCAGTAATGTACCCGTAGCCGTACTCGGCACGATGCTGATCTGGTTTGGCTGGTTCGGTTTCAACGGCGGTAGCACCCTGGCCTGGAATGATGCCGTTCCTGCTATTTTACTCAATACCTGCATCGCCTCATTCTGGGGAGCCATTGGCGCCACTGCACTGAAATACAAAATAGACGATTACATCGATGTTTCAAACATCATCAACGGCACCCTGGGCGGGCTCGTCGCCATTACCGCCAGCTGCCATGCTGTCAGCGCGGCTGAGGCCGCTATCATTGGCCTGATCGGTGGCATTATCGCGCTGTACGGTGAACGCTGGCTTGAACATTTAAAAATTGACGATGCCATTGGCGTCGTTCCCGTGCATTTGTTTGCCGGTATTTGGGGCACCCTGGCCGTGGCAATTTTTGCCAGCCCCGAGGTATTGGCCAATGGCTTGTCGAACTTACAGCAGCTTCAGGCACAACTTTTAGGTATTGGCGCTACGGGGATTTTTAGCTTTTTCACGGCCTTCTCCCTCTTTAAACTAATTAATCGTTACTACCCGCTACGGGTCAGTGAAGAGGCGGAACGCATGGGCCTCAATGTCGCCGAGCACCGGGTGAGCACCGAGGTCTTTGACCTGCTGTCATCCATGAATCAGCAACAACAATTTGCCAACTTTTCCTCACCAGTACCAGAGGAGCCCTTCACCGAAGTGGGCCAAATTGCCCAGCAGTACAATCGTGTTATCGACCGGGTTAACCGGGAAATCCAGCAACGAGATGACACCTTCGCGGCGTTCAAAAATAGTGAGTATCACAAGGGGGCCATTCTCGATGCCGCCATGGACAGCATCATCACTATCAATGACAGAGGGGAAATGCTCGCCTTCAACCCCTCGGCTGAAAAATGTTTTGGCATCAGCGCCAAACAAGTCCTCGGCATCAACTTTTTTGAACTATTTATCGCCGACGGCGAAAAGAAAACCGCCCTGCAAAGCCTGGCCCACGGTTTTAGCGCCAGCGAAGGGCTGATCCTCAAGCGGCGTAACATTACCCAGCTCAAGCGCCTCGATAAAGAGCTCTTTCCGGCCGAGGTCGTCATCACCCAAACCACCGACAGCCTCAGCCGCAACTGTGAATACGCCCTGCATATCCGCGATATCACCCAGCAAATAAAACTGCAGAATCGCCTTAAATCCCTCGCCTACAGTGACCCACTGACGGGTCTCTACAACCGCACCTACTTCATGAATAATCTGGAAAAGCGCATTCGCTTTCACCAGCAAACAGCCGGCAGCGTGGTTTTACTGTTTCTCGACCTCGATCAGTTCAAAAAAATCAACGACACCCTGGGTCATAAAGTTGGCGACGAGCTCCTGTGCGAAGTTGCCAGCCGACTGAGCACCGTCACCCGCGATGTGGACCTGGTCGCGCGCTGGGGTGGGGATGAATTTGTCATCATTATGTCAGGTGCCATTAGTAGCGACGCCGGCACCAATAAAGCGCAGGACATTTTGCAAATCATGCGTCAACCCGTCGACGTCGGCGAGCAACAGCTAAGGGTGCTAAGCAGCATTGGCATTGCGCTGTCAGAGAATGGCCAGGTCGATGCCGAGCACCTGCTACAGCACGCCGACCTGGCGATGTACAAAGCAAAGCAGAGCGGCCGCAACACCTTCCGTCTGTTCACCGAAGACATGGAGCAAACGGTACGCCAGCGCTTCAAGCTTGAAGTCGCCCTGCCCGATGCCATTGCCAAAAATCAGTTCTTTCTGCACTACCAGCCCAAAGCCGACTGCCACTCCAACAGAATCATCGGCTTTGAAGCCCTGCTCCGCTGGCAGCATCCGGAGTACGGGCTCATCCCCCCCGGTGATTTCATCCCCATCGTTGACGAAGATAATTTGGTGATAGAAATTGGCGAGTGGGTGCTCAACGAAGTGTGCCGACAACTGGTCGAATGGCGACAGCAGGGCCTGCCAGTCTTACCCATTGCGGTGAACATTTCTGGCCACCACTTACACTCCCCGTCTCTGCTGCCCTGCGTCAAGCAAACCCTCAAAATTCACGGCATAGAAAGCGAACTGATTGAACTGGAGATCACCGAAGGCGTGCTCACTAGCAACACCGAGCACAGCATTGCCGTGATGAGCGCCTTAAAATCATTCGGCATAAAACTCTCAGTAGATGACTTCGGCACCGGCTATTCGTCACTCAGCTATTTGAAAAATTTCCCCGTCGACATTCTTAAAATAGACCAGACCTTTGTACGCGACGCCGCCGCCAATATCGAGGATGGTGCTATCTGCAAAGCCATCATTACCCTCGCCAAAAATCTCAACTTACAAATTATTGCCGAGGGGGTCGAAACACAGGAGCAGCTCGCCTTCCTCAAACAGCACGACTGTGATAGCTATCAAGGTTATCTTTTTAGCCACCCTCTGCCGGCGGAATCCGTTCCCGCCGTACTCGAGGGCCAGCCACCACCCCCTCAAGAACAGACCTCCAGCGCTGCCATTGAAGAGTAAAAAAGCCAGCCAACGCACCCAGGCCATCGTTAACGACCCCATTGGTCGCACACTTTTTCGGCTCACGATGCCGATGATTGGCGGCATTATTGCGCTAATGGCAGTGGGCATTGTCGACGCCTACTTTGTTGGCCAGCTCGGCACGGCATCCCTTGCGGCACTGGGTTTTGTGCTGCCCATTGCCCACGGCGTGAACAGTATTGGTCTCGGGCTGGGCATGGCGACATCGGTGCTGGTGTCGCGCTATCTGGGCGAGGATCGCTTTGATCAGGCAGCGCGGCAAATTACCGATGGCCGCGTGCTCATCACCCTTATCGGCATAGCCCTGCTACTCAGCCTCCATCTCGGCATACAGGCCCTGCTGCGCTTATTGGGTGCGAGTGGCGAGGTGCTCGACGAAGCGCTGCGCTTTATGGCCCTGTGGATACCGGTAATCCCCCTGTTATTGCTAACGCTGACCGGCAACACCATTCTTCGCGCCATTGGCTGCCCCGGTAAATCGGCCTTTCTGCTGGCCTTTTTAGCGACACTCAATGCCTGCCTCGACCCCCTGCTTATTTTTGGTGCTGGGCCGTTGCCCGGCCTCGGCATTGGCGGCGCAGCACTGGCGACCTCTATCGCCTGGATTGTCACTTTCCTGTTGTCCCACTACATTCTCAGTGTGCAGGAACAGCTGATCCTTAAGAGTAAAAATACCCTGCAGGCTTTGCGCGCCAACTGGGCAGAGCTACTGACCATCGGCATCCCCGCCATTTTTGCCAACCTAATGACACCCCTTGCCGCCGCCATTCTTACCGCTATGGTCGCCCGCTTTGGCACCACCGCTGTCGCCGGCTTTGGTGTTAGCACCCGTATTGAATCCCTCGTCTTGCTTATCGCTTTTGCCCTGTCATCGACCCTGCCGATGTTCATCGGCCAGAATATTGGTGCCGGAAAACCTGAGCGAGCACGTATTGCACTGTACGGCGCCATTCGTTTCACCATCGTTTTTCAACTCGCGATGTGGCTGATCATTGCCTTCTTTAGCCGTGCCATTGGCTCCGTTTTTAGCAGCAACCCTGACGTAGTCAATATCATCAGTGATTACCTGTGGATCGTGCCCGCCAGCTACGGTGCCCATGCGGTAACGATTTTAGTGATGGTGTCACTCAATGCCATTAAACGGCCCAAAGCCGCCTTGCTCACCGCCATCATCCGGCTACTACTGCTGAATATTCCCATCGCCTACATCGGCGGCCAGCTCTATGACATTAACGGCTTATTTTATGGCTTTGCCATTGGCAACGTACTATCGGCTATCGTCGCCTGGCGCGTGATCAAAACGGCCTGGGCAGAGCAGGTTGATCCCATTAATTAAGCCACCCTTCAAACTCTCGGCTTTTCTCAAGCCCACCAACAACCCATAATGCACCCCTGCCTCCCATCAACACGAAGACAATACAGCGGCCTTTTATGAATCGTTCAGAACAGCTATTTATCGACGCCCAACGCCACATCCCCGGCGGGGTTAATTCACCGGTGCGGGCCTTTAAAGCCGTCGGTGGCAGTCCGGTTTTTTTCGATCACGCCCAGGGCGCCTATCTTTACGATGCCGATGACAAGCGCTATATCGATTATGTGCAGTCCTGGGGGCCAATGATTCTCGGCCACGGCCACCCAGTAGTACTCGACAGTATTCGCCAACAGCTCGACAAGGGCCTGAGTTTTGGTGCGCCCACCGAGCTCGAAACCCAGCTTGCCGATAAGCTCTGCGACCACATACCCGGGCTCGACATGGTGCGCATGGTCAACTCGGGCACCGAAGCCACGATGAGCGCCATCCGCCTCGCGCGGGGCTTTACCGGGCGCGACAAAATCATCAAGTTCGAGGGCTGCTACCACGGCCACTCCGACTCATTGCTGGTGAAGGCCGGCTCCGGCGCCTTGACCCTCGGCGTACCCAGCTCACCCGGCGTGCCCGCCTCACTGGCCGAGCTCACCATCACCCTGCCCTACAATGATTGCGCCGCCGTAGAGGCCGCCTTTGCTGAAATCGGCGATCAGGTAGCGACACTTATCGTCGAACCCGTTGCTGGCAATATGAGCTGTATCCCGCCGCTGCCCGGATTTCTCGAAACCCTGCGCAGCGAATGCACCCGCCACGGCACGGTGCTGATTATTGACGAAGTGATGACCGGCTTTCGCGTCGGCCCCAAAGGCGCTATTGGCCACTACGGTATCGATGCCGACCTAATCGCCCTCGGCAAAGTCATCGGCGGTGGCATGCCGGTCGGTGCCTTTGGCGGCAAGCGCGAAATTATGGAGCAAATCGCCCCGCTCGGGCCGGTATATCAGGCGGGCACGCTGTCGGGTAATCCGGTCGCCATGGCGGCGGGGCTAGCAACTCTTGAGTTACTCAATGCTGAGGGTTTTTATCCGCCCTTATTTGCCAAAGCGGAACAGTTAGTGCAAGGCCTGAGAAGTGAAGCAGCGGCGGCAGGCATCCCTTTCACCACCAATCACATCGGTACAATGTTTGGTGTATTCTTTACCGAAGAGAGCAGCGTCAGCAACTACCAGCAGGTGATGGATTGCGATACCAAACGCTTTAATCAGTTCTTTCACGGCATGTTGCAGGAAGGGGTTTACCTCGCACCGGCGGCCTATGAAGCAGGCTTTATCTCAGCGGCGCTGAGCGAGCAAGATATTGAACAAACGCTACATGCCGCCAAAAAAGTCTTACAATCACTTAGCTAAGCAACATCATAAAAGGAGGCTGAAGGAGCCAGCCCCATACACCATTGGCACAATGTATTATGCGAAAAATTGTTGAGAAACTTGGTCGGTTTATGACCGTCATATTGGTGACTCTGGCGACTATCATCGCCTCTCTCATCCTCACTAATATTGTTCACCTCATTATCGACGCGGAAGTACCACCGTCGAACACAATAGTCTCAATCATTGTGCCAGCGATTATTGCGCCAATAGTCTCTTTCCCTTTTTTCACCCTGCTTTTTAAGGTTTTTGAACTTGAAGATGAAAATCGAATACTCGCTGCTCATGACCCCGTAACAGGGCTAATGTCGCGGCGAGCATTGATTGCCCAGGCCGCAAGCCTGCTTAGCTTTGCTCAGAGAAAACAAACAGCTGTCTCCATGTTATTTATTGATATTGATAACTTTAAAACGATCAATGACAAGCACGGGCACCTGATAGGCGATAACGCACTACACCGTGTCGGCCAGTATATTAACGCGGTAAAAAGAGATAGCGACCTGATTGCTCGCTTCGGCGGCGATGAGCTCATCGCCTTCCTACCCGATACCAACAAAGAAGGCGCCCTACACTTTGCGGAAAAACTGCAGGCGGTGTTGAAAGAAAACCCTTTTAAAGTCAATAACGAGCCCGTGCATCTAGCACTCAGCATAGGGGTCACCACCCACAAGCCCAACACGATTCCTATCGATATCGACGAAATGATCCGTCAATCAGACCTGGCGCTATACGATGCCAAACAGCGAGGGAAAAACTGCACCGTCAACTACATAGCAGACGATGAGTTTGAGCTAGGCTAAGGGCCTATAACCACGACCCGCAAGTACCAGCACAAAGAACAAGCTAGCGCTAACCACAATGGAGGGGCCGACCGGAGTATTTAGCCACCACGATGCGGCCAGTCCAGCGCATACAGCGAGCATCGCAATGATGCTAGCCAACACGGCCATTTGCTCCGGCGTTTTAGCAAAATGGCGCGCCGTCGCAGCGGGAATAATCAACAGTGCTGTAATTAATAAAACCCCGACCACTTTCATCGAAATGGCCACTACTAGCGCCAGCAGCAGTTTCAATACCGCTTTGACGACATCCACTCGCACCCCTTCTACCCGCGCCAGATCTTCGTGCACGGTGATCGCCAGCAGCGAAGGCCAGAGCCGCCACAGGGCGATCAACACACAGGCCGCCATCAACCAGACGACAGTAACTTCCGCCGTCGTCACGGTAAGAATATCGCCAAATAGCAGGGCTTCCATATCGGTACGGGCACCGGGTATCAGGGTTAAAGCCACCAAACCCAGGGCTAGCGAGCCGTGGGAGAGGATGCCCAGCACCGTATCCGTCGCCAATAAATGCTGCCGCTCAAAAACGATGAGCAAGCCCGCAATGAACAGGCAGACAACAACCACCGCGATGGAGTTGCTCCACGAAAACCACAGCCCCAGCGCGATACCCAATAATGAACCGTGGGCGAGGGTGTCGCCAAAGTAAGCCATGCGTTGCCACACCACCAACGAGCCCATTGGCCCGGCGACGAGCGCTACACCCAGCCCCGCAAATAAGGCCAAAAAGAGGAAGTCATACATCGGGCTGACTCCCCTCTTTCGCAGCCTGCTGAGCCGTGTCATGACTACAGGTCGCATCCCTCAAGCCGCTAGTAGCACCATTAACAACACCACTGTGCAAACCGTGCTCATGGTCGTGATGATGGGTATAGAGTGCCGTTTTGGCCCCGAACAGGGCGACAAATTCCGGATCAACCGAGACCTGCTGCGGCGTGCCGTGGCAACAAACATGCTGGTTCAAGCAGACCACTTCGTCGGTCGCCGCCATTACCAGATGCAGGTCGTGAGAGACCATTAAAATCCCGCAATTGAGCTCATCGCGCAATTCGCCGATCAACTGGTAGAGTGCCTCCTGCCCGGTAACATCCACCCCCTGCACTGGCTCATCCAACACCAGAAGATTGGGTTTTCGCAGTAGTGCTCGGGCCAACAACATACGTTGCATTTCACCACCGGACAGACCGCTAACGGGTTGCTTGATGAGATGGGCGATACCGACACGATCCAGGGCGGCTAAGCAGACTGCTGTATCGGCATTGGCAAACTGTAAAAAACGATCAACCTGTAGGGGCAGCGTGGGATCAATATGCAACTTCTGCGGCATATAGCCCACCCGCAGCTGTACCGAGCGCTGCACGCTGCCGGTATCGGGCTGCAACAGGCCGAGGACAATTTTCACCAGCGTGGTTTTACCCGCCCCGTTGGGGCCAATCAGCGTAACGATGCGCCCGGGTACCAAATTGAGGTTAACCGCCTGCAACACCGTCCGATTGGCAAAGGACTTACCCGCCCCCCGCAATTCAATTAACGCTGTCATTTATTCATCCGCCTGCTGCTGAGCGGCCGTTTCGCGGCAGGGTGTACACAGTCCAAGAATTTCAACCGTCTGACTTTCGACGACAAAGCCCGCCCGCTGCGCCGTTGAAACAATGGCTTTATTAACACTCTCGGCACTGCACTCGGCAACACTACCGCACTCACGACAGAGCAAAAAATAATCGCTGTGCACACTGTCGGGGAAGGGGCAGCCGATATAAGCATTCAAGGTCGCCAAACGATGGATCAAACCCACCTCGAGAAGAAAATCGAGGGCGCGATACACCGTGGGCGGGAGTATGCGCTTGCCTCTTGAAGCGGAGAGCTGGTCAATAATTTTATAGGCCCCCAAAGGGCGGTGACTCTGCCAAAGTAACTGCAGCACCGATTCACGAATGGGGGTGAGACGCACCTTACGAGCACTACAGCGGTTTCGCGCCTGCTGCAGTGCAGCCTTTAAACAGCGATGGTGATCATGCTGCTGATAGGCAGTGGTAGAATTACTGATCATTCGACAAGCCTCTTCCCTATCCCCTAAAGCTTAGGCCAAACTTTTTATCATACCCGGGGAATTACTGTTATATTATTACACTCTTTAGCCAATGCTATAACATAACAAAAGATGAAGCCACACCAATGAAGCTATTACTTCTTACCTCACTGTTATTCTTTGCCGCTCAACTCATGGCAAAACCGCTGGTGGTCACCACGATTCGCCCCATGACGATGCTGGTTAAAGCCGTTGCCGGTGACAGTGTCGAAATCCGCCAGCTACTGCCCGACAGCGAAGTGCCCCATCATTATTCCCTGCGTATCGCCGACCGAGCGCTAATTGCCCAGGCAGATCTCCTGCTCTGGGTTGGCCCGGAGATGGAAGGCTTTCTGAGTAAAAGCGTCACAGCCCTGCGCCCCGAAAAGGTGATTACCGCAGCGGAGCTGCCCGACATCCAATGGCTCAGCCCCACCCCCTCCAGTGAAGGACAAGCCGACAAGAGCGACCCACATATTTGGATGAACCCGAACAATGGCCGCGTGATCGCCACCGAAGTTAGCAACTGGCTTGCCGCCCACTACCCGCAGCAACGCGAACAAGTGCTCACCGCCCAGCAGCTTTTCAATCAGCAACTGAGCGTCACCAATGACAAAACAGCCGCGCAGCTAAAAACACTGCAGCAGGTAAATTTTATTGTTGATCACGATGCCTTCGGCCACTTTGCCGAGGCTTTTGACCTGCATCAGTCCGGCGCGCTGAAAGCGAACACGGGGCTCAGTAGCGGCGCTCGTGACTTCCACCAACTGCTAAGCCAAAGCGACGTGAGCTGTATTATTGCCGAACCTCGGCACAACCATGGCAGAGTTGAACAACTCGCGAACAACCTGCATGCCAAGACTGTCGTTATTGACCCTTTGGGTGCAGACATCCCTTTAAGCGACAAAGCTTATATTCAATTGATTGAAGGTATCGGCAACAAACTCACCGTCTGCTTATCGAATACCAGCGAACGAGCCACCCTCAATCACTCACCGGGGGAATAGCCACAACCCCCAGTAAACGGTGCTGCAATTTCTGGCGGTATTCGTTCGGGTCTTTATCTTCTCGCTGCGTTAAATCAGTAGTATTCAAATGGCGTGTCACCAAGCGTGACATCCAGAATAACGCCGCGCTGAAACACAGCATATCCTGCCAGTTTTGACGCTCAACCAGCGTCAACGGCCGCTGCTGCTGATAGGCATCGAGCAAAGCGATAACCAATGCAGGGTCTAGCTCACCATTTTTTTTGCAGGCCCAGTCATTCACCGCAATGGCCACATCGAGCAGTAGGTAGTCCGTGCAGGCGCTGTTGAAGTCGATCACCGCTTTTAGCTCTTCACCGACAAATAAGGTGTTATCCCTAAACAGGTCAGCATGAACGGGGCCAATGGGTAACCCCGCACCGTGTTCACAGAGTTTTCGATAACGGGCTATTTGCTCTTGTAATAACGCCTGATCACCCGCTGACAATTGCGCTTTCTCGGGTAACTCCGCAATCAACGTATCCAACGTCACCTGTGCCCAGGGCAAGCCCTGCAAATTGAAGTGGCTGATGGTAAAGTTTTCACCCATTGTATGCATAGTGCCGAGAAACGCGCCGATCGACCTACAGTGGGCCTCGGTGACTTGCTGTGGATGCGCCCCCTCAATGCGCGCACAAATTAGGGCGGGCTTGCCCGACAGGCGGTGCAGCGCCGTGCCCGAGGTATCACTGAGCAGATGCGGCACGGGTAGCCCCGCCTGTTGCAGTTGTTGTGCCAGGGCTGTCGAAAACGCGGCCTGCTGCCGGTTGCCCGCCTCAAGCAGGGTCAGAACAAACCGACGGGGTACCTCAGCCGTCGACGCCTCGGCGGCCACCTCTATAAAATAGGTCGAGTTTTCCACGCCATCCGCAACCTCCGCCGTGGACAGTAAGCAGCCCAGGCCGAGAGCTGTCAGCAACGCCTGCAACTCGATAGGATCAATCCGGGTAAATACGGCCATTGTTCGCCCTCAACCTACTTACTGTTAAATATCAGTGCGGCTAAATGTCGCCTGATAAAGATAGTGTATCCTAGCCCGCCTCAGCCACTGCCAGCAATAAAATCTATATCATGAGTACTACTACCGCCCCCGCTTCAGCCCCTCTCGTCCTTGTCGACGGCTCATCCTATTTGTACCGCGCCTTTCACGCCTTACCGCCGTTGACCAATTCAAAGGGACAATCGACCGGCGCAGTAAAAGGCGTAACTTCGATGCTACGGCGCTTGCAGAAGGATTACCCCGACAGCCCCATCACCGTAGTGTTCGACGCTAAGGGCAAAACCTTTCGCGATGAACTGTACGCAGAATACAAATCCCACCGCCCACCGATGCCCGACGAATTGCGCGAGCAAATTCAGCCCATTCACGACATTGTTGCCGCCATGGGCCTACCGCTATTAATCATTCCGGGGGTGGAAGCAGACGACGTGATCGGCACCCTCGCCCAACAGGCGACTGAGCTTGCCCTGCCGGTAATTATTTCCACCGGCGACAAAGATATGGCCCAGCTGGTGAACGAGCACATCACCCTGGTGAACACCATGACGGCAACGGTGCTCGACCCCGCAGGTGTCGAAGAAAAGTTTGGTGTACCACCTGAGCTGATCATCGATTATCTCGCCCTGGTCGGCGATAAAGCCGACAATATCCCCGGTGTTCCTGGCGTCGGTGAAAAAACCGCGCTGGCCATTTTACAGGGGCTGGGCGATATGGACGCGATTTACAACGATCTTGAAAAGGTTCGCAGTCTCGAGTTTCGCGGTGCCAAGAAAATGCCGGAAAAACTCGCCGAGCATAAAGAGCAGGGTTATTTATCGCGGCTATTGGCGACCATTAAGCTCGATGTACCACTGGACGTTTCTGCCGATCAATTGGCCAACACCCCCGAAGACCAGAATCAGTTGCTCGCCTTGTTTAAAGAAGCCGAATTTAAAACCTGGGTTGAGGATTTACTCGATAGCCAAAACGCCGAGGCCAGCGGCACAGCCCCAGTACAGGAAAACAAAGCAGAGACTCACTACAGCACCATTTTGACCCAGGCCGATCTTGACCAATGGCTACAGCGTTTGCAGCAAGCCGAACTCTTCGCCTTCGATACCGAGACCACCAGCCTGAATTATATGCAGGCTCAGCTAGTCGGCGTGTCGTTCGCCATTAGCCCCCACGAAGCGGCTTATCTACCCTTTGCCCACGACTATCTCGGCGTACCCGATCAGCTCGACCGCGCCGCTGTACTGGCACAACTCAAACCGCTACTGGAAAACCCCGAACTCGCCAAGGTCGGGCAAAACCTGAAATACGATATGAGCGTGCTAGCCCGCTACGACATTACCCTGCGTGGCATCGCCTTTGACACCATGCTCGAATCCTACGTGCTCAATTCCACCGGCTCGCGCCACGATATGGATACCCTGGCCCTGACGCATCTCGGCGAGAGCACCATTCACTTTGAGGATATCGCTGGCAAGGGCAAAGGCCAGCTCACGTTTAATCAAATCGCCATCGAAGAAGCCAGCCCCTATGCCGCCGAAGATGCTGACATTACCCTGCGTCTGCATCAGAATTTATGGCCACGGCTGAGCGACGAAGAAAGTTTGGCGAATGTGCTCACTGACATTGAAATCCCTCTGGTTCCCGTGCTCTCTCGTATCGAGTGCAATGGGGCGCTCATCGACGCCTACAAGCTGAACGAGCAAAGCCAACAACTGGGTAAGCGTATCGATGAGCTAGAACTGCAGGCCCATGAAACTGCAGGTAAAGCCTTTAATCTGGCATCGCCAAAGCAGTTGGGCGAAATTCTTTTTACCGAACTGGGCTTACCGGTGGTCAAGAAAACACCCAAGGGCGCACCGTCAACGGCGGAAGCCGTACTGGCTGAACTTGCCCTCGACTACCCTCTGCCGAAGATCATTCTCGAGCACCGCAGTCTCAGTAAATTAAAGTCGACCTACACCGATAAACTGCCAACCATGATGGACCCCGATACCGGGCGCATTCACACCTCTTATCACCAGGCAGTAACCGCGACGGGGCGGCTTTCATCCTCTGACCCCAACCTGCAAAACATTCCCGTGCGCAGTGAAGAGGGCCGACGCATTCGTCAGGCCTTTATCGCCCCTGCAGGCTACACGCTACTGGCAGCGGATTACTCGCAAATTGAACTGCGGATTATGGCTCACCTCTCCGGTGACAAGGGCTTGCTGGATGCTTTCGCCCACGGCCTCGATGTGCACCAGGCTACGGCTGCCGAAGTGTTTGGCGTTGAACTCGACGATGTCACCAGTGATCAGCGGCGCAATGCTAAGGCTATTAACTTTGGTTTGATCTACGGCATGTCAGCTTTCGGCCTTGGGCGACAGTTGAATATTGGTCGCAATCAGGCCCAGGAATACATCGATCTGTATTTCGAGCGTTACCCCGGCGTGAAAGTCTATATGGAAACCATCAAATCAAGCGCTGCCGAGAAGGGTTATGTCGAAACCTTGTTTGGTCGTCGCCTCTACCTGCCACAAATCAATGCCCGCAACGGTATGCAACGCCAGGCGGCAGAGCGCACAGCAATCAATGCCCCAATGCAGGGAACAGCTGCCGACATCATCAAAAAAGCGATGATTGCCGTCGATCAATGGCTACAAGAAAAAGGTGATAACACCGGTGCCAAAATCATTATGCAGGTACACGACGAATTAGTACTGGAAGTACCGAATAGCGAACTGAAGGAGATTACTGCGGGGCTGAAACAACACATGGAAGAAGCAGCCACCCTGGACATACCTCTGATCGTCGATATTGGCAGTGGACAAAACTGGGATGAGGCACATTAAAATGGATTATTTCTTTTACTTGTGAACTTTACCGCCACACCTCGGTCTTATTATTTGCAAGTGATAAGCCCCAGGCTTTAATCACGGATGGAAACCTCCCCCTCTAGGTATTTCCATCCGCACACTTCAACCGGCGCTCTGCGCCGGTTTTTTTTGCCCGCTTTTTTATCCCCCAGCTAATGCGCCAAAAGATAACTATGACTCAAGCAATGGCTCAGCTAGCCACGAACGTAAAACGCCTTCTAACTCTTCAATGCCACTGCGCTTAAGGGCCGAAAACATTTGCACTGAAGCAATTTCATCCAGGCCTTCCTCTTCCAATACCTTACGCACCTGTAACAAAGTACTCTTTGCCGGGCCTTTTTTCAGCTTATCGGCCTTGGTCAACAGCACATGCACTGGCATGCCGCAATCTGCCGACCAGGCAATCATCTGCCAGTCGTAGTCCCGCAGGGGGTGGCGGATATCCATCAATAAAATTAGCCCTTTCAGGGACTGGCGGCCTTGCAGGTATTCCGCCAGGTTTTTATCCCAGCGTGCTTTCATCGCCTTCGGCACTTTCGCGAAACCATAACCGGGTAAATCCACCAACCGTTTATCTTCTGTTAGTGAAAACAGGTTAATCAACTGGGTGCGGCCCGGTGTTTTACTGGTGCGCGCCAACTTGCCCTGACGAGTCAGGGTATTGATGGCGCTGGACTTGCCAGCATTAGAACGGCCCGCAAAAGCGACTTCTGCACCAGTATCTTCGGGGCATTCTCTTAAGGTCGGGGCACTTTGTAAAAAGGCCGCCTGGGTAAAGCTCAATTGAGTACTCATAGCCGTGCAGTATAACGCTTAATTTTAGACTGTAGGTTGGTATATAATGCCGCGCTAAGTTAACGGCGCTATTGCCATCCCCTGCCACCCACCTGCAAACGGAATATCAGATGAAAATATGCTTGCAAGCACTGATACTAGTCACAGCCTCTTTTTCCTTAACTCAAGCCGCCTTCGCACAAGGCGATGCCGCTGCAGGCAAGGGTAAAGCAGCAGCCTGCGCAGGCTGCCACGGCGCTGACGGCAACAGCTACCCGGGAATGGGCAAATTCCCCAAATTAGCAGGCCTGGGCGAGAAGTACCTCAACAAGCAAATAAACGATATCAAAAGTGGCGAACGCACAGTTGTTGCCATGACGGGAATGCTCAACGCCCTATCTGAGCAAGATATTGCCGACATCGCTGCCCACTATAATGCGCAGACCCGTACCTTGGACGGCTCTGTCGACAATGCCAAAACCCTCGAGCGCGGTGAGAACCTTTACCGTGCTGGCAATCTCGAAACGGGTGTTCCCGCTTGTACTGGCTGCCACTCACCCGCTGGCAACGGCAATAGCCCTGCAGGCTACCCCGCAATTGGTGGGCAATCTGCCGAATACATCGCCAGCCAATTACGCGCCTTCCGCACCGCCGCTCACGATGCCGAAGATCCCGCTGGGCGTAAAAATGACACAGGCAACGTAATGCGCGGTGTCTCTGCTCACATGAGCGAACAGGAAATCGTCGCTGTCGCTAACTACATCGCCGGCCTTCATTAATAAAATCAGGCCAACGAAATAAAAAAGGCGACTTCGGTCGCCTTTTTTATTTCCCGCATTATTGCTAATTCATATCAATTCAGACTAATACTTCTATTTCTTGCACACTGAGTGGGAACCTGAATAATAGACAGTGTCTATTATTCTAGAAATCACATCACAGAGAACTAACACCATGATCCATCGACTCAAACATTTAGCCATGCTCTGCCTACTTCTGCCCCTGGCATTCAATATAAGCACAGCTACCGCCCAAGGCGAGCAGTACCAGGCTGGCACTCACTATGAAATTCTCAAGACACCAGTTCGCACGAGCGACCCCAAGCGCATCGAAGTAGCAGAAGTCTTCTGGTATGGCTGCAGCCACTGCTTTAGTTTTGAACCCATGGCCAGCACCTGGGCCAGCCAACTACCCGAAGATGTTAACTTTGTACACAGCCCCGCCATTTGGCATAAAAGCATGGAGTTACACGCCCGCGCTTACTACACCGCCAAGGCGCTCAAAGTCTTAGACCCTGTGCACCAGGCAATCTTTGAAGCCATGAACTTGAAGAGAAACAAGCTAGCTAACAAAAAAGCCATCGCTGAAATCTTTGTTGCTCAAGGTGTCGATCTCGATAAATTTAATAAAACCTTCGATTCCTTCGGCGTGGTCAGCGCCACCAAACAAGCTGATGCTCGCCAGCGCAGCTACAATGTCAGGGGTACACCAGAGATGGTGGTTAACGGGAAGTATCGTATAAATGCCGAAATGGCTGGCAGTCACGGGGGAATGCTAAAAGTTGCTGACTACTTAATTGAAGTTGAAAGAACTAAAGCCTACGCCCAATAATGTTGTAAGAGTTAAATGCCCCGGCTGTCATTTCTAACGAGCTCTACCAATAGAACTGACAGCCGGAGCTAGACACTAGGCCTCTAATTCAAAATATAATATTACCAACAATTACTTCCGCTACTATGGGTTTTTGCACCTGTGTGCGCCACAGTCAACGTGGCACAGGAATCACCTGACTGAGCTCCTTTCGGTGCAGCGGTAAGTGTATACGTGCTCTGCGCGGTAACTACTGTCAAATCATAAAATTTAGTTGCGCCGTCGGTAGGAGATTCGCTAAAGGGCAGTGCCACCGCATTCCCCGCACGATCCTGATCAAAGCGATTATTTTCGGTGTAAAACCGCTGCATGAAACTCGTCAACTCAATCAAATCTGCTTTTGCCACACCTCTACGGGTTTTTTCAATTTGGTTTTGATAGCTAGGCAATGCAATCGCAGCCGTGATCGCGATAATGGCAACAACAATCATCAGCTCAATTAAAGTAAAACCCCGGGCTTTAACCCTACCTCGGTTCATCGCCAAACCCTATCGGTAAACCAAACCTCTTTAACTCTCGATTTCTTTGACGAGCCCACAAAAACCAGGCCCACATTATCACCTGTTCTAATATCTTTAATAGTGGGAGGAACCTCTCTCAAACGCATGTCATGGACGGAAACGTCCCTCGCCAGGCGATACGATTTATCATCAACACTGATCTTCGAAAACTCTCGATCAACACTACTTACTACGCCTGTCACCGCATAGTCTCGCTCAGCACAGAGCGCACTCGAGGAAAAGCCCACTGTCAGTAAGCCAATAAATAGCCAAGATATTAATTTTTCCATTGGTCAGCCTCTTTGCCTAATTGCCTAATTGCCTAATTGCCTAATTGCCTAATTGCCTAATTGCCTAATTGCCTAATTGCCTAATTGCCTAATTGTCGCCATGACTGTCTCCCTGGTGATTGTTCGTTACCATTTATGCCAAGCTTTTCTTGAACGTCACCATTGACCCCGCCAGTACCACTAAATAATCCGGCCTCCTTCCCAGGCCCAGTGGAAACTATCGCGGGGGTGCCAGAAATACCAATTTTGGACTTTCTTCCGCTACCGGGTATAGCAACACCATCGTGGGTCACATAGTCATTGTCATCAAATTCACCCTCTCCGCTAAAGTCGATAGGCGCAAACGGTAATCGCGCACCGGAAAATACATCGAGTACCAGGAACCAGCTCGAGCCACTCGCCTCGCACGGATCACCACTTCCCGGAATCAAGGTGTTAAATAGAATCCGCCCGTCGCGCAAAACGGCAGAGCTTATCTGGCGTTCACCCAAATTATTGGGAGTACCACCGTCCTGCTTGATCAAATCCAGGTACCAGCCATCATGTAGACTCCAATCGATAGCGTTGTCTGTAGTCACCCTCACCTCTTCAGTGTTAAGCGCCCCATTCGTACTATTAGTAAATGAAGAGGTGATTTCCGCAACGACTCTTTGCTCGAGCAAAGTAGAACGCGTAAATGCCGTAAATGTACCAACATTTTTGTCCCAGATGCCATAAACAGTCTGCGTGGTTTGCCCCACCGAGGTGTTGTCACCAGTTTCAATATATTTACCCGTGCCGAAGTAAACCATCAAGCCCGATTTAGGATGATGCTTGATCCGGGGCTGGCTGGTAATAGGCTGAAAAGTCGATCCCGTACAGCTCACACCCAAGCAAGCTTTATAGAGAGGCGCCGCGTTTGCAACACCCCATGACGCAGGCGTAACACCGGTCAGATCAAACTTCCACAGATTACCTTGTAAATCACCTGCGTAGGCAAAGTCGATAACACTATCATCGTCGATATCAACGAGCGCCGGTTGCGAAAGGCCATTGGGGTAACTATTACCCGACAAATCAGCAAGACTGCCTTCACCCGTATCGATTTTCTTTATCAGCTGACCGGTCTGTAAATCGACAATATAAAGCACGGCATTACCCGTAGTACTGTCGTTACTCGCACCATTACCTTCATCATCAAAGGTATTATTATAGCCATTGCCAAAAACAGCCGCCCACTGGCCATTGTGTAAGCGCACAATGGCGGCCTTGCCAAAGGTATAGCCTAGATCACTATCAAAATTCGAGTTACCCGCACCCGGGTCCTTATCAGCCGCTGTAAACTCCCACAAGACCTTGGCTTTTGCTGTACTTTCAGAACTAAACGCACCCGGGTTTGTCACATCAATAGCAAAATAACCTTGCCCTCCCGCACCTAAACTGCCGACCAACACCGTTTTCCAGCTACCGCCAATAAAAGCGTCTGCAACCGCTGGTGAGCCATCTACCGTAAACTCGTGATTGCCCTGTGGGTCTGTATGGTTCAAGAGCTTATCGAAAATGCTGCTCGGCACATAGGCGAATAGCTCAGCGCCCCCACCGCTGGCGCTATCACGAGCATCAAAAGCGTGCAGCATACCGTCATTACCACCAACGTAAACAACAGGACGACGACCCTGCCCAGCATTGAGCAAGCGCTGACTAGCAAGAAAACCGGAGTAAGCGGAAGCCTCCAAAGCATCAGGGTAGCGGTAATTAGCGCCGCCCACATGAGCCGGCGCAGAATGCACAAAATCGCCAAGTACCCGGCTATTGCCAAGGTCATCCACTCGATCCCGAAAGCCAACAGCAGAAAGCCCAAGGCCGCTTAGTACAGTCTGGTTAGCAAAACTAATCGTCCTTTGTTCGAACCCGGTCTCTCCCCGGATATAATCAACGACCTGGGTTGCCACGAGCGTTGTTTGCTGGGCTGAGGACAAATTGGCCCATTGAAAGGGTTGCGGGTTAACGCCGTCATGCGTAATGATGACACGCGCCCCAGGAGCAGGCATTAACGACGATGCCTCCCACTCCTCTGAACCAAATGATCCGTCAGGATTAACCCGGTAAGCAGAGAGTTGCCCCAGCCAATTTTTACTGTCAAAGCGACTCTGAAAAATCAAACTATCCGAACTAACAGAACCACTGTTAACGGCGACAGTAGCGGATGATGACTTATTTCTACTTGAAATATCCGCAAGGATGGCACCCAGAGCTGTCGCAAATCTATTTGGATCAGCTGCGCTAAAAAAACCTCCACGGCTATTAAGGCCCGCGTGCCACAAATCATCGATCTTTTCTAGAGAGTTCCCGCTCGGGGTCGGATCTGGCCAGGTTGTCGCACCACTCTGGAGACCAGGAAGACTGGTAACGGGATCCAGCGTACCACCAACACCCAGGCCAACAGTAAAGGTCACCATATGTTGCCAAAAGGCATCATCAACAGCGTTTGTAGGCACTCTATTTGGCAAGGTTGGCCGCAAATCACGCACCCAGTAATCCATGGCGCTATCAGCCAGCGTGTCACCAATGGCATCACTGTAAGGTGCTGTCGGTGTGTAAGTAAAACTGGGGTTATTGGGGCCGGTTATCGCCAACCCAGCCGTGCCGTCCACATTGCCAGCACCGGGGTTACCACCATTCCAATAACCATCCGTCATTAAGATATTAAAGCTTTGCCGGCACTCTAGGTGACTAGCGCCACTGCTGCCACCAGGGTCTTCACTCCAGGGGCCAGAATTATCGGTGCGCTCATAATATGCCCCTACATTTCTCAAAGCCCTGCGCAAAGGGGTACCCGCAGGGGGTAGAATTTGACCGTACAGGTCGTTGTAAAAAGTTGCTCGACCCGCACCCGAAAAGGCACGAACACCGCGTACTAGAGCCCCACCACTCGCGGCACCATCAATAGTCCCAGCACCCGTATTGATCGTTGCAAAACCAACGCGAACATTGGTGCTTTGGTTCGCAAAGGCTCTGCCAATACCTGCGCGGGCCGTTAATGCACGCGAGCGATAATAGGTGTACCAGTTGGCAAAGTTTTGAATCTCCTGAGCGTAAGAACATGTTGCGGGGGTCGCACCACAGTCGGTGCGATTGGGGCCTCCCGCATAACTTGCGGACCCCGGCTGTATCAGCGTCTGTGTGTAATTAGCGGCATTCCAGTCGCCCCCTCCGTTATAGCGATAATAAACCGCAGGCCAGAAAGTCCTACTAGCATTAACAAAGGACCAATTAGCGATACGCCAATTCGCTATTTCCGTGTTGTTGGCTGTTAAATTCCGGCAGCCAAGCCCCGGGTTAAAAGCATTGTGTGGCGCACAGTTTATTGCCGCATCCCCCATCGAGCCAACAGCGCCGGCCCACGGAACATATGTCACAGCGGGATTGTAATAAACCAGATTAATGTCGGGGCTACGGTTGCGCACAGAATAAGCAAACGTAGCACTAAACTCCGGCACCCGGTTATTATAATCGCCGGCGCCGTAAACACCGGCCACACGGGGGTACACATAAGCTTCCCCAATCCCACTGGGCATATGCTCCCAGTGCATGGAGCCGGAATCGTCAAACGTTAGTATAATATTAGAATCAACACCTGTGCCCAGAAATAAGGGAGTCGTCCCTAAGGACAGTGGTGCGGCCTCAAGTAAGGTCAGTGGCGCGACCAGAAGAGCTATTGATGTACGTGATAGCACCTTATGAAGGTTTTTCTGAATTTTCATTTTCATAGCCATAACTCAATACCTTTTCGAATATATGCTTTGTAATTGCACCGTAGCTTTATCAGTACCACCCGTTGCTTTTGATGTAACCCGGTAATAGACTTTGCCTTCAAACGGGTTGTCAGGTGAGTCTTTTTTAAACTCGCTGTACTCGATAATCCTTTGCGGCTGGGCTTGCACATTATCGATACCTGCTAATGTCACGACACTTGGCGCACCGGCACCCCACGGCCCACCCCCATTAAGCCACCAATCACCCGCTCCAGGCCCGTTTAGCTGCCACACACCGCCAATCCCCGTTATTGTTTGCAAGGGTTCAGCTGTACGCTCTAACAGCCACAGCTCGCCATCACGCAAAGCACTTTCCGCTGCTTGAAACGCCAGGTTTCTATCCTTGGCGTTGCCTGCCATTTTCTCATCAAAAACACTACCTTCCATTGTGCTAATGCCGATGAGTGTCAACACTAGCAATAGAATTAAACCAAACACCAACACAGCACCTTTCTGTCGGCCTGGCGGCTGAACACCTTTCAACAAATTCTGTTTATGAGTGAAATGTTTCATAGGATTTTATTTCTCAGAGCTATAGTCGTCGTCACCGTTCGATAAAGGCGGTTATCACCAGCAAGCACATTATTTACACCTTCAAAGGAATAGGTTTGAGGGGCATTATCTGGCGTTAAGTTATCGTCATTTGAATGCAGCAACAGACTGATTCGGACGCTGACCACCTGATCAAAGTTCAAGGTCGTACAATCGTCGCCATTTCCCATTGTGGCTGCATCTATGTAACACGACGCAGCAATATCATGAAAAACATCGCCAGTACTCATGCCGTATCGAACCTGCATATCTTCAACGTTATCGATCAATGGCTGGGTCGTGGTACTAACGGCAGCGCCAGTTGCAGGGTTGTAAACATCTGACCGACAAATAAGCGTGTCGTCGTCATTAACATAAAACCGGCTCACTGACATAAAACCGTCAGCTACTGCACCTCCAAGGCAATCAAACATTGCGCCATCACTTCGATAGCGTATCGCGATGGAGTCTGTTCCGTTCTTAATGTTGTCACCACCCCCCACATTATTATCAGCGCCGCTAATAACTTCGCCATCCTGAAAAGTCTGCGCTGGCGGATTAGCCAGAGTCGTATAACTCGGGAATGCAGTGTCCATGTTAGTGAGCGCATCCTCTCGATAACCCGTGAGACTCACCGCGTTATTGAGTACAGTTACAGCAAATCGCCCATCTTCCTGTATACGGGCACTGTTTTCCTGCACTTTGAACATCTCCTTGTTGACCAGCAACACCTGAATTAGTCCGGCCATTAAAAACAGCCCCAGAGACATGGACACCAGTAATTCAAGCAGAGTAAATCCAGCTGTCAGCTTAAGCTTGCCGATATTGTTCATATTCATCAGGGTTGGATATCCAGAGAAAAGGTTTTAGTGGCAAAGCCAGTACGCGTCGACTCTTCCCATGTCACCTCTATGGTGTAGAGCGAGCCCCTGGGACAACCACCTCCCGCGCCATTGCAGGTTATTTCTCCTGTGCCAGACGGCAAGACATCAGCCAGGGTGGCATACCACAAAACCAAATCGGCATTCGCCATTTCTGTTGACGAACACCTGTTAGCCACCGCCGTGCCGGCAAATGAAGCCTCGCAATCATAGCCAACAGCAGGGGAAACATTCGCGCGATAATCCCCACTAACAGCACCACCGATATTGGCTCGAATACGATCACCAATATTGTAGGTCGCCTGGGTGACCTCTGTTCTTAGTTCGGCAACTCTGTTGTTTTTCATCCCTTCCGTTTGCAACGCGGCAAAGCCAAGAAGCCCGAAAGCCAGCACAAAAACAGTGACCAGGACTTCGATTAAGGTAAAACCTGTTTGCAAGTGAGTTATAGGCTCTCGTTTTATCATGGCTCACAATCCCCCAGACTTACGTCGCCATTACTGGGCTTGACGGTCCTAATTCGACCAGAATTGCTGATGATGGCAACACGGCCATTTTCGTCATCAAAATCACCGGTGCCATTCTGATCTTCGTCATAGCAGAGTACTAGCTGACCGTTAAACCCCAGGCTATAGCCCTGAGCGCCAAACGATATTCGGTTTGAAACATTGCCATTACCCCTCAATGTATAGCCAGAACGGTCAAAGCCGTCGTTAACGAGAATAACCTCCTCGCCTACCTCAACTGTCCCTGGAGTACCGCCATCGTCAATAAACACTATCCAGCCATCCTCCCACTCACCACCGCAGGAAGCACCATCTGAGCTGTGGCACATAGTTGCAGTCGTATTTCTCAATACCGCTTCACTGCGCGCGGTATTTAAACTCGAGACAAAGCCTCTGGCTTGAGCGTCCAGCCGACCTCTCTTCAACATATCCATAAAGCTCGGCGTACCTGCCGCCAATAAAATTGCGGCAATAGATAGCGTAATCATCAATTCGATGAGGCTAACCCCAGTACACTTCTTCATTTAAAAAACACTCTCCGATTCATCCTACTTTTTCTCTAGAACCTAGAAATAACCCACTTCAGCTGTAAAAGGGAACGTAAAGTAGACCGACGGCTTAAGCCTTAACGCCAGAGGCACAGGGCCCAAAACCAGTTCACAAAAACAAATATAACCCATAGGAATATTCACCTATTGCTTTCCAAGACAATCGTTTTATCGCCCTTATTTCGACTATTTAGAAACAAAAATACGCTCTAAAAAACAGCAAATTTACCAAGACTAGAACATAACTTATGAGCCTGTTTGCACTCAAGAGCCACTGTATTCAAAAGATAACCAGGTTGTTTCTTTTAGTGACGGGCATCACAAGTAACCCGAGGAGGCCGGAGTACTTAAACACTCCACCCACCCAACCCCGAAAAACAAGTTTAAGCAGAAGCAAGAGATCCACAACTGCCTCTACTCAACAAGAAAATCACGCCAGCAGCCTTTTAATATCAAAGGACTTAATTTTTATTAATGCGAGGCCTTAGAGCCCACTTTCTAGCACTTTTTAAAATTATGTACCCAAACCAAATCATCTTCATTCCAGGTCATGCCAGCGTGCATGCTGAGAATGACCTGCTTGTAAACCTCGAGAGCAGGGTAGCCTTCGGCACGGGCATCGGCATCGCTCATATCACCGAGACGTTGGCGCTCCAGCGAAACCACCTCGAAAGTATCGCCCTCTAACGCGAAGGTTTCACCGGGGTGAGCGTAAACACCATCGCGGCGCTGCTGAGTTTTTTGACCACTACGCACGGCGGCAACTGATTTGGGGTGGCGAACAAGATTGCCAATTTCACAGGTTTTCTCTGGATAATCACTCATGATGTGTTCTCTCTCCTCTATAAAATTAAATTAGCGGTGTAAATATATACTGCTTATAGATATCGCAAGCCCTTCCGTAATTGTAGGGCTCATTGCGAATGTCGGGACATTATACGCACCCCTATGCAACAAGGCTGTTGACCAGTAAAATTGCCGCCTTTTCGCGCACGTCGCTGGGTACACCAGCGAGAAACTTTCTTAAGGAATCATCATGACTGCCGTCGTACCCAAACCCACAGTAAAACCGGCAAACCCGAATTTCTCTTCCGGGCCTTGCAGTAAACGGCCCGGCTATAATGTTGACGCCCTCGATATTTCGACCTTGGGGCGCTCTCACCGCTCAGCCATTGGCAAGAAAGCCCTGGCTCGCGCCTGTACGGACACCGCCGAATTACTTGGCCTGCCCGAGGGTTACCGGGTTGGCGTAGTGCCAGCTTCCGACACCGGTGCCGTCGAGATGGCCCTGTGGTCGCTACTCGGCGCCAAACCTGTCGATATTTTTGCCTGGGAATCCTTCGGCGAAGGCTGGGTCGGCGACATCACCAACCAGCTCAAACTCGACAACGTCACCGCTCACCGCGCCGACTACGGCCTGCTGCCCGATTTGAGCCTAGCCAACCCCGAGCATGACACCGTATTTACCTGGAACGGCACTACCTCCGGCGTCAAAGTGATCGACGGCGAATGGATTAGCGATGAGCGCAGCGGCCTTACCATTTGCGATGCCACCTCCGCTGTGTTCGCTATGGAACTACCCTGGCACAAACTCGACGTGGTTACGTTTAGCTGGCAAAAAGTACTCGGCGGCGAAGGTGCCCACGGCATGCTAATACTCAGCCCTCGCGCTGTTGAGCGTCTCGAAAACTATACCCCGACCTGGCCCATGCCGAAGATTTTCCGCATGACCAAGAAAGGCAAATTGAACGAGGGTATTTTTAGGGGCGAAACCATCAACACACCTTCTATGCTCTGTGTTGCCGATTATCTTGACGCGCTGGACTGGGTGCGTGCCATTGGCGGTGTCGAGGCTAGCATCGCTCGCTCGCAAGCCAACCTACGCGTGATTGAAGACTTTGTTGCCGCCAACAACTGGATTGATTTTCTCGCTCAGGATGAGGCCACCCGCTCCAACACCAGTGTTTGCCTAACCCTCACCCTCGAAGCCGATCAGGTCAAAGCCCTCGCCAAGCTACTCGATAACGAGGGCGTTGCCTTTGATATCGGCGCTTATCGTGACGCCCCTGCAGGCTTACGCATCTGGTGTGGCGCAACGATTGAAGAAAGTGACTTGCAAGCCCTTATGCCCTGGCTTACCTGGGCCTACAAACAAATCAGCCAGGCCTAATTGATAGCGCTACTCAGCGCGCGTAAAACAGCACAGAAATCTAATTGCAAGGCTCACATAAAGGAAAGCCCATGTACAAAGTTCGCACCTACAATCAAATCTCCAGCAAGGGTCTCGACCGCTTTCCCCGCGAGAGCTACGAAATCGCCAGCGAGTTCTCCCAGCCCGATGCCTTTATGCTGCGCAGCCACAAACTCCACGGCGAAGATATCCCCGAAAGCCTGGTCGCTATCGCCCGCGCTGGTGCCGGCGTTAACAATATTCCCGTCGCCGATTACTCAAGTAAGGGCGTGGTGGTATTTAACACCCCCGGCGCCAATGCCAATGCCGTAAAAGAGTTGGTCGCCGCAAGCTTGCTACTGGGCTCCCGAGATATTATTGGCGGCATCAATTATGCCCAGTCACTGAGTGACATGAGTGATGCCGGCGAGATGTCGAAGCTGCTCGAAAAAGAGAAAAAGCGCTTTGCCGGTAGCGAATTACAGGGCAAGACCCTCGGTGTCGTCGGCCTTGGTGCCATCGGTGCTAATGTGGCCAATATGGCACTGGAACTTGGCATGAATGTCATCGGCTACGACCCTGCTATCTCTGTCGAAGCGGCCTGGCGCCTGTCAAGTGAGATTGGCAAAATGGACAACCTGCAAAGCCTGCTGGCCGGTGCTGACTACGTCACCCTGCATGTACCCGCCATTGAAGCGACTCGGCACATGATCAACGCTGAAGCCCTGCGCTGCTTTAAGCCCGGTGCAAAGCTGCTCAATTTCGCCCGCGAGGAAATTGTCGATACAGTCGCGCTTGTCGCCGCTCTCGATGATAATCAACTCGGTGGCTATATCGCCGACTTCCCCACCCCCGACCTACTCGGCAGGGCTGATGTGATTCTAACCCCGCATATTGGTGCTAGCACTCAAGAAGCTGAAGAGAACTGCGCCATTATGGCTGCCGATCAGCTGATGGAGTTTCTGCAAAACGGTAATATCAAAAACGCCGTCAACTTTCCGCCCATCGCCATGGCAAGAAGCAAGGGCTACCGCATTACTTTTAGCAACAATAATGTGCCCAAGGTGCTCGGCAATGTGCTGGGGATTCTCGCCGACAGTGATAACAACGTGATCGATCTGGTCAATAAAAGTCGCGACGACATTGCCTACAACATTATCGACGTCGAACAGCAGCCCAGTGACGATATTGTCGCGGCCATCGCTGCGGTAGAAGGCGTTATACGACTGCGAGTTCTCAGTTAAGTCCGAGTACTCCAGCAAGCATGTATTAATGGCGTACTAAGCCAGCTCGTCGCCCGCCTCAATCTTGAGGCGGGCAAGCTCTTCCTCTACGGCCTGCAAGGCATCACCCACCCAGGCATCTTCTTCTCTGACCAAGGTATGTAAGGCCTGCACCTGCTTCTCTAGCTCACCCAGTTTAAAGACGCCAGCAATGCCGAGTAATTGATGAATAGTTTCGCGTAATTCATCAATATCGCGTTCCTGATAGGCGTTTACCGCACCGCCCAGAAGCCGATCAACCTCCTGAAAAAACTCTGCTAACGGCACCCGTCCTGTCGCCAAAGCCCGTAGCGGCTCACGGCTTGGCTGTCTATCAAGTAGTGTTAACACCAGATCAATAAGCCGCTTATTATCGAAGGGCTTATGCATCATTTTATTGCGCCCTGACAGGCTCGTCAGACTTTCTTCGTGCTGCAGCACATCTGCCGTTAGCACAACTGCAGGCGTAGCCGTGTTGAGGCCTCCTTCGCCCCTGATCTCCTCAAGCGCATCAATACCGTTGAGCTCAGGCATATGCACATCGAAAACCAGCAGATCAAATGTCGTCTGCTCACATAACTCAACAGCCTCACGCCCATTTTCAACCGCCTGTAGCTCACATCCGGCCTTTTCGAGCAGCGTCGACAAGAGTAAACGGCTGAAATTATTATCCTCTGCCACGAGTACTTTCACGCCCAACAACGGAGCAAGCACACCTGTGCCAACAAGGGGCCCCTGCTTTAAGGTGTTATAGACCTCATAAAAATCGACGCTTGACCAGGGCTTGGCAAGATAGCTGATATCGAGACTTTCAACACCGCTAATATTAAACGCTGCCTTGCCACGCAAGCCCCTAAGGGGTAGGAAAACGAATACCGGCACAGGGGTATATTCACGTACGCGCACCAGCATATCAGCCAGCGAATATTCAAACCCACTGATCGGCAGGCTAATCACAATGGCTTCAATATCTCCCATCACCAGGTCTTTAATCAGCACCTCAAAATCAGTGTACATCCGCGGATCCTTCGTCATCCGCTCCATTGCATGCCCTAGTGCCTGGTGCGAAATTTTCAAGGGGTCAAACACAGCAACGGCACTACTCAAACGCTTTAACTGCCGGTGATCGATTTGCCGCTCTAAAGGCAAGCTCACTTGAATTGTCGTACCAACAGACTCTTTACTGTTTAGCGTGATGTCCCCACCCATCAATGAGATCAAGGTTTGCACGATAGACAAACCCAACCCGGTGCCACCAAAACGGCGGGTAATCGTTGTATCGGCCTGGGTAAAGGCTTCAAATATTTTGTCCTGCTGCGCCTCCGACATACCGATGCCCGTGTCCTCCACTTCTAGCACCAACATCACCTTGCCGTCGATCACCCCCCTGCTAGAGAGCCGCACCAAAATATGCCCCCGCTCAGTAAACTTGATGGCATTGGCCACCAGGTTTGACACCACCTGGCGTATACGCAGAGAATCCCCATAAAGAAAGATGGGTAAATCGGGGGCAATATCAATAATCACGTCAACATTTTTTTCATAGGCCGAAGGGCCTAATAACCGTACGGGGTTTTCAACACAGCCAACAATGTCGACAGGCTGAATATCCAGCGCCATGGCACCTGACTGCAAGCGTGCATGCTCAAGAATATCGTTTATCAATAATAACAACTGCTCCGCAGCCTGTTCAATAATCGCACAATACTGCTGCTCCGAGGCCTCCAGCCCCGACTGTTCGAGCAAGCGCACAAAGCCTTGAATGGAGTTTAAAGGGGTACGTAATTCATGGCTCATACGTGCCAGAAAATCACTTTTGGCGCGATTTGCCTCCTCAGCCTTTTCTCGCTCTTCCTTTAACTCAATGTTTTTCGTCTGCAAATCTTCCAGCAACATGCGCAAGCGCGATGTCGCACTGTTAACACGCTGCTCTAAACCCTGCTGACTTTCAGCAATAGACCGAGCCATATAATTGACACCCCGACTCAGGGCTGCCAGCTCTTTAACACCGACTATCTCTGCCTGCGCCTCCAAATTGCCACCTTCAATTTCCTCAACTGTAGCCGTCAGTGATGTAATTGGTGTCAATATGCCGCTACCTATGGCGTAGGATAAGAAAAAGACTAAAACCAACAGCCCTGCTGCCGTACTACCATTGCGAATGAGAATTGCCTGCCGCTCAGCCTCCATCGCTGAGAGATCAACCGCAATAATGACCCAACCAGCAATCGCTGCCAGCTCACCACCTGATGACTTGCTATCGGTATAGTCCTCTATCTCAATACCTGAAATGGAAACAGGCCTTTCAAAATAAAGTCGACTTCCTATTACAATAGATTCCAGGCCAATGCTGGCGGGCAATAACCCAGACCATGGGGCCTGCCCCTTAAATGTTGAGGACAGCACCTCCCGGCTTGAATTCAGAAATGTCACGCCATCTATCTGAGGTAACTCAGACATAGATTTCGCCAAGGTATCAAGTAACTGAGTATTACCTGAATAAAGGGCGAAATCTGAAGTCGCCGCCAAATAGGTCGCCGCAGTAGACCCTAAGCTATGGTACTCACGTTTAACATCTACGCGCTCATCAGAAACAGTTTTGACTGTCAGCAGAACGGCCAGCGACACTAAAGGAACCGATGTCAGCAACAGCAAGCGTCCATGCAAAGTCTGAGTAAAGTAGTGCCAAAGCCTGGCCATCACTGTACGGACTCAAGTAAAAACTGATACTCCCGATACAGCTCTTCAAGCTCTGGCACGACAATATTCAAGGCATTGGCCACCTCCCTGTTCACTTCCAGTGTGTAATATTCTGGGTAGTAAGTTCTCCAGCTTTCATCCACCCCCTGTCCTTTCCCCTGTGAGGAAAGCAGGAACGAGACCAATTCAGCCCCATGACGACCAATATTTTCCGGACTGGAATAAACAGCGGCAAGCGCACCCGCTTTTGCATAGGATTTAGAAAAGCCAATAACCGAGACTTTTTGCCGAAAGCTTAAATAGAGCAGCCACTTTGCGACACTTTTGTTAAATACGGCTCGATCAGCCACCGTAATAAATACATCCGTCTTTTGCACCAGAGGAGCCAAAACGCCTATCGGATTATCATCACTCGCCAGCTCAGCATAAATCAACTCCATGCCACTTCGCTGTACAGCACCACGCAATTCGGCTTTACTCGCCACAGAAACTGGACCAAATACAGCGCCAACCCGTTTGGCTGTGGGCACTAACAGCTTGCCCAACGCTACTGAACGCTCCAGGGGTTGATCAATCACCACTGCCGCACGCCGCCCTGCCCCCGACGAACGAGTCAGCAGGTCATCCCAGGCCGACACGGGCATTAATAAGCTGATGATATCCGCGTCGGGAAGGTGGCTCAGTGCGAACTCATTTGCCCTGGAACCCACCGCAACAACAATGCTGTTTGGCGCCACCTGCAAGGTCTGATCAAGAGTATAAGTATGCACAGGTAGCGCGTGGTATCGCTCCGCCAGAACTCGCTGAAACACTGTCGACACTTCTTGATAATAAGCCTGCTCACCCGATAACAGCAGATAAACAGATGGCGCGGTGGCGCTAGCGAATACACTGACGAGCGACAGCAGAAGACTGGCAAATAGTCGGCCAATCGCCCAGGGGATAAACCTTTGTCTACATCCTTGCTTCATGTGTTTAATCAACATCCTGCATCATGCAGCCATTGGCGAACCGCTGGCACATGCCGGCCAAAAGCCCGATGAAATCCGTTTTGACCCACTACTCTTATCATCAATTCGACCAGCTGCCCTAGGGCAAACTGACCTCCATTTTAATATAGAAGCGGGTTTCAAACACGTTGTTGTCACTGTATTCAGAATAATCACTACCCAAGTTCTGAGCAATAGCCTGCAACTTTACCGGTGAACCACCGAGCACAAATCGATAACTTAACTGCGCATCAATCCGCGCAAACCCATCAATAGTATTGCCGTTGCGCCAATCAGCTGCACTTTGATAATAGCTCATCACACTGGCATTAAGACGAGGTGTCAATTGATATGCAAACAACAACCCACCGCTGTGCCGCGGCCGCGATGTATTAAAATCACTTTGCAATTCTACCGGCTCAAATCGTTTGACGTAATCACTATCCAAATCAAGATAGGCATAATGTAAACGCAGTAGACTACCTGCCAATGGTTTATAGGAGAGCTGTAACTCCACACCCGTCGTTTCCCACTCCCCCGTATTAGCGATGACTTTTATTGTATCGTCGAATAAAGGAATTGGCAGCACGATGTCTTCACTGTAAGCATCAACCCCATCACGCGCCTCCTCTCGGAAGAGACTAATATCCAACTCAACATTGGCACTGGGGAAACGACCAATATAAGCCAGCTCGGCATAGTCAACTCCCTCTTCACGAAGCCCATGACCTGAACGAATCACCGCTTCGTAGCTTAAGCCCCCAAACTCTGAAGTTCGGTCTGTATTCAACTCAGCAATAGAGGGTGCCCGCTCACTACGCCCGAGAACCATGCGCAAAGAATGATGAGTGATAAATTCATAGTTAAGCGCTAATCGGGGCGAAGCCAGTGTGCCGACAGGCGTATCTTCAAACATCACCCCAAAATTAAACACCCAGTCACGGCTCAGCGCCCATTCGTTATGGCTAAAAAGGCGGAAGGACTCTTCACGAATTTTGTCATCGTGACCGAATAAAAACTCGCTCTCCACCATTTCCGAACGCACACCCAGACCCCAGACCGACTGCCAATTGCCTCTGGGTGCAAAACGCTGTTCCAGCTCAAGGTCAAAGCGCTCAGAAGACACTCTGTCAAAGCCCACTGTAAAGGTCTGATCGGGGATACCTAAAAGACCTTGAACAGCCGCCGGCGGCACTGCAAATACGGCTGAAAGCAAGCCCCGATTAACACGATTACCTGCTCGCAAACTATTGCGATAGCCTTTAATTTGCAGCTCATCACCATTCGTCAGGGAGCGCAACCAGGTCACCGACTGGTAATTAGAATCGTAATTGGTCGATAAATACTCATCGGGATGATCGCCATCCCCCAGACCCTCAGTGTTATCGACGATACCAAAACTGATATCAATACTATCCTGCAAAGAAGGCGTCAAAGTGCCGCGAAAAGCCAATTGATAACGTTCGCGGCCATCGTCCAGCGGGCCTTCGTTCGCCACGCCGGGAAAGCCCTCGTTGTGCTGATAACCAAGACTGAGACGATAGAACATACCACCAAGCTGATCATTGTGCCGCAAGGTCGCATTGCGTGTAGAGCGAGAGCCACTGGTATACGTCAGAGCCGTACCGCTATCCTGAACAGGCGCACGAGTGACAATATTCACCGCCCCTAACAAGGCATTAGAACCTTGAGACGGAGAGCTGGGGCCGCGCACTATCTCGATGTGATCGATATCTTCAAAATTAACGCCCAGCGAGCCCCAGGTTACGGCAGAAAAAATGGGCTCGTAAACCGAGCGACCATCAACCATCACCTCCAGCCGATTCGGGAACTCCTTGCCAAAACCATGGTAAGACACCCCCTGGCGATTGCCATTAGGCGAGTAGGACTGGAAGCCCGGTACCAGCCGGAAAACATCAGCCCAGGTCTGGGCACCGGAAGCATCAAGCAACGCACGATCAATAAGAGTGATACTAGCTGGCGCACGATTGACGGGCTGTTCGAAGCGGCTGGCGATATTAACCATGGGAATATCGCCCAGCACGTCCTCTTCACTCACTACTGCCCCATAGCTATCCCCAACCATCAGCCAGGCATTCAGGAAAAACAAAGGGGAATAACGTTGTAACAACGCCAGCATCGGCAATAACCTGATATTTTATAAAGATAATTCGGGCGCGCATTCTAAACTAGCAAAGCTAAGTCGCCAATTACCTTTGGTCAACCGTCTCTGCTGACGGTGCCGGCCAATCGCAAAATCCTGTTCACCCCATGCCCAGCTGCCAGCATTGAGAGTGCGAAAAATTGATTTATAAATAGCCAGTGCTGATATATTCTGCATCGCCTGAAATAAGGGTGTTCTATGAGCGAAATATATTTTGTCCGCCACGGCCAGGCCTCTCTTGGTGCCAAAGTCTACGACCAACTATCGGACCTAGGTCAACAGCAAGCCGTCTGGCTCGGTGAGCACTACCGCAAACGAAACTTACAGTTTGACCGCATCATTACCGGCGATATGCGCCGCCACAAGCAAACCCTCGCCGGTATAGAAGAAGGCCTGGGGCAAAACCTGGAATCGACGGTTGATGCCGGCTTTAATGAATTCCATTTCCGCCCCATTATGGCGATGTATGCCCGGCGCAACGACCCCAGCGCCGAAGTGCCAAAAACCGCGCGGCAGTTTTTCGGCATCCTACGCGGCACCATGCGCGCCTGGATCGACGGTGAACTCGACGAAGAGATCGCGCAACGCGATGCCCAGAAAGGGCACAAAACAGAAACCTGGATCGACTTTAACGAGCGCGTTCACCGCGCCCTCGACGATGCTCGCAAAGGCCCGCGCGGCGAGCGAGTACTGGTCGTCTCTTCCGGAGGCCCCAAGGCACTGGCGATGAAGAAAGTGATGGGCCTGTCTGACGATGCCGCCATCGAGTTGATGATGCAAATTCGCAACACCTCCACCACTCGCTTTAACTACAACGCCGAACGTATTTCACTGGCCGCTTTCAACCTGTTGCCCCATCTCGAACAAGGCGAGCGGCACGACAGCATTACTATCGTTTAACCACCCAATTATTTTATTAAACCCAAAAACCAAAACCCATCCTTTTACAATCACACACTTTTGAAATGAGGTAACACAACATGAACTTTCAACACTCCCCCAAAGCCCTGGCACTGCAAGATTTACTCTTGAAGTTCATGAAAGAAGAAGTCTATCCGGTCGAGGCAGAATTCAAAGAGTACATGCACACGGTCGACAATCCCTGGGCAACGCCACCCATCATGGAAGAGCTGAAGAAGAAAGCCAAAGCCGTTGGCCTGTGGAATCTCTTCCTGCCACCCCACGATGCCGACGACGAAAACGGTCTCAGCAATGTCGACTACGCGCCACTGGCTGAAATCATGGGCCGTGTGCCCTGGGCACCGCTGGTGTTCAACTGCAACGCTCCCGACACCGGCAACATGGAAGTGTTCGTTAAGTACGGCACGCAGGCGCAGAAAGACAAGTGGCTAACCCCTCTACTCGCCGGTGAAATCCGTTCCTCTTTCGCCATGACCGAGCCCGACACCGCCTGTTCGGATGCCACCAATGTCGAGTGCTCCATCGTTCGCGATGGCGACGAGTACGTTATCAACGGCAAGAAATGGTTTATTACCGGCATCATGCACGAAGCCTGCAAAATCATGATCGTGATGGGCAAGACCGACCCGGACAACCCCAATCGCCACGTTCAGCAATCGCAAATTCTGGTACCGAAAGACACCCCCGGCGTGACCATCGTGCGTCCGTTAACCACCCTCGGTTATCTCGGTGCGCCCCTGGGTGAAGCTGAAATTCGCTTTGACGATGTGCGCGTTCCTGTTGAAAACATTCTGCTGGGCGAGGGCCGCGGCTTCGAAATCGCCCAGGGTCGCCTTGGCCCAGGCCGTATTCACCATTGCATGCGTCTTATCGGTTGTGCCCAACGCGCACTAGAACTGATGTGCGCTCGCGTCGAATCGCGTAGCACCTTCGGCAAAAAGCTCAGCGAACACCAGTCGGTGCGCGAAGATATCGCCCAGTCCTACTGCGATATTGAACAGGCCCGTCTGTTGACCATGATGGCTGCCGACAAGATTGACCGCGAAGGTGCCAAAGAGGCGAAAGACTTAATTGCCGCGATTAAAATCGTCACCCCGGCGATGACAGCGCGCGTTGTCGACCGCGCCATTCAGGTTCACGGTGCCGGAGGTTTGACTGAGGACTATTTCCTCGCCGAAGCCTACAACTATGCGCGCCAAATCCGCTTCGCCGATGGCCCCGATCAGGTACACATGATGCAGCTGGGTCGCTCACTGGCTCGCCAGTACGCCTAAGCCGTTACCTTCGCGGGAGCATCCGTCTCCTGCGAAGGCCACAACCTGCTCTTCTTTAATGCATAAAATTAAGCCCCATGACTATAAGGTCAAAACCACTATGACAACCACAACTGATAGCCTACCCATGGACACTCTGGGTGCTTATTTGGCAGACAATATCCCCGGCTTCGGCAAACTCCTCAACGCTGAAAAGTTTTCCGGCGGCCAGTCAAACCCCACTTACATGATCACCACCGACAGCAAAAAATATGTGCTGCGCCGCAAGCCATCAGGCGAGCTACTGCCTTCTGCCCACGCGGTCGACCGTGAATTCCGCGTCATGTCAGCACTGGCAGGCAGCGGCGTGCCCGTACCCACCATGCACAAGCTCTGTGACGACGACAGCATTATCGGCAGCATGTTTTACATCATGGATTTTATCGACGGCGATATTTTCTGGGACGCCCAGCTCACTGAAGTCGACAAAGGTCTCCGCGCCCCCATGTACGCCAAAATGAACGAAGTGCTGGCTGCCCTGCACAGTGTCGACATTGCTAAAGCCGATCTCGAGAGCTTTGGCCGCCCCGGCAATTACTTCGAACGCCAGATCAGCCGCTGGACCAAGCAGTATCGCGGTGCTGAAACCGAAACCCTCGACGCCATGGAAAAGCTCATGGCTTGGCTGCCCGCCAACATGCCCGAAGACGACGGTCAGGTCAGCCTGATTCACGGCGACTATCGCCTCGACAACATGATCTTCGCCCCCGGCAAAGCCGAAGTACTGGCGGTGCTCGACTGGGAACTGTCCACCCTCGGCCACCCCTATTCCGACATCGCCTACCAGTGCATGCAACTGCGTATGCCCGCCGATCCGGCGCTGGGCAACCTCGCCGGACTCAACGGCGTCGACCGTGCCGCACTGGGCATTCCCAGTGAAGAAGAGTACGTCGCGGCCTACTGTAAAAATAGGGGCATCAGCGAAATACCCAACTGGACCTTCTACCTTGCCTTCAGCTTCTTCCGCTTTGCCGCCATTTTGCAGGGCATTATGAAGCGCTATTTAGACGGCACCGCGTCCAATGAAGAGGCCCTGGCCTACGGTAAAATGGCGGGCCCCATGGCGGAAATTGCCATGGAATATCTGGCTGAGCAGGGTCGCGTTTAAAAACGCACAACAATAAAGTAGAGGCCTTCGCTAAGAGGGCCTTAAAACAGCAGAGAATCTTATGAAAGCACTAGTCTGTGAACACTACGGCAAAATCGACGATCTGGTTTACCGCGACATGCCCAACCCCGAAGCTGGCCCCGGTCAGGTCTTGGTTGATATCGCCGCCATTGGCGTCAACTTCCCCGACGGCCTACTGGTCGAAGGTAAATATCAGGCCAAACCCGAAACGCCCTTTATGCCCGGTGGCGAATTTGCCGGTACTGTCGCCGCTCTCGGCGAAGGCGTGAAAGGCTTTTCCGTGGGTGACAAGGTCTTTGGCTGGCACGCCAACCATGGTGCCTACGCCGAACAGGTCGCGGTATTAGAGGAAGACATTCATAAAATGACGCCCTCCATGTCCTTCGAACAAGGGGCTGCATTGCTGTGTGCAACCTCCACCTCCCACCACGCGCTCAAGCAACGGGGCCAACTTAAGCCCGGCGAAACGCTAGTGGTACTCGGTGCTGCTGGTGGCGCTGGACTTGCCGCCGTACAAATCGGCAAAGCCATGGGTGCGAAGGTCATCGCCGTTTGCTCAACGGATGAGAAAATCGCCTTCGCCAAAGCACAGGGTGCCGATGAAGGTATTAATTACAGCAACGAAGACCTGAAAGCCGCGATTAAAGAACGCACCGGCGGTCGCGGTGCTGACGTGGTTTACGATGCCGTGGGTGGCGATGCTTTCGATGTATGCTCACGCTCAATGGCCTGGAATGGCCGCCTGCTGATTGTTGGTTTCGCCTCCGGGCGCATTCCCACGCTGCCCGTCAATTTAACCCTGGTAAAAGGCTATTCCGTGGTCGGCGTATTCTGGGGCACCTTCACCAAGAAGCAGCCCGAAGACCACGCAGCCAATATGGTCGAACTGCTGCAATGGTTTGAAGCGGGCAAAGTGGTGCCCGTTATCGATAAGACCTTTGCCCTGAGCGATGGCGTTAAAGCGATTCAATATGTCACCGGCAGAAACGTAAAAGGCAAAGTGGTTATCAAGCCCTAAGCCTGCCCGCACAAAAAATAAGGACTTAAAATGAAAGCGCTAATTTGTGAAGCCTACGGCGAAGTCGACGATCTTGTTTACCGCGACTTTACCGACCCCGTACCCGCCCCCGATGAAATTCTCGTCGCCATTAAAGGCATTGGTGTTAACTTCCCCGACGGCCTGCTAGTCGAGGGCAAGTATCAATTTCAGCCCGAGTGCCCCTTTGCCCCCGGCTCTGAAATCTGCGGTGAGGTTATCGGCCTCGGCAGCAATGTCAGCCAATGGGCCATCGGTGACCGGCTCATTAGCCTCACCTACGACTTCGGTGCCTACGCAGAGAAAATCGTTCTACCCGCTACCGAACCCACGCCTCTACCCGATTTTATGTCTTTTGACGCGGGTGCCGCATTGCTCGGCGCAACCGGCACCGCTCACCACGCTTTGCGCCAGCGAGCCCAGCTCAAAGCTGGTGAAACATTGGTGGTGCTCGGCGCTGCCGGTGGCACGGGTACTGCGGCCGTGCAAATCGGCAAAGCGATTGGCGCTAAAGTCATCGCCGTGTGTTCCAGTGATGAAAAGCTCGCCTTTGCCAAAGAGCAGGGTGCGGATATCGGCATCAACTACAGTAAAGAAGATCTCAAATCGGCGATTAAAAAGCACACCGATGGCCGCGGTGCGGATGTGGTTTACGACGTGGTCGGCGGCGACGCCTTCGACACCTGCTCCCGCGCCATGGCCTGGAATGGTCGCTTACTGGTGGTCGGTTTTGCCTCCGGGCGCATCCCCGAACTACCAGTCAATTTAACACTGGTAAAAGGCTATTCACTGGTCGGGGTTTTCTGGGGTCAGTTCACCAAAAATGAACCTGAGGTTCACGCTGCCAATATGCGCGAGCTCTTTGCCTGGGTGAAAGACGGCACGGTAACGCCCATTATTGATACGATTTATCCCCTGTCAAAAGGCATCGACGCGATTAAATATGTCACCGGCCGCAATGTCATGGGTAAAGTCATTATTAAACCCGACGGGGAAATATCGTGAGCGAATCACTCGATACATCCGCCTTTAATTTAAAGGGAAAGGTTGCTCTGGTCACCGGCGCTTCCAGCGGCTTTGGCAATCACTTTGCCCGCGTGTTGGCCGAGGCTGGCGCCAAAGTAGTAGTCGGCGCTCGACGTGAAGCTAAATTGCAAACACTGGTCGATGAAATTAAAGCCAGCGGTGGCGAAGCACTCGCCGTGGCGATGGATGTTACCCAGATCGATAGCGTTGCCGCCGCCTTTGATAGCGCCGAACAAGCCTTCGGCACAGTCAACGTGCTGATCAATAACGCCGGTGTTGCTGTACCAAAAATGGTGCATAAAACCAGCGAAGCCGACTGGGATTTTGTGGTCGACACCAATTTAAAAGGTGCCTGGATAGTCGCCACCGAAGCCGCCCGCCGTATGGTTGCCGCTGACAAGGGTGGCTCCATCGTCAACATTTCCTCTGTACTCGGCCTGGCCACCAGCCTTGGCCACGGCGTTTACTCCGCCTCCAAAGCCGGTGTTATTCAGCTCACCAAACATATGGCGCTGGAACTGGCCGATAAAAATATCCGCGTTAATGCCATTTGCCCCGGTTATTTTAAAACGGAAATGAACGGCGAATACTTTGAGAGCGAAGCCGGTAAAAAATATATCAGCTCAACGCCGGCCAAACGCTTGGGTGAAATGCGTGAAATGAATGCACCCCTACTTTTACTCGCCAGTGATGCCAGTTCGTTTATCAACGGTGTTGCCCTACCCATCGATGGCGGCCACTTATTAATGTCAATTTAAGGAAAATAAAATGGCTACAAATTTATTCGATTTAACCGGCAGAATTGCTCTGGTGACAGGCGCTAGCCGAGGCATCGGCGAAGCCATTGCCAAACTCCTCGCCGAACAGGGCGCTCACGTTATCGTTTCCAGCCGCCGCGTTGAAGGCTGCCAGAAAGTGGTCGACGAAATTGCTGCCGCTGGCGGTAGTGCCGAAGCCTTCCCCTGTCACATCGGCGACATGGAACAAATTGACGCGATTTTTGAGCACATTGCCAGCACCCACGGGCGGCTGGAAATTCTCGTCAACAACGCGGCAACCAACCCCTATTTCGGGCATGTGGTCGATACCGATCTCGTTTCTTTCCAGAAAACCCTCGACGTCAATATTCGTGGTTATTTTTATATGTCGACCGCTGCCTGCAAACTCATGCGCCAGCAAGGCTCCGGTGCCATCGTTAACACCTCATCCATTAACGCCCTTTCACCCGGGCCACAGCAGGGTATTTATTCCATTACCAAAGCGGCTGTTGTGAGTATGACAAAAACCTTCGCCATCGAATGCGGGCCGGATAATATTCGCGTTAACGCGCTGCTACCCGGGCTCACCAAAACAAAATTTGCTGGCGCACTGTTCACCAACGAAGACATTCACAGCCAGCTGATGGAAAAAATCCCCATGGGCCGCCACGCCGAACCCGAAGAAATGGCCGGTGCCGTGCTCTATTTGGTATCGGATGCGGGCAGCTATACCACCGGCACCTGCACCATTGTCGATGGCGGTATGAGCCTTTAAGAACAAGACTGGGAGATAATAAAATGCAAACACGTTACGATTTTACTGACCAGGTTGTACTCATTACTGGGGCCGCCAGCGGCTTTGGCGAACTGGCCGCTCAGTGCTTTGCGCAAGCGGGTGCCAAACTTGCCCTCGGTGATATCAATGCCGATGCAGTACAGGCCGTTGCCGACAAAGTTAAAGCCACGGGTGGCGAAGCATTGGCCATGGCCTGCGACGTGAGCAACAACGATCAGGTCGAGGCCTTCGTTGCCGCTTGCGTTAAAACCTACGGCCGCCTCGATATCGGCATTAATAACGCCGGTATCTCCCACCCTAAAAAGCGTCTGCACCAACTCGATGAAGCCAACTGGGACCAAACCAACGGCGTCAATCAGAAGGGTGTTTTCCTCTGCATGAAATACGAGCTAACGCAGATGGTCGAGCAGGAAGCCGGCGTTATTCTCAACGTCGCCTCTGCGGCCGGTTTAATGGGCTCGCCCTTTTTAAGCCTGTATTCATCGGGCAAACACGGTGTTATCGGGCTGACGAAATCGGCGGCGCTTGAATACGGCAAAATGAATATTCGTGTTAATGCCATTTGCCCCGCCTTTGCCAAAACGCCGCTGGTTGAAAATAGCCTGAAAGCCTCCGGTGGTAAAAGCCGCGAAAACCTGATGGCTGGCAACCCTATGAAGCGACTCGGCGAAGTCGAAGAAATTGTCCAGGCTATGCTTTGGGCTTGCTCGAAAGATAATAGCTTTATGAACGGCGCCGTTGTTCCCCTCGATGGCGGTCTGTCGGCAAGCTAAGGGCTTAAAAAATGACTATCGAAGATACCCGCAGGGAATACGACTACGGCCGCCTCAGTCGTGAATCCCTGCGCGACGACCCCTTCGACCAGTTCCAGCTGTGGCTGGATCAGGCCTGCCAATCACCTATTAAAGACCCCACGGCAATGACCATTGCCACCGTCGGTGCCGACAATAAACCCTGGCACCGCGCCGTATTATTAAAAGGTTTCGATAAACGGGGTTTTGTTTTTTACACCAACCTCGGCAGCCGTAAGGCCCACAATATTGCCCACAACCCCCACGCCAGCCTGCACTTCCCGTGGTTTTTCCTCGACCGCCAGGTCAGCATTGGCGGCGTAGTGGAAAAAGTCAGCCGCAAAGACGTGTTGAAGTATTTTCTCAGCCGCCCCAAAGACAGCCAACTGGCCGCCTGGGCATCAAAGCAAAGCGCACGACTCACCTCGCGCCAGGCTCTTGAATCGCAATTTATGGCGATGAAAGAAAAGTTTACCCACGGCGAAATACCGACACCGGACTTTTGGGGGGGCTTTCGCGTAGTGCCGGAGGAGTTTCAGTTTTGGCAGGGAGGTGAAAATCGCCTGCATGATCGTTATCAGTACAGCCTCAACGAAGATAAGAACTGGGTGATTAATCAGCTGGCGCCCTAGCTAGAAGTGTCTTAGCGTACTTGCGAAAAGCATAATAATGGTATATTTTTTATACTATGTTTAAATTTGAGTTTGACCAAAACAAAAGCCTGTCGAACGCTCAAAAACACGGCATTAATTTTGTCGAAGCGCAGGCGATCTGGCTCGACCCCTGCCTGATCGAAGTTCAGACCCGTTTTAACGACGAAGCCAGATCCCTTGTCGTCGGTATCATCCAAGGTAAACATTGGTCTGCTATAACAACCTTTCGCGCACCCAATATCAGGATTATTTCTGTACGCCGCTCTAGAAAGTCTGAGGTAGATTTATATGAAAGCTAAAGATTTTGATAAAACGTTTGATGACAACACCGGCGATATTATCGACAGTTTAGATTTGTCGACCCTTAAACGTCCCAATCAGACGCAAAAAAGAGTCAATGTCGACTTCCCTATCTGGATGATTGATTCATTAGACAAAGAAGCTTCGCGGCTTGGCGTCACTCGGCAATCTATTATTAAAGTTTGGCTAGCGGAAAGGCTGGAGCATTCACCTGCTACCAAAACAAGCTCATAAACACTCGCTGTAATCTGTAAACAACCAACGTTAAGAGTTCATAATAGTATGACCAGACTACACCTTATTCGCCACGGCGAAACCGACTGGAATGCCGAGGGCCGCGTTCAGGGCCAGCTTGAATCCGTACTCAGCGAACTAGGCCAGCAACAGGCCGTTGAGCTGCAAAAGAAATTGGCCGCCGTCAACTTTGATCGTGTCTTCTCTAGCACCAGCACTCGCGCGCGGCAGACCACAGCTCTCGCCCTCAGCCACTGCGAGCAGCCGGTGAGTTATCAGGATGATTTGCGCGAAATCATGCTCGGCCGCTGGGAGGGCTTCCTCTATGCCGATATTGAAAAGGTTGAGCCGCAAGCCGTTTTTGCCTTTCGCAATACTCCCGACAGTTTCAATATTGAAGGCGCGGAGACTTTCCATGCCTTGCAACGGCGTGCCCTGGCCGCTGTTGAAACTATTCTCGAAAGTTGTGCGGGAATGGAAGTCGCTCTGGTTAGCCATGGCGCTTGGATAAAGTCCGTACTCTCCCACTACGAAGGCCGCCCCCTGAGCCGCTTCTGGGAACCACCGCGCATGCACAACTGCTGTCACAGTATTATTGAAGTCAGCGCCGATAGTGGCACGCCGCGTATTGTCAGGTATGCTGATCTCGACGAAGGATTTTAAGCAACTCAAGCCATTGTCTAACCATAGCGCCTAAAAGGCGCAGTAAAACAAACCAATAATAAAAAGCAGGGCGTAAAATGAAGCCAGCATTACCCGAGCACAACCGCACCTATCAAAATCACCACCTCGACAGCACCCGCTGGGAAAACTACCAGGTGCGCGACGACGATATTCTGATTTGCACGTCGATGAAAAGTGGCACTACGTGGATGCAGCGCATCGTTTCGCTACTACTATTTCAGGACAATCCTCCGGCCGAATCTTTTCACGATATGTCACTCTGGCTCGATATGCGCCTATCGCCACTGGATGAAACCCTTGCAACCATAGAGGCCCAAACCCACCGCCGCTTTCTGAAAACCCACTCGCCCCTCAATGCCCTGCCCTATTACCCTGAAATGAAATACATCGTTGTCGGCCGCGACGTGCGCGATGTTTTTATGTCGCTGTGGAATCACACATCGAACTATACCGAGGATTTTATTGGCGCATTGAACAACACCCCCGGCCGAGTCGGCGAAGAGTTTCCGCCTCTGTATGACGATATCCACGACCTCTGGCACAACTGGATTAACAAAGGTAATTTCGAGTGGGAAACCGACGGCTATCCCTTCTGGTCGCACCTGACATTTACCCAGTCGTGGTGGGATTATCGCCACTTACCGAATATTTACATGGTTCACTTTAGCGACCTGCTCAAAGATCTCGAAGGGGAGATGCGCAAGGTTGCCGACTTTCTCGACATTAGCGTTGATGAAGCCCTATGGCCCAGCTTGGTCGAACAGGCCACCTTTGACAATATGAAAAACAATGCCGTTGAGCTGCTCCCCGGTATGGATAAAATTTTTGCTGGCGGCGCGAAAGCCTTCGTCAACAAAGGCACGAATGGCCGCTGGCGTGATGTATTGACGGCTGAAGAGCTGAAAGAAGCCGAGGCCGCCGTCGAGCGTGCATTGAGCCCCGATTGCGCCCGCTGGCTGGAAGAGGGCGGCGCCGATAAGCTTTAACCGCGCTGCTCAAACTGTAAGGAATCCTTGATCAAACCCGCGTTAATCAGGAATTCCATCAATAAAACAATAAAAGAGCCAAGCTGATGAGTACTCCCCTTGAAGTCAATTTGATCCGCCGCATCGCCATGGGCGACACCCTACGCCGCCGGGCTGCCAGCCACGGGCAGCATGAAGCGCTGGTTGAGTTCATCGACGACGAACGTGTTGCCATCGACTTTGCGACCTTAAACCAACGGGTTAATCAGCTGGTTCGCGGCTTACGTGAAAAGGGTATTAAACAGGGCGACCGTATTGCCATTCTCGGCGCCAATACCAGTCAGATGCTCACCGCTTTGCTGAGCTGTTTTAAAGGCGGCTTTACGGCTGTGCCCATCAACTACGTGCAGAATCCCACGGATGTGGAATACAACATTGAACACTCCGGCGCTGTCGCTGTATTTGCCGATGCGATACTTCAGCCTCTGGTTAATCAGGTTACAGCGAATATTGATCGATCCTTCTTGCTAGCGAGCCTCGCAGGTGAAGCAACTGACGGCGTTATTAGTATCGACGCTTTACTCGCAGGACAGGACAACAGCGAAGTTGAAGACATTATTATCGAAGACGACGATGTCGCCCAAATCATGTACACCAGTGGCACCACCGCTCGCCCCAAGGGCGTGATGTTGTCCCACAAGAACATTTATATCGCCACACTCAACACCGTCATCAGTATTGGTGCCAATAAAAACAGCACCGCCCACCCCGCCGTCTTGCCGTTGTTTCATATCACCGCCGAACTCTTCGCACTGGTATCCCTTCACCTCGGTGCCAAAGTAGTGCTGCAAAATGGTTTTAATCCGGCCACGGTGCTGGCGTTAATTGAGTCTGAAAAACTCAAGTTCGCCATTTTGCTGCCGCTAATGTGGAAGGCCATGCTCGGCAGCCCCACGCTGGATCAACACGACTATTCCAGCATGCAAATCGGCATGTACGGTATGGCTCCCATGGATGCGCCAACACTGAACCAGCTTAGCGAGGTCTTCGGCTGCCCCTTTACCACTGGCTCCGGGCAAACTGAAATCAACGGCGTGTCAACAGTGATGGATACCCATTGGGTCGGTAAGAAAGAGGGCAATATATGGGGTGGCGGCTCCATCACCAGCGACCAGGCGGTCATGGACGACCAGGGTAAACTACTACCGCCGGGTGAAATTGGCGAAGTGGTGTGGCGCTGCCCCCAGGTGATGCTCGGTTACTATCGCAACGAAGAAGCTACCCAGGAAGCCCAGGCCTTTGGCTGGCATCACTCCGGTGATATCGGTTACATCGACGATGACGGCCAATTCTGTTTTGTCGATCGCAAGAAGGATATCGTTAAGTCCGGTGGCGAAAATGTTTCTTCCGTCAAAGTGGAGAGCTGTATTCTCGCCTGCGAGGGCGTTGCCAATGTCGGCGTTATTGGCCTGCCCCACGAACATTGGGGCGAAGCTGTCACCGCCGTAGTGAGTCGCAAGCCAGATGCACAACTCGATGAACAGGCAATTATTGCTCACTGTAAAACGGAGCTCGGCGGTTTCGAAACACCCAAGCGAGTGATTATTCTCGAGCAGTTACCGATGACGGCGACGGGTAAAGTGAAGAAGCATCTGCTACGGCAGGAATATGCCAAGCTGTTTGAAGGTGAGGGCTAACGGCGCCAGAACATCGGCGTAAACAACACCAGTAGCGTAAAGATCTCCAGCCGACCCAGCAGCATACCGCCGCACAGCACCCATTTGGCAAAGCTATTGATGCCGCCATAATTAGCCGCCACTTCGCCCAGCCCCGGACCGAGATTGTTGAGTGAAGCCGCCGTCGCCGACCAGGCAGTAATGTAGTCAAGACCGGAGGCCATCAATAGCAGCACAATGCCGTAGAAAACGGCCAGATAAACCCCAAAGAAAGCCCAGATGGAATTCGTAACACGCTCCGGCACAATGCGGCCATTGACCTTAATCGGAATCACCGCATTAGGGTGAATCAGCTTTTGAATTTCACGCAGGCCCTGCTTGGCCATGACCATCATACGACCCACTTTTATACCACCGCCAGTTGACCCGGCACAGGCACCAAAAAACGAGAGAAAGATAAGAAAGAAAGGTACAAAACTGGGCCAGGCACTGAAGTTGACGGTGGCAAAACCTGTCGTTGTCATCATCGACACTAATTGAAAAACGCCGTGATTGAGGCTATCCATACCACCGTAGGTGTCACTGTAGTAAAGGTAAGCACAGACCACGAACATACCGACGACCAACATCGCCATGTACAGCAAAGCCTCTGAATCGCGAAAATACGAGAAAACACTCTTGCGGTGCCAGGCCATAAAATGCAGGCCAAAATTCAGACCCGACAGGGCCATAAAAAATATACAGACACTGTTAATTAAAGCGCTATCAAAAAAGCCCATGCTCGCATCATGGGTTGAAAAACCACCAATGGCGACCGTTGAAAAACTATGGCCAATGGCGTCAAATGCATTCATCCCCGCCAGCCAATAGGCAAAAGCACAGGCGGCGGTAAGAATAACGTAGATGAAAAACAACACCTTTGCGGTCTCGGTAATACGCGGTGTCAACTTGCTGTCTTTAACCGGGCCCGGTGTTTCGGTGCGATAGAGCTGCATGCCGCCAATACCGAGCATCGGCATAATGGCCACGGCAATCACCACAATACCAATACCACCCAACCACTGGAGTTGCTGGCGATAGTAGAGAACGGAGCGCGGTAGTTCATCCAGACCACTGATCACCGTAGCGCCAGTCGTCGTCAGTCCCGACAATGATTCAAACACCGCGTCAGTAATAGATAGAGAAGATTCCGTCAGCGCCAACGGCAATGCGCCGCCCAGACCGAGCATGCCCCAAAAAAGTACGGTTACCAGAAAACCATCCCGGGTGCGCAAATCGCCACTACTACGACTATTCGGCAGCCACACCAGCATGCCAATGGAGAAAATAATGGCGAAGGCAAGAAAGAAGGCACCTATCGTTTGCTCTTGATAAATCATCGCCACAACAATAGGCACCAATAGGGTGAGGCTGAATATCATCAACAACAAACCCAAAATACGCGCAATTACTGAATAATGCATTAGGCTGTACCGGGACTTGAAGTGAGCATGCGAAAATATAAGTCCCTAAAAAAAGGTGAAGCCAACTTGAAAGAGTTTTTCGACATCACGCGTATGGCGCTTGTCGATCATAAATACGATGACGTGATCATCCGACTCTATCACCGTGTCGTGGTGGGTAATAATCACCTCGCCATGACGCACTAATGCCGCAATGGTCGAGCCCATTGGCAGGGTCAGATCCTCAATCGCCTTGCCCACTACTTTCGAGCTTCTGGCATCACCGTGGGCGACAATCTCCAGCGCTTCGGCCGCACCACGACGCAGAGAGTGTACGTTGACGGTATCGCCGCGACGCACATGACTGAGCAGTGAACTGGTGGTGGCTTGTTGGGGCGACACGGCGATATCAATTTCACTACCCTGCATCAATTCAGCGTAAACCGGGTTGGTAATCAGGGTCATCACCTTTCTGGCACCCAGACGTTTGGCAAGCAGAGAGGCCATAATATTGACCTCGTCGTCATTGGTGACGGCGATGAAAACATCGGTTTTATCGATATTTTCTTCGAGTAGTAATTCCCGGTCTGCCGCCTGGCCATTCAACACGACCGTTTTATTCAGTGACTCGGCCAGATATTCCGCTCGCGACAAATTGTATTCAATGACCTTGACGTTGTAGCTTCCCTCCAGCACTTTCGCCAGGCGGAAACCAATATTACCCCCACCGGCAATAATCAGGCGACGATAGGGTTTTTCTGCACGCCGCAGAAAGCTCATTACTTTGAGAATATCTGAGCGAGCGGCGACGAAAAACACCTCGTCACCCTCTTCAATCACCGTATCGCCCTGGGGGACAATGGAGCGGTCTTGACGATAAATAGCCGCTGCACGGGCATCAACACCGGGCATTTCTTCGCGAATTTCACTCAGCTGATGACCCACCATCGGCCCACCCGCAAGTGCGCGTATCGCCATTAATTGCACGTCACCATCGGCAAAATCGAGCACCTGCAGAGCACCGGGATGCTCGACCAGTTTACGAATATAGTCAGTCACTACTTGCTCAGGCGTAATCAGCACATCGACCGGCACATGGGCGTCATTAAAAAGCTTGTCGCGATAGGCTTTGCTGATGTAACTGCTGTCACGCACTCGGGCAATCTTGGTTGGCGTGCGATACAACGAGAAGGCGATCTGGCAGGCCAACATATTCACTTCATCGCTGCTAGTGACAGCAACGATCATGTCAGCATCTTCTATGCCCGCAGACTCGAGCACGTCAGGGTGGGAACCCAGGCCCGGTACAGTGCGGATATCGAGCCTGTCCTGCAGCTCGCGCAAACGCTTTTCATCGGGGTCGATCAGGGAAATATCATTCGCTTCACTGGCGAGGTTTTCAGCCAGCGTACCACCGACCTGACCGGCACCAACAATCACAATTTTCATGTTTTAACGTCGCTTACTCATTTCGTTTTAGCTCTTACACAGCAGGGCATAATAAAAACCATCGTGGCCGTCGATTGTCGGCAACAATTGACGCCCCAGTGGCGTCTGCATACCTATTTCTGCCGTGATATTAAGCACTTTGGCATCGCTCTGGCGAGCAATAAACCCGGCAATGCTGGCATCGTTTTCTTCGGGCAATATGGAGCAGGTTGCGTAGAGTAGTTTACCCCCAGATTTAAGCAGTGGCCACAGGGCGTCAAGTAACGCTGACTGCAGCTCCGCAAGGCGGGCAATATCATCGGATTTACGCAGTAATTTGATATCGGGGTGGCGTCGAATCACCCCAGTGGCAGAACAGGGAGCGTCGAGCAGGATGCGGTCAAAAGGCTGCCCATCCCACCACTTATCCGTAGCAGCAGCATCTGCCACGACCAAGTTGGCCTGTACATTCAAGCGTTCGAAATTCTCTCTGACGCGCTCTAAACGCGAGTCATCGATATCGAGGGCCACCAGTTCGGCGAGTTTGGGCTCGCGTTCAAGAATGTGGCAGGTTTTACCGCCGGGGGCGCAGCAGGCATCGAGCACTCGCTGCCCGGATTCTAGCTGCAACAATTGGGCGGCGAGCTGGGCCGCCTCGTCCTGCACGCTGAGCTGACCCTCGGCAAAACCGGGAATGCCATCAACACCCATCGCTTTAATAAGCTGCACGCCATCTTCGCTCAGCGCTGTTGCCTTCGCTTCAATGCTCGCCGTCTGCAGTGTGCCTAAGTAATCAGCTCGATTCTGCCGCAAGCGATTGACGCGTAATGTCATTGGCCCCGGGTGATTATTGGCAGCAAAAATAGCGGCGGCCTGCTCTGGCCAGGCTTTCTCAATACGCTTGCACAGCCACTTTGGATGGGCATGCTGATAGGCACTATTAGCGGCAAATTGTGTATTGAGACTATCTCGCTCGCGAATAAAACGCCGCAGCACGCCATTAATCAGCCCTTTTGCCCAGGACTTTTTCAGCTTTTTAATCGCAGCAACCGTTTCATTAACGGCGGCGTGGTCGGGGATGCGTGTCTCCATCAACTGATAAAGCGCGCAGGCGAGGAGTACGTGAATGTCTCGATCTTTTGCACGGAATGGCTTTTCGAGTAATTCATGAAGTAAGACGTTTAAGCGGGGATACCAGCGCAGAGTGCCGTAACAAAGCTCCTGCAGTAGAGGCCTGTCACGCTCCGTCACCTGCGCCATTAACTCAGGCAGACATTGGTTGAGGGATACCCCATCGCGGGTAACGGCTAATAATACTTTGGCGGCAGCAACTCTAACTTGCACTGTTGTTGTCCTGTGGCAAACCCAGCTGCGTGCCTGCAGTGAATAATTGCGCCTGACTATTCAATACGGCCTGTACCGGTAAGCGTTTTTTCCCGGGCAGCTGTATTTCAGTGAGCACTAGCGCGCCCTGCCCACAGGCCACCCAAATACCTCGGCTATCGCATTTTAAAAGTGTGCCCGCACTGGATTGATGATTGTGGGAGGCCTCTAATTCGGCAGCCCACACTCTCAGTCGGTCATCACCCAGGGTGGTGAAAGCGACCGGGAAGGCATTGAAGGCGCGAATTTTTAAATCGAGCTCAGTTGCCGAACACGACCAATCGAGTCGCGCCTCTTCTTTACTGATTTTCGGCGCATAACAGCTCAACGCATCATCCTGTACTTCGGCGACCAGGCTATTACCTGCCAGACCGTCGAGAGCTTCGAGCAAAGCCTCGCAGCCGATGCCTGCCAATTTGTCATGCAGACTACTGCCGGTATCTTCAGCGCTTATATCGCATTCAGCCTTGAGCAACATGGGGCCAGTATCGAGCCCCGCTTCCATTTGCATGATGGTGACACCGGTTTTATCGTCCCCCGCTTCCAACGCTCGATGTATTGGCGCAGCACCCCGCCAGCGCGGCAGCAAAGAAGCGTGAACATTGATGCAGCCCAGGCGCGGCATATCGAGCACCGCCTGGGGCAATATCAAACCGTAGGCAACCACCACCATCAAATCGGCATCAAAGGCTTGCAGTTGTTGCTGATCTTCAGGGCTTTTCAAAGAGAGTGGCTGCATAACGGACAGGTCGTGTTGCTCTGCCAGCTGTTTTACCGGCCCAGGCTTGAGCTTTTTACCGCGCCCTGAAGGTCGGTCGGGCTGGGTATAAACAGCCACAACGCTGTGTTTTCCCTGATCTAACAAAGCGGCTAAGTGGCTAACCGCAAAATCGGGAGTACCGGCAAAAATAATCTTCAAAGTAGGATCTCAATAGGCGGCAAGTAGCGCTTAAAACGATGGGGAGTGCAGTCTAAAAACGGCTCTCGATAAATATTAAGCCAATTGCCGATGCAGCTTTTCCAGCTTTTTACGAATCCGCTGGCGCTTCAGAGCAGATAGATAATCGACAAACAATTTGCCATTAAGATGGTCAAGCTCATGCTGAATGCATACCGCCAGCAGACCATCCGGCTCCAGCTCAAAGGTTTCACCCTTTTCGTTGGTCGCTCGCAGGCGAATACAGTCAGGACGCGACACGGTTTCGTAGAACCCCGGCACAGAAAGGCAGCCTTCATCGTGTTCCAGCCGGCCATCGCCGATAAGTTCAACTTCGGGGTTAATCAGAATCAGCGGGCTATCTCTCTCTTCCGAGACATCCATCACGACAACCCGTTCGTGTACGTCAATTTGTGTCGCCGCCAAACCAATACCCTTGGCCTCGTACATGGTTTCAAACATGTCGTCGAGCAGGTAGCGAATATGCTTATCGACCTTTGCCACTGGCGCAGCTGTAGTACGTAAGCGGGGGTCGGGAAATTCAAGAATTGTTCGAATAGTCATAGCTTTGTGATGGAATTCTAGCAAAAAAGTATAAACGGCTGTTAACATCCGGGCTGGTCCAATAATTACAACCCTGAACCTGCCGATGACCGCAGTATACACCATCGGCATTCAGCCTAAGGAAGAGCCTTTATGAAGAGCCCTATAAAGACAGTAGCACTGGCATTAATGAGTGTCTGTGTCCTTGTCACAACAGCCGTGGCCGAAGCCCCGTTTAACGACGATATCCCCGACAAGCACACGGTCACGAAGGGCGATACTCTCTGGGATATTTCTGCCCACTTTCTCGCCCAACCCTGGTTGTGGCCCGAAATATGGCAGGTCAATCCACAAATTCAAAACCCTCATTTGATCTACCCTGGCGACATCATCAGCCTGATCTACATTGATGGCAAACCCCGTCTAACGCTCACGCGCAGCCGCAACGTTAAACTCAGCCCTAAAATCCGCGAAATCGCCGACCGCCAGGCCATCCCCGCTCTGCCACTGGATATGATCAATAGCTTCCTGTCCCGTAATCGCGTTGTTGAGCCCGGTGTGCTCGAGAGTGCCCCTTACATACTTGCCGGCCAAACCAAGCATTTACTCACGGCTAAAGGTGATAGCTTTTATGCCCGAGGCGACTTCTCCGAGACTCAGAACTCCTATGGCATTTATCGCAACGGTGGCGCTTTCGTCGACCCAATCACCAATGAAACACTTGGTATTCGAGCGAAAGATATTGGCGCAGGAAGCGTAACGGCTCTTAACGACGACATCCTTACACTCATCGCCACCCGTAGTCTTGAAGAACTGCGTATCGACGACAGGCTCCTGGAACATGAAGAACGCAAGATTGATACAACGTTCTACCCCAGCGCCCCTCCTGAAGGCACCGAAGGCTTGATCCTATCCGTTGAAGGCGCAGTGAGTACCGGCGGTATGCTCGACGTAGTCAGCATTAATCTCGGCGAGCGCGACGGTATAGAAATTGGCAATATGCTATCTATCCTCAAGGCCGGTGTCGTTGTTAAAGACCGCGTACAAGGCGGCAGCGTCACTCTACCCCCAGAGAAAGCCGGCCTGCTAATGGTTTTCCGTACCTTTGAAAAGATGAGCTTTGCCCTGGTTCTCACGGCTGAATTACCCATCCAGATCAAAGACATCGTACGTCAACCATAAACCCAACACTTTAATAGAAAGGTCCTTACACGGGGCCTTTCTATTAAGAAGATAGCCTTCAACATGCCCAAGGATGGGACCTATGCTCACCGAGCACGAATGCGCCCTGATACTACAAGCACTCCCCGGCATCGGCTCCGTTGCCCTCAGTAAACTTCACCAACAATTTGGCTCTTTTACCCAAGCCCTGCAAACCCCGACAAATACAGTAGTACCCGCCTACCGCAAAGGGCTAAACGCCTACCGCGCCAAACCTGCTGATTTTGCACAATTCGCACAAGAGATTCTCCACACCTGCACTGCGCAAGCTATCGATATCGTTCTTATATCTTCGCCAGACTATCCGGCGCTGTTGCGGGAAATCGATACGCCGCCTGCCCTGCTCTTTGTCAAAGGCAACACCAGCGCCCTAAACCTGCCGCAAATAGCCATCGTCGGTAGCCGCCACCATTCCGCCGCTGGACAACAAAATGCGCGCGCCTTTGCTCGATATCTGGCCAATAGTGGCTTTACGATTACCAGCGGTCTGGCCCTGGGTATAGATGCTGCCGCCCACCTCGGCGCACTGGAAACCGGCAATACCATCGCCGTGCTCGGCACCGGGGTTGATGTTATTTACCCCCGCCGCCACCAAAGTCTCTATGCAGACATTCTCACCAGGGGCGGGGCTATTGTTTCCGAATTCCCGCCCGGCACGCCAGCCCGCCCCGGCAACTTCCCCCAGCGCAATCGCATTATCAGCGGCCTCAGCCTCGGTGTTCTCGTCGTCGAAGCCGCACTGAAAAGTGGGTCACTGATTACCGCCCGCCTCGCCATGGAGCAAGGGCGCGAGGTTTTTGCCATACCCGGATCTATCCACAACCCCAGCGCCAAGGGCTGCCACCAACTGATTCGACAGGGCGCAGCACTGGTAGAAACGGCCGATGACATCATTAATGAACTGGGCGGCATGCTTGCCTACAAAGCCGAAGGGGTGGAGCCAGCAAACACACCAGACGCTATCAGCAAGCTTGATAACACCGCGAATCAGATACTCAACGCACTCGGCTTTGACCCTGCTGACCTGGATACATTGATGTCACGTACCCAACTCGCAGCTGCCACGCTCAGCGCCCAGCTGGTACAACTTGAGCTCGAAGGCTGGGTCGAGCAGCGAGCCGGACTTTATAACCGCATCAAATAGCCCCCGCCCCGATTGCCCTTGTCTGCGTCTTCGGGTAGCCTGTGCGGTTTTTCACAGCACACGAGGCTTCACCCCATGAGCAAACCTTTCGTCGCCATCCTAATGGGCTCCGACTCCGACCTTCCCATCATGGAAGCCAGTTTTGACGTGCTCAATAAACTTGGCATACCTTTCGAAGCGAAGGTCACCTCGGCCCACCGCACCCCCGCCGTCACCCATGACTACGTGACCTCTGCCGATGAGCGCGGTTGCGCCGCCTTTATCTGTGCGGCAGGTATGGCCGCACATCTGGCCGGTGCAGTGGCGGCACTGACATTAAGACCGGTTATTGGCGTGCCGATTAACGGCTCTCTCGAAGGCCTCGACGCATTACTCTCAACCGTACAAATGCCCGGCGGCATTCCCGTTGCCACCGTTGCCATCGGCAAGGCCGGCGCTAAAAATGCCGCTTATCTGGCCGCTCAGATTATCGCCGGTGCCGATCCAGCGCTGCATCAACGCCTGCTCGACGAGCGCGCCGCGAATGCTCAGGTCGTTATCGAAAAAGACCAGGCCTTACAGGACAAACTGCAGGCTCGAGCCAAGGCTTAAGTAGTGACAGATCTTGCGCTGCGACCCGGCATTCGCCAGGCCGCAGCCAGCCTGCACAAAGGCGGTATCGTCGCCTACCCCACAGAAGCCGTATGGGGATTGGGCTGCGACCCCGAAAACAATAGAGCGGTACAAAACCTGCTCGCCCTGAAAAGACGCGACCCCAGCAAAGGCCTGATTTTAATCGCCGCTGATATCGCCATGTTCGCCCCCTATTTACACGGCTTAAAGCCAGCACTTGTCGAACAACTACAAAACAGCTGGCCCGGGGCAATCACCTGGCTCATCCCCAACAATCACACAGCATCCCCCTGGATCAGCGGCGGCCGCGACACCCTCGCCACTGGTATCGACATCGGCCAACCCCCAGGGCCTGCCACCGGCAAAATCATTGATGAAGGTCAAAGCGTATTTCGGCAATACCCTTGATGCTTACACCCCCGGATCAATCGGCCGCGCAGCCAAACCGAGCGAGATTCGCAATCTGGTTACTGGCGATGTCATTCGCGCCGCAAGCTGAGCCACACCGCACATTACGAGGAACACACCATGGTCGACAGTAGCGCCGTTAAAGAATATCTACTCGATTTACAGGATCGCATTTGCCAAACATTACAAGACCTCGAGCCTACAGCCACGTTTCGTGAGGACGCATGGGATAGAGAAGGCGGTGGCGGTGGTCGCACCCGCGTTATCGAAAATGGTTCTGTGTTCGAAAAAGGCGGTGTTAATTTCTCCCACGTCTTCGGCACACAATTACCCCCCTCGGCGACGGCAGCCCGACCCGAACTTGCCGGGCGCTCTTTTGAAGCCATGGGAGTGTCTCTGGTTATCCACCCACTCAACCCGCTAGTGCCCACATCTCACGCCAACGTGCGCTTTTTTATTGCCGAAAAAGAAGGCGAAGAACCTGTTTGGTGGTTTGGCGGCGGCTACGACCTCACCCCGTATTACGGGGACGAAGCCGACTGCAAAGATTGGCACAACACCGCCAAAGCCGCTTGCGAGCCCTTTGGCAAAGACATTTACCCGCGCTTTAAAGAGTGGTGTGACACCTACTTCCACCTCAAACATCGAGATGAAGCCCGCGGGGTCGGCGGCCTGTTTTTCGATGACTTCAACGAACTCGGCTTTAATGACAGCTTCGCGCTAATGCGCTCCATCGGCGATAGCTACACCGAAGCCTATGCCCCCATCGTTACCAAGCATGCTGGCCGAGCCTTCACTGAAACACAAAAGAACTTCCAGCTTTACCGCCGTGGCCGCTATGTTGAGTTCAACCTGGTTTACGACCGGGGCACACTCTTTGGCCTGCAATCAGGCGGGCGCACCGAATCCATTCTTATGTCACTGCCACCACAGGTTAGCTGGCAATATGACTGGCACCCCGAACCCGGTAGTGCAGAGGCAGAGCTTTATACAACCTTCCTGCCTCACCGCGACTGGGCCGACAGCTAAACACCACGGTAGACAACAATGACAGACCAATACGCCGTTTTTGGCAACCCGATTAAGCACAGTCGCTCACCGCAAATTCACCGAGCCTTCGCGGATCAAACAGGGCAGGACATTAACTATGTCAGCACACTGGTTGAGCCGGATCAGTTTCAAGCGGCGGCAAGGCAGTTCTTCGAAGCTGGCGGCAAGGGCTTAAATATTACCGTGCCTTTCAAGCAGGATGCCTTCGCCTTTGTCGACCATCTCAGCGAGCGCGCCCGCCGCGCGGGTGCGGTCAACACCCTCATTCGCCAGGATGACGACTCAATACTCGGCGACAATACCGACGGCATCGGCCTCGTTCGCGACATCACCACCAACCTCGGCTGGTCGATCACCGACAAGAAAGTACTATTGATCGGCGCTGGCGGTGCGGTGATGGGTGTATTAGAACCCCTGTTAAAAAAACACCCCGCATTAATTGTTATCGCCAATCGTACGGTGAGCAAAGCAGAAAAACTGGCAGCTGATTTCGCCAATCTCGGTAATATTGAAGCGTGTAGTTTTGACGCACTAAAAGAAAGCGCCCCCTTTGACCTCATCATCAACGGCAGCAGTGCCAGCCTCAGCGGACAACTCGCTCCCGTACCCGATACAGTGTTGAGTAAAAACACCCAGGGCTACGACATGATGTACGCCGCCGAACCCACCCCCTTTATGCACTGGATGAACGACCACGGCTCACAACAAACAGCCGACGGTTTAGGCATGTTAGTTGAGCAGGCTGCAGAGTCATTCAGCCTCTGGCGCGGAATACAGCCTGAAGCACAGCCGGTGATTGCGGCAATTCGTGCAGAGATGTCAGCGTAGAAGAAGCTGTCGGTTAGTTTTTATAAGCCTGGCAAACAACGCGACAGGGAAGAACCTAACCCTGCTTATGCCACATGAGCAATATCGTACGGCAATACATTAATTGACTCTTGATGCTGTCTTGCTTGCCATAAATCATAGGCGTTTTGTAATCGAAGCCAATGATCTGCCGAAGGCTTGCTGAACACCAACTCTAAGCGCAGTGCCATTTCTGGTGTTATTGAGCCTCGAGTATTTAACACTTTTGAAAGCGTCTTACGGCTTACATCTAAATGTTTTGCACCATCCGTAATCGTTAAACCTAACGAATCAATAATGAGTTCTTTCAGTATTTCGCCAGGGTGGGCGGGGTTATACATAGTCATTAGTGATAATCCTCATAATTTACAATTTCGACATCTCGCCCAACAAAACGAAAAGTAATTCGCCAATTACCGCTTACCCTTACAGGCCATATTTCTTGACGAACACCTTTAAACCGATGTAAGGCAGCCCGGGTAAATCCATATCGTCGGGAACCTCAGTTTGGTCAAGGTTTGACAGGATTAAGCGTATTTTACTTTCATGCTTAGCTTGAATGCCTGAAGTCTTGCCCGTTGTATAAAACTTCTGAAGCCCTTTGTGTATGAACGATTTGATCATGCGCAGAGCGTAACCCTAGAGGTTCCGGCATTGCAAGACTGACCTACAATTTCACCAACCCTAATCTCCCTAAAATTTGAAGCCGCACCACATCAATAGTATGATTATTTCATATGGCTATAGAGGCGGTTTCCATGGGCACAAAGCGCAAGACAATCACCGTTACAGATCAACAAAACAGCTGGATTAAGGCACGAATTACAGCGGGCGAATTCACCAATGACAGTGAATATATCCGCGACCTGATACGCCGCGACCAAAGCAGCCAGGCAGATATAGACGCTATCCGCGCGGCGCTCGTCGAGGGCGAGCAAAGCGGAGAACCCCAATCGTTTAACGCCAGTTCATTCAAGAAAGAAATGCTAGCAAAGCACGGTAAAAGACATGGCTGAATACCGGCTAGCGCCAAAGGCCAGAGATGATATGGAGGCAACTTGGCTGTACTCATTAGCGCAATGGGGGACACAACAAGCAGAGCGATACATCGACGATGTAACGGAAGCCTTCGAGTTTTTGGCCAAAAGCCCGAAGGCTGGAATGAACTGCGAAAACATCCGTACAGGATACCGAAAACACCCCGTTATTCGCCATGTCATTTATTACCGTGAAACAGGCTACGGGATTGAAGTTATACGGGTTTTACATGACCGTATGTTAGCCGCACGGTATTTGTAAGCGCAGAGTCAAGACAGCTTAGCGCTACCAATCGCTCATTGGCCTTACCCAGAATGTGACATTGCAAGACCCGACCCCGCTTGTTAGTTTAAGCGGAAATTTTTATTCGCCGTAAGTTACTATTATTTCTTTTGAAAGTAATTTTTCTATATAACGGTTTAATTTTTTATCTGTCCCCGCAAATAGTGCCAAGTCGTATTTTGCACGACTGAGCATAATATAAATCGTATTTTCTTTAGTGTTATTTGTTAACGGCGCTAACACGACAGGGAAACTCCTTCCTGCAATATCACTTAAAGATACAAACATAACGGGGTTATTTTTATCGCCATCAACGCTATATTGTATTTTTGATTTACCCAAAATACCTGATAGTTTTTTCAAACTAGCATCATTTTCATAAAATATGACGACCGGAATCGAATCTGTAAAAACCTCACCAATTAGGTTAATTTTATCATTAACAAGCTCAATAAAATTCAATGCATTATCTATATATGCAATCTGAGGATCACGAAAGCCTTTTTGATTTTCAAAATACTCATTGCTTATATCTAAAAATGGCCTCCCCATAATTAGCTGGCGATAATTAAAACTACAATTACCAAGCTCATAGGTTTGTCTAAAATTGTGCCTGAGCGTAAAAATATTAAGCTCTTGTTCTTTTGAGAATTCTGGCTTTAAGTGCTCAAGATTTTCCCAGCAACCAATACCGCCCTCACTCTCTGCCTGCAACTCATCTCCTGTCAATATTACATTTTTAGACAGAAGCCATACAAGCTCAACATCAAGTAAAGATACATCTTGCGCCTCATCTATTATTACCGTATGAAATATATCCGAATTGCCAATTAATTTATTAATATAGTGAAAAAACAACTTACCTTCATCTTCTGACGAGCCCATAGAAAAATTATTTGACAGAAATACTGCCCCTATACCATCAACAATCGCACTTACTTCTTTTGAAGCCCTAGATTGACTCTCAATATGATTTTCCTTTAACTTGCCTAACTTGCTCGACTCTTTGCTTTTATACTTATTAGTTTCATTTCTTATTTCCGCCTCATCGCCCAAGCTTAGAGGCTCGTCATTCATTGAAGAAAAAAGAAAACGAATCCTTCCTACCCCTCTATTTTTTTCTTTTCTATTTTCAATCTTTAATTTATCAGAAATAGACTTAGAGAAACTTCCAACTCTTTCATCTATATCACTCTGTAAGGTCTTAATTTTATTCCTATTCTTTAACACTAAATCTACAAACTCTTTCCTTTTACTTTTATACAAGCTGATCTTTTTATTTACACTTTTATTTTTAGCAAGAATCCTAGATATATCCTCATCATCAGCACCCAACCCTTTAATATTATTACTCAATAATTTCCCGGATTCTTCAACAAGTTTATTAAAACAATTCTGTATCTCAATAGCGGAATTTCGCACCGCCTTAATATTATTGACTGGCTTAAGGCTGAAATGACCTGATATTAACTCGCGGGGAGTCATAATGGTCAAGTCATCAATATCAATTGACTTAAGGAGTTCATGGAACTCAGAAACAACCATTTCATTCTTGACCAAGATACAAATTTTATTTGTATCTATACCGTCATTTTTTTGAAGTAGCTTGATTTTTTGTAGAACCGTGGTAGATTTTCCCGTCCCTGCAGGCCCGTCAATTATATAATTTCCTTCTCCATAAATTGCTTTTCCCTGTGCGCCTGTAGGAACAATCTCATCCATTCTCATGAATTCATATGAATTAATTTTTTGTTCTTTTACAGAGCCTTCAATCTCAAAGCCATCTTCCAGCTCATGCCTAGCGCTTTTAAAAAAACCTTTCCCTGAAGGAGTATCATATTGTATATCAGTCAAATCATCTGCTGTTGGATTGTAGCGGCCTATTAAGCTAACAGCCCCCAACGAAATATGGCTTCCAATATTAGGGCTTTCATCATTGAGCTCCGCCCTTAAAAAATCCTTTGCCCTTAGGTCGTTCCATGGGAAAACCCTGTAATTCCCATACTCATTTTTAGATGTAATTAAGTCATAAGATTTGCTTTTAGTAAGATAAACATTTGTAGAGTCAAAACGTATTCTATGGAATATCGGTGTATCTGGGTGTTTTTGATAAGTCTCAAAATCCATTTTCAAATCTGACTTAAATTTCATGGTTAATTCTCATAACGATGCACCATACGTATAGCGAATTGGCACCACAGCCGTCAGATTGCGCGCCTGGTTGGGTTACTATACCTCTTGGAATTTAATAACATTCCCAAAACCCAAGAGCTCTTCCGCTTTTTGCCTTGCTTCTGACTCAGTGTAGGCACTAACAGTAACGGTTTTTCCATTTTGATCTACAGCAATAAATGTTCTCATCTAATAACCCCACTCGTCAGGCTTGACTCTAGCTTTCGCTTTTTCGGTTTTAAGTACGCCGTCTGAAAAATACACTTCGGCCAAACTCAAAGCTTTTTCTTCGATATCTACGGCAAAAAATAAAAATCCCGGGAAATTCAAAGATTGACCGGGATTTTAAGATAGCGGTAAAGCGTCTTACTTATATTACTTTACCTGCTGCACCAACTCCCCCGCCGCATAACTAACTGACACCGCATCCAGACTCAGCGCTTTAATCTTGTCCGCATTACCCGCAGCACCAAACGATTCATAACGAGCAACACAAATATCTTTCATCGCCTCGGTCGCTACTGCCAGGTATTTGCGCGGGTCAAATTCCCCCGGTTTTTGCCCCATAAAGCGGCGAATAGCGCCGGTTGAAGCCAGTCGTAGGTCGGTATCAATATTCACTTTGCGCACGCCGTGTTTAATGCCTTCAATAACTTCCTCAACCGGCACGCCGTATGTCTCGGGAATTTCGCCACCGTACTCATTAATAATTGCCAGCCAGTCCTGGGGCACTGCCGATGAGCCGTGCATGACTAAATGCGTATTGGGGATGCGCGCATGAATTTCTTTAATGCGCTGAATGGCCAGCACATCGCCCGTGGGTGGGCGGGTGAATTTGTAAGCGCCGTGGGAGGTGCCGATGGCAATGGCCAGGGCATCGACATCGGTTTTGGCGACAAAGTCAGCGGCCTCATCCGGGTCGGTGAGCATCTGCTCAAGGCTCAATGTGCCTTCAGCACCGACGCCATCTTCTTCGCCTGCCTGGCCAGTTTCTAGCGAACCCAAACAGCCCAGCTCGCCCTCAACAGACACGCCGCAGGCGTGGGACATTTCCACAACACGACGCGTGATGTCGACGTTGTATTCGTAGCTAGAGGGGGTTTTGCCGTCTTCTTCGAGGGAGCCGTCCATCATTACCGATGAAAAGCCGAGTTGTATTGCGCGTTGGCAAATAGCGGCACTGGTGCCGTGGTCCTGATGCATTACCACGGGGATATGGGGGAATTCTTCGATGGCCGCGAGGATCAAATGGCGTAGAAAAGGCGCACCTGCATATTTACGCGCCCCGGCAGAGGCCTGCACAATAACCGGTGAATTGGTTTGATCAGCCGCTTCCATAATGGCACGCATTTGTTCGAGGTTGTTGATGTTGAACGCGGGCAGGCCGTACTGGTGCTCTGCAGCGTGATCCAACAATTGACGCATACTTACTAGTGCCATAACTTTTTCCTTCCTTCTTGGTAACTGACTGAGTTACTTAATTAGTTGCTTAATTAGTGACTTAATTACTTAAGGTTCTGCCCCTGCAAAGGGCATTTGTATCGTGCGGGCTAGTCGTCGCCACGCTCTTCTAATATCGCGACGGCGGGCAGAGTCTTGCCTTCAACGTATTCGAGGAAAGCGCCGCCACCCGTAGAAATATAGGACACGTCATCGGTAATCCCGTATTTATCAACTGCCGCTAAAGTGTCGCCGCCACCGGCAATGGAAAAACCTTTGTTCGCCGCGATGGCGCGAGCAATTGCTTCCGTGCCTGCGCCAAACTGGTCGAACTCAAATACACCGACCGGGCCATTCCAGATAATAGTACCGGCATCTTGCAGAATGGCGGCAAGTTTCGCCGCTGTGTCGGGGCCGATATCAAAAATCATATCGCTTTCACTAACATCATCGACTGACTTTAGCGTGGCTTCGGCCTGCTCCGAAAATTCACTGCCAACCACTACGTCCGTCGGCAGTGGAATATCGCATTTTTCCATTAGCCCACGGGCAACGTCCGTTAGATCATGTTCGCACAGCGACTTACCAACGGGCTTGCCCGCAGCGGCTAAAAAGGTATTGGCAATGCCGCCACCAACGATGAGTTGATCGACCTTATCGGACAATGCTTCGAGTACTTCAATTTTCGTCGATACTTTTGCACCGCCAACAATAGCGACGACGGGTTTCGCCGGTGCGGCCAGGGCCTTCGCCAGCGCATCCAGCTCACCGGCTAATAACGGGCCTGCACAGGCGACTTTGGCAAAGCGAGCAACGCCGTGGGTAGAGGCCTGTGCCCGGTGGGCCGTCCCGAAGGCATCCATTACAAAAATATCGCAGAGGCTGGCATAGGCTTTTGCCAGGGCCTCATCATTCTTTTTCTCGCCTTTATTAAAACGCACATTTTCGAGCAGGGCGACACTGCCGCTGGCGACGTCGACACCATCGCGCCAGTCGCTAATCACCGGCACGTCACAGCCCAGCAAAGCACTCAAATGAGCGGCCACGGGTTGCAGTGAAAAGGCACTGTCGGCCTCGCCTTCAACCGGGCGACCGAGGTGGGACATCAACAAGACTTTTGCACCCGCTGCCATCGCCGCACGAATAGTCGGCAGCGCCGCACGAATGCGCGCATCAGAACTTACCGCACCGTCTTTAATGGGTACGTTCAAGTCTTCCCGTATTAACACCCGCTGATTGGCAAGATCGAGATCTTTCATTAACTTGATAGTCATTGTGTTTGCGCTTCCTTTTGCTTCTTCAAAAATTGTTGTTTCAAAAAATTAAGGTTTTCAGCCTTTCCAATATTCAGCTCTTCCAATAATCGAGAATGTCGACCATACGATTGGCATAGCCCCATTCATTGTCAAACCATAGCAACACTTTCACCAGGCGCTCGCCGCCGACGCGGGTTTGGCTGGCATCAACAATACCCGAGTGAGCATCGTGATTAAAATCGCAGGACGCCAAGGGCTCTTCGGTAAAACCAAGAATATTATTTAACGGCCCCTCGCTGGCATTCCGCAGAATGGCATTAACCTCTGCGCTCGTTGTGTCTCGCTGCACCTGCACGGAAAGATCGATAGCCGATACATTTTGCGTTGGCACCCGCATCGCCTGTGCTTCAAAGCGGCCACTCAGCTCGGGCAATATGCGGTCGATGCCCTTCGCCAAACCGGTTTCAACCGGAATAATCGACTGAAAGGCCGCCCGCGTTTTACGCAGGTCGGTGTGGTGATAAGAGTCGAGCACCGGCTGATCATTCATCGCCGAGTGGATGGTGGTAATCACCCCCGCCTCAACGCCCAGGGCATCGTGCAGCGCTTTAATCGCGGGCACCACACAATTGGTGGTGCATGAAGCCGCTGAAATAATTTTATGTTCTCGACTTAATTGCTGATGATTAATGCCGTAAACCACGGTGGCATCAATATCGGCTTCTGCAGGCTGTGAAAACAGCACCGCCTTGGCACCCGCATCGATATGTTGCTGGGCAATATCGCGCTGGGCAAAGGTGCCGGTACATTCGAGCACCAAATCAACATTGTGCTCAGCCCAGGGCAAGTCAGTGAGGGACTGCTGATGACTAACGTGAATCTCATGGCCATCAATCACCAGCCGCTCACCGCCGCTGCTCGACACACCAACCTGGCCAGGAAAGTGACCATGGGTAGAGTCATAACGGGTTAAGTAAGCAATTGTGTCGAGATCAGCCAGTTCGTTAATAGCCACGACTTGCAAACGCTCGCCGAGCTGCGCCTGCCGCTCATGCAGAGCGCGCAGCACGCAACGTCCCACTCGACCGAAGCCATTAATGGCTAAACGCAAGGTCATTAAGCGTGTCTCTGCTTAAGCCAATGGCGGATTAAAGAAGTCACCGCTTAAGCGAGTAAGGTCTTCGCTTTGGCCAGCACGTTTTCAACGGTGAAGCCAAAGTGCGCCATCAGCTCGGGGCCGGGGGCGGAAGCACCAAAGGTACTCATGCCAATCACTGCGCCATCGAGGCCGGTGTATTTGCACCAGAAATCTTCATGCAGGGCTTCAACGGCGATGCGCTTACGCACACTCGACGGTAGTACAGACTCGCGATAGGCCGCATCCTGTGCATCAAACAATTCGGTGCAGGGCATAGACACCACGCGCACTTTACTGCCTTGTTCACTGAGGGTTTTCGCGGCTTCAACAATTAACTGCACTTCAGAACCCGTCGCCATCAAAATCAAATCGGGCTCGCCGTCGCAATCGACTAATGTGTAAGCGCCTTTTGCGATGGCGGCTACTTGCTTGACTGATCGCTCCTGGTGGGGCAAGCCCTGGCGCGTAAAGATCAATGCCGAGGGGCCATTTTGGCGTTCGATGGCGGTCTTCCAGGACACGGCAGATTCTACGGTGTCGCAGGGACGCCAGGTGTTCATGCCCGGCGTGGTGCGCAAACTGGTGAGCTGCTCAACCGGCTGGTGCGTGGGGCCATCTTCACCGAGACCAATGGAGTCGTGGGTGAAGACAAAAATGCTGCGCAGCTTCATTAATGCGGCCATGCGCACGGCGTTGCGGCAGTACTCCATAAACACTAAAAAGGTTGCGCCGTAGTTAATAAAGCCGCCGTGCAGGGCGATGCCATTCATCATCGCCGCCATGCCAAATTCGCGCACACCGTAATAAAGGTAGTTGCCCGAAGCATCATCAGCGGTGACGTCTTTGCAGCCCTTCCACATTGTATTGTTAGAACCCGCCAAATCAGCCGAACCACCGAGTAATTCAGGTAGCACAGGCCCAAAGGCATCGAGACAATTTTGCGAGGCTTTACGGGTTGCTGGTGATTCGCCCTTGGCCTGACATTCGTCGACATAAGCCTGGGCCTGTGCGGAGAAGTCTGCGGGCAAATCGCCATTTACCCGGCGCTGCAATTCAGCGGCTAATTCGGGATGCGCCTTAGCGTAAGCATCAAAGCGCTGTTGCCACTCGGCTTCGGCCTTGCTGCCTTTATTACTCGCTGACCAACCTTCGTAAATCGTATCGGGAACGACAAATGCGCCGTGTTTCCAGCCCAGCGCCTTCTTAGTCGCGGCAATTTCTTCAGCACCCAATGGCGCGCCGTGGCAGCCAGAGGTACCCTGCTTTGCGGGCGAACCAAAACCAATCACCGTTTGGCAGCAGATCAGTGTCGGCTTGTCGCTGTCACTACGGGCCAGCTCTATCGCCGCTTTAATCGCTTCGCCATCGTGACCGTCGACTTTGGGGATAACCTGCCAACCGTAGGCTTCAAAACGCGCAGGGGTATCGTCGGTAAACCAGCCTTCAACTTCGCCGTCGATGGAAATACCGTTGTCGTCATAAAAGGCGATGAGCTTGCCCAGCTTGTGGGTACCCGCCAACGAGCATGCTTCGTGGGAGATGCCTTCCATCAGGCAGCCATCGCCGAGAAAGGTATAAGTGTAGTGATCAACAACATCATGCCCAGGCTGATTAAACTGCGCGGCGAGAATTTTCTCTGCCAGCGCCATACCCGCAGCATTGGCAATACCCTGACCCAGTGGCCCAGTAGTAGTTTCAATACCCGGCGCTTCACCCAATTCAGGATGACCCGCTGTTTTAGAGCCCATCTGGCGGAAATCTTTTAAATCCTGCAGAGATAGCTCATAGCCTGTGAGGTGCAGCAGCGAATACAAGAGCATCGAGCCATGGCCGTTCGACAGCACGAAACGGTCTCGGTCAGCCCAGGCAGGATTCGCCGGATTGTGGCAAAGGTAGTCATTCCACAGCACTTCGGCGATATCCGCCATGCCCATGGGGGCACCGGGGTGGCCACTATTAGCCTGTTGGACAGCATCCATACTGAGCGCACGTATAGCATTGGCAAGATCACGGCGAGATTGCATCGAAGCGATACTCCAGAAGATAGAAAAAAAGGGGCGCTATTTTCCCGCACCTGCGCCAGTCAGTAAAGAACTCCTGTCGATTTATAAAAATTAGTATCCCGTTTAATGCACAATAACGACAACGAGAACCAGCCAACCACAACATCAATTAATTTTGATATTGAAATATCACTGTAGTACAGTCGCGCCCATGACCACACCCACAAGCAACAGCGAACAATTACCAACGGGCATCCCCTATCTCAGCATCCTGTGCAAGGCGGCTGGGGACGAGCTGCGTCTGCAAATTTTGCGCGCGTTACAGCGTGACGCTTTTGGTGTGCTCGAGTTATCGAAAATGTTTGGCATTCGCCAGCCCGCCATGAGCCACCATTTAAAAGTGCTCGCCAAAGCCGGCCTGGTCGTTACACGTAAAGAAGGCACCTTTATTTTCTATCGTCGTAATATCAACGATGGCAGCGAACTGGCCCTGCTGCGCGAGCAGATTTTCACTCAGCTCGATACCTGTGACTTATCGCCTGAGGTACTCGCCGAAGTTGTGCTAATTCACGAACGCCGGTCAGCGACATCAAAAACCTTTTTCGGCAGTAATGCCGAGGGCTTCCGCCAACAGCAGGATCTGATTGCCAGCTATTCACTCTATGGTGATGCAGTGCTGGAGCTGCTCGAACCCGAGCGCCAAAAGGGCGCAAAGTCTGTTCTCGAAATCGGCCCCGGCGAAGGTGAATTATTAGCAGCACTGGCACCCCGCTTTGAACAGGTGATCGCCCTTGATAATTCCTCCGCCATGCTCGAACGTGCCGAAGCACTCGTGGGCGAAGAGCTCTGCGGCAACGTCCGTTTTATTCTCGGCGAGACAGGCTCTAAAGCTGCCGCCAAACTCAGTGTCGATTGCACCACCTTAAATATGGTGCTCCATCACGTCGCCACTCCCTCTGACATGCTTAAAGATATTTTTCAGCTACTCAAGCCCGGCGGCACTTTGATCGTCACCGAACTCTGCCAGCACGATCAGGACTGGGTGCGCGATACCTGCGGTGACCTGTGGCTGGGGTTTTGCCCTATCGAGCTCGGGATCTGGGCCGAAGAATGCGGCTTTAAAGAAGGTGAAAGCGTCTACATGGCGCAACGCAACGGCTTTAAAGTCCAGCTACGAAAATTTCATAAATAAGCGTCTACACTTTGGGAGCCTCTAATTAATCAGAGGCTCCCGAGATCGACAACAAAAAACTGTTACCCAAAAGGACAGCTAGATGAGTCAATACAGTATTTTTACCTCTGAATCCGTATCAGAGGGCCACCCCGATAAAATGGCCGACCAGATTTCAGACGCCATTCTCGATGCCATTATTGCCGATGACCCCAACGCTCGCGTAGCGGTAGAGACGCTGGTCAAAACTGGTGTTGCCGTTGTTGCCGGTGAAGTGCGCACCAATACCTATGTTGACCTCGAAGACATCGTGCGCAATGTCATCCTCGACATCGGTTACGACAGCTCTGACGTTGGCTTTGATGGCGCGACCTGTGCCGTGCTGAATGCCATTGGCAAACAGTCTGTCGATATCGCCGTTGGTGTCGATGAAGCCGACAATAAAGATCTCGGTGCGGGCGATCAGGGTTTGATGTTTGGCTACGCGACGAATGAAACCGATGTATTGATGCCGGCCCCTATTTTCTACGCCCACCGCTTGGTCGAGCGCCAGGCCTATTTACGCAAGCACAAAATACTGCCCTGGCTGCGCCCCGATGCGAAAAGCCAGATTACCCTGCGCTATGAAAAGGGCTTGCCCGTCGCGATTGATGCAGTCGTATTATCCACCCAGCACAGCCCCGACATTTCCCTGCCCGACCTGCAGGAAGCGATCATGGAAGATGTCATCAAGCCGATCCTGCCCGCCGAATGGCTGCACGCAGACACCCGCTACCACATCAATCCCACCGGCCAGTTTATTATTGGCGGCCCCATGGGCGATTGCGGCCTCACCGGGCGCAAAATTATTGTCGATACCTACGGCGGCATGGCCCACCACGGTGGCGGTGCCTTCTCGGGTAAAGATCCCTCAAAGGTTGACCGCTCAGCGGCTTATGCCGGGCGCTATGTAGCGAAAAATATCGTCGCCGCGGGCCTTGCCGAGCGCTGCGAAATTCAGATCTCCTACGCCATCGGCGTGGCCGAACCGACCTCTATTGCGGTCAACACTTACGGCACCGGCGTCATGCCCGATGAGCGTATTTCAGAGCTGGTCACCAAGCACTTCGACCTGCGCCCCGCCGGCCTTATCGAGATGCTGCAACTGAAGCGACCCATCTACCGACAAACCGCTGCCTACGGTCATTTCGGCCGAGAAGAAGCGGATTTCACCTGGGAAAAAACCGATAAAGCCGACGCTCTACGAGCAGAAATTTAAGCGTCAATCTAATAAACACGACTTCATACAAAACACGCACAACGAAAGTTAGCGACAAAATGAGAGGAATGGACAGTGAGTAATTTTGCCAAGGTAGACACATTAGCACCCGACTATAAAGTCGCCGATATCAGTCTCAGCGACTGGGGCCGTATGGAAATTGACATCGCCGAAACAGAAATGCCAGCGCTGATGGCGATTCGTGAAAAATATCACCACGAACAGCCCCTGGCCGATGCCAAAATCCTCGGCTGTATTCACATGACCATTCAAACCGCCGTGTTGATTGAAACGCTCGAGTCCCTCGGCGCAGAAGTGCGCTGGTCGTCGTGCAATATTTTCTCTACTCAGGACCACGCTGCCGCCGCTATTGCCGCCAGCGGTGTTGCCGTCTACGCCTGGAAAGGTGAGACCGAAGAAGAGTACGAGTGGTGCATTGAGCAAACCATTTTGAAAGATGGCGAGCCTTGGGCCGCCAATATGATTCTTGATGACGGCGGCGATCTGACGGCCATCCTTCACGACAAGTACCCACAGATACTCAAGGCCGTGCACGGTGTGACAGAAGAAACCACCACCGGCGTACACCGCCTCTACGAAATGCTTGAAGCCGGGCTGCTTAAAATACCGGCCATTAACGTCAACGACTCGGTCACCAAGTCAAAGAACGACAACAAGTACGGTTGCCGCCACAGCTTGAACGACGCCATCAAACGCGCCACCGACCACTTGCTGGCCGGCAAAAAAGCATTGGTTATCGGCTACGGCGATGTCGGCAAAGGCTCGGTGCAATCACTGTGTCAGGAAGGCATGATTGTCAAAGTTGCAGAAATCGACCCCATTTGCGCCATGCAGGCCTGCATGGATGGCTTCGAGGTCGTCTCACCTTATATAGACGGCATCAACACCGGCACCGCCGAGGGCATTAATACCGCTCTGCTCGGCACCATTGATCTGGTTGTCACCACCACCGGCAATGTCAATGTTTGCGATGCGCAAATGCTCAAAGCTCTGAAAAGCGGCTGCGTGGTTTCCAACATCGGCCACTTCGACAATGAAATTGATACTGCCTACACCCGCGACAACTGGTTCTGGCAAGAGGTCAAACCTCAGGTGCACAAGATCTACCGCGCCAAAACAATTGAAGCTGCTGAAAATGATCACATCCTGCTGCTGTCTGAAGGACGCCTGGTCAATTTGGGTAACGCCACCGGCCACCCCAGCCGCATTATGGATGGCTCTTTTGCCAATCAGGTACTGGCGCAGATTCACCTCTACGCACAGAAGTTTGCCGATATGAACGAAGCGGCCCAAAAGCAGGCTTTGCAGGTTGAAGTACTGCCCAAGCACCTCGACGAAGAAGTTGCGGCACACATGGTGAAAGGCTTTTCTGGCGTGCTCACCCAACTGACGCAAACTCAGGCAGATTACATCAACGTCGACGTCGACGGACCGTACAAGTCAGACACCTATCGCTATTAAATCGCCATTACTATATCGTCCCGCACCCGTGGTGCTGTTTCTACAGCGCCGCGGTTCGGTGATACACATTACAACGCTACAAACTGAGAGAAGTAATACCTGGCATGACTAAAGACTGGTTATTAAGTTTTGAGTTTTTCCCACCGAAAACTCAGCCCGGTGCTGAGAAGCTGGCCCGCACCCGTGAAACCCTGGCAACACTAGCGCCGGAGTATTTCTCGGTGACCTATGGCGCCGGCGGCTCAACCCGCGACAACACACGAGATATCGTGCTCGAAACCCGCGCTGCCGGTCTCGATGTTATGCCCCATTTATCATTTGCCTTTGGCGACGATGATGCCAATGCGATTCAAGCGCTGCTAGAAACGTACCGCAAGGCCGGCGTTTCACGACTGCTTGCTCTGCGTGGCGATTTACCCAGCGACCCTGAAAATACGCGCAAGCCCATCCACGCCAATGAGCTGGTCGCTTTTATACGCGAACACTTTGGCGAGCAGTTTACCCTGCAAGTGGCCGCCTACCCTGAAATTCATCCCGACGCCAAAAGCTATAAAGATGATATTTACTGGCTCGGCGAAAAATTCAAAGCCGGCGCTGACGGCGCCATCACTCAATACTTTTTTAATATCGACGCCTACTGGCACTTCCTCGAGCAGGCCGCCAAGGCCGGTATCGATAAGCCCATCGTACCCGGTATTATGCCCATCACTAATTTCACCAATTTGGCGCGCTTTTCCGCCAGCTGCGGTGCTGAAATCCCTCGCTGGATGGCAAAAAAGCTCGAACAGTACGGCGACGACCAAGCCAGTATTATCGCCTTTGGTGCCGATGTCGTTACCCAGCTTTGCGAACGCCTGCTAGAGGGCGGCGCACCGGGCCTGCATTTTTACACCATGAATCAGGCCGAACCCAGCGTCGATATTCTCTCCCGCCTCGGTGTCAGCCCCGAGCAGAACTAGCCCCATGCGCGTGCCAAGAGTCTATATCGACCAAGCCCTGCAAAGCGGGGCCGAATTGGCACTGGATAAATCCGCCGCTCACTATCTTGTTTCCGTACTCCGCCTGCGCGCCAACGACGCACTGATCGTCTTTAACGGCCGCGGCGGCGAATACTCTGCTGTACTGCAATCCGCGACGAAGAAGCAAGCATCGATTGCCATCGGCGCACACAGCGCCGGCGTAGAGCCTAGCCCAGCGCGAGTCGTACTGGCCATCGGCCTGTCGCGGGGCGAGCGCATGGACTGGGTGATACAAAAAGCCGTTGAGCTCGGCGTTAACGAAATCATCCCACTGTTTACCGAGCGCAGCGAAGTCAAACTCAAAGGTGAGCGCGCCCTGAAGAAACGCGACCACTGGCAGCAAATTGCCATTAGCGCCTGTGAGCAAAGCCAGCGTAATGATGTGCCCGAGATACAAGCCGCTCAACCACTGAGTGAATTTCTCACGGCCAGCGCCGCTAACTCAGCGCTCAAGCTGATACTCGACCCCAGGGCTAAGCAAAGTCTGAGCAGCACCTTACTCAGCCAGGCCTCCCCAGCAAAGACTATCGTTTTACTATCAGGCCCAGAGGGCGGTTTTAGCGATGGGGAAATCGAGATCGCACAACAAAATGCGGTTATTTCCGTCGGTCTCGGCCCTCGCGTACTGCGCACAGAAACTGCGCCACTCGCCGCACTGAGTATCGTGCAAGCCCTACTCGGAGATATGGCCTAACAGCCTGGCGGACACCTCAAATTTTTTCCTCGGGGATGCTCAATCCACACCTCACAGCACCTATAATCTCTCCAAACAAATTAATTACCCGGCCCGACAAAAACGTATTCAACGGAACCTACTATGGATTTCTCCTTTTCTGAACAGCAACTGCAGATCAAAGACAGTATCGAAAAACTCTGCAAGCCCTTTGACGACCAGTACTGGCTCGATCGCGATACCGATGGCAAATTCCCCGAAGACTTCTGCCGTGCTCTGGCCGACGATGGCTGGTTAGGTATTTGTATGCCTGAAGACGTTGGCGGCAGTGGCCTGGGTATTAGTGAAGCGGCAGTGATGGTGCAGACTATTGCCGAATCAGGTGCCGCCAATGGTGGCGTTTCCTCGGTGGCCATTCCGCTATTTGGCGTTAACCCCATTGCCGTGTTTGGCACGGAAGAGCAAAAGCAACGTATGTTGCCACCGGTAATGCGCCGCGATGATATTCCCTGCTTCGGCGTTACCGAACCCAATACCGGGCTCGACACCACACGACTAAAAACCGAAGCGATTTTGAAGGGTGACCACTACGTGGTGCACGGCCAGAAGGTCTGGACATCAACCGCGCAAGTATCGAACAAGATTATGCTGATCGCCCGCACCAAGCCCGAGTCGGAAACCAAGCGTCCCATTGATGGCCTGACGCTGTTTTATACCGACCTCGACCGCAATACCTGCGAAATCCGCCGCATCGAAAAAATGGGCCGCAAGTGTGTCGACTCCAACCAGCTGTTTATTGATGGCCTTAAAATCCCGGTGGAAGACCGTATCGGCGAAGAGGGAAAGGGCTTTCGCTACTTGCTCCACGGGCTGAATCCCGAGCGCGTACTCATTGCCTCCGGCCTTGTTGGCCTCGGTCGTGCCGCACTGAAGCGAGCAGTCACTTACGCTGGAGAGCGCGTCGTATTTGGGCGGCCTATTGGCCAAAATCAGAGTGTGCAACATCCATTGGCAGAGTCCTGGATCGAACTAGAGGCCGCCAACTTAATGGTCTTTCGCGCTGCAGCCGCTTATGACAATGGTGAAGATGCCGGCGCTTACGCTAATGCGGCAAAATATTTTGCCGCTGAAGCCACCTTTAAAGCCTGCCAACAAGCGGTAATGACCCTCGGCGGCATGGGCTACGCCAAGGAATATCACGTTGAGCGCTATTTGCGCGAGTGCATGATTCACCGCCTGGCACCCATCAGCCCGCAACTAATATTGTGCTTTATTGCTGAGAAAGTACTGGGGCTGGCAAAGTCTTACTGATTCAGACGTACTTGCCTGCAAGGGTTTTCTAACACCTTGCAGGTACTAATATTTTGCAAAAGCTAACATCTTGCAGGAACAATGCGCCCCTTCACATCTTCCTGCACTTGAATAATACTCACAGCGGGCTGGGGCGCGGCGTTGTGGCCAACGGCGGAAATCACCGCAAATTTGTAACCGCCGAGACATTGAATCGCACTTTTCACCTCACCTTTGCGCGTTGCAAAAGTATAACTCTCTAGCTCACTGCCGGTATTTGCAGAAGATAAATTCTCACCCATTTGTCGAACACGCGGGTCACCCGCAAAGCCCGGCGCAGCACTCAGTAGTAAAACCACAGGCAATACAGAGGCAAACGGAAAAATCATTTTTGTCAGCATAATTTTCTCAACACATTTAACAACGGGTATTCATCATAACCCTGTGCCACTGCTTTACATACGTCATATCACCCCCCAAACAGCCCCACCATCTGGCACCACACCGCAAGGGAACCCCGCGCCAACTTACTTGTCACAACAGCGCAATGTTTTTCTGAAAGTCGGACAAGGCACACAAACCCGTTCAACATCAGCAAGGCCGATCAACATTGTAATTTTTTTGTCATTAGCGACAATAGCGCCCGGACAATTAACTGCAGACCAAACCCTGACCAGGGAGCCTGTCCAAATTCCAATTTACTGCAAGTCAAAAACGTAAGCTATATTGATGACACATTCGCTTTACAGGCTCATATCGGCACGCTTACAGATTGCTTTGTCTCTCCTGTTTTTGCTGTCCGCCTGCACTATTAACCCCGAAAAACAAGACGCTAAACCCTCTATCAACGGCGATAATTTCCCCACAGCAGCCAAGCCACCCGCCTGCCCTGTCGTGCAAACAAAAGCCTGCCCCAGCGTTAAACCCCGCAGCTGTCCTGCAAGCCCGGCTGCCAAAATTGCTGACAAGCTGGTGATTGGCGAAATTGAAAAGGTACTGGTTGACCCACCTCAACAGACATTTATGGCACGTATCGACACCGGCGCAGCTGGCACGTCTATTCACGCCAGTAATATTGTTGCCTTTGAACGGGACGGCCGTGACTGGGTGCGCTTTCAAATCGACCACCCCTCAATTGAGACACCCATTATCATCGAGAGGCCACTGGCACGCACCGTGCTCATCAAGCAGGCTAGCGCAGAAACACCGGAGCGCCGGCTAGTGGTAAAAATGACCATCACCCTCGGCTCCATGACTGAACAAATTGACGTCTCCCTGTCTGAACGCGCCACGATGACTTACCCGGTGTTGATCGGCCGAAATTTTCTCCGCAACCTGGCCATCGTCGATGTTAGCCAGCGTTTAATCGCGAAATAAACCCAGCCTTATGTCCTCCCGCGCTCAGGTCTATTTACTCGCATTGGTTTTTATATCGACCGGCCTCGGCCTTACCCTTTATAAAAATAGGGCGCTTAGCTTCCCGCTGTCGCCGGGTAGCCTGACGCGTGTTTGGGAAATTGAAGCCAAGATCTCTTTCTGGGCAAACCAGCAAGCCATTACCGTTGACCTTGCCCTCCCCCAATCACAACACGACTACCAGGTCATCGACGAAACCTTTGCCTCCTCTGGATACGGTTTTGACATACGCAAAAACGATGAGCAACGTCGAGCAATATGGACGCGGCGCGAAGCCGGTGGTCAGCAAACACTGTATTACAAACTTAAAATTACCCAGCAAGGTACCGAAGCCCTACAAATTGAACCCCCAAACCCATCGACTGCGCCCGACAAACTAATCTGGACACCGGCTCAAGAGGCAACCGCTGCGACCTTGATCGAGCAGGCCCGCGCCCTGTCCGCAGACCCTAATAGCTTTGCGACACAACTGTTAAAACTGCTCAAGCAGCACGAAAGCATCAAAGGCAGCCACTCACTGAATGACCCGCGCAATCGCGTGTCACAAGCCAACCTTGCGCTACAACTGTTCAAACGCGCCGAGCTGGCCTCACATATTGTGCGCGGCATTAGCCTGGTCGACAGAGTCCACAACCAGGCTGCGACAGAACTCATTGAAGTGTTTGATGGCCGCAGCTGGCACATCGTCGACCCTGTTGCCGCTAGCTTTGGCCTGCCAGAAGCATTTTTCATCTGGCAACGCGGTGGTGATTCTTTATTGCAACTCGAAGGCGGGCGGCGCTCAAAAATTCGTTTTTCATTAATTGCCAACGACCTGCCCGCCAAAAATGTCGCGTTGATGCACGTACAAGACCCAGACTCCACACTCACTGACTTCAATATTTACAGCCTACCGGTTGAAAAGCAGGCGGTGTTCAAATTGCTATTACTGGTGCCCATCGGCGCTCTCGTGGTCGTGCTGTTCCGTGTGCTCATTGGCATCCGCACCTCTGGCACCTTTATGCCCGTGTTAATCGCCATGGCTTTTATGCAAACCACATTGCTCACCGGCGTCGGCTTATTAACCGCACTGGTGATTGTCGGCCTGTGGATTCGCTCCTATCTCAGCCAGCTCGACTTATTAATGGTGTCGAGAATTGCTGCCGTATTGATTGTCGTGGTTATGCTGATGGCCGTATTTAGTGTCGTTAGCCACAAACTAGGGCTGGAGCAAATGCTCAACATGACCTTCTTCCCCATGGTAATTCTGGCCTGGACCATCGAGCGCCTGTCCATTACCTGGGAGGAAGACGGCGCTCGAGAAGTTGCGGTACAGGGCATTGGCAGCCTCACGGTTGCTATCGTTGCTTATCTAGCGATGACCAACGCATTAGTGGGCCACTTAACCTACAACTTCCCCGAGTTACTGCTCGCCGTGCTCGGTATTATTTTGTTGCTCGGCCAGTACTCTGGCTATCGATTGAACGAGCTATTCCGCTTTCAGAGTGCTGTGGAATGATGGCTTTACTGCGACACGGACGCTAATACGTGTGGATTAATCGCCAGAAAAAACTGCGCAATGCCGGCGTGCTCGGCCTCAATGAGCGCAACGTGTCCTATATTTCCCGCTACAACAAACGGGAAAACTTCCCCCTCGTCGACAACAAGCTAAAGACAAAAAAAGCAGCAGCCGCCGTCAACCTGCCGGTGCCAGAATTACTTGGGGTCATTGAATCGCCCGCACAATTAAAGCGATTACCTGCCCTGTTAAACGATCAGCAGAGCTTTGTTATAAAGCCCGCACGCGGCAGCGGCGGCAAAGGTATTTTGGTCGTCAATCGACGCGAGGGTGAGCATTTTTTTAAGCCCTCTGGGGCCCTGCTCACCCACGGCGCTATTCGCCATTATGTCTCCAACATTCTCAGTGGCGTTTACAGTCTCGGCGGTAAGCCCGATGTCGCCCTTATTGAAACCCTGGTTATTGGCGACCAACTACTGGGCAAGTACAGCCACGAAGGCCTGCCAGATATCCGCATTATTGTGTTCAAAGGTTTCCCTGTGATGGCGATGCTGCGCTGCCCAACCAGTGATTCCGATGGTAAAGCCAACCTCCACCAGGGCGCGGTCGGCGTAGGCCTGGATATTACCCGCGGCACAGCCCTGAAAGCTGTCCAAAACGACGAAATCATCAGCCATCATCCTGATACCGGGGTTAAATTTTCCGACCTTGCTATTCCCGATTGGCCCCAGCTACTCAAACTTGCTGGCCACTGCCACGACTTTACGGCACTCGGCTACCTCGGCTGCGATATCGTGCTAGATAAAGACCGCGGGCCACTCATTCTGGAAGTAAACGCCAGACCGGGCCTATTTATTCAAATTGCCAGCGGCATCGGCCTTCGTCCCCGACTACAAACCATCGAAAACCTCGTACAGAAAGACTGGCATGTCGACGAACGCATCGACTATGTACTTTCGCACTTCTCAGTAAATCCCTCGAAATAAAAAACCTTAGTCCAAAATTAGAGAGGATCAGCGGTCCCTCGCAGATATCACTCAATCATAAAGAGGTCTATATGACACTCAACTCTAATAGAGGCCAGCCTGGAATATAAAAATAGATTAATGGCGAAATATTCTTATATATAAATATATCACAGGATTAACCCACACTATTCCCATTGAAAAAACACCAAAATAGCACCCTAACAATTCACATATTTATATTAAAGAGTTAATAAAACACAGCTCTCGTATTAACAAACCCTCAAATCAGCACACCCAGCTCCAGATATTTACTGGGCAAACCCGACGCCACAAGAAGCAAGCCCTCACTTGCTGATAAAAACCCCGGCCCAGGCTCTCGAGCTCGACTACCTCTATACTGCAGCCATCAATGCCAAACAAAGGAAGCCATCATCAAACGGATCATTTTTTTCTTAAGCCTGTCACTTTTGCTTATTTCCTTCTGGCATCGCAATGATTTCCAGCCCGGCCTGCAACTCCAGACTGAGCTAGAAAACCCGCCACAACAAAAAGCCATCTCAAAAGACCCCTTCACCGTGGCCGTGAATTCGGTTAATTATCAAATACAGCCACTCTACGACTACACCCTCTACGGGCTTGTGGTGTCGTACGCTCATCACGATGGCGATACCATGCTGCACAAGCTGTGGAATGATCACCTAAATACCACTGATGTGTGCGTCGTCTGGAGCCGCACCGCCTTTGATCTCGACCTGAACGACTACAGCTTTTGGAACGGCCAATTCACCTGCAATATCAAAACATCCGACATCGCCGCCTGGGCCCGCTTCGATATGAATCAACTGTCAAACAACCACCTGCTCTCCAACGACCCGACATTGCGCAGCAAAATAGACGATATTTCTGTTGGTGATCAAATTTATATCAAGGGCTGGCTATCAGAATACGCCAGCGAAGGTGGCGGCAAACGGGGCACCAGCATTACCCGCGAAGACACCGGCAATGGCGCCTGTGAGACGATTTTTGTTAACGAGTTCGACATACTCCGCACCAGCACCAACCCCTGGCGCCCAGCCATGTACCTGTCACTTTTTATTTTTCTGGCAAGCATTGTTTATCATTTCTTATCGCCTTACCGACCTTAGGTGTAGTCATGACACTGTCACACCCAGACCTATAATAAATACCTTATTTCACCAGAGCAGCCCTGAAACTATGGAAAAAATACGCCACTGCATTATTCGCCCTCACAGCCCACTCAAGCTTTTATCTCAACAGGAGGTTGCCGGTCTTGCCGCCTCCAACAAAGATACGATGGGTTTATTTCGCAATTGCGCCCTGGCCATTCTCAATACCGATAGCCAGGAAGACGATGCCGCACAGGTGCTCGCATCATTTGCCGATTTCGACATCCAGGTTATTCCCCAGTCTCGCGGCTTGACACTGGAAATTCACAACGCACCTGCCCAGGCCTTCGTTGCTGGCGAAATGATTCGCGGCATTCACGATCATCTTTTCTCAGCCCTACGCGATATTGTTTATACCGATTTTATTGCCAACGAAGTCGCGGAGCTGCATTTTGACAGTTCCGAAGGTATTACCGACGCCGTATTCAGAATCCTCCGCAATGCCGAAATCGTTCGCGGGGACGTCGAGCCTAATATGGTGGTCTGCTGGGGTGGGCACTCCATTCCCCGCCACGAGTATGACTATTCAAAAGAGGTCGGCTATCGGCTGGGCTTGCGGGGTCTCGATATTATTACCGGCTGCGGTATTGGCGCGATGAAAGGACCGATGAAAGGCGCCGCTGTTGGCCACGCCAAGCAACAAATTAAAGACGGGCGCTATATCGGCATTAGCGAGCCAGGCATTATTGCCTCCGAATCACCCAATGCCATCGTTAATGAGCTCAGCATCATGCCCGACATAGAAAAGCGCCTTGAAGCTTTTGTACGGCTGGCCCACAGTATTATTGTATTCCCCGGCGGCGTTGGCACCGTTGAAGAAATACTCTACCTGCTCAGCATTCTTATGCACCCAGATAATGAGCAGAAAATCCCTTTAATTCTCGCTGGCCCAGATTCGTGCCAGACTTATTTTTATGAACTGGAAGCCTTTTTAGTAGCCACCCTTGGCGAGCAGGTTAAAGACTACTATCAAATTATCATCGGCGACCCCATCGCCGTTGCCGCGCTGACAAAGATAAATATTGAAGCGGTACATCGGCACCGAAAAGAAAAGCAGGAAGCCTATTATTTTAACTGGCCACTCGCTATCGACCACGCGCTGCAAGCGCCTTTTATTCCCAGCCATAAAAATATGGCCAATCTTGCCCTGCACAGCCAACTACAGCCCCACCAACTCGCCACTAATATGCGTGCCGCTTTTTCCGGGATTGTTGCCGGTAATGTTAAAGCCTTTGGGCAAGAGCAAGTTGCGAAGCATGGCCCCTATGCACTGCATGGCGACAGCAAAATATTATCGGCTATTGAAAAACTGCTGCAAAGTTTGATTCGGGATAAACGGATGAAAATTGTGGAGCAAAGCGAGCATTACACGCCTTGCTACTCTTTACACGCAACAGATTAATTTTATTTGTTTTTTAATTTTAGCAAGTATGGCCGACAGCTCTATTTCATTCTTCTGCAGCCACACTCTCCTAAACCCTCAGAGAAACACTACAAATCCATATCGCCCTTCAACATGCGCTGCACGACCGTGCGCCGTAAAATTTCGTTCGTACCATCCGCGATATTAATTGAGCGCAGGGTTTCCCAGGCATCGTTCAAACCCATTTCATTGGTCAGGCCCATGGCGCCGTGCACCTGCATTACTCGGTCCATTGTTTTTACTGCTTTCTCAACCGAGTAGGATTTGGTCATCGACAGTTCTTTAATCGCAGGCTTACCTTTGTCGAGTAGCAGGCAAGTATTTAAAGCCATTAAATGGGCGGCGTGAATTTCTGTTGCAGATTCCGCTAGGGGGAAGGTCACGCCCTGGTATTCGGCAATCGTTTTACCAAAGACTTCGCGCTGGGCGATATAGTCAAAGGCAATATCCAAACCCCAGCGCGCCAGGCCCACGGCACGGGCTGAGTTATAAACACGCCCCAGCGACACCCCCAGCATGGCGATGGCAAAACCTTTGTCGAGTTCGCCGACTAATTGCCAGGGCTCCACTTTGACATCATCGAACAGCAGCGCACCTTCATCGCCACCAATGTGGCCAAACATTTTTACGATGCTTTCTATTTCCAGCCCCGGGGAATCCATAGGCACTAGAAAAGCACTAATGCCGCCTTTACGCTTATTGGCTTTTTCTTCATCGGTAATGGCGAACACAATGCAGTATTGGGCCTGAGGGGAGTTTGACGTCCACAACTTTCGACCCGTAATTCGCCAACCGTCGCCGTCGCGCTTAGCGCGGGTTTTCAGCATGGTGGCATCGGAACCCGCACCGGGTTCTGATAGCCCGAAACACATTGAGGTTTTACCGGCGACCATGTCGGTAAGAATTTCCTCCCTTGCGCGCTCGGTAATTTGCGTCAGCACCGGGCTCGGGCCAAAAGCCCAGTGACTAATGGAGTAAACCCCCAGCCAGTTGAGACCACCGCAAACATGAAAAACCCGCTCCCACGCAGCGTAGTAGGCCAGCAAACCCATTTCACTGCCGCCGATTGACTCCGGCGCACTCATATTGAAATAGCCCGCCTCTGACGACGCCATTCTGATTTCACGAATCAGTTGTAAAACATCGGGGCTATAGCGCCCCTCTTCAGTATATTTTTTACGGGGATTGTGTAGCAGGGCCTCGTGCTTTTCGTGGCGAGGCAGAACTTCTTTGCGCACGAAAGCTTCTATACCATCTTGAATGGCGGCAATTTCTTCGGGCAGTTCAATTCCAATGGCAGTATTCATAGTCAGTCGTTACCTGAGAGCAAATGTAAATTAGTGTAGTGAATGATGAAACGGATAAGGCTTGCGTTAAACGCAGGTTCTCTCTGTGTCAGGCAAGCTGTCGCGTTATCTCTTTCATTATTTTGCGCATTCGATAAAAGTATATACAAACACCTCTACCGTCGATATAAAAGCGACACGACCCGCTTCTTTTATCCACGCTTAGCCTTACGGACAAAGGCTTTTAATCTGTCTATACTGAACGCGCAACACAAACCGTGTCGCAACTTCAATTGACCCACTCTACGCCACAAGGAATAACGAACATGAGAAAGCCCCTGATATTGGTAGCTACATTTGTACTAGCGGCACTCTCTTTTTCATCTGCCTGGGCTGACAAATTCAGCGACACTACCCATGTTTTCCAACAAGCTGGCCAGAGCAGTACATTCTTCAATAACAGCTATGGTTACGCTGTATTCCCTACCATTGGCAAAGCGGGCATTGGTATCGGCGGTGCTTACGGGACGGGCCGCGTCTATCAACAAAGTGTTCATGTTGGCGACATATCAATGACTCAGGTCAGCCTTGGTTTCCAGCTGGGCGCTCAGGGCTTTAGTCAAATTATATTCCTGCAGGATAAACGCGCTTTCGATGAGTTCACCGGCAGCAACTTCGAATTTGGTGCAGATGCTGGGGTCGTTGTTATTACAGCAGGTGCTCAGGCCGGTGTATCCACAAGCGGCAGTTCGGCTGGCGTCAGTGGTGGCAAGCACGATGCAAACACGGCGGGAGAGTATTACAAGGGCATGGCTATCTTTACAGTAGCCAAAGGCGGACTAATGTTTGATATGAAAGTATCCGGGCAGAAGTTTGACTACAAAGCCATTCATTAATTTTTAACAAAACCATTGCCTAATCATTAGGTAATGGTTGCCAGCAAGGGCGCAAAATAACCCTCTGGAAAAAGCCCGTCTAGAAATCTTGCATAGGAATTAAATACTTATGAGCTGGCAATTTGCTCGCGGGGCCTATCCCGCCACTCGCATGCGCCGCAATCGGCGCGACGATTTTTCCCGTCGCCTGGTGCGCGAAAACCAACTGACGGCAAATGATCTTATTTACCCGGTGTTTGTACTTGAAGGCAGCCAGCAGCGCGAGGCAATACCCTCTATGCCAGGTGTTGAGCGCCTGTCTATCGACCTACTTTGCGACCTTGCTGAAGAGTGTTACTCACTGGGCATTCCCGCTTTAGCCTTATTCCCCGTTACCCCGACAGCGTGTAAAAGCCTGGGTGCCGAGGAGGCGTGGAATCCAGAGGGCCTTGCCCAACGCGCCGTTCGAGCCATTAAACAGCGCTGCCCCGAGCTGGGTATTATTACCGACGTTGCCCTCGACCCCTTCACCACTCACGGGCAGGATGGCATTATCGACGACGCGGGTTATGTACTTAACGACACCACCCTCAACGCACTGACGCAACAGGCTCTCTCCCACGCCGAGGCCGGTGTCGATATCATCGCCCCCTCCGACATGATGGACGGGCGCATTGGTGCTATTCGCGCAGCACTTGAAAAAAGCGGCTATGTGAATACGCGCATTCTTGCCTATGCCGCTAAATATGCCTCAAGCTACTACGGCCCCTTCCGCGATGCCGTCGGTTCCGCCGGCAACATTAAAGGTGGCGATAAATTCAGTTATCAAATGGACCCAGCCAATAGCGACGAAGCCCTGCACGAGTGCGCACTGGACTTGGCCGAGGGTGCCGACATGCTAATGGTGAAGCCCGGCATGCCCTATCTCGACGTATTACGCCGGGTGAAAGACGAGTTACAAGCGCCAACCTTTGCTTATCAGGTGAGTGGCGAATACGCCATGCATATGGCCGCCTTTGAAAAGGGCTGGCTCGATAAAGATGCCGTAATGATGGAATCCCTGCTTGCTTTTAAACGCGCCGGGGCCGATGCCATTTTGACTTACTTTGCCATCGATGCCGCCCGGCTGTTAAAAGAAGCATCGGCCTAAACTAACCCGTGGACGCTATTTTTTTATTGCTTCAGCCTTATTTATGCAGTGCGGGTTCGAGTGAATCCTGCCTGCTAGTCGCCGATGAAAATCTAATCGATATTCCCTTCGCCAGCCTTGACGCTTCAGTGCAGGTATTAAGCAACCGCTTCGATATTGCCCGACAAGCACAGCTCGCTAATTGCGAATATCTGTTTAATGATTTTGATTTCAGCGGTTTCGCGAACGCCAGCTTCAAGCGTATTATTTATCGCGTTTCAAAAGAAAAGCCTGTAGCTCACCACATTATTAATAATTCACTACGCCTGCTAAACGACAACGGCGAACTGATACTCCTCGGCGCAAAAAACGAAGGCATTAAAACCTACGCCAGCAAAGCGGCCAATTATTTTGATACTCAGGCAATGGTGTCAAAACACGGCAACTATTATCTCGCCACCATTACTAAAAATGGTGTTCAAAATCCGACATCAAACAACCTTAACGAAAACCGTTTATTACCCCTTAAGACGCCCTACGAGAATTTCACACCGATAAATGACGGTGAAGACAAACCGCTTTATAGCAAGCCCGGATTATTTGGCTGGAATAAAATCGACCGCGGCAGTGCCTTGCTTGCGCAACATTTAAATGAATTTTTTGCGGACTTCGATACGCCGCCACGCACACTGCTCGATCTGGGTTGTGGCTACGGCTATTTATCGGTGATGGCTGCCCAGACTCTACTCGACGCCAACTTGCACATTGAAGCCACTGACAACTGCGCTGCAGCGATTATTGCCTGCCATAAAAACTTCGCTGCTTTTGATATTAGCGGAGAGGTTATTGCCGCTGATTGCGCCAACACGGTTAAGAAAACGTTTGATGCCGTGCTTTGCAATCCACCCTTTCATCAGGGCTTTAAAACCGATAGCCGCCTGACGGAGAAATTCCTAAAATCTGCCGCCCAGCATTTAAAACCTTCGGGCCGCGCGCTGTTTGTTGTTAATCAATTTGTGCCACTGGAAAAGCTTGCTCAGCCAATTTTTTCCCGTTGCGAGAAAATTATCGAAGCCGATGGCTTTAAGCTAGTGGTATTGAGTAAAAATTAAAACCTCCGAATCGATTCTCATCATTATTTTTAACCATCTATTAAAGTACAGCACCACGAATTTGCACCAATAAACGTTGTAACTTGCGCCGAATTGTCACATCACTCTGACTAAACGACAGCCCACGCTGGCTTAACTGCTCTGCCAATTGACTCTGCCCACTAGCAAAATAACTTTTCGCTAATAGTAGATAAACTTCTGCTCGCCTGGGATTAAGCCGCTGGGCTCGCTCGGCAATGGCGATCGAGCGGTCATAGTTTTCTGCACGGTAATAAGACCAACCCTCCTGTAGTAATGCGCTAACCGCTTTGTGTGCCGGACTTGCCACTTGTTCTGCGGGGGCTATTTTTTTTGGCGAGGTTTTCTCTACAGGCTCCGTTTCAGCTGTGCCCGGAAAACCGGGTGAAGCCGGAGCCGAACGCGAATCAACGGGAGCAGCGGGGCCGCTTGATGTCTGCAAAGGTGCGCAGGCACTTGTTGCCACCACTAGCGCAACGATGATCAATAAGTACTTTGTTTTCGCTAACATTTCCCTAACCTCCACATGCCTGCACCCTATGTATCCAATATCCGACGCATTAAAAACAACAATTCATTCAGAATTAATCCAAAGCCGCTTAATCTAACAACGCTTTAAACCAGTCAATAATTTTACTCCCCTGCTTCTCACGGCAGGGCACAGATTCTATCGGCTCACTACCCGCAACAAACGGCAAAAATCTTGCCCCCTTACAGCCCTCTTCACTCAACATACCCTGCACAGGATCAACCCAGTGATAAGTAATGTCATCGGGACGAGTAAACGCTAGTGAGCGCACTTTCAATGTCGACATCAACTGACTCCAAATCTGTAACGCACCCGACGAACCAGTAAAAGGCATTTTGCCGTTGTCATCGCGACCGAGCCAAACTACGGCCAAATAATCATCACCAAAACCGCTGAACCAGCTATCGCGCTGATCATTCGAGGTACCGGTTTTACCGGCAACGGCAACATCATCACTCAGGGTGCGATAGGCACTACGCCCCGTTCCCTCACGCATAACGACTTGCATGGCGTATTGTATTAAGTGAATCGGCCCCGCTTCAAAACGACTTTCGACACGGTAAGGGTAGCGCTTTAATGGCTGATTCTCTGCACCGTACACGCTATGTATCGATACCAGGGGGGAATAAAAACCGCCTGCGGCAATGGTGTGATAAATAGTCGCCACATCAAAGGGCGACATCGACACCGCGCCTAGTGTCAGCGCGGGGACTTTGGGAATAAAGCCCTCATAACCCAAACGGCGCAAGGTCTCACTCACACGCTCAAGCCCCACCGCCATACCCAGGCGTGCCGTCGCTAAATTGTATGATTTACCCATAGCCTGAAACAGCGGCACCTCGCCGTGGCTTTTATGGTCGAAGTTTTGCGGCCGCCAGGTCTCACCGTGCTCGGCGGGAATTGCCACTGGCTCATCACTCAAGGAACTGATCAAAGTGTAGTGATTTGCTTGCTCCAGAGCCGTCAAATACACCGCCGGTTTAACCGTCGAACCAATGGGCCGCCGGGCATCCAGAGCGCGGTTGAAGCCCGCAAAATCTGCTTCACGACCACCGACCATTGCTAGCACTTCAGCCGTACCAACGCCCACCACTAGCGAGGCGGCCTCCAGCGGTTTGTCCTGCAGACCTTTCTGTCGCTCCAGTACAGTAAGTTTAGTGCTGAGTACTTTCTCCAGCTTTCGCTGTATCTGCGGATCAAAGTGGGTGAACACGCGCAAACCCCCACTGCGCAAATCATCTTCCTCATAGTCCTCACGCAACTGACGCTTAACCAGGTCGAGATAAGCGGGAAAGGGGTTAGTGCGAGTGCCGGGGCGAGCTGAAATATCGAGGGCTTGCTGGCTCGCCTTTTCAGCCACAGCGGTGGTGATAATGCCTTGCGATGCCAGTAGGTTAATCACCAAATTTCGACGCGTTAACGCACGCTCGGCATTACGCCTTGGACCGTAGTACGAAGCACCTTTGGCGATCGCAACTAAGAGGGCAACCTGGTGTAACTCTAACTCTGCCAGTGGCTGGCGAAAATAATGCTGGCTGGCCATACCGAAACCATGAATTGCCCGCTTGCCAGACTGCCCCAGATATATTTCATTAATGTAGGCCTCAATGATTTCACCCTTGCTGTAGTGCTGCTCCAGCATCAGCGCCATCACCGCTTCAAGCCCCTTACGTACCAACGTACGATCCTTGCTGAGATAAAGGTTTTTCACCAACTGCTGAGTCAGGGTACTACCGCCCTGAGTCGCACTACCCGGGCGCAGGTTATTAATTAACGCTCGACTGATGCCACGCAGCGATACGCCGTAATGCTTATAGAAATCCCGGTCTTCAACGGCGATCAGGCTTTCCACTAGCAATGGTGGCAGCTCTTCAAGCTGTACAGGTAAGCGATCTTCAAGATGAGCCGGATAAATGCCCCCAATGCGCATTGGCTCCAGACGCACCAATGTTAAAGGCTTACCTTGTGACGTACGTAGTCCTGCAAGACGGGAGTTCTTAAAGGTTAAATTAAATCTTTGCGCCTGCTTATTTTCATCCCAGAATTGAAAAGCTCGTGAATACACATCAACACGCTGCCCTTTAAGGCTGTACTGACCCGCAGCACTGACTTTTGTTACACGCCGATAACCCAGCTTCTCCAGCTCCCAAACCAACGCGCCCTGCGATAGCTCAAGCCCTTCGTATAACTCAAACGCTCGACTGTAAACGTGGCTGGGCAACGCCCATTTACTACCTGAAAAACGACGAGTCAACTGGCCATCAAGCACGAACAAGCCCAGCAAGCTAACAAGCAGCGAGATTAGGAGACCCGTTTTTATAGTTTTACCAAGCCTACTAGCAAGCACTGGACGCCTAGCTTTATTCGGTTTCTTTCTCGCTTTTTTCCGCTTCTTTTTGGTCAAGCTTAATTTCCCTACAAGACAACTGACAGCCGCATCCCGGTTAACGATAAATACTGCTAAAATATTTGCCAGACAGTCTACCGCCACCCTTGATGGCAGGCTATTTGATTATTGATCACAGCCCAAATTTACTGGAATACAAAATGAAAACAATTGATGTCTATGGCATAGGTGCCGCACTGGTCGATACCGAAATTGAAATTAGCGACGCGGAACTCGCCACCTTTGGCATCGATAAAGGTGTAATGACCCTGGTCGACGAAGCGCGGCAACTCGAACTTATCAACCACCTCGATAATCACCTGGTGATGGCCAAACGTGCCAGCGGGGGTTCGGCGGCAAACAGTATTATGGCGGTCGCCAGTTTTGGCGGTAAGGCCTACCAGTCCTGCAAGGTGGCTGACGATGACAATGGTCGCTTCTATTTGGATGATTTGACCAAAGCCGGCGTCAGCCACAACGGTATTGATGAATTACCCGAGGGCACCACCGGTAAATGCCTGGTTCTCATCACGCCCGACGCCGAGCGCACGATGAACACCTATCTCGGTATTAGCGAAACTATCTGCCGTAAAAACCTTAATCTCGATGCCATCAATAATGCAAAATATGTTTATACCGAAGGGTATTTGGTGACATCGCCAACCGGTAAAGATGCCGCCATTGAATGTCGACAACATGCCGAGCAAGCGGGCACAAAAACCGCATTTAGCCTCTCTGATCCAGGCATGGTTGAGTTTTTCCGCGACGGTTTACAAGAAATGATCGGCGAGCGCGTTGACCTTCTATTCTGCAATAAAGACGAGGCCTTTGGCTGGACTGGCGAGACAACGCTGGATGCCGCCGTCGAGAGCATGAAGCAAAGCGCCACCACCTTTGCCATTACTTTAGGCGCAGAAGGCGCATTAATTTACGATGGTGAAAGCACCCATCGCATTGCCCCGACGGCCGTTACTGCCGTCGACACCAACGGTGCTGGGGATATGTTTGCAGGGGCTTTTCTCTACGGCATTACCAACGGCATGGACTATCGACAAGCGGGTGAATTAGCCAGTGTCGCCTCAGCTGCGGTAGTCACTCAATTCGGCCCACGCCTTGCGGTAGAACAGCACCGCAGCCTGTTACAAAAAAGTTAGGCTCTGTAAATAAAAACGGCGCCTTATCCGATTAAAGAAGGCGCCGTATTAACTCTTTAACAGGGTCGCTTAACGCGTACCGTGTACGACCATCGTTTTACCTTTGACCCACACCAAATCCTGCTGCTCGAGTACTTTTAGCACTCGACCCACCATCTCTCGTGAGCAGCCCACAATACGGCCGATCTCCTGGCGAGTGATTTTTATCTGCATGCCATCAGGATGAGTCATGGCATCGGGCTCTTTACTCAAATCAAGCAGTGTACGCGCCACACGACCTGTTACATCGAGGAAAGCCAAGTCACCCACTTTACGCGTGGTGTCTCTCAGGCGCTGCGCCATTTGCATGGACACTGCATAGAGAAAATCGGGATGGGTCTTGGTCAGTGCGTGGAAATTATCGTAGCTAATTTCTGCCACATCGCATTCGTTTTTAGCACGGATCCAGGCACTACGATCTTCCTGCCCAAACAAACCCATTTCACCGAAGAAATCACCGGGATTCAAATACGCAACAATCATCTCGCGACCGTCATCATCTTCAATCAGCACGGTTACCGAACCACTAATAATGTAGTAAAGCGTATCGCTGCTATCACCAGCATAAATCAAGGTGCTCTTTGCGGGATAACGTCGGCGATGGCAATGGCCGAGAAATTGTTCAAGATTATCGATATGCGGGGTAATGGGTTTTAGACTCACGATTTGGGCTCCATGTATTTTCGTATACTTATATAGCATCATCGCACTATAAGATTATTAATGTAACCCTTTGATCCAGTAGGCATCTATAATGCCAGCCTTGCCACAGAAAGTTTAATTCCTGCGTGATATGTAGCGCTCCACACTCAAATCAATGACGACAAACCTGGCATCGCCCAACTTGTCACATAGAAAGGAAGTAAATCATGAAAGCCAAAGTTAAGTGGGTCGATAACGCTATGTTTCTCGGGGAGTCAGGTAGTGGCCACTCCGTCGTCATGGATGGCCCCGAAGACCTGGGCGGTCGCAATATGGGCATTCGCCCAATGGAAATGCTACTTATTGGCATGGGGGGTTGTGCCAGCTACGACGTGATGAGTATTTTGAAGAAAAGTCGCCAGAAAGTGACGGCCTGCCATGCCGAACTCGAGGCTGAACGCGCCGATGCCGTGCCAGCGGTATTTACCGCGATCAATATTCACTTTGTTGTCAAAGGGCAGGATTTGAAAGAAAAACAGGTTAAGCGCGCCGTTGGGCTATCTGCGGAGAAATACTGCTCTGCGTCAATTATGCTCGGCAAGGGTGGCGTAGAGATTAGCCACAGCTATGAAATCCTCACGGACAGCAGCGACGAAAACTAGCATTTGCTTTATTTTAGGCAAAAAAAAGCGGGGAGCTTGCGCTCCCCGAAAAAGTATAATACAGGGGGTTAGGAGGTTGATCCGCTAGCAAAGGATCCTAGGTCCCGTTGCTTGCTAACGATGGATGAACTATAGATATCCTTGCGATATAAATGAAATGTATTGTTTTTATAAATACCATAACATTCGATTATCTTTAGATTTCCACAAACACCCCACCAACCACACCCGCTGAAAGCCTACGAGCACTTAATGTGACACTCTTCTCAGTAATCCGCATTTCTTCAAGTATGATCTTGAGCTATAATAAAAGACAACACCAATAACTAGAACTTATGCCATGCCTGTAGACTCCCTCTCACGTGTTGATCTGAACCTCTTAGTCGCCATGCAAGTTTTACTTGAAGAGCGCAATGTCACCCGTGCCGCTGAGCGAATGTTCGTCACCCAACCCGCAATGAGCAAGACCCTGCTCCGCCTACGCAACGCCTTCGATGACCCTCTATTTACCCGTAGTGGTCGCGGCCTGGTGGCCACGCCTCGCGCACTTGAAATACAACGCCAATTACCTGAAATACTGAATAGCGTCTCAACAGTTCTGGAAAAACAGGAGTTTGACCCAGCAACGCACAGTACTTCGATGCATATTGTCGCCCCCGAATTTATGGCGGTACAAACAGTCCCCGAGCTCACCAAAGTGCTACAGGCAAAATCCCCCGGCATTTCCCTTGCGCTGTCAAATATTGACGACAACTACGAACAGTTGCTGGAATCCGGCGAAATCGATTTCGCCATGGAAGTTAGGAAGCCACTGCCCAAGGACTTTGTTGTAACACCTCTTGGCAATTTCCGCCCCGCCGTGTGGATGCGCAAGGGCCACCCGCTCTCTAACTGCAATCCAACACTGGACGAAATGCTGGAGTACCCTTTTATCCAGTATTTCTTGCTGATAGCCGATAAAGTTTCACCTAATACTGAAAGCCGCTTCGATCGCATGCTCCATGAACTAGGCCGCAAGCGGCGAAAAGCGTTAACTACCGACCAGTTAATGACCGCTCTAGACACCCTCAACACATCAGACTGCCTGATGATGGCGACCATGGATGACTTGAAGCAAGAGGGCGAATACTACGAAATTGTCCGCAAGCCCTACCCCAAAGAAATCGAGCACTACCCAGAAATACCTGCCGTGCTGGTACAGCATCGCCGCACACTGAACTCACCCACTCACACCTGGATTAAAGAAAAGATTCTCGACATTGTCCAAGGCCTGCGCCACGAACGCGGCATCGACGAATTTGGTAACGAAGTCCCGTAAATAAAAGTCCCGTAAATAACGGGCAAGCCCCTTAAAAGCGGCTGCTGCTTTCTGTCATGGCCTTCGCCACCAAACCCATTGCCGCTTTGAGCGGCGAGGGGAAAGGCAAACCGCCATTGCGCAAGGCGCTGACAGCATGAGCTTCTTCATCCTCAACCATCTGCTTAACAATGGCGCGGCTTTTATTATCATCTTCTGGCAATTCACTTAAATGCCCCTTTAAATGCTTGCACACCTGCTCTTCGGTAGCGGCAACGAAGCCAAGACTAAGGCGATCACTAATTGCCCCCGCGCCCGCACCGATACCAAAGGAAAGGCCGTACCACAGCGGATTGAGTACACTTGTATAACTATCAAGCTCCTTAATTCGCTGCTCACACCACGCCAGATGGTCGATTTCTTCGCTAGCGGCAGCCTCCATATCAGCTTGCATACTGGCCTTCTTTGCTGTTAAAGCTTGGCCTTGATACAAGGCCTGAGCACAAACCTCACCACTGTGATTAACGCGCATCAACGATGCCGCGAGTCGCTTTTCTTCCACACTCAACGTGGCTTCACTTTCCGGTGCCGCCGGAGAAACCCGCTGAGGGCGGGGACTGCTGCCCAGCGTACGCAGCGCAACATCTGCTTGCATCAATAATCGGTCCAGCCCAGAAAAGTGGCGTACAGTCATCATTTTCACCAATGGATTTACCTAACACAGCCTAATTGTAGCAAAATCTCGCTCGCAAACAGCCATAGGCCCACAACTAGCGGCCTGATTGAAGGAGATTAAGATGCAAGACGCCCACGACCTGAACCTGGTTATCGAAGCCGGTATTCCACTGGTGGCACTAGAAACCTGGGACGAAAGACGGGCTATCGATCTTTTACTCCGCCTTGCCCGCAAACGGAATAGCAGCCTTTTTCAATGGTCCATCACCGACGGACTCAAGCGTGGAGGTTTTGGCCTACAAGTAGAGCAATCCGCTAAACACACCGAACCTGAAGCCATTCTCGACTACCTTAAACATCGAGCCGAGCCTGGCATCTATGCCCTGTGCGACTTCCACCCCTGGTTTGGCGATGAACACCCCAAGCACACGCGGCAACTCAAAGACATCGCCCTGCGCCACAATGGCGGCTCACTGACTATTGTACTGATTAGTCATCGCTTGAAATTACCCCCGGAACTCAGCCGACTAAGCGCCCGATTTGAAATATCGCCACCTAACCGCGAGCAAATTTTGACCATCGTTCGCGACGAGGCAAAAAAATGGGCCCGTAGCAAAGACGGTCGCAAAGTACGTGCCGACAACGCCACCCTGCAACAACTGGTCTCCAGCTTGCAGGGCCTGACCCATGCCGAAGTAAGACGACTCGCGCGCAGTGCAATTGTCGACGACGGCGCTATTACCGACTCCGATTTACCCGCACTCAACAAAGCCAAATTTGATTTGATGGGCATGGATGGCGTGCTCAGTTATGAATATCAAACTGAGGCGCTGGCCAAAATCGGCGGCATGAACAATCTTAAGCAATGGCTAAGTAAGCGCCACGATGTTTTCAGAGGCGACGTAGAGGGCATGGACACGCCAAAAGGTATTTTACTGCTTGGTGTACAGGGCGGGGGCAAAAGCCTCGCCGCCCGTGCCGTTGCTGGTACCTGGCAAGTGCCGCTGCTGAAACTCGACATGGGGGCGCTGTACAACAAGTTTCACGGTGAAACCGAACGCAATCTACGCGAGTCGCTACAGCTCGCAGAAAGCATGTCGCCCTGCGTCTTATGGCTGGATGAAATTGAAAAGGGCATTAGTAGCGATAGTAATGACGGCGGCGTTTCAGGGCGTGTACTCGCCACGCTGTTAACCTGGATGGCTGAACACAAAGGTCGTGTTTTTCTAGTCGCCACTTCGAATGACATTACCCAATTACCGCCGGAGCTGGTGCGTAAAGGACGCTTTGATGAATTGTTTTTTGTCGACCTGCCCGAAGCACAAGCCCGAAAAATGATCTTCACCATTCACCTGCAAAATAGAGAACTCAAGCCCGAGGAATTTGCCCTGGAAGAGCTGGTTGCCGCTTCGGAACAGTTTTCAGGCGCAGAGATTGAGCAGGCCGTTGTCGCCGCCCTTTACAGCGCTCTGGCTCAGGATACGGAGGTCACAACAGATTTGTTACTGGATGAAATCCATAAGACCAGCCCGCTAGCGATTGTTATGGCCGAGAAACTTGCAGCGCTGAGACATTGGGCTAAAGAGCGGAAAGTGGTTCCTGCCTAGAAATATTTTTGGCGGTGAAAACTATGCCCCCGAACATCACAAACCCTGTAATACTTGCTGGATAAAGGGCCATTTCTTTTCAGAATATGCTTCGCGATCATCTTTGTGGGCAACCGCCAATCTTCGCTTTAAGATTACATATTGTCTTGCAAGTCTTTTATTGGAACGAAGCAACTCAAAAAATTTAATCCTTTCTTCCCAGAGAGGGCTTTCAAAGGGTATCAGATGAAGGTGGTGGGTTCAGAAGGCATCTGAAGGCTTGCAGAACCAGTGCATTACCTCTGCCTTGTAAGACCAATACTTGTAACCACTCTCTACAAGTGCATTTATTGCTGGCTTCGACTCTTCAAGAGATTTAACGCCGAACATTATATCAATAACAGGCTTGGCAACCATTCCGGGAACGGCTGTGCTACCGACATGCTCAATACTACCGTGAGACCAGGCTCCGGCAATATTGATTAAATGACTTTTTTCCTTTTCAAATACCGAAGGCCAAGAGCTGTCATAGTCTGCCAATATTACCGGTGCTCCTGCCATCTTTTAAATATTTCCCGTAGTGTCAACAACCCGCCAAAAACTTGCCCTTAACCCTGCTCCCTAGCAATAGCTCGCCAGCCAATATCCTTGCGGTAGAAGCTATCTTTCCAGCTGATTTTTTGCGTCGCCTGATAGGCGCGCTGCTGAGCCTCACCAATACTATCGCCCAATGCGGTGACACAAAGTACACGGCCGCCATTGCTCAAAATATCACCATTATCACTCTGCTGCGTACCGGCATGGAACACTTTCAAGTCCGACTCTTCCGCCATCAGGCCGCTAATCACTGCGCCTTTTTCATAGCTGGCGGGATAGCCACCTGCCGCGATAACAATACCGACCGCCTTGCGCTCATCCCACTCTGCAGTGGTGGTGGCGAGTTTTTTGTCGATGGCTGCAAGGCAGAGATCCACCAGATCCGAGCGCAGACGCAACATAATCGGCTGAGTTTCAGGGTCGCCAAAGCGGCAGTTGTATTCAATAACTTTCGGAGTGCCCTCGGCGTCAATCATTAAACCGGCATAAAGGAAGCCGGTGTATTCATTACCTTCGGCAGCCATACCGCGCACGGTGGGCATAATCACTTCGTCCATAATGCGCTGATAAATAACATCAGTGACCACGGGTGCGGGAGAATACGCACCCATACCACCGGTGTTTGGCCCAGTGTCGCCGTCACCCACGCGCTTGTGATCCTGGCTGGTGGCCATTGGCAGTACGTTTTCACCGTCGACCATGACGATAAAACTGGCTTCTTCGCCGTCGAGGAATTCTTCGATCACTACTCGGTGGCCGGCTTCGCCAAAAGCATTACCGGCGAGCATATCTTTGACGGCGGCCTCGGCTTCGGCGAGTTCCATCGCCACAATCACACCTTTACCTGCGGCAAGACCGTCGGCCTTAACGACGATGGGCGCACCCATTTGCTGTAAATAGGCCAGGGCAGGCTCCACCTCAGTAAAACTCTGGTAAGAACCTGTGGGGATGTTATTGCGAGCGAGAAAGTCTTTGGTGAAAGCTTTAGAACCTTCGAGCTGGGCAGCGCCTTTACTGGGGCCAAAAATGGGCAGGTCTCGCTCACGGAAGTAATCGACGATACCGTCTACCAACGGCGCCTCGGGGCCGACAATGGTCAGGCCTATTGCCTTATCGACGGCGAATTCTGCCAGCCCGCTAAAATCATCGGCGCTAATTTGAATATTCTTTAATTGCGCATCGCTAGCCGTACCACCGTTGCCGGAAGCCACATACACCGTGCCGATAGATTTACCTTGTGCGGCTTTCCAGGCCAGTGCGTGTTCACGACCACCCGAACCTATTACCAGAATATCCATTGTCACCATCGCCACCAATAAAAACGGCGATTGTACCGGGAGGGTACAATCGCCGCAAAGAGGGTTTTATAAAAAACCCTTATGAGCCTACTACACATCGAAATCGTATTGATGAAAACTGAACAATCTTTATAGTTCGCCGATAGGTAGATCACAAGGTGGCGGAAAGCAAAGTCTGCAGAATGTCACACTTTCACCTCACTCCCCAGACGAACGGTCTTTGTCATCGACCAGTCGTTGGCTTTTTGGCCAATCCAGATTGGGGGTTAATAGGACGGTTCGCATTGCTCAAACGCCTTAAAGCCTTTCGCGTAAAATGGATACCCGTCATGGCGATGCAGCCGGCATAGCACGGTCACAAACCCTCCAACTCATTCAAACAAAGAGCTCAAACAATGATTGAACCCGGTATTTACAGGCACTTTAAAGGTCAATTTTACGCAGTCGATAACATCGCAAAACACAGTGAAACCGATGAATACTACGTCGTCTATCGCGCGCTGTATGGTGAGCGCGGGCTGTGGGTGCGCCCGCTAGAGATGTTCGACGAGACGATTGTGAGAGAAGGTATACGCATGAAACGTTTTGCCCCGGCTAGCACTGAAGAAATAGCGCTACTGGAAAGCCAGCAGGCCGATTAGCGACCCACTGGCTTTAAGAAGCTATTGAAAAGGAAAGGCCGCCTCGCTTAGTGACGAAAGTGGCGAGTACCGGTAAACACCATAGCCATGTCATTTGCATCCGCAGCGGCGATCACCTCTTCATCGCGAATCGAACCACCGGGCTGAATCACAGCGGCGATGCCAGCGGCGGCCGCATTGTCGATACCGTCGCGGAAGGGGAAGAAGGCATCGGAAGCCATCACTGAACCCTTCACCTCTAGCCCTGCATGCTCGGCTTTAATACCGGCGATACGTGCGGAATTAACGCGGCTCATTTGCCCGGCGCCAACGCCGATAGTTTGGGCGTCTCGGCAATAAATAATGGCATTTGATTTAACGAATTTGGCAATTTTCCAGGCGAAGAGTAAGTCGGCAATTTCCGTCGCCGTCGGCGCACGCTTACTGACCACTTTCAAATCGGCTGCGCCGGTTAACTTGCTATCCCTATCCTGTATTAGCAAACCACCGTTAACGCGCTTGTAGTCCCAACCCTCGGCGGCTGATGCCTGCCATTGGCCACAGGACAGCAACCTGACATTTTTCTTCGCCGCGACAATTTCAATCGCCTCAGCATCAACCGCCGGGGCAATAATTACTTCGACAAACTGGCGATCAACAATAGCCTGAGCTGTTGCCGCATCGAGCGGACGGTTAACCGCAATAATGCCGCCAAAAGACGACTCGGTATCAGTATTAAAGGCCTTGTCATAAGCCTCGAGTAAGTTTGGAGCCGTGGCCACACCACAGGGGTTAGCGTGCTTCACAATCACACAGGTTGGCTCATCGAACTGCTTAACGCATTCCAGAGCGGCATCGGTATCGGCGATATTGTTGTACGACAGCGCCTTGCCCTGCAACTGCGTTGCCGTGGCTACGCTCGCTTCACCGGGGGTGTTTTCGACATAAAAGGCTGAACGCTGATGGGGGTTTTCACCATAACGCATAACCTGTGCTTTACGGAATTGCATATTCCAAGTGCGCGGGAAGACACTGTCGCCACTCTCATCTTTCGCAACAGGAAGCTTGGCACCCAAATAATTGGCGATGGCACCATCATAGGCAGCGGTGTGCTCAAAGGCACTGACAGCGAGGTCAAAGCGGCGCGTTTGGCCAAGGGCACCATCGTTAGCCGACATCTCGGCGAGAATATCCCCGTAGCTATCAACATTGACGACTATCGCCACATCGGCATGATTTTTCGCCGCTGCCCGCACCATGGTTGGGCCGCCGATGTCGATATTTTCAATCGCATCAAGTAGATCGCAATCGGGTTTGGCAACGGTTTGTTCAAAGGGGTAAAGGTTGACCACCACCATGTCAATGGGCCGAATGTCGTGCTCGGCCATGATTTCATCATCCGTGCCACGCCGACCTAAAATACCACCGTGGACTTTGGGGTGTAGAGTCTTGACGCGGCCATCCATCATTTCTGGAAACCCGGTGTAGTCGGAGACTTCAACCACATTAACCTGGTTTTCAGCCAGCAGGCGAAAAGTACCGCCCGTGGACAGAATTTCAACGCCCATACCGTTCAGCTTACGGGCAAACTCAACAATGCCTGTTTTATCTGAAACGCTAATCAAGGCGCGTCGAATGGTGATAATACGGTCGGTCATAACTTCTACCCTGTTAGTGGCGTGTAGGATTAAACGCGAAATTTAAGCCTTACAATAAATCGTAAAGCTTCAGTTTTTTGCGCAAGGTGCCGCGATTCAAACCGAGCATTTCTGACGCTTTGCTCTGATTATTGCGGGTGTATTTCATCACGGCAGTGAGCAGAGGATCTTCAACCTCCTGCAGCACCAACTGATACAAATCGGTGCAGCTCTGGCCATCCAGATGACTAAAGTACTCCTCCATCGCCCGCTCTACACAGTAACGCAGGGAGTGAGTCTGGCTCGACGAGCCACTATCGGGCAGTTGATCACTATACTCAAAAGCGTGTTTGTGGACGGAATTCATGCTGCAATTTCCTGTTTATTATTCGCTATTAAGAGCAATTGATTAATAAATTCGAGCTGTTGTTCGCTATCAAGTAACTGATTGAAAATCTTGCGGTGAGCCCGCTCAACCTGTAATTTTTGCAAATACCAGCCCACATGTTTGCGGGCAATGCGTACACCCATGGTCTCACCGTAGTATTCATGTATGGCGCTGATATGCTCCAGCATGACCGCAACGACTTCACGCCCTGTGGGAATGCAAGGCGCCTCACCATTCAGAAAATCTATTATCTGGCCGAACAACCAGGGCTGACCCTGGGCACCACGGCCAATCATCAAAGCCGCCGCACCAGTATGCGCCAATACGGCTTTGGCCCGCTGGGGCGAGGTGATATCACCATTGGCAATCACCGGAATATCCACACTGGCCACCACTTCGGCGATAGTGTCGTACTCCGCTTCACCATTAAACAAACAGGCCCGCGTACGGCCATGTATGGTCAGCGCCTGAATACCGGCATCCTCTGCCAGCTGTGCGATGACCACGGCGTTGCGAGTCTGCAGATCCCAACCGGTACGAATTTTCAAGGTCACGGGAATATCAACGGCCTTTACTACGCGTTGTAAAATTTCTTCGACCAACGCCTCTTCGCGCAACAGCGCAGAACCCGCCGCTCGCTTACACACTTTTTTCGCCGGACAGCCCATATTGATGTCAATAATCTGTGCCCCGAGCTCAGCACTGCGTTGCGCTGCCTCGGCCAGCTGACGGGGTTCGGCACCGGCAATCTGCACCGCTCGGGGTTCAGCCTCATCCCGCACCGGTAGTCGAAAACGGGACTTCTGCGAGCCCCACTTGCTCGTATCGGCAGTGAGCATCTCAGTCACCGCCATGCCCGCGCCAAAACGTCGACACAGGCGGCGAAAAGGCAGATCCGCAACCCCGGCCATAGGGGCCAGTACCAGCGGACTGTGAATGATATGAGGGCCGATCTGTAGCAATTGCAACCTCTCCACGAGGACTCAATTAGGGAAAACCGTTTGGGCTTACGGGTTAATCGCGCTTTGTAAAAAAACAGCCGATCATCATACGCGCCCCGTCAGGACGGCGGAAGGAGAAATAGCGAAAAAACTTATTGTCCGACGGAAACGGAGTAGGACAGCGCCTGCTCTCCGGGGTCGAGAATAGCCAACTTTATGCTCACTGACTTATCGATCGGCATCATCCTGATTCCACGAAGACTATGTGGCAGGTACTCTTCCGCCAACAGGCGTCGCGCAGCCACTGGCTTACCGTCCAAATCATCAAAACGCAGGATCAGCGGTGGATAAGCCTGTTCAAGACTCGCCGTATTGGTCAGTACCAGCTCGACCATTAAACTACTTGCCACATCGGGATGAGCGCGAACCTGCAAGTGCTCGACACGTATCAACTGGGGCTGGCTATATGCCGTCAACTCACAGGGCAGCACGTCACAAAAGGTCTGCAGCCACGAGCGGTAAGCAATTTTCTGACTTAACTGAGGAAGGTTAAAAAATACAAACTGTCCCGCCAGTACAACCAGCGACAGGAAAATAATGAGCAGCCCCAAGCTTAAGCGTCGACCAAAGCCCGGATTTTGTGCCGCTGCCGTTTCGAGGTCAAAATCCTCCGATAGCCCCGTGCTCAAGTTTGATAGATCAAAGGCCCGGGTCGAGGTGTCGTCTGGCAGATCATTGACTTCAGCGAGCACAGAGAGTGCAGCAACGCTTGTCTGGTCATCAATTTCACCCGCATCGGATTCTGTTTTTAACTCAAGTTCTATTTCCGACTCGGGAGGGCTCCCCACTTCTACCGGCTCTGGTTCGGGCAAGCTATCGCTTAAATTCTCGAGGACGCTGAACAAATGACCGCAGCGGCCACAACGTACTAAATTATTCGCAACCTTGCCCTGCGCAGCACTGACAAAAAATACCGACTGGCAATCCGGGCAACGAGCAGCGACTCTGCTCACGGTCTCACCTTTTCTGCCAGAGTCATCAGCAAGCTCAAATACTCAGGCAAACTTTTCAGCCGTCAGACAAAACCATTCTTCACGGCTCAGCGGCGGGGCGAAACGAAAATGCTCACTATAAGCCGCCATGAGCGGCTCGGACTGAGAGGCGATCATGCCCGACAGGCAGATTTTCCCTTTGGGCGCTGTCAGTTCGATCAGCTGTTCAGAGAGAGAAATCAGCGGCCCAGCGAGGATATTCGCCAGCACGATGTCAACGGGCTCGGTGTGTAATTGTTCCGGCAAACAAACACTGAGCTGCGCTTCACTCAGGCCATTACGTTGAGCGTTATCTCGAGTCGCCAATAAAGCCTGGGGGTCGTTATCGGTAGCAATGACGTGTTTCGCGCCCAGCAACAAAGCGGCGATGGCGAGAATGCCAGAGCCGCAACCAAAATCAATCAGTGTTTTACCTGCCAGTGGCTGAGCATCGAGCCATTGCAGGCACAGAAAAGTCGTCGGGTGAGTACCAGAACCAAAGGCCAGGCCGGGGTCGAGCAAGAGATTGACCGCATCCGGATTGGGTGGCTCGCGCCAACTGGGACAAATCCACAGTTTGTCACCACACTGAATGGGCTGGTAGTGCTCGGTCCAGAGAGTTTCCCAGGGCTGATCTTCGAGAATCTCCCAGCGCCAGTGCTGTAACTGGCCGGAAAAATTCTCGCTCAGCAACTGAAAAGCCAGCTCGGTATGAATGTCGGAGGGATAGAGCCCCGTTACCCGTAGGCTATTCCAGAGAGGGGTTTTGCCCACCCCCGGTTCAAGAATCGGATCATCGGCCCCGTCTTCAAGGGTCACCGACACCGCACCGGAGGCGAGAAAAGCATCTTCAAGGGCCTCAACTTCAGGCTTATTGACCGCGATACGCAGTTGCAACCAGCTCATAACAACTCCTGTCTATATATCGCGGCCCACACAGCTTAAAGGCCTAGTTTTTTCTCAAGGTAGTGAATATTGACACCGCCGCGCTTAAACCCGGCATCGGTCACCAGATCACGCTGCAAATCAATATTAGTTTTAATACCTTCAATAAATAACTCATCCAATGCGTTACGCATACGACCCAGCGCGGCATCACGGTCTTTACCGTAGGTAATGATTTTAGCGATCAGCGAATCGTAGTTTGGCGGTACGCTATAAGAGCTATAGAGGTGGGAGTCGACCCGTACGCCATTGCCACCCGGGGGGTGATAGGCGGTGACTTTACCGGGGCTCGGCATAAAGGTGACAGCATCTTCGGCGTTAATGCGACACTCGAAGGCATGACCGCGGAAAATCACTTCATCCTGAGTAAAACCCAGCTTCTCGCCGCCGGCAATTAACAACTGTTCTTTAACGATATCGATACCGGTAATCATTTCCGACACCGGGTGCTCAACCTGAACCCGGGTATTCATCTCAATAAAGTAGTAACTGCCGTTCTCGTAGAGAAATTCAAAGGTGCCCGCACCCTTATAGCCAATATCGATACAAGCCTGCACACAGACATCGAATACTTTCTGGCGCGCTTCTTCGTCAATATCCGGCGCTGGTGCTTCTTCCAGTACTTTCTGATGACGGCGCTGCAGTGAGCAATCTCTATCGCCCAGATGAATCGCATTGCCCTGCCCGTCAGACAAGACCTGCACTTCAACATGACGCGGCGTTTCGAGGAACTTTTCCATATACACCGTGCCATCACCAAAGGCGGCAGCGGCCTCGGAACGGGTCAAGGCGATAGCGTTAATCAAATGCGCCTCGGTTTGCACCACGCGCATACCGCGACCACCGCCACCTGAAGCGGCTTTGATAATCACCGGATAGCCAATCTCATTGGCGATTTCCAGTGTGCGCTCATGATTGTCATCGAGAGCGCCATTAGAACCCGGCACTGTCGGCACACCCGCTGCACGCATAGCCTGAATAGCGGCCACTTTGTCACCCATCATGCGAATCACTTCCGCACTGGGGCCAATAAAGGTAAAGCCACTCTTTTCGACCTGCTCAGCAAAATCGGCATTTTCAGCCAGAAAGCCGTAGCCAGGATGCACCGCCACCGAATCGGTGATTTCCATAGCGCTAATAATCGCAGCACTATTGAGATAGCTCTCCGCTGAGGGATTAGGGCCAATGCAGACGGTTTCATCCGCCAGGCGCACGTGCATCAGGTCGGCATCCACTTTGGAGTGCACGGCCACGGTTTTAATACCGAGTTCTTTACAAGCCCGCAATATGCGCAAGGCAATTTCGCCACGATTGGCGATTAATACTTTATCCAGCATGGATTACCTCTTCGCGCTGCATTTAAACAATGGTGATCATCGCCTGGTCAAACTCAACGGCTTCACCGTCTTCGACGAGAATGGCACCAATGGTGCCCGCTTTGTCAGCTTCTATCTGGTTCATCATTTTCATTGCTTCGACGATGCACAGTACATCACCCACTTTTACTGTTTTACCCACTTCAATAAAGGCGGGGGCATCGGGTGCGGGGGAGCTGTAGTAAGTACCCACCATCGGCGACGTCACAATGTGGCCAGCCGGAACGGGGGCAACAGCAGCTTCACCCGCGCTCGCCGCCACAGGTGCAACGGCGATAGACGCGACAGGGGCCGCAACAACCTGAGCCGGCGCTGCTGCATAAGTGGTTTGACTGTTGCGAATAATGCGAACAGATTCTTCGCCTTCTTTAATTTCCAGCTCATCAATATTGGACTCTTCCAACAGCTCAATGAGTTTTTTAACTTTACGTATATCCATGTTTCCCCCTCGGGTATTAATGTTCAGGTCTTTCTGCACTAAGTATTAAATATGGACTTAGCCTACTGTGGGTCAACCTCAAGGTGTGTCAAGGCAGCACTGAGCGCCAGATCGTAGCTCTGGGCACCAAAGCCACAAATCACCCCAACGGCAATATCAGAAAAATAAGAGTGCGAACGAAACTGCTCGCGACTGTGTACGTTAGAAAGATGCACTTCAACAAACGGGATGGCCACTGCCAACAGAGCATCGCGCAGGGCGACACTGGTGTGAGTAAAGGCAGCGGGATTAATCAAAATAAACTCAACGCCTTCATGACGAGCATCGTGAATACGGTTGATCAACTCGTACTCGGCATTGCTTTGCAGGGCAAGCAAGTGGTGACCCGCCGCGATGCAACGCTCAGTAAGCTGTCGATTAATATCGTCGAGTGTCGTGCGGCCGTAAACCTCAGGTTCACGACTGCCGAGTAAATTAAGATTTGGGCCATGCAAGACCAGGATTGTTGCCATTATCCCTCGCTCCCCGTCGTTTTTATTGCTTCTTCAAACCGACTTCATCGGCGCTGGTGAGTTTGCATGAGTTAAAAACTTATGTCCAACTTTATAGTCTTTTGTTCGAAATTTCTCGATTTTATCGGCATTTTCGAGCGAATACACCTTCCTCAAAGTGAAGCTACTCATTCTGAAGGGCCTTTTGCACAATGCCCTCTGTTAACAACTGGGGCAAAACTTGCGCCGACGCACTACTCGCCGAAAAATACAGATACAGCGGCACACCACTGCGTCCGTATTCTTTAAGTAATGCGGTAATTTCACTGTCGCGATTCGTCCAGTCACCTTTTAAATAGACAATGTTATTAGCCTGCAAGGTCTCGGCAAAGGTATCCGAGCTGAGGGCAAGCTTTTCATTGGCCAGACAAGTAATACACCAGGCGGCCGTCAAGTTGATAAAGACGGGGCGACCTTCGCTGCGCAAGGTCTGTAAACGTGCCGGAGAGTAGGGCTCCCAGAGTCGCTCATCAGTAGATTTGGACGGCGTCATGGCGATACTCAAAGCCACAATGGTGACCAGCAGCGCGACCGCTTGCTTCCAACGCTTCGCGCCACCACCGCCCAACCAGGCCGCGAAAGCCAGCAGCAGCATACCGATGCTGACCAAAGCCACGTGATCAATGCTGGTTTGGCGACCCAGCACCCAGAGTAACCAGATGGCGCTAGCATAGAGGGGGAAGGCGAGAAACTGGCGAAAGCTTTCCATCCACGGTCCCGGCGCGGGCAGCTTCTCAAGTAAGCCTGGAATCCAGCTCAACAACACAAAAGGCAGCGCCATGCCGACACCCAATACGGCAAACACCAACAAACTAATCAATGGGGTTTGCGTCAGTGCAAAGCCGAGGGCCGTTCCCATAAAAGGTGCGCTGCAGGGGCTGGCCACCACCGTTGCCAGCACGCCGGTCATAAAGGAGGCTCGTAGAGACGTGCCAGATGCGGTCGACTGGCCAATATTCATCCAGCGTGCGCCCACCTCCAACAAGCCAGAAAAGCTCAGACCGGCAGCGAATAGAAGATAGGCCAGTAAACTGACGAACACCGGCGACTGCAATTGAAAGCCCCAGCCGACGGCTTCACCCGCCTCACGGAAGACCAATAACAAAGCGGCGATGGCAACGAAAGAAATAACGATGCCCGCCGTGTAGGCCATGCCATGTAGATGCTTGCTGTGCTCGCCCAAATGGGCCGAGGTTAAACTCAACACCTTGATCGACAGCACCGGAAAGACGCAGGGCATCAAGTTGAGAATAATGCCGCCGAGGAGAGCGAACAGAAGGACGAGGGGCAAGCTCGAGGTGGTCGTGGCTGCGCTCAACTCAACCCCAGCTGCCACGTTATCAACAGCAGATGGCAGCTGTACGATCTCGGTAATCGCTTGATCCATCCCGGCCACGCCACTGACAGCAAAGTACTGAGTGCGCGGTGGATAACACAACCCCGCATCGGCACAGCCCTGTGAGCTCACCGATAATGTCCAGCCCCGGCCTTTTAATGGATCGGGGAGATCCGCCCTCAGCGCTACCGTACCGTAATACACCTGCAGCTCTTTTTCGTAATATTCGTCATAAATTGACTTGCCGGATGGGTAATCCATAACCAATGGAAAAGCCTCACCGTTGCCGTCAATCACTTCGGCGGCAAATTTATGTTGATAGAGATAATAAGTAGGGGCTATGCGCCAATCAAAGACTACACCCTGGGCATTGCGTGTCACATCCAGCCGATAAGCCTCTTCAACCGGCAAAAACTCAACGGGCGAGCCCGCAAGCAGAGCGCTGGACGAACTCGTTCTCGATTGCTCCCAGCCCTGCGTGCTAGCAGGCAAAGAAAACACCAATAAAGCCAGTAGCAAACAACGCTTCAGCCCCGCCATTAAATTATTGCAAGCCACCCATCCTCTCCGTATCGCCATTTTCTTCGGGAATATTCGCTTTGACCTATAAGGGACCAAAATGTTTTACACTATCGCGCAAGTTTTGTACTGCGCGATCATAACGCTTGTACCAATAACAGCAACTCGCGCCACCTGCGAACAAGCATATAAACAAAAACGGAGTTATAAATGACACAGTCAAAGTTTAAGTCGCTGTTTAAAGGCAAAGGAAAGGCCGACGAAACAGCAAGCAGCTATAGCAGCACATTAGCGGATAACGGGGGAACTTCGCGCTGGGCCATTCGTATTCTCGCTATTCTGCTAGCGGTGCTCTGTGCTATTGGCTGGTACTGGAGTCGCGAACCCAAAATCGACATCAGCCACAATCTGGCCAGCCAACACCCAGTCACCGGCACCGCCGTCACCTCGGCCTTAATTACTGTTGTCGATACCTTGCTCGAAAAGCCCGGCGGCTTACTGAGCAACGACATAATACCGCCAGGGATTTTCCTCGATAATATCCCGAGCTGGGAATACGGCGTGATTATTCAGGTGCGCGACCTCGCTAAAGCCATGCGTGAGGCCTTCAGCCGCTCCCAGTCGCAATCGACCGAAGACAAAGATTTGGCCCTGGCCGAACCTCGTTTTAACTTTGACTTAGACAGCTGGATGTTGCCCGCCTCGGAAAAAGAGTACCGCAACGGCCGCAAACACCTCGAGGGCTATCTCGCACGTCTACTCGACGACGACGAGTACAACGCCCAATTTTACGCCCGTGCCGACAACCTGCGCTATTGGCTGAGCACCGTCGAGACTCGCCTCGGTAGCTTATCCCAGCGGCTCAGCGCCAGCGTTGGGCAAAAGCGTATTAATATTGATCTCGCTGGCGATAGTGCGGCCAGCCAATCGACGCCGACACCGGACGAAGTCGTGGTGAAAACCGCCTGGTCCGAGCTCGACGATGTTTTCTACGAAGCACGGGGCACATCCTGGGCCTTGGTACATTTTTTGAGAGCTGTTCAGGTCGATTTTGCCGATGTACTCGCGAAGAAAAATGCCCGCGTTAGCCTCGAACAAATTATTCGCGAGCTAGAAGCCACGCAAAAACCCTTACACAGCCCGGTAATACTCAACGGTAGTGGCTTTGGCTTGCTCGCCAACCACTCGCTGACCATGGCCTCTTATATCAGTCGTGCCAATGCCGCAATCATTGACTTACGCGAGCTATTATCGCAGGGTTAGCGCCAATTATAATAACTTGGCAGATGAACTGCCAACTGTATGGCTAAGGGAGCAGCCCGTTGTCTGGAAACTGCATGGCCACAAGTACTACCAGCCCGACAAGCTTCGCCCGTTCAATTGAGCTGGCGAGCGCGGTGGTTGACAAGCAAAACCACGGCCTGGTCGCGCTCGACCCGACGGGGACTATCCTGCTCTGGAATGACTGGATGCAGGCTTGGACCGGTATCGAGTGCAGCCAGGCCCTTGGTAAAACTTTTCTCAACCTCTTCCCTTGCCTGCACGGCAGCACTTACGCCAGAGCCATTACCAGAGTCAATACGAGTGGCCAGGGACTTACCTGGTATCTAGACCGCGAACCCGAATTGCTCGACACTATTGAAGCCGCCCTCGCCTTTGGCTATCGCACACTGCCCCTTAGTCGCATTGCCGTTTCACCTTTTTCCCTGTCATCCCAGTCAGGCTGTTTATTGGAGTTTTCGGAAGCCCCCTTCACGTCCATTCCGGCCGACTCCTCGCCGCCGGAACCCTCCACCAAAACAAGTCACTGCGCTCAAAATGATGCCTGCCAGCCACCTGAAAATGCCTTTGCAGCCTCTTTGCAGACTGACGCTTTTGGCGTTATTTCTGCCGATACCGAGGGGCGCATCTCTGCCGTGAATCGGCGCATCATCCAAATTAGCGGATATAGCGAAGAACAACTGATCGGCCAAGCCCTGAATGTCCTGTTCCCCAGCTTAAAGGGTTGCGACGATATTCGACTCAGTCTGGAGAAAGCCAGCCGCCTGCATCAAGACAACATCTGCGAGGCCATCGACTGTAATGGCAAGATCCTGCCGTTAAAAGTATCTGTGTTTCAAAACCCGCTGCAGGACAATACTCTGACCCTGGTCTGCGAAGATTTTTCTCGCCAACAGGGCAACCAGGATGCCGTGCTAGCACAACGAGAGTTACTGAGCGCCATTTATGGCGAAGTTGCCGACGGTATTATTCTGCTCGATGCTCAGGGGCTGGTTGAACACATCAACCCCGTTGCCATGGAAATGCTCGGCTTGCGCGTCAGTAAAGTTGAAGGCTGCCCAGCCGATGATTTCGTCATGTTGACCTGCGGCGATGAAGAGCGAGCCATTAGCCCCCACGGGGAAGCCCTGAGCCGCGGTACAAGCTGTCAAAGCCCTGAAAAAACCTTCCTTCACGTCACGGGCCGACCAGCCCTGCAAGTCGCCGCGAGCGCCACCCCGCTACGCGACCGGCAAAACCAGCTTAGCGGCTGCGTATTAATCCTCCGTATTACCAGCCAGGCCCATCGCGAATCGGTAAAACTGGCCTGGCATGTCGATCACGACCCTTTGACCCAGCTGCCCAACCGGCATTGTCTCGAAGGCGAACTCACCCGCGCAGTAGAACTCACTCAAAGCACCCGTCAGAAGCATGTCCTCCTCTATCTGGACCTCTACAATTTTTCACTGGTTAATGATACATGCGGAAAAGCGGCGGGCGACGCCCTGCTCAAACAGTGCGCAATACTCTTCAAACAGGCAACCCCTGAGAGCACGCTAGTCGCACGCATCGGCAGCGATGAATTTGCCATACTGTTGCTGGATTGTCCCCTCGATGACGGCAAAGCCATTGCCGATAACATTATCACTGCCATAAAACGCTTCAGTTTTCCCTGGGGCGATCGCCGCCTGAAAATTGGTATCAGTATTGGCGGAGAAGTCATCGACCGGAAAAGTAGTACTGACATTGACATACTCGTCACTGCGGCCTTTTCCTGTGCCGCCGCCCGTGAATCCGGCCGCAACCGAGCCTTCTTTCAGTACCAGCGGGAAAAACTCTACGAGCGTAAACAAGTTGCCGAATGGGAACCACGCATTACCGATGCTCTCGACCACGAGGGTTTTTGTCTGCACTACCAGCCCATCGTGCCTACTCGGGAGGCAGCGCACCACTATCGCCACTACGAAGCATTGATTCGCATGGTCGATAGTAAAGGCGGGCTAATCTTGCCGGGCAAGTTTATTCCCACCGCTGAACTCTATGGCCTGATCGACGATATTGACCGCTGGGTCATCCGCCGAGTAATTGCTGACATTACATCTCTGGACAACCGCCAACGACACGACTTGCGCATATCAATCAACCTGTCCGGGCCGACGATTAGCGACGATAGTTTTAAGGGATTCTTACTCGACATTATCGACGAAAGTGGCATCGACCCTCACCACTTACAGTTTGAAGTCACCGAAACTGCAGCCATACGTCAATTTGATCGCGCGCTTGAACTTATCAATGCATTGAAGGCTCGGGGCTGTCGCTTTTCTCTCGATGATTTTGGCACCGGCCTGTCATCTCTGGGCTACCTAAAGCAAATGCCCGTCGACTATCTAAAAATTGATGGCAGTTTTATCCGCAATATGGAGCTTAACGACATCGACTTTTCAATGGTCAGTACCATCAATCATCTCGCCCACGTAATGGGTATTTCGACTATCGCCGAGTGTGTTGAGAATCAAATACAGCTATCAATGCTGCAGGAAATTGGTGTCGATTGCGTACAGGGTTTCTTTATCGAAAAGCCAAAACCGCTGTCAGATATTATTCTTTGACCCGGCCTCGCTTGAGATGATCGAGCAAGCCAGTACCACTAAAACAGGCCCCGTGCCCCGGATAAACCGCTTGAGGCTTAAGCCGCCGCAACAGCTTTATACTGCGCGCCAACTGCACCGGATTGGCGTAGACCGATGGCTTCACCGGACGACCTTCTTTATTGCTGCCCAGCAAAGTATCGCCGGTAATCAAACTACCGCTGGGGCGATGGTAAAAACAGCAGCTATCCCAGGAGTGCCCCGGCGTGTGAAGCACTTGCCAATCATCAAAACCCGGTAGCAGTGTGTGATGTTTGAGGCGTAGAGGTGGCTCATCGAGTCCAGAACGCTCATCGTGAGGCGCCTCATCTTCCACCGTATAAGCGGGCAGCATTTTCGCCCGGGCGCTTTTGTGAGGATTAGCATACATCCGCCATGCCCGCGGCCGCATACCCTCCACCAAAGCCGTCACCAGCCGAAAAACCATACCGGTGGGATCATTGGCAAACTTGAGCAGCTTTGAGGGTGTCGCATACGGCACCGCCAGCTGCGCGCCACAAGCACTGGCGATTTTGGCGATACTGCCGCTATGGTCGGGGTCGCCGTGGGTGCAGATCACCAATTTTACGTCACGGATATCCCGCTGTAGGACTTTGTGAATATAACCGAGAACATACTTCTCGCCACGCCAGGCGGCATCAACAACCAGTAGGCCGTCGCCATCTTCAATTACATAGCTATTAACGTGCCGACCTTTGACCTGATGGATTTTCATCGGGAGGCTATTAAAACCCTTAATTCAATGACTAATTAAACATTTCCATTAAGCGGCGACCGGGGTCTTCAGCTTTCATAAAGGCCTCGCCCACCAAAAAAGCGTTAACGCCGTGGCCGCGCATCGCCATCACATCATCAATAGTGTGAATACCGCTTTCAGTAATCACTAGTCGGTCTTCAGGGATTTTGTCGAGCAGGTTAAACGTAGTATCAAGCTGGGTGCTAAAGGTGTGTAAATTGCGATTATTAATGCCGATCAGCGGTGTCGACAATGTCAGAGCTGCATCCAGCTCCTGAGCATTATGCACTTCAAGCAGTACATCGAGGCCCATTTCCAGTGCCAAATCATGTAGCTCCGCCATCTGCTGCGGTGCCAACGCGGCGGCGATCAGCAAAATACAGTCGGCACCCAGCACTCGCGCCTCGACAATTTGATAGGGGTCGACGACAAAATCTTTACGCAACAGCGGCAGAGAAGCAGCACTGCGGGCCTGGCGTAAAAACTCATCGCTGCCCTGAAAGAAGTCGACATCGGTCAATACGGAGAGGCAGGCGGCACCGCCTTTTTCATAGCTTTGAGCAATTCTTACCGGGTCAAAGTTTTCGCAAATAACGCCCTTACTGGGCGAGGCTTTCTTTACTTCGGCAATCACGGCAGGCAAGCCCTGCTCAACCTTGCTTTGCATGGCGGCGGCAAAGCCGCGACAAGCCGGCATATCACTGGCCTGTTGACGCAGTACATCCAGAGAAACACGGGCACTACGCTCGGCCACCTCTTCGTGTTTACGGCTGAGAATTTTCTTCAAAATGGTCGGTGTATCATCCACAACTACTTGTCCTTCTGGCATACGATTATTCCTTTAATCCGTCAGCAAAGTGCTAAAAGCGGCAAGCTCATCGAGCTTTTCCAATGCCAGTCCACTGGCAATACTGTCCTGGGCCATGGCAACCCCTTCCGCCAAATTGGCGGCAACACCACTGACATAAATCGCAGCGCCGGCATTTAAAGCAATAATATCGGCGGCCTTGCGACCCGTGTCACTGGGCCGTGAACTCAGGGCGTCGCGAATTAAGGCGAGGGAGTCAGCGGCATCGGCAACACCGAGACCATCCAGGTTTTGCTCCTCAATGCCGAAATCGGCGGGCTCAATGCGATATTCGCGAATCTCTCCGCCCTTCTCTCCACTCAATAGCTCAGCAACACTGGTGCCGCCGACAAGACTGATTTCATCGAGGCCGTCGTCACTGTGCACCACCATAATGTGCTCGCTATCCAAACGCTGCAGCACCTGCGCCACCGGCTTGCAGAGCGCCGCATCAAACACACCAATTACCTGGCGCTTAACACCGGCGGGATTCGTCATCGGCCCGAGAATATTAAACAGGGTGCGTACGCCAAGAGCTTTACGCGGCCCAGCGGCGTACTTCATCGCACTGTGGTGCTGGGGGGCAAACATGAAACCGATGCCCACATCGTCCACACAGCGGGCAACCTGGGCGGAGTTGAGATCGAGCCGCACCCCCGCCGCTTCCAATAAATCGGCACTGCCACTCTTGCTGGAAACCGAGCGATTGCCGTGCTTCACCACGCGCCCACCGCTCACCGCCACTACAAAAGCACTGGCCGTCGACACATTGAACAAACTTGCACCATCACCACCAGTACCAACAATATCCACCAAATGCTCGCCACTGACGCTAACGCCACTGGCCAGTTCGCGCATCACCTGCACAGCACCGGTAATTTCGTCGAGGCTTTCACCCTTCATGCGTAGAGCCACGAGGAAGCCTGCAATCTGCTCCGGGCTGGCTTCGCCGGTCATTATCTGGCGCATCACGGCGACCATTTGATCTTGTGTGAGATCAACGTTTTCAATCACCTGAGCGATGGCGGTTTTAATATCCATAATTGTTATCTCGATAAACCCGGTAGGTGGCGACGCTAGGACTCGCTAGCGCCTTCAAGAAAGTGTTGCAGTAAGTCGTGGCCGTGCTGGCTAAGAATAGACTCGGGGTGAAATTGCACACCCTCTACGTCCAACGTTTTATGGCGCAGGCCCATAATTTCGTCCACTTCACCGTCGTCTGTTTGTGTCCAGGCGGTGATCTCTAAACAATCCGGCAGGCTGTCTTTCTCAACCACCAACGAGTGATAGCGCGTCGCTTCAAAGGGGTTAGTCAAACCACGAAATACGCCGCCATTGTTGTGATGAATGGGCGACACCTTGCCGTGCATCACCTCGCGGGCGCGAACCACTTTGCCGCCAAAGGCCTGACCGATGCTCTGGTGGCCCAGGCAAATACCCAACAGGGGGATTCGACCGGCGAAGTGCTCAATAGTTGCCAGAGAAATGCCCGCTTTATCGGGCGTACAGGGGCCGGGAGAAACCACTATTTTCTGTGGTGCCAGGGCTTCGATATCGGCAATACTCAGCTCATCGTTGCGCACCACTTTAACGTCCGCGCCCAGTTCGGCGAGATATTGCACCACGTTGTAGGTGAAGGAGTCGTAGTTATCAATCATTAATATCATCGTATTACGCCCCCACAACCATCGCCGCCGCGCGGAAAATAGCCCGCGCCTTGTTCATGGTTTCTTTCCACTCAAGTGCTGGCACCGAATCGGCAACAACGCCGCCCCCGGCCTGCACGTACAGGTTGCCGTCTTTGATCACTGCGGTACGAATAGCAATGGCGGTATCCATATTGCCGTTCCAGCCGAGATAACCCACCGCGCCGCCGTAAATGCAGCGCTTAACCGGCTCTAGCTCGTCGATAATTTCCATAGCGCGAATCTTTGGCGCGCCGCTCAAAGTACCTGCGGGCAAGGTTGCACGCAGCACATCGATTGCCGACAGCTCAGGCTTAACCTGCCCGGTGACATTGGAGGTGATATGCATCACATGAGAGAAACGCTCCACCACCATTTTTTCCGTCAGCTTTACGGTGCCGGTTTGCGCAATGCGCCCGACATCGTTACGCCCCAGATCGATGAGCATTAAGTGCTCGGCAATCTCTTTCGGGTCGGCGAGCATTTCTGCTTCCATCGCCAGATCTTCTTCTTCGGTATGTCCGCGACGACGAGTGCCAGCGATCGGCCGCACGGTAACTTCACCCTGCTCCAGTCGCGTCAGAATTTCGGGCGACGAGCCAGCAATCTGAAAATCACCCATATCGAGAAAATACAAATAGGGCGAAGGATTTAAATTGCGCAGTGCTCGATACAGATTAATCGGCTCGGCGGGGAAAGGCAGGCACAGGCGTTGCGATGGCACCACCTGCATCACATCACCGGCACGGGTATACGCTTTGATAGTTTCAACGGCAGCTTCATAACCGGCCTGACCCATGCTCGAAACGAAGGCCTCTTCACTCACGCCCTCACCCTTTAAGCGCACGGGTGGCAACTCGGGAACAGGCTGTTTAAGCCCTGTCTCTATTTCATCAAGGCGCTGCTGAGCACGCTCCCAGGCATCGGGCTGAGAGGGGTCAGCGTGAATAATTAAGCTTAAAGTGCCGCCTAGATTATCGAAGACCAACACTTCTTCGGAGACCATCAGCAATATATCGGGCACACCCAATTCGTCGGGTGGGCAGCTATCGGCCAGCCGAGGTTCGATATAACGCACCGTATCGTAACCAAAATAACCCACCAAACCACCAGTAAAACGCGGCAAGTCGGGGCGTTCGGGCATATTGAACTGTTGCTGAAAGGCTTCGATTTCAGCCAGTGGATCTTGCACCGTGCGCTCTTCGATCACCGCACCGTGCTTTTCCAGTGTCCACTGATGACCGCACACTTTCAGCACCGTGGCCGAGGGCAGGCCGATGAGAGAATAACGACCCCATTTTTCGCCGCCTTCGACGGATTCGAATAAATAGGTGTAGGGCCCGCGCGCCAGTTTTAAGTAGCACGATAGTGGCGTTTCGAGATCGGCGAGAATTTCCCGCATTACCGGGATGCGCTGGTAATTTTGCTTTGCCAGATTGGCGAATTCCTGGGATGACAGTTCAGGCGTCATGATTATTCCTTTCGATAATATTGTATAAGTGCTGTAAGCGGATTCATTTCTATCCACCGCCCGAATGGACGGCAAAAATCACACGTATGGCCATCGCCAACGCGGGGAAAGGAAAACCGAACTACCTTGCTTACCCAATATCACCAAAAACTCCTGAATTTGCGCTGGGATTCTAAAGCATTTACGCCTGCTATTAAACCGCCGCAGGTTCTCTGGCCTATACGCCAGCCAGTTCCTTACGCATTGCAGCGATAGCGTCATCGCGATTATCAGCACCGAAGATGGCCGAACCGGCAACAAAGGTATCGGCACCGGCGGCGGCAATTTCAGCAATATTATCAACAGTCACGCCGCCATCTATCTCCAGCCGAATAGGCAGGCCGCTGGCATCAATCAAGGCCCGCGCCTCGCGCAGCTTGTTCAGGGTTTCGGGGATAAACTTTTGCCCACCGAAACCCGGATTTACCGACATCAGTAAAAGCACGTCAATCTTGTCGAGCACATGTTTAGTGACCTCCAGCCCAACTGCCGGATTAAGCACCAGCCCGGTTTTACAACCCAGGCTGCGGGCCAACTGCAGGGAGCGATCAATATGCCGCGTGGCCTCGGGGTGAAAGGTAATCCACGAGGCACCCGCCTCGGCAAACTGCACAATCATTTCGTCCACCGGCTCGACCATTAAATGCACATCAATCGGCGCTTCAATACCGTAATCACGCAGGGCCTTGCACACCATCGGGCCGATGGTCAGATTGGGCACATAGTGATTATCCATCACGTCAAAGTGGACAACGTCCGCACCACTGGTCAGCACATTGGCGACCTCTTCACCAAGACAGGCAAAATTGGCCGATAAAATAGAGGGGGCGATAAGGTAATCAGGCATGTTTAGATCCCTTGCAGGTTATTGAAAAGTCTTGTGTTTGCACGAGGGCGCACACTATGCCGAAGATACCTTCGTCCTGCAATGCGCAACCGACCACGGACGTCTGGGAGGCTGTCCTAGAACAGAAAGCTTACTGCGGAAAAGCTGATTTTGGCCAGTTTTCCCTCGCAACGGCTCCTGTTCTCAGACAACCACCTAGCTATGCTAATCTGCGCCTCCTGCATTCATCAGATTCCACCCATGGTCACGACACCTACTACCGATGCATCGGCCGCCGTGATGGACAATCTCCAGCGTCTGCACGAAAGCTTGCCGCCGCTGAACTTTGAGCCAGACACCGACACCCCCAGCCAGCAAATACCCTACGCCGACAGCTATTTGACTCACTATCAACTAGCCGCTATTAATACTGCCGCCAAAGCCCAACACAACACCCGCCACTACCTCGGCCAGCTCAACACCGCCGGTTACAATGTGGCTTGCCAATACTGGCTGCCCGAAAACACCAAAGGCACCGTGTTTGTGGTGCACGGCTATTTCGACCACAGCGCCCTTTATCGCCATCTGTTTAGCTACTTATTAGAACGCGGTTATGCCGTTGTCACTTTTGATTTACCCGGGCATGGCCTGTCCGATGGCGAGCGGGCTTCCATCGCCAGCTTTGATCATTACGTGGAAGCCTTCGATGGCCTGCTCGCTGCTTGCGCCGACCACATCCCCCAGCCCTGGCACGCCGTGGGGCAAAGTACCGGCGGTGCGATTGTGCTGAAACACCTGCTCGAAGAAAAAGACGGCCAATCACTATTTCAGCATATCGCCCTGCTCGCCCCTCTATTGCACACCCGAAACTGGGGTGCTGGGCGGCTCACCTATCGCCTGCTGCACCGTTTTATTTCACGTATTAAGCGCGACTTTAAATCCAACTCCGGCGATGGCGAATTTCTCAACTTCCTCAAGCACAGCGACCCCCTGCAAAGTCGCCATATTCCCCTCGAATGGGTCGGCTCAATGAAGCACTGGACGGAAGAATTTCACGACCTGCCCGTTAATCAAAAATCGATGACCATTGTTCAGGGCGATAAAGACATGACCCTCGACTGGCGTTATAACTTGGCGCAATTCCAGCAAAAACTGCCGAATGCCAGAGCTGAAATTATCGCGGGTGCTCAACACCATCTGGCTAATGAGACCGAAGGTTTACGCCATCAAATCTTCACAGCGATGCCGTTTTAATCCCCATGAAAGACTGCAACTCCTGCGGCAAATGCTGTACGAAGTACAGTAACGGTGGCCTGTCCGCGACCGCAAGTGAGATTGAATTCTGGGATATCTGCAGGCCCGAAATAGTCCGCTATGTTGATGACGGCAAGATTTGGATGAACCCGGACAACGGTCAGCAGCTCGAGCTGTGTCCGTGGTTAAACAAAGTACCGGGGGAAGATAAATACCTCTGCGGTATTTATTACGACCGTCCCGACGACTGCAAATACTACCCGGTGACGATTGAGCAAATGATTGCCGATGACTGTGAAATGCTAGAGGTGAAGGATCTACGAAACCCAAAGCAGGCCCAGAAGGATCTCGACAAACTGATGGTCGATAGCCGGCCACCGCTTGAATGAGGCTTAAAGAGGGCTCAATAACCCTCTTCGTTTCCTACATTAAAAAAGTACCCGGCAACGAATCGTGCCTTCAATCGCCTTCAATTCTTTCAGTGCCTGGTCGCTATAACCAGCGGCCACATCAATCACTACGTAACCAATTTGCTCATTGGTCTGCAGGTATTGACCGGTAATGTTAACCGCACTGTCGGAGAACACCTGATTGATGGCGCTCATCACGCCCGGCACATTGCGGTGTATGTGCAGCAGGCGACGGGAGCCTTCGTGGGAGGGCAGTGCTACGGAGGGGAAATTCACGGACCCGAGAGTGGTGCCGTTATCACTGTAGCGGATGAGTTTTTCCGCCACTTCGCCGCCGATATTTTCCTGGGCTTCTTCGGTTGAACCACCAACGTGGGGGGTTAAAATCACGTTGTCGAATTCACGCAGGGGGGAGAGAAACTCTTCTTTGTTGGTGCCCGGTTCGCTGGGGAATACATCGATAGCGGCACCGGCCAATTTCTTTTCCGACAAGGCCTCGCAAAGCGCTTCGATATCGATTACCTGTCCGCGAGCGGCATTAATCAACACCGCGCCGGGCTTCATTGCGGCCAATCGCGTGCCGTTCATCATATTCCGCGTTGCCTTCGTATCCGGCACATGCAGGGAGACCATGTCGGCGCAACCCAGCAGGTCGTCAAGCTCAGCAATTTGCTCGGCGTTGCCCAGGGGCAGCCGGGTGACCACATCGTAAAACTTCACTTTCATGCCCAGCGATTCCGCCAGCACACTGACCTGACTACCGATATTGCCGTAGCCAACAATACCCAGGGTTTTGCCGCGCACTTCAAAGGAGCCAACGGCCGATTTCTGCCAGACGCCACGATGGGCCTTGGCATTTTTCTCGGGGATGCCGCGCATCAACAGTATCGCTTCGGCGATCACCAACTCGGCGACGCTGCGGGTATTCGAGTAAGGCGCATTAAAGACGACTGCACCGCGCTCGGTAGCCGCTTTAAGATCAACCTGATTAGTGCCAATGCAGAAACAGCCGATGGCCATCAGTTTGTTGGCGCTGGCCAGTACATCGGCCGTGAGCTGGGTGCGGGAGCGAATACCAACAAAGTGGGCGTCGCTGATTTTTACCTTCAGTTCATCGTCAGGCAGAGCGCCTTTAATGTATTCGATATTGCTGTAACCCGAGGCATTCAGAGAGTCGACGGCCGAAGGGTGTACGCCTTCAAGCAGCAGTATACGAATTTTCGATTTATCGAGAGAAACAGAAGCCACGACACACCTCAAGGGCAAAAAAAGGGGGCGACATGGTAACATGCGCGACGCGTCATTATGGCCCCGAAATGGGCTCGAGCACCTTCTTATCAATTTCTATATAGAGTCCGATTCAATGGATAAAAGCACCTTGCAGCAACTCCACGCCATTGTTGGAGAAACACGGGTTCTCACCGATACCGACAGCCTGCAAAGCTACGGCCTCGACCGCACCACTGTGTGGACGGCGGCACCCTGCGCGGTCGTGCTGCCCGGCAGCATTGAAGAGGTACAGGCCATCGTGCGACTGGCGAGCAGTGAAAACCTGGCCATTGTGCCGTCGGGTGGGCGCACCGGTTTAAGTGGCGGTGCAGTGGCCAAGTCAGGCGAGCTGGTGCTGGCCCTCGATCGTATGAATAAGGTACTCGACTTTAACGCCGTCGACCGTAGCCTCACCTGCCAGGCGGGCATCATCACTCAGCAATTGCAGGAATATGCGCAAGAGCAGGGGCTGTTCTACCCGGTGGATTTCGCCTCGGCGGGCTCCAGCCAAATCGGTGGCAATATCGCCACCAATGCTGGCGGCATTAACGTTATACGTTATGGCATGACACGCGACTGGGTGCTGGGGCTGAAGGTGGTCACCGGCAATGGCGACATTCTCGAACTCAATCGCGGGCTGATTAAAAACAATACCGGCTACGACTTCCGCCATTTGTTTATTGGCTCTGAAGGCACCCTGGGCATTATTTGTGAAGCGACCATGCGCCTCGCCCCACCGCCGAAAGACCCCGCTGTACTGGTATTGGGGGTGAGCGATTTCCCCGCCATTATGGATGTGCTAAAAACCTACAGCGGTGCTTTAACACTGAATGCCTTTGAATTTTTCTCCGACCTGGCCCTCGATAAAGTCCTCGCCCATCAGCCATTAACCGCGCCCTTTGAACAGCGCACCCCCTATTACGCACTGCTGGAATTTGAGCAAACCACACCTGAAGTGCTCGACACAGCGATGAGCCTGTTTGAAGATTGTGTGGAAGCTGGCTGGGTACTCGACGGCGTGGTTAGCCAGAGTATTAGTCAGGCAAAAAACTTATGGCGACTACGGGAAGACATCTCCGAAACCCTGTCCTTTGCCAAGCCCTATAAAAATGATATTTCTGTGCAAGTCTCGCAAATGCCCGAGTTTATTCGCGCCGTCGATGACCTTGCCAGTCAACGCTACCCCGACTTTGAAGTGGTCTGGTACGGCCATATTGGTGATGGCAATCTTCATCTCAACATTCTTAAGCCCGACGAGCTGAGTGTTGAAGAGTTTAATCAACAATGCGGCAGCGTTAGCGTTGAAGTGTCCGAACTGGTGCAGGCATTTAATGGCAGCGTCTCTGCCGAACACGGCATCGGCCTGCTGAAAAAACCCTATTTAAGCTATACCCGCAGCGAAACAGAGATCAGCCTAATGCGCCAGATGAAAAGCCTGTTTGATCCGGCTGGCATACTCAACCCGGGAAAACTCTTTTAAGAACACCCTAAACTTCTCATTAAAATTGGCGACAAACCCATGAGCTACCGACATCAGTTTCTCGACAACAGCCCCTGCGACCTACCCCCCGGAAAAGTCGTTTGCGTGGGACTTAACTACGCCGCCCACGTCGCTGAAATGAAGAGTAAAAATATCGGCGAGCCATTACTCTTTATTAAACCCGCTACCGCACTAACCCCAATGCAAGAACCCCTACGCATCCCTGAGGGACGAGGCGCCTGCCATTTTGAAAGTGAAATGGCTCTGCTGATTGGCCAGCCTTTGAAAAACTGCAAAGAAGAAGACGTCATTAAATCCATCGCCGGTGTCGGCATCGCCCTCGACTTAACCCTGCGCGACCTGCAAAAACAATTAAAAGCAGCGGGCCAACCCTGGGAGAAAGCCAAAGGCTGGGACGGCGCTTGCCCTATTTCACCCTTTGTAAAAACTGAAGGCGTTGCAGACCTGCAAAATGTGGATATTAAACTTTGGCAAAACGGCGCGTTAAAACAGGATGGTAATACGAGGCAAATGATCACTCAGGTAGTGCCACTAATTACTTACATTACCCAGTTTTTTACATTGCTGCCGGGGGATGTTGTGCTGACGGGCACACCCGAAGGTGTTGGGCCTTTGGAAGTTGGCGATGCGCTTGAGCTTGAACTCGGCAGCCTACTTAAAATAAATACAGGTTTCGTGCGCTCCGGTAATTAAATCAGCTTAGTAACACCGCATTAGCTGTAACAACACTTACTTTTATAGCCTCGCGATCTATATGAGCATATGCTAATATTGTTATGGTATCGCCGAGTTCTTTTTACCAACGCCTGCAGATGTCGGGCACATTAAGAACTTACACAGAAACAGAGCGGACTTCGTTCCCTGTAAACACAAGCTGGAGCAAGAAATGAAAAGCAATCGATTTATCATCACACTGATTGGCATAGGGCTGCTTGGATCAGCAAATACAGTGTTCGCAGGTGAGCCCATAGAGCCCATCGCTCCAGTAAAAGAAATAAACCTTGCACAGGTAGAATTAGGTAAGAAATTATTTTTTGATCCAAGGCTGTCCAAATCTGGCTTTATTTCCTGTAATTCATGCCATAACTTGAGCATGGGTGGAACAGACAACCTCAAAACTTCCATAGGACATAACTGGAATCAGGGGCCAATTAATGCCCCTACCGTATTGAATTCCAGCATGAGTATTGCCCAGTTCTGGGATGGTCGTGCTACAGATTTACAAGAACAGGCAGGCGGCCCCATCGCCAATCCGGGTGAAATGGCCCTCACCCATGAAATCGCGATCGATGTCCTGGCATCTATTCCCCAATATGTCACTGAATTTAAACAAGTGTTTAGCACAAACACTATCAACATTGAGCAGGTCACAGGGGCAATTGCAGAGTTTGAAAAAACATTGGTCACACCCAACTCTCGATTCGACCAATGGCTACTGGGCAACAAAGATGCGATAACCGCTGATGAACATGCTGGCTACAAACTCTTCAAAGATTCTGGCTGTATCGCATGCCACTACGGCCCCGCAGTTGGAGGTACTTCTTTTCAGAAAATGGGAATCGTTGAAGCGTACAAAACAACAAACCCAGCCAGGGGTTTAAGTGGCGTTACTGGTAAAGAGGCAGACCACTTTAAGTTCAAAGTGCCTACCCTAAGAAACATTGAAATGACCTACCCCTATTTTCATGATGGAGAGACTGAGACCCTTGCCGAAGCGGTCGATGTTATGGGCAGATTACAATTGGCAAGAAATTACACTAAGACAGAGAATGCACAAATTGTTGCCTTTCTTAAAACACTGACCGGTGAGCAACCATCGTTTGTATTGCCAATTTTACCGCCCTCTACAGACAAAACACCCCGACCAAAGCCTTTTGAGTAATTTGTCTAATTTATAGGGCCACACTTTTGCCATGTATCGAGCTGATCCCAAGGTTACTCGTTACACGGCAAGGAGCTAGTATTCAGAAGAGGCCGGGCTTTTGGAGAAGCCCGCTCTTTGCCGATAAATAATCCGTAGTATTGAAAACATCTTTAGACAGGCAGGCTATCGACAAAACACCAGATAGCTAACACCTTGATTAATTGCCAAATTTTTGCAAATGCCCCTGCCGAATCAAGTCACCCACCACATCGACTAAGGTCTCACGTACTGGTCGAAACTCCACACCTAACTCAGCACAAATATTTGCATTGCTGATACACATGGTTTTGCCAAGGAATGAGCCTGACTGGGCGAGATCACCCGGCACCAATTCGAGTCTTTCTGCAGCTCCGGGTAGTTGTTTAAGATAAGCATACTGCGGGTCATCTATTTCACCTCTCACCGTGCCTCTAACACTAAAACCATTCGCCAGTAATTCACGAATAGTTTGTCCTGCAATAAAACCGGAAGCACCCGTGACACAAACAGTGACATCAGCAGGCACTTAACCCCCCTCCTTAAGTAACAGTGTTACTCCTCCTGATCGGCAGGTGCAGGATTGGGCCGACCGACCATCAACGAGCCCGGTATTGAATCAATTAACTCTTCAACACTGAACAAGCCATCGTTGTCAGTTTTAAGCAGCATTTTTTCTTCCACCGGCTCGCAATAAACTGAAACGCGACCCCGTTCAACATGGAAGATTTGGCCATTCACATCGGCCGCCGCATCGGTGCCGAGATAGGCAACCATGGGCGCGACAAACTCTGGCCCGGGCATCGCCATTAGCGAGTCGTAACGGTCTTGTGAAATTAATCCCGCATCGAGACGTTTTTTCATGCCGTCGATGACGCCCTGATCGAGAGTCATACGCGTTGCCGCAATAGGGCAAATAGCATTGGCAGTAACACCGTAGCGCCCCAGCTCACGCGCCAATGAACGGGTAAAACTAACGATGCCACCCTTGGCTGCTGCATAGTTAGACTGACCGACACTACCGCGCCAGGCATCGGAGGCAAAATTGACGATACGACCAAAGCGCTGACCGCGCATCACCTTGGCGGCGTGGTGGCACATATTGTAGTGGCCCTTGAGGTGCACGCGAATCACGGTGTCCCAGTCATCTTCACTTAAGTTCCAGATCATGCGTTCACGCAGCACCCCTGCGCAGTTGACCACCATGTCGACCGAGCCAAAGGCCTCGACACAGGTGCCGATAATACCCGCTGCCGCTTCGTAGTCATCAACCGGGGCCAGGGCTGAAACCGCTTGCCCACCGGCCGCTTCAATTTCTGCAACCACCTGATTGGCAGGCGCTTCTTCAACACCCCTGCCGCCGCGATCAGCACCCGGGTCAGCAACAACGACTCGCGCACCCTGCTGGGCTAGCACTAGCGCAATTTCACGACCAATGCCCCGGCCGCCGCCGGTGACGATGGCTGATTTACCGTCTAAATTCATAATTATTATTCCCGCAATAATAGTTTGGGCAAAGCCAAACTTCGACTAAAAATTAGCCCCAAACAAATGGCCGAGGCACTCTAAATTAATTGAATCTCGAGTGTAGCAGTTGCCGCTTGGCGCGCAATGCCACCATCGTAAAATTGATGGCAAGAGACAGACCGTAGAATTTTTCTTCCACAATACTTACAAACCAGACAATTTATGACTGATAGTAAATTAACGCTAAGCATCGGCAATTACGATTGATGAAAGTGGGCAAGGGCTGGCACATAGCAGTGAACGTAGATTACAGATTGGTCAACCTGGTTATTCATCGGGAAAACCCACCACGTTTCAACGTGGTCTGCCGGCATAGTAAAAATGGTATTGGGAAATAACGGGGAAGAAATAGCGCTGCGCTTAACATTGAGGATAACCGCTGTCAGACCACCATCAATAAATTCGTAATCCTTTTTAAAACGAACTACCTGAATTGTGTGAACTATTTTACTCCTTCTTTTTATTGTTCCACACGCATCATATTCGTGGCTACAGGGGTAATTCAGGCTTGCTTCTTGCAGCAACATAAACAGACCTAACGCAGCAGCACAAGGTTCCAAATTAACCTCTTAACAAGCCGGGAGTTTAATCGCCACTCAAAATTACAACTCCGCATGAAATTTCAGCTTTTTTGTGACAGGCTTCCACTTTAGAAAGGTGCCTCCTCTATAGTATTCATTGTCATGCCAACTCATTTGAAATAAGGATATTCTCATGGCCCTTTTTACGAAGGATAATCCCTCTGTATTATCCAACGTTTCTAGCAATGAACGACCAACAGTTAAATCCACCTTAACAAACGAAAATCCCGCAGTGGCTGCCGACCTCGATGTCACCAGCGTCGATATTGATTTATTAAGACGGTTAGAGAGCGGCGATTTTAGCCAACCCGCCGAAATTTCAGGCTCCCCCGCCGGCAAGCTTATCGAAAGTATTCGCCAACAAATAGGCCGCGCTATTGGACAGTCTACAACCCTAGTTGCCGAACTTAATCAAAATTCAGCAACACTCAGCCAGGCTTGTAGCGATGGCGTCGCCGCTGCCACCAAAGATATCAGCACAGAACTTACCGAAGCGAGAGACACCAGAGACCGTCTAAGCTCTGTCGCTACAGCGGCTGAACAAATATCAGTTAATGTAAAAACCATTGCCGACAACGCCTTCGCAACACAAACCAATGTCGATAGCATTACTACCACCACAAACGAACTCACTTCAGCAGCCCTGGGAATTGCAAAAAACACTGAAAAGGCGCGAAGTATCACCGCTAAAGCAGTCGCTGACACTGAGCTGGCTTCCAGTCAGTTTGACCAGCTTAAAGCGGCCGCCGATGACATTAGCAAAGTGACTAATACCATTAGTGAAGTGTCGGAGCAAACGAAACTACTGGCTTTGAACGCCACTATTGAGGCAGCCCGCGCAGGCGATGCGGGTCTTGGTTTTGCTGTCGTTGCCAGCGAGGTTAAAGAACTCGCTTCGCAAACAAATGAGGCCAATACTGACATAAAACAAAAAATCGACATTATTCAAGCAACGGTTAACACCACCCTAAGCTCCATGCGAAACCTCACAAAAATCATTAGTGAAGTGAACGTAATTGTATCAACCATTGCCGCCGCCTCTGAAGAGCAATCTCTTGCGACTGAAAGTATATCGGGGACTCTGAAAGGCACGACTGATGATATCAACACCATGAATACGAGTGTTAACGAGAGCTCAATAGCAATTAATGAAATGAACAAGAACCTTTCCTCTTCGGTCACCATGGCCAGCAATATGATCGAATTTATGGAGGACATGGCGAAAAACAATGAGGTGATGCTCGCCACCGCAACAACGAATTTTGCTGAGATCGTCACTCTCCAGTCGCGCGGCGAAGACATTGCACACTTGTACAACAACTTCTCACTCGACGACCAACTGTTAAATGTTGACACCTCTGAAAAAGGAATTTTCCGCTTCGGCCCACAGTGGAGTGTTTTGGTTAATGACATGGATGGCGAGCACGCCAAAATATTTGACTACTGCAACGAAATCCACCTAAGAGTTAAAAATGGTGCCAAGCCAGAAGCGGCACTGCCGATACTCAAAGAGCTTGCCGAATACACCACTTATCACTTTGCCGAAGAAGAAAGAATGATGAGGGCCCACGCCTATCCGGATTTTGATAATCAAAAACGGGCGCACACCGCGCTACTCACCAATGTAGCCAATACGATTAAAGATATCGAAAACAAAAAACCGGTCAATATGATTGCAGTGATCGTTTTTCTAACCGAATGGCTAAAAGGTCACATCCTGGGCGAAGATATTAAATATGGGAAATACTTTAAAGAGCGGGGTATAGACGTTTAATTTACCCTTTTTTAAATCGCTCATCAGCCATTCATATTCACTGCAATATCAACCAATCAATCTCACACTCTCCCGACTCCGCTGCGATATAAGCGGAATCGCCAGTGATAGTCATCGACAACTCCATTGTGCGCTGCAGCATAGCCGCTAACGCCTGTATCTGCGGCCATTCAAACTGATAAACGGACACCGTAAGACTTTTAAATTTATTTTCTGTCAACGCCCACCAGGCAGCCGACTTTGAATTAAAGCTATACACTTTTACAACTTTCGCTAATCGTGTTGCCTTTTTTATCCTATCGGCAGCGGGCTCACCGACATCCACCCACAGAGCCAATTGTCCGTCGAGAGTATGCATCCAGAGGTCGGGCTCATCAACAGCACTGAGACCTGGAGTAAAAACCAGATGCTCCTGAGCATTTATGCAAAAAGCCAGCACACGCACCATCATGCGCTCCGCCGTTTCAGAGGGGTGCTGAGCAAGGGTTAAATTAAGCGTATCGTAATGATTGCGATTAAGATCAGATAGTGAAATTTTGAATTTAAAAATAGTGGGCTTTAAGGCCACAAATACCTCCGAACGGCTTTAAAAGAAATTTTTCAATAAGTAATATTTACTCGTTACGCCATATTGGCGAGCGCTTTTCCATAAAAGCATCAATACCTTCCTGCGCATCTTTAGCCATCATATTTTCAACCATCACTTGACCACAATAATCATAAGCGTCTATCAAGTTTTTATCACGCTGTCGATAAAAAGCCTGCTTACCTATTTTTAACGTCAGCGCTGATTTACTGGCAATTTTTTCTGCCAGCGCGTCAACTGTTTTATCAAGTTCATCAGCTGCGGCGAGAGAATTAACAAAACCCATTTCATGGGCTCGCTGGGCAGAAATAAAATCACCGAGCAGAAGCATTTCCATCGCATGCTTGGGCGAGACATTACGCGATAAAGCCACCATCGGCGTAGAGCAAAACAAACCGAGATTAACGCCAGGGGTTGCGAAACGGGCACTTACTTCCGCCACTGCCAGGTCACAACTGGCAACCAGCTGGCAGCCCGCCGCCGTGGCCACGCCATGCACTTTGGCAATCACCGGTTTGGGCGACTGAATAATCGACAACATTAAATTAGCGCAAGTACTAAAAGTCAGCTGCTGAAATTCCCGACTAGAATCACTGCGCATTTCCGCTAAATCATGTCCTGCACAAAAACCTTTACCCGCGCCATCCAGCACAATCACTTTCACGCCATCATCGGCAGATAATAACGTGAAGGCGCCTATCAATGAACGCATACAAGCAAGGGACAAAGCATTGTAAGCCTCGGGGCGATTAATGGTAATACGTCCAATGCCCTGCTTGCTTTTTTGGGTAATAACGCTACTTATTGCGTCCATTTCCTGTACCAATATTAATACCTCTCGCCCGTGGCAGTGGGTAGTTTAGTGCGAATATCTGCCAATTCAGCTACGGTAAAACTAACATCCAGCGCAGCAAGGTTTTCTTTTAAGCGTGAAATTTTTCGTGTGCCCGGGATGGGAAATATTGCCTCGCCCTGATTTAGCACCCAGGCCAGAGCAACCTGCGCGGGGGTAATGCCTTTGTCTTTACTAATGGCTTCAACCAGTGCGACAAACTTTTTATTTTCCTCTAAAGCCTCTTCCTGAAAGCGCGGGCTTGCGAGGCGAAAATCATCGGCTTCTAAACTATCTCGTGATTGAATAGCGCCGGTTAAAAAGCCTCGACCCAATGGGCTATAGGGTACAAAACCAATATCCAGCTCACGGCAGGTGGCAAGAATATCGACTTCAACATCGCGGCTCCACAGCGAATATTCCGTTTGCAGAGCAGTAATGGTGTGCACTTTACTGGCACGCTGTAATTCTTCGGAGCTTGCTTCACTGAGACCGATATAACGCACCTTACCGGCATCAACCAGATCTTTCATCGCACCCACGGTATCTTCGACGGGCACATTGGGATCGATGCGGTGAGCGTAGTAGAGGTCGATCACATCGGTGTTTAAACGCTTCAAGCTGGCCTCGCAAGCCGTCTTTATATAGGCGGGGCTGCAGTCGAGCCCCTTCCAGCCACCATCCGCGTCACGTAAAAAACCGAATTTTGTCGCAAGTACTACCTTGTCCCACTTGCCTTTAAAGGCACGGCCAATTAACGCCTCATTACTGCCGCTGCCGTACATATCGGCAGTATCAAAAAAGTTCAGGCCGAGATCGAGGGCCCCGTGTAATGTTTCTATCGATTCTTTCTCATCACTGCTGCCATAAAATTCAGACATCCCCATGCAACCCAGGCCAAGGCGTGAGATATTAAGATCGCTCTTTCCTAATTGATATTTTTCCATGATTTGTTATTCCTTTTTATTAGATCTTTATGAACTGGCGAAAGCTGCGTCAACCGGGGCACCCGGCAGATCGGTTTCAAAATAACGGCTAATGATATGCGTATCAGCCTCAAAAGCCATTTCGGGAAAGTCCCCGGTGTAGGGGAACCAGGCCACCTCTTCCATGCCATCGGCTGCCTGCAGCTCACCGCCGATGACTTCGGCCAGTAATACCGTCACCAACGAGTGAATATTCGGCGATAGATAATTGGTGACGACACTGATAATCGACTGCACACGAATATCCAGCGTGGTTTCTTCTTTTACCTCGCGCACGGCGGCGCTGAGATAATCTTCATAAAACTCGACATAGCCACAGGGCAAACACCATTGCCCGTGACCCAGGCTTTTTGATAGGCGCTTGCCCAGCACAAAGCGGCCGCCATCAACAATTAACACGGCAACGGCAGGCTGGGGGTTTTTGTACTGCACCGCCAGGCAGGCCGTACAAGTCGAACGAATACCACCCTCTACAACTTCGCTGACACAAGGCTCGCCACACTGACGACAGAAACGCGTGCGCTGAACATCTTCCTCAATGCTTATTGTCGACTCATAGGCTCGAAAAACTTGTTGCGGCTGCATGGTGATGCGCTTCTGCAATTTGTTATTATTTAGCCCATAGCCTACCCCATTCGATAATAGAAGTCGCGACCAGAGCCTGTAAGGAAAACCCCTAATGAAATATACCGACCTGCGCGACTTTATTGCCTTTCTCGAAAAGCGCGGTGAACTGAAGCGCATCAGCGTTGAAGTTGACCCCAACCTTGAGATGACAGAAATTTGTGATCGAGTATTAAAGGCCGGCGGCCCCGCGCTGCTGTTTGAAAACCCCAAGGGTTATGACATTCCCGTACTCGCGAATTTATTTGGCACGCCCGAACGTGTTGCTCTGGGCATGGGGCAGGAGAAGGTTGAAGCCTTACGCGAAGTAGGCGAGTTACTCGCCTTTTTAAAGGAGCCCGAGCCACCCAAAAGCATTAAAGACCTGTGGGACAAGCGCGAATCCTTCAAGCCCGTACTCAACATGCCCGTCAAAGTGACCAAAAAAGCACCCTGCCAGCAGATTGTACTCGAAGGCGATGCTGTCGATTTAAGCCAACTGCCGATTCAAACCTGCTGGCCGGAAGACGCTGGCCCGCTAATTACCTGGCCACTGGTTGTCACTCGCGGGCCAGAGAAAGAGCGGCAAAACCTCGGTATTTATCGCATGCAGGTGATCGGCAAAAATCGCGTGATTATGCGCTGGCTGGCTCAAAGGGGTGGGGCGTTGGACTTTCGTGACTGGCAAGCTGCCCATCCCGGGGAATCATTCCCTATCGCCGTGGCATTAGGTGCAGACCCCGCGACCATACTCGGCGCGGTGACTCCCGTACCCGACTCACTATCAGAATATGCTTTTGCCGGACTGTTGCGTGGTGAGAAAACCGTCGTCACCCAATGTTTAGGTAACGACCTACAAGTCCCCGCCACCGCCGAGTTTATTCTTGAGGGCCATATCGCCCCCGACGATGAGGCCGACGAAGGCCCCTTTGGCGACCACACCGGCTATTACAATGAAGTCGAACGCTTCCCGGTAATGACCATTGACCGCATCACTCACCGCAAAGACCCCATTTACCACAGCACCTACACGGGCCGCCCGCCCGATGAGCCCGCGATTCTTGGCGTTGCCCTCAACGAAGTGTTCGTGCCCCTGCTGCAAAAGCAGTTCCCCGAAATTGTCGATTTCTATCTGCCGCCCGAGGGCTGCTCCTATCGCTTTGCCGTAGTCACCATGAAGAAACAATACCCCGGCCACGCCAAGCGAGTAATGATGGGCGTATGGTCTTTCTTGCGACAATTTATGTACACCAAATTTATTGTCGTCACCGACGAGGATGTCGATGCGCGCAACTGGCAAGATGTGATTTGGGCGATGACCACGCGTATGGATCCGGCGCGGGATACGGTGATGATAGAAAACACCCCCATCGACTATCTCGACTTCGCCTCACCGGTGTCTGGCCTGGGTTCCAAAATCGGCTTTGATGCGACTAATAAATGGCCCGCCGAAACACAGCGGGAGTGGGGCAAGCCCATTACCATGACAGATGAAGTGAAGAGCCGGGTAGATGATATTTTGGCGGGGCTGGATATATAAGCGGAATTAAGGCTGTCTGCGAAAGGGGAGTAGCTGGCCCCACAACGGGGGCCAGAGAAAATTAAAGTGTAATAAAAACAGCAAGCAAGGCATCAGGGTCATAGCTGGTGCCACTACCCTGGTAACGTGCAATGCTACCCGTAGTTGCATCCCCATCGTCAAATTCATTGTCATAGCGCTGAGCCACATCACCGGGAATGCTTCTAGTTAGTAATTTTGTTTCGGTTACACCGTTCGCCCAGGAGCCCGTAGATATTGAACTCACAAGGCCACCATAGGTGTGGCTGGGTGGTGACCCCGTGCTGGTATCACTCGGATCACCGGCAATCAAGCCAGCATAGCGAAGGTGAGACCAAACGTTACAGGATTCTTCAGCAGCATCACAGTAACCACCCGAAATGTTGCCATCACCATTACCGGCTACAGCTGCAGAGTCCAGGGCTGAGACATTAGCAAGATCACCGGGTAGACCTCGATAGGTATCTCGAAAGGTAAAGTAAGCGGCTCGATAACTATCAACTTGTTTAACAAAATTTTTGTATTCCGCATTCTCGATTAATGACTGTCCCTTGAGAACACCACCGAGAATCAGGCCGATAATGACCAACACAATCGCAATTTCAACCAGGGTAAAACCCGCCTGTCGCTTGCCAGATACGGTAGAAAACTGATCCGTCATAAATATTCTCCGAGATATAAAAAATTAACTTAAAAACGCATTCGTTATGCCCGCGCACAGTAAATAAGCTTGCGGCCCTCTTCAAGCCAGGCGGGCCTTAGGCTTGAAGAGCATCACAAAACCCCATATTTATTCCCCCTAGCTTGACGCAGACCTCACATCCAAAGATTAAGCGCGCCACTTTCGCGATCTAAGAAATTTTCATTAATCATTATTAGCGGGCATTAATTTCACCAATTTCAATTTCGTGTCTGAAACCGGATAAAATGCTGTCATAAAAAATGCACGGGGGTCTGGTAATTTACTGCTAGCACTATCGACCCACAAGCATTTCACTGCCATCAACCGAGGGAAGCCAATAACTTAAAATCGCCTTTTATTTCACAAAACTTTGCGTCGCACTGATCACTCGTAAATCACTTTGAATACAGAGGACACGCCTCATGCCCAGACGTACTAATGCAAAGCGAAAACAAAAACGAAAATTCAATAATCTCGACAATAATTATTCTGAGCCAACAAGCTCACGAAAAAGGGGAAAACATAACGACGACACCGTTGTCGAAATTAACCCCCATAACCAACGCCTCCATCAAGCCTGTACGACTCTCCGCGCAAAACAAAACCTACAAGCCAAAACGCTCGCACAAGAACACTATATAAACGCTATTCGCCAACACTGCCTGACATTAGGCCTTGGCCCTGCGGGCACCGGTAAAAGCTATTGCGCCGCAGCACTTGCTGCCGAAGCGCTGGAGTCCGGAAAAACCGAACGTATTATTCTCACTCGGCCTGCGGTTGAAGCCGGTGAGCAACTGGGCTTTTTGCCCGGCTCTGTGGATGAAAAATTTGCGGTTTATATCGATGCCTTTCGCGATATATTAAATGAGAGACTCGGTGCGGGCACAGTCAACTACTGCATTCGCCACGGGCGTATTGTTGCCGCACCGCTAGCCTTTATGCGCGGAAAAACCTTTAATGAAAGTACTTTTGTGATTCTCGATGAAGCGCAAAACACCACACCTGCGCAAATGAAAATGTTTTTGACCCGCATTGGAGAAGACTGCAAAGTGGTCATTAATGGTGACATTCGCCAGAGTGATATTCGCGGTGCCAACGGCCTGAGTGATGCTGCCGATAAACTCAAAGGATTACCCAGCGTGTACATTCATCACTTTGACTATGACGATATTGTGCGCAGTGGTTTAGTGAAGTCGATTATTGACCGCTATGAACCCCGAGAATTTGGCGCTAACTAATTCTTCAACGCAAACTCACTGCTTTGTAGGCCCACTACAAAGCAGTGAGTTCAAGCCTTATCCTTCTTTAAAAAAAATGCCTTCGTGTTTCAGCAGCCAGCGCTTGGTATCTAAGCCTCCCGCAAAACCGGTTAATGATCCATTGCTGCCAATAATACGGTGGCAAGGGATAATAATAGGAATTCGGTTTTTATTATTCGCCATGCCCACTGCTCGCGCCGCTTTAGGTTTGCCCATTGCCGAGGCAATTTCGCCATAACTGGCCGTCGATCCATAGGCTATTTTTTGTAGCTGCGCCCAGGCATTTTTTTGGAAATCGCTGCCATTAATACTCAAGGGCAAATCAAACACTTTTAGTCGGCCATCGAAATAGGCACTCAGTTGCTCAATAGCCAGCCCCAACCATTCCTCGCCTTTTGCGCTTGCCGGCGCTTCGACTAACGACAGAAATTCTGAATTGTTTGGAAAGAAAATTGCGCTGATTCCATCGCTATCCGCCAAAATAGCCAAGCGACCAATGGGGCTGTCTAGATACGCCAACGAAATTTCTGGCCTTTCTTTTTGCACTTTAATAGACATTACATTAATCCTGCGGCATCACTTCAACACAATCACCTACGGCAATATCACCACCGCTAATCACCCGGCAACAGGCACCGCCACGCCAGTCCGGGGCGAGAGCTTTCATCAAACCCGACTGAACATCTTCCATACGCTGACAGGGGTCTGTCTCACGTGTAATTTGCAGGTGCAAGTTACCTATTTTAATCACATCACCAACGGAGGCCGGGTTAAAGCTGATGCCTTCAACCAGCAAATTTGCACGTCGCGTCGTCCAATGTAAATCAAGCTTCAGCTCATCGCAGGCGCGCTGCCAATCTTCAACGCTTAATACGGTAACCTGTCGATTGTGGGGGTGGCCCCGGTAATCGTTTTCGATACCACTTTTTGGTGTGACACTACTTAACTCGGTGATATGCATTTCGCCCTTCGACTTCAGTCGATAAGCAATGCCTCTTAAAGTAGCCATAGGAATACCTGCCTTTCTATTTGTTTTTTAGACTTACATTTAACAAAACCAACAGGACTGTGTCATCCTCTAAAGTCACTCAAAATACAAATTATCCATTCACAGGCTAGTACTATGAAAATTGATATTATTTCCGATGTGGTTTGTCCCTGGTGTTACATCGGTAAAAAGAACCTAGAAGCAGCCATGGCCCAACGCCCTGACATCGACTTTGAGCTGCAATGGTTTCCCTACCAACTTCACCCCGAAGCACCCCTCGAGGGCTATAACTATATTGAAAGTATCGAGAAAAAATACGGCAAGGCACGTTTTCAAATGATGTTTGCGCAGATCACCCAGGCCGGCGAAGCATCCGGCATCCGCCTTAACCTGGAAGGTATTGAACGCGGTGCTAATACCCTTAAAGCTCACCGCCTACTTGATGTTGCTTTTCGCAAGGGTGGATCGGCCTTACAAAACACACTCAGCGAATCCCTCTTTCAGGCCTATTTCTGCGACAGTCGGGATATTGGCGACACCGAGGTACTAAGCACCATCGCCGCTGACATTGGTCTGGATAAGGACAAAGTCAGTGATTATTTAAACAGTGATGATGGCGTTACTGATGTGAAAAAACAGATCAATTTCTCCCGTCAGCAGGGTATTAACAGCGTGCCTTCGTTCAGCATTGAAGGCCAGTTTGTTCTCAGTGGCGGCCAGGCGACGGCGGTGTTTCTCAGCACCATTGATCGCCTGGCAGGCTGTTGAAATTCGCTAAGCCGAGCCAGATACACGGCAAAACAATAAACCCTGAACCCAGGCAATATTTTTTATACAGGAATTTATACGCCTGCGCTTTATCACAGCACACTGAGTGAATAGTTTGCTTGCAACATGCCATGAAATCTATATCACCAGCTCAACCAACGCAGCACAAAAGCATTCTCTCGGCGCACGAAGATACGCCGTATTTCGTCACCAATAATAATTGCCAGTGCAAAAGGAACACTCAACGCAAAGTGCCACAGCTCAAGTGGTGCTGTGCCGAAAAAAGTATTGAAGGCGGGGATATAGCTGATAGCCGCTAGTAATACTAATTCCGTAGCGATGCCCATCCACACTAGTTTATTTGCAAATATACCCACGGTAAAAATACTCTGCCGACGGGTTCGACAAATCAGCACATCGGCAATCTGGCAAATAATAATCGAGGCAAAAAAGGCAGTTATTGCCGTTCTGTAAACGGGATCATCAGCCGTTAGCTGCTGCCCCCATTGCCAGCCATTGCTATAAAGCACGGTGAAATAAGCATAAAAACCGGCTGCCGCCTGAATCATGCCAATAATGCCATAGCTCATAAATAACAGGTTGCCGGTAAGCAAGCGTTCGGAACGCGCCCGCGGTGGTTTTTTCATCACATCGGTTTCTGGCTTTTCAGCACCCAGGCCCAGTGCGGGTAATATATCGGTGCCCAGATCAATCGCCAATATTAGTACCACGGTTAATGGCAGGGGAACATCGAGCAGTACAAAGGCTATAAAAGGTAAAATTTGCGGAATGTTACTGGTAAGAATATAGGCAATAAACTTTTTAATATTTTCAAAGATGGTACGCCCCTCTTCGACGGCAGAGACGATGGTCGCAAAGTTATCATCCATCAGTACCATGTTGCTCGCTTCCTTGGCGACATCCGTGCCCTGAATACCCATGGCAACACCCATATCTGCATTTTTTAGTGCGGGGGCGTCATTCACGCCGTCGCCAGTAACCGTGACAACCTCACCTTTTTTCTGCAGCGCTTTAACAATTTGCAGTTTTTGCTCCGGCGATATTCGCGCAAAAACCAGCTCTTTTTCATCCAGTACTCGCGATAGCGTTTGCTCGTCCATCGCCGATAATTCATCTCCCTGCACAACTCTGCCGCCATCGGTTATCAAGCCGATTTTCTCGGCAATGGTTTTAGCGGTTAAGCCAAAATCACCAGTGAGCATAAATACGCGAATACCGGCACGATGACACTTGGCTAAAGCATCGGGTACTTCAGGTCGCGGCGGATCAAGCATGCCCGCAATGCCAACAAAGATATAACCGTCACCAGGGCAGTCTTTTCCCTGCGTAGGCTGATAGGCAAAACCCAGGCAGCGCTCTCCACTACCGGCCATTTCATTAAGTGTGGTTTTAAACCAGTTGTCGGTTTCCGCATTGCGTTCGACCAGCTCGCCATTCATCAAAACTTTATCGCAAAAACCAAAGACGACTTCGGGAGCTCCTTTTAAATAGGCCTCAGAAAAGTCCCCATCCGGGCTTTGGTTGAGAGAGACCATGTACTTTGTTGCAGAGGTAAAAGGCTGCTCATTGATTCGCTCGCAGGGCGAAAGGTCTTCGATTTCACCGATGTCACGAACACAAGCCAACAACGCTGCTTCTGTCGGGTCGCCGATAAAACCACTGCCCGTCAGTTGTGCGTTATTACACAATGCCATGATGCGCCGCAGATTCTTCAGCTCACGCCCAGCAAGTACATTTCCCAGGCCAAAAGAATAGGTGGTATCAGGGGTGACAATGCGATGCACTGAAATACGGTTTTGGGTAAGGGTGCCTGTTTTGTCGGTGCAGATCACCGTGGTACTACCCAGGGTTTCGACACTTTCGAGATTTTTTATCAGGGCATTTTTCTTTGCCATGCGCTTGCTGGCCATGGTGAGCGCGAGGGTTACGGTGGGCAACAAACCCTCGGGCACATTAGCGACGATGATGCCAATGGCGAAAATCAAACTACCGATAGAACCCTTACCAATACCAATACTCACCAGAAAAAACAAAGTGCCCAGGCTAATCGCGATGGTGCCAATAATTTTTATAAAGTGCTGCAGCTCTTTCCTGATCGGTGTTTCAACGGTATCGGCTTCTTTGGTGAGCTGAACAATTTTACCGATTTGGGTATCCATGCCCGTCGAGCAAATCAGCACTTCACCATTACCGCTCTGTACTAATGAACCCGAGAACACCATGTTGCGGCTTTCCAGCAGGTTTTTATGGTGACTCGTGCAATCTAGCAAAACCGCTTCGCTTTCGCCGGTCAGGCTACTCATGTCTACCTTCAGCTCACTGCTCTGCAATAAACGTCCGTCAGCGGGAATTTTGTCGCCCTCCGCCAGCAGGATCACATCACCGGGTACTAATTCCGAGGCCTCTACCTCATGCACCAGCTGATCTCGACGTACCCGCACCGTTGAGGGCATCATCTCGCGAAAACTATCCATGATTTTTTCGCTTTGGTATTCCTGAATAAAAGTAAACAATGCATTCAGTAACACCACCCCGAACAGGGCACTAGCGATATAAAGGTTGCCCTGGCCCGGATCCAATTGTTCCGCCACCAGCGCCAAAGCACCGCCGACCATTAACAGAATCGCAAAGAAATTCGCAAACTGTTTCAGGAAACGTATATAGGCCGGCGTATCTTGTTTAACCCGTAACTCATTGGGGCCGTATTTTCCCTGTCGTTCAATCACCTCTTTATTAGTCAGGCCTTCCTTCGAGCTACCAACGCTCTGGCTTAACTCATCCAAAGAGGCGAGATGTAAGCGGCTGAAGTCTGTTTCAATATCTATTTTTATTGGGCTATTCATAACACATGACCGAAATGAGGGTATGTGAAAACTATCAAATAGCTATGACATATTGATGGCACAAAAAAACATTTACAAAATACCTGTTACTATTTTATCTTCGATGCCCATATCGCCAATTTATGACGCATGGTTTGTTGCGAAATCGTTGCTTCGGGTATTGGTTGAATTACCTTATCGTGTACCAACAGCCGATAAATATATTCGATCTTTTCATTCGCTGAGTCCGTCGCTTCGAATTCAACCACACCACGACTCTCGCCGTATTTAATGCCTTCAGCAATCGCTTTCTTAATCAGCTCTTTTTCGTTCTTTAATTTTTTCATAGGCATCTTCCAGTCATTATTTTTTAAGGAGGGCTGTCGTTATCAAAGGTAGTGTACTGCCAACCAAATTGTTTCAACATCGGGGTCTGTCCAGCTTACCCGGTGTTTTTTATGGGCGGCAATATCAATATAGCTGCCTGCACCAAGTCTAATTTCGCTTTCATTTTCAAAGCGAATAATGGCCTCGCCTTTCAGTACGATCACCCACTCATTCTTCGGTTGATCGTACCAGCCTGAAGCCGGGCTCGTATGCCCTTTTGAAATTATTCGCTCTATGCAGATGTCATTATGCTCAAGTAATACTTCAACTAATTCCCTGTCCAAATTTTTGGGTATTGATGCAAATATATTATCTTTCATTACATACCAATAATTTTGTCTTCGACACAATCATATCTCCCACACTACTTCTATAAATGCCGTAATTGGCGCGATCAGCACAATCAATATCGACACTATTATTAACTTATCGATTTACTCACAAGTCGAAAATAAGCGCCATAAATATGATGCCAGAAAGTTATCAACAACAGAACAAACCATTTTTCTTCGCCTGGCAGAACAGTGAATGCTGGGTGGTTAGTCGCTTGCGAAGACCCGCAACAGACTCTAAAACCCTACATCTAACGAACATTCTGCGACTTACGGCACTCCACATTACAAGCACACAAGTTACTGTTGCCCGCTAAATAGTCTCAGGTGTTTGCAATGCGCGTCAGCCATCAACAAAAACAACGCAATTCTCGTATTTTCTTTACCATTTTTGGTGCGTTCTTTTTCTTGCCGGGACTTGGCCTATTATTTTTTAAGGCTATCCCCAACTTGCCCCGTCTACTTTCAGCGAAAAACCTTAGCGGCGATGAATTCGAATCCATCGTCGCAGCGGGCATTGTTGGCTTTCTATTTAGTCTTTTCGGCGGCGGCCTTGTGTATTCTGGCCTTAAAAAACCCAGTAACGATGTAGCGTTACTCAACGGTGATAGCCCCTGGCTGGGACAAAAAAAGTGGGCGTCTGCGACTATAAAAGATAGCTTCATCTTAAGCGGCGGCCTTATCTGGGGCTTTGCCATTTTCTGGAATCTTATTAGCACACCTGCGCTATTTGCCTTTTCTGATGAGCTTGGCAAAGGCAATCAACTCATTTGGTTGGTCTTGCTCTTCCCCCTTGTCGGTTTATTCCTTATTGGGGCGGCCATCCATAAAACCCTGGACTGGCGACGCTTTGGTCAAATGAAAGTAACTCTCGAACCCTACCCCGGTGCCATCGGTGGTGATGTGGCTGGCACCGTTCATTTATCGACACCGCTGCCAGCAGGCACCCCCGTTAAAGTGTCTCTCGACTGCGTGCGACACTATAGTAGTGGCAAAAACTCTAGCCAACATATTGTCTGGCAGCACGAAGGCCTGTTCGAACCCCTGCAAAGTAGCCGCTCCACTACTGTCCAATTTCTGTTTGAAGTGCCTTCCGACTTGCCACAGTCAAGTCCCACTGCAAGTAGCTACCATGCATGGAAACTACGCGTTAGTGCAGAGATTCCAGGTGTTGACCTCGAGCGCCAAATTGATTTACCGGTGTTTCCAACGGCTGCCAAAGCCAGTTCCAGTTTTCGTCTAAACACCAAACCACTAAACAATGATTCAGCAGATTCTGATGATGCTCTTGCCTTAGATTCAGAACATGAACAGACCATCAAAGGGGAATACAAAAGTATAGGCGTTGGCGCAGGGGCTTTTGTTGGTCTGGTATTTTCAGCTATCGGTATCGGCCTGGCCTACTTTATTGGCTACGAGAAAAATGAAACCTCGCTGATCGGCTTTGGCGCAATCTTTGGCAGCATTGGCTTTGCCATATTTTATTTCTCTATTCACGGCTACTTTCGCCGCCATTACCTTCGCCTTGCCAAACCCATACTTGAACTTCGCTACAAGACTTTATTCGGCGGCAAAGTCGTAACCCTTAATTATGATGAAATAGCAGCAGTCACCACCGAGAGCCGAGGCTCTATGAATGTCGGCAAGAAGCACTATCAGTTTTTTAACCTTGGTTTACAGCTTAAGAATGGCGAAGCCCTGTGCATAGGCGATAGATTTAGTCGCCAGCAAATAGAAAAAACCGCAGAAGCTCTCGCTCAGCGGCTTGATCTTAAAGTCATCGAAAAATAGTCTTCTGTTTACGGTTTAACAAAGACCTCCCCCTTTATCATCCATCAAAGTCACCCACCAAAATCTTTAATCGCCCGCAATAATTGGCGGCAGCTGATCTGCCCAACCAGCTTGCCATTATCAACAATAGGCCGCCGTCGATGTTTGTGCTTAAGCATTTCAGCCGCCACGGTAATAATGTCTTCACTGGGGCGATTAACAGCGACATCTTTTGTCATCACGTCTTTCACTTTCTCTGCACCGGGTGTCCCGCCGTTATAAACGGTACTCACGATAGCCTGCATACAATCTAACTCTGACAACATGCCCACCAACTGCCCGTCGTCGTCAACCACTACGATACCCGAGACCCGGTTTTCTATAATGACCTGTGCCGCCTCTGACACGGTGGCGCTATGTTTTACGGTGCGCGGCGTACGCATATATTCCCGTACTTCAATTGATTTCGGCATATTTAATCTCTTATTTTATTTTTATAACTACTATTAGCTACTGTTAGCTATCAGCTCAGTAGTTCTCCATTTTGCCCCTAAAGCATAGACTGTCTTCCTCGAATGAACAGCCAATTTCTATAAAGCCCCCCTCCCTCAAATTTCACTCTATGCCCCTGCCACCTTAAGCCATACACTAGTGCCTATGACGGCATTCGACCAAACTCCTGTTACCCAGCTGCGCGGCATCGGCACGCAAATGCGCGATAAGCTAGCCCGGCTCGGAATTTCGACACTTCAAGATATTCTCTTTCATCTGCCGCTGCGCTATATGGATCGCACTCGCATTAGCCCCATTGGTAGTCTGCAGCCCAATACCGAAGCGGTGATAGAGGGCGAAATACGCGGCAGTAATATTGTTATGGGTCGCCGCCGCAGTCTGATTTGTAAAGTGCAGGACAACACCGGGCTTATCACCCTGCGTTTTTTCCATTTTGCCGCCGCCCAGCGCCACACCATGGTGGTCGGTACGACGATGCGTTGCTATGGCGAGGTACGCCGTGGCAGTGCCGGGCTTGAGCTCTATCATCCCGAATACCAGATACTCGATGGCAAGCAACCCGAGCCACTGGCCCAGAACCTGACCCCGGTTTATCCTGCGGGTGATGGCATTACCCAGCACCGCTTGCGCACTATTACCGAGCAAACGCTGGCGATGTTGAACAACGATAATCTCAGTGAGCTACTACCCCAGACACAGGCCAATGAGACCCAGCAAAGTAGCCTGGTCGATGCCCTGCGCTTTCTGCACCGCCCTCCCGCCAATGCGCCGGTCGAGCAATTGGCCAAGGGCGAGCACCCCGCCCAGCAGCGCCTCGCCTTTGAGGAATTACTCGCCCACCACTTGAGCATGCAGCGCCTGCGCCAAACCATTCGGCAGCAGGGTGCGCCCGCTTTTGGTAATGCCAAGCAACTCACCACGCAATTTCTCAAGGTACTACCCTTTGCCCTGACTGCTGCTCAACAACGGGTTAGCGACGAAATCGCCACCGATATCAGCCAGCCCGTGCCCATGTTGCGCCTCTTGCAGGGCGATGTTGGCTCAGGCAAAACTGTGGTCGCCGCTCTTGCCGCATTGCGCGCTATTGCCAGTGGTTATCAGGCCGCCATTATGGCGCCGACGGAAATTCTCGCCGAGCAACACCGGCAAAATTTTGAAGCCTGGTTTGCGCCGCTGGATATTCGCGTTGCCTGGCTCAGCGGCAAACTGAAGGGCAAGGCGCGGGCTTATCAGCTCAGTGGCATTGCCGATGGCAGCGCCCAACTCGTGGTAGGCACCCACGCCCTGTTTCAGGATCAGGTCGAATTCCACAATCTCGGCCTGACCATTATCGACGAGCAACACCGCTTTGGCGTTCATCAGCGGCTGGCATTACGCGAGAAAGGCCGAAGCGATAGTTTGACCACCCATCAACTAATAATGACCGCCACCCCCATCCCCCGCACGCTGGCCATGAGTGCCTATGCCGACCTCGATGTCTCGGTGATCGACGAACTGCCCCCCGGCCGCAGTCCGGTCAATACCGTGGCCATCGCCGACCAACGTCGTTTAGAGGTGGTGGCGCGTATTCGTGAGGCCTGCCAGGCGGGCCAACAGGCTTACTGGGTCTGCACACTAATTGAGGAGTCTGAACACCTCGAAGCGCAGGCTGCCGAAGTCACCGCGGAAGAGCTAGCCTTGCTGCTGCCCGAACTCAGTATTGGCCTGGTTCACGGGCGCATGAAAGCTGCACAAAAAGCCAGCGTGATGAATGATTTCAAAGCCGGCAAACTCAAACTTCTAGTGGCCACCACCGTTATTGAGGTGGGTGTCGATGTGCCCAATGCCAGCCTGATGGTGATCGAAAACCCCGAGCGCCTGGGCCTCGCCCAATTACACCAGTTACGCGGGCGAGTAGGGCGAGGCAGTGTCGCCAGCCACTGTGTACTACTGTACAGCACACCACTGTCGCGCCAGGCCAAAGAGCGTATTACCATTATGCGCCAGACCAATGATGGCTTTATGATCGCCGAAAAAGACCTGGAGTTACGCGGCCCCGGCGAGGTGCTCGGCACCCGGCAAACTGGCGATGTGGATTTGCGTATCGCCGACTTACAGCGCGATGCCCATTTGCTCGATGATGTGAAAGACCGGGCACAAGAGATCATGCTCCACCATCCCGAATTGGTGACACCCCTGATTCGCCGCTGGCTGGGTGACCGAGAGAGTTACGGCCAGGTCTAAGACGACTATTTGATACCTGAAAAAAGCGGGTTCCAACTTAAAATTAAGGACAATGATGCGACATTTTTTTGGCGACAAACCCCTGAAAAGCTATCGGCTGTGGCTACTTATCGGCTTTCTCAGCTACACCCTCTGCGGTTTTTTACTCATACCGTATGTCTTAAAAACCCAGCTCATTAAGTTCGTCGACGGCACATTGCAACAAAAGGCCAGTCTTGAACAGGTGGAATTTAACCCCTTTTTATTACGCCTACGTTTACAAAATTTACAACTGACAACTCCCGAGCAAGCCCCTTTACTCGGGTTCGATGAATTTGTCATCGACTTTGATACCTTTGGTATTTTTAAACGGGCCTGGCAATTCAGCGAAATTAGTCTGACCGGCATGGACATTAATGCCGAAATAGACAACGCTGGCGAACTCAACCTGAACCGTCTTATACCCCCTGCCAGTGACAAAACCGATACCGCGGTCGATGACAATGAATCAACAGCTCTGCCGCGCCTTATTCTGCAAAATATCGCCATTCATCAGGGGCACGTGCATTACAGCCAATTAAACCGGGCCGAACCTTTTAATATCGACTTAAGCCCCCTTAATTTCGGTCTGGCTCGTTTCAGCACTTTGCCGGAGGATGGTGGCAACTACCACTTTGCGGCCCAATTCAGCGACACAGAAACACTGGCCTTTACCGGCAAGCTGCAACTCGAACCCCTCGCCGTTGCCGGGCGTATTACGCTGGATAATATTGCTTTAAACCGTGGCGGCGATTACTTGCGAGAGCTACTGCTGTTTACCGTGAACGCAGGCACACTCTCCATCAGCAGCGACTTTTCACTGGATAACAGCGGCCCCGCACAAAGCCTGGCGCTGCAGGCGAACAATATAAATATTGCCGTAGAGCAATTGCAGCTCGATACCCTTGCGCCCGTCGAACCCCTGCTCAAGCTGAGCCGTATTAGCCTTAACAACGCCAGCTTCACCTGGCCAGAACAGCAGATGATTGCCGAATCACTCGTCGTCGACAATGGCTTCGCCAACAGCTGGTTGACCCGCGATAAGGTGTTTAATTACAGCCAACTGATTAAAAGTACGGATACCCCGGCAAGTACAAATACTGCCCCCGCGAACGAACCAGCAGCAACGAATCCCCTGCAGCTTCGCCTTGAACAAATACAGTTAAAAGAGCTGCTGCTCAGCTTTGACGACCGCTCCCTGCGCGAGCCCGCCCCACAGAAAGCTGAAATCGTCGAACTAACACTAAAACCCTTCACCCTTGAGCAGGATGCCAAGTTTGACCTGCAGGCTGAACTTAAAATTAATGCCACGGGGAAAACGCTTGTCAGCGGTAAAGTGGGTGCCATGCCCCCGATGGCCGCACTAGCGATTAAGCTGCAAGAAGTACCACTGCCACCGATTAACAGCTATCTGCATGACACCATTCAGCTCAATCTCACCAAAGGTAAGGTCGACGCCGACCTGCAGCTCGACTATCAAACTAGCAACAGCCAGTCTCTATCACTGCGCGGTGACATCGCTATCAAACAACTCGACACCTTCGACCTCGCCGACCAGGAAAGCTGGATCAATTGGCAGAACCTCGCCATCGACGACCTGCATTTACAGCTTGAACCGGCTAGCCTGAACATTGCCAACATTGAGCTTACCAAACCCTATTTTGATGCGATTGTCTTCGAAAATGGCGAAACCCGACTCTTTCGCATGTTGGTGCCAGCTACCGAACAACCCGCTAAGTCTGATGACAGTCAAAATACAGAAGCAAGCAGCGTCCCCATCACTATCGCTAAATTTAAGCTGATTGATGGCAGCATGGACTACAAAGATTTCAACCTGCCCCTTAATTTCGCCACCCAAATTCACAGCCTCCACGGGCAGGCGGTCGATATATCAACCATCTCAAGTACGCCAACTCAACTGGTGCTAGACGGCAAAATCGATCAACACGGCACCGCGAAAATCACTGCTGCCAGCCAGCTGAGCTCACCCCAGGCCTTCAGCGAAATCAAACTGGATTTGGCCAATGTCGATATCACCAGCGCTAGCTCTTACTCAGGAAAATTCGCCGGTTACGCCATTGATGCGGGCACTCTGGGCTTGAATCTGGACTACCGTATCCAGCAGGGGCAAATGCGCGGCGACAACCACATGCTGCTCGAGCACTTAACTCTGGGCGATACTGTCGATAGCCCCGATGCCGTGAGCCTGCCCCTGAAACTAGCGGTCGCGCTAATGAAAGACGTCAATGGCAATATCGATATCGACCTGCCCGTCGAGGGTGACCTCAATAACCCCGAGGTGCGTATTGGCGGTCTCGTCTGGAAGGCCTTTGGCAACTTGCTGGTCAAAGTCGTTGCCAGCCCTTTCAAAATGTTGGGCGGCTTGTTTGATAACGGCGATGAAGGCGATTTTGAGCACACCCTGTTTACCCCAGGCGCTAGCGAACTCGCGGCAAGTGAACAACAAAAGCTCGGTAAACTCGCTCAGGCTTTACAGCAAAAGCCCGCACTCGCGCTGATCGTCAGTGCCTGTTATCAGCCTGAAAGCGATAGCCTGGCTCTGCAAACACAACAATTTAATCAGGCCTATCAAGTTCTTTCAGGTAATGGCAATAAAAATAGCGGCATCCCTACGCCCTCACCTATCAACTACCAGAGTGCCGTTTTGGAAAAAATGTATCGTGCCGCTTTTAGTACTGAAAAACTGGCATTGCTTAAAGTTGAAAGTGAACAGGTAGCGCCACAACAAACAGGTGATGGCCAACACCCTGACGCGGGCAGACCCCAAACCAAGCGGCTAGATAGCCTGCTATTACAAGAGCTAGTCAGTAAGCAAGCACTCACTCCCGAGCAGCTAGCAAGCCTCGCAAAGCAACGCGCAGAAGCTGTGTTCAACTATCTCACTGGCAATAATGAAGGGGCTGTGGCGCTGGATTCAACACGCCTACAAATCGCCAAAGACCCCGTCATACTGCCCGCTGATGCCGAGGCCATTACTTGCCCGCTAACGCTCTCGGCCCTGTAACGCGTGCTCGCCATGCGCCCTATCAAGTCAGACAGCACAATCTGCATGACGACAGCAGTCACTCGCCTTATAATTCCGAACAATAATTACGTAATGCCGTCAGCGTAAATAAACAAACCAGATAAACTCGGGAACAAGCTATGGCCATTAACAACCCGTTTTACAAAATCCTCGGGCGCTCACCCATTAAACCCATGCAGCAGCATATGGGCGAAGTGGTGAATTGTGTGAAATTGCTGGAGGGCTTTTTTGCTGCCTCTAACAATGGCGACTGGGTAAAGGCGAGTTCTGTTTACGACGAAATTTGTACTAGCGAGCGGCAAGCTGATGAGCTGAAAAAGCAGATTCGCCAGCACCTGCCGAAAAGCCTGTTTATGCCGATGCCACGCACCGACCTGCTCGATTTGGTCACAACGCAGGATCGCATCGCCAATGGCGCACGGGATATTGCCGGCTTAATGCTGGGCCGCAAAATGGTCATTCCTGAATCTATTCAAAATGATGGCATGGCTTTTTTGAAAACGGCCATCGCCGCTACCGAGCAAGCCTTCGTCGCCATTAACGAACTGGACGAGCTACTCGAAACCGGCTTTGGTGAGCGTGAAGTGAGCTTTATCGCCACCTTAATCGAAGCCCTCGACAAGCTTGAACACGAGAATGACCAACTGGAGCAGGAACTCCGTAAAAAACTATTTGCACTGGAAGCTGGTCTGCCCCCCGTCGAGGTAATGTTTCTCTACAAAATTATCGACATCGTTGGCGAAATGGCTAATGACGCCGAGCGCGTTGGTGCCCGGCTGCAGCTATTGCTAGCCCGCTAAACACTGTTTTTTACAGACCTCCTTCCTCCTTCATTTTTTGACTGACTAGCCCTATGACAATTATTGCTGAACACGGATATTTGCTCCTTTCACTCGCCTGCGTTTTTGGCTTCTTTATGGCCTGGGGCATTGGTGCCAACGACGTCGCCAACGCCATGGGCACCTCGGTCGGCTCGCGCGCGCTGACGGTCAAGCAGGCGATTATGATCGCCATGCTGTTCGAGTTTCTCGGTGCTTATCTGGCAGGCGGCGAAGTCACGGCCACCATTCGCAAAGGTATTATCGATACGGCATCGATCGAAGATCAACCGGAGTTACTGGTCTTTGGCATGCTCGCGGCACTACTCGCTGCGGGCACCTGGCTACTGATCGCCAGTATTAAAGGTTGGCCCGTATCCACAACCCACACTATTGTCGGTGCCATTGTTGGCTTCGCCGCTGTCGGTATTTCAGTCGACGCCGTGCACTGGCCGAAGGTCGGTAAAATTGTCGCCAGCTGGGTGGTTTCGCCCGTGCTCGCAGGCGTCATGTCCTACGCCCTGTTTAAAAGTGTGCAGTCGTTGATCCTCAATCACAGCGACCCCTTCACCCGCGCCAAGCGCTTTATTCCCTTTTATATGTTCGCCGTTGGCTTTTTGATGGCCATGGTGACCATGCTTAAGGGCCTTAAGCATGTCTTCAAAGATGAAGGTGTGAGCATGAGCTTTGGCGAATGCGCTCTCTATGCCGCCGGTGCCGGTTTGATTGTCACCCTGATTGGCAGCTACTTTCTCAGCCGTATTAAAGAAGATCCCGAGCGCGATGCCGACGACCGCTTCGCCAGTGTCGAGCGCGTGTTCGCGGTACTCATGGTCTTCACCGCCTGCAGCATGGCCTTTGCCCACGGCTCCAATGACGTCGCCAATGCCGTCGGCCCACTGGCCGCTATTGTCGGCATCGTCAACAGTGGCACGATAGCGGCGAAGAGCGTTATGCCCAGCTGGATACTGCTACTGGGTGGTGCGGGTATTATTCTCGGCCTCGCCACTTACGGCTTTAAAGTGATGGCCACCATCGGCCAGAAAATCACTGTGCTGACCCCCAGCCGAGGCTTCGCCGCTGAGCTGGGCGCTTCCGCAACTGTGGTATTCGCCTCAGCGACCGGGCTACCCATTTCCACCACTCACACACTGGTCGGTGCAGTACTGGGTGTCGGCTTTGCCCGCGGTATTGCCGCCATCAACCTGCGTGTGGTGGGCACCATCTTTATGTCCTGGCTGGTAACCCTGCCCGCTGGCGCTGGCCTGTCGATTGTCTTCTTCTTTATTCTAAAAGCCGTTTTTTAAGCGCCCGGTTAATATGGTTTTATTTTTCACAAGAGCCGAAGCCCCTGTACCTCGTTTAACCTCACCTTAAATGAGCTGTTAACAGCTGCTATAATCAGGGCTGTTAATTTTTCTTTAATAAGGTGCTTTTGATGCGAACCAAGTTTTCAGAAGACATAATCCCTCTCACTGATCTCAAGATTAACCCTGGAAAGGTGGTTAATCATGCCAAGGATACCCACCGCCCTGTACTGCTCACGAGTCGAGGACGAGGTGTGGCGGTGGTACAAGGCCTTGATGACTACGAGAAAAGCGAAGAAGAAAGGGCGTTTATGAAGGCTATAGCGGCAGGTCTAATGGAGGTTCGCGAAGGCAAAGAGCTGACGCTTGCTGAAGTAAAGCAAAAGCTGGGTATTGAATAAGTGGACGTATTTGTATCCAGTTCAGCTTATATTGATTTAGAAAATATCGGGAAAAATTATAACAATCAAGGCATGCCACATATCGGTAAGCAGTTTATAACAGCGATTATGGAACATGCACAAACGCTGATAGATAACCCGAGCATAGGGCGTGTGGTACCGGAATTTGGGGAGGAGCGAATAAGAGCGCTAATCCATTCGCCATTTCGAATTGTTTACTTGAAAGAGCAAAATTCAGTTCACGTTATACGGGTGTGGCGTAGCGAGCGTTTGCTCAAGCTGCCAGATAGCGAGACGTAACAGGAATTTCATGAATAAGCCTTTAGTCATCGACTATTACAGCGACGTCCTCTGTGTTTGGGCGTGGATAGCCCAGCGCCGTATCGACGAGCTTAAGCAAAGCTTTGGTGACGGACTTGAATTCCGCTATCGCTACGTCGATATCTTTGGTGATACCCGGGCAAAAATGGAGGGGGTCTGGCAGCAAAAAGGCGGCTATGCCGGCTTCGCAAAGCATGTGCAGAGTTCTGCCACGGACTATGAACACGCACCCATCAACCCCAAAATATGGACGGAGGTTAGACCTGCAACGTCTGCCAATGCTCATCTGCTATTAAAAGCTGTTGAGCTTAGCTACGACCCACAAACAAGCATCGACACCGCACTCATGCTGCGCGAAGCTTTTTTTGTCGATGCTATCGATATTGGCAAGCTGGATGTTCTCTATGAACTCGTCGCAGCCAAAGACGTAAACCCCGCGCTTTTACAAACCCGTATTGGCGACGGCTCGGCCATTGCCGCTTTAATGAATGACTATCAAATATGTAAGTTGCAAACCATTAAAGGCAGCCCCTCTTACGTTATCGACGGTGGCCGCCAAGTTTTATACGGCAATGTTGGCTACCGAGTGCTGCACGCCAATATTGAGGAGCTGGCTAAAAACCCATCCGAAGAGGCCAGTTGGTGCTGAGGCCAATCAAGCTCTGGCTCTTAAAAAGTCCTGTTTAGATTTTGTCATTATCGGTCGCCCAGTAAGCCCGAATCCCTGACCCTACGGTGCATCACTTACAGGGCTGAATACCCGTGATGCTTTGCGCATGATGTGGTAAATCACGTTTTGTTCCATCACCCCGTGTACCAACTCAGCACCGGGGCCGGTTGCATAAATGGCGACATCTTCAGCCCCATGGGTTTCCGCACCGAGGTGAACCAGGGCTTCCTGGTGGTAACCGCTACGCTCGGTATCAACATCCCTAATATTTTGACGCCCAGCGGCCGCCTTTTTCTCGTAACGCACATTGGCATTGGTCTCGTCACCCAAATCGGCAAAACCGAGTCCGTTGGTATAGCCAAGCGTGGTATAGGGCATACCCTCTTTATCCAGCGCTGGGGATTGATGGGGCTCGCCGCTGGCGTCATTGCCCACGACTTTACCGAGGATGGGGTTACCACGGGTGGGGTAGCCTGCGATGGTGAACGCGTGACTGTGGTCGGCGGTAACAATAATCAGGGTGTCATCACCGGTCAGATCCCGTGCCTTTTGTACGGCTTTCGACAGCTCGATGGTCTCGCTCAAGGCATTATAAGCACTACCCGCATGGTGGCCGTGGTCAATACGGCCAGCCTCAACCATTAGAAAATAACCCTTGTCGTTTTTACGCAATACCTCGACGGCCTTCGCCGTCATTTCCGTTAACGAGGGCTCGCCCTCTACATCACTACCCCGGTCAGCTTCATAACGCATATGCGACATATTGAAGAGGCCGAGTAAGTGACTGGTCGTATTACTATCAATGGAGTCGAGCTGTGCTTTATTCCAAACGTAGGCTGCATTCTTGTATTGACTCAGCCATTCCTGAGTTAGGTCACGACCATCTTTCCGCTCGCCTTTATCATCGCTTTCCGGGTCAGCTCCGGGCTCCCGTTTGATAAAGCTGCGGCGACCACCGCCGAGGGCGACTTCAAGTCCATCGCCATAAGGGAAATCAATCAGCTGGCTGGCAATATCGGGGCAAAGCGCAGGCTGGGTGAATTTGCTCGCATCGCGATCATCTTCGTAATTTCGGTCAACCGTATGGGCATAAGCTGCTGCTGGTGTGGCGTGAGTCAGCCGTGCTGTGGAAACAATCCCCGTTGATAGACCCCGCGCTTCCGCCTCTTCAAGAAAAGTCACCACCTTTGCGCCTTTGAGGGTCGCGCAGTCGCCGCGAGTAACCGTCGCGTTAACGCTAATCACGCCGGCTTTGGTTTTAATACCCGTCATTATCGCGCTCATGGTGCCTGCGGAGTCGGGGGTTTGCTGATTGGTGTTATAGGTTTTTACCAGCCCTGTGTAGGGGAAGTGCTCAAATGACAGCAGGTTCTCTTCGCCGTAACCGCCTTTTTGCTGGCCATCGAGAATGCGTGCGGCAGTAACGGTGGAAACGCCCATGCCATCACCAATAAACAAGATGATGTTTTTAGCCTTACTCGTGCTTATGAAACGATGATGCGCGGCATCAATAACCGCCTGCCGACCCTGTGCATACCATTGTTCAGCTGTTTTTTTGCCGCTGGCATTCACCCCTGACGGCAGCAAAAAAGCGGCGCATAAGGTGAGCCTGATGCCGCTTGTGAGTAACGCTGTGACAGGAAACTTCATCGTATAAGCTCTACAGATCAGGTTAATTCCAAGGCCCTATAACGCAACCGGAATACGCTATTTCGCTATTTCGCTATTTCCTCATACTCGTCTCGATCCGATGTTTCGTGAAACACCGCCTCATCAAGTAAGCCCTCACTTCGCGCTACAACGCTAGAGACCATACAGTCACCCGTGACGTTCACCGCCGTACGCATCATGTCGAGCAGGCGATCAACGCCGATAATCAGTGCGATACCTTCAACCGGCAGGCCGACTTGCTGCAGTACCAGCGCCAAAGTAATCAGACCCACACCGGGCACGCCGGCTGTACCGATAGAGGCCAGCGTTGCCGTTAACACTACGGCAACATAGCCACCGATACTGATGTCGATATTAAAGGCCTGGGCGATAAACACCGTGGCCACGCCCTGCATAATGGCGGTGCCATCCATATTAATGGTCGCACCCAGGGGCACGGTAAAAGAGGCGATACCGTTGTCGATGCCAAGGCGCTTTTCAGCGACATTCATGGTCACCGGCATGGTGGCACTGCTTGATGAAGTGCTAAAAGCGAACAACATCGCCGGGCGAACATTCTTTAAAAATACCCAGGGGCTGAGGCGAGTCAGCAACTTAAATATACCGGTATAAACCACAAGCCCATGAACCAGCAATACAAAAGCAACGGTAAAAAAGTACTTCGCCAAATCCAGAATGGCCGTTAAACCCAGCTGACTAAACAACTTGGCCAACAAACAAAACACACCGTAGGGCGCGAGATGCATTAACAGCGTGACCATCGTCATCACCACCTCATTAAAGCTCTCGAAAAAGCTCAGCACTTCTTTACCTTTTTCGCCACTGTGGCTAACGGCCACGCCCATCAAAATGGCGAACACAATCACCTGCAACATATTCCCTTCGGCCATGGCTTTAACCGGATTGGTGGGGAAAATATTGATCAGTACTTCTTTTACAGAAGGGGCCTCTTTGGCGACATAGGTCGCGGTCGAACTCATATCAATGCCCAGGCCCGGATTGATTAAATTGGCAAACAAAAGCGCGAGGGTAACGGCGATGGCAGTGGTAAGCAGATACAAAGCCAATGTCTTGCCCGCCATACGACCCATACTGGCATTCGCGCCCATGGCGGAAGAACCGCACACCAGTGAGACAAAAACCAGCGGCACCACCAGTAGCTTTAATGAAGCGATAAAGATTTTACCGACCACATCAAATACTGAATTCACCAGCCAGGCTATCAAGTTGGCAACGAAGCTGCCTTCTGCCGTTTCCAGGGTATTGAGGATGGCACCCAGCGCTACACCCAGCACCATGGCCAGTAAAATTTTGGTCGACAATGTCATATTATTTTTCCGAAGGATTAACGATGCGCTTTTATAAGACCGCCCAACTTACCTGCGCTCACCGCGCATTGCCAGAATTTGTTCCCGCAAGGCGGGGGCCGATAGCTCTGCTGGTGGCACCGGCTGCCCACCGACAACCGAAATTCGGCTCCACACACGGTGGAAGGGTGTTTTAAACACACCGGGGCCACTGTGGCTGAAAAAGCCACCCCACAACCCCTGCAGGGCAAGGGGAATAACCGGCGCGGGGCTGCGTTGAATAATGCGTTCTATGCCCGCCCTAAATTCATTCATGTCACCATCTTGGGTCAACTTGCCCTCGGGGAAGATACACAGCAAGTCACCCTGTTCAAGGCCTTCGGCAATAGCATCCATCGCCGCCGTGTACACCGCTTGATCTTCCTTCGGCGAGCAAATAGGTATAGCGCCACCCGTACGGAAAATAAAGTTAAGTACGGGAATTTCAAAGATTGGCTTATACATAATAAAGCGGATGGGCCTGCGTACCGCGCCCGCAATGAGTAGGGCATCAACATAACTCACGTGATTGCAGGCGATGAGTGCCCCACCCTTATCGGGAATATTCTCCAGCCCTTTATGGCTCACCCGATACAGGCTGTGGCTGAATATCCAAATCATAAAGCGCATGGTGAACTCGGGCACTTGGTAGAAGATGAAGATACCAACGGCAATATTCATTAGCGCGATAATAAGATAGAACGTCGGAATACCAATATCGAGCACACCCAGAAAGAGAATACCCAGCAGGCTCGATAGCACCATAAAAAAGGCATTGAGGATGTTATTAAAGGCAATAATCCGCGCCCGTGTGCTCTCCTCCGTACGCATCTGTACCATGGCGTAAAGGGGCACAATATAGAAACCACCGAACATGCCGATCAAGGCCAGGTCGAGCAATATACGCATGCCGCCGGGCTGAGCAAAGAAACCCATGGCCCCCACCGCAGCCGTGCCGCCATAATTTAATCCCGACAAAAACAGGTCAATGCCAAATATGCTGATACCCAGCGCGCCAAAGGGCACTAGACCGATTTCAATTTTATGCCCGCTCATGCGCTCACACAGCAGGGAACCAATGGCGATGCCGACCGTAAAGGCACTCAACAGCAGAGCAATTAAGCTCGGCTCGCCGTGCAGAGTCGTAACGGAAAAATTCGGAATCTGCGTCAGGTAACTGGCACCAATCATCCAAAACCAGGAGATGCCCAAAATAGCCAACAACACCTCACGCTTTTCTCGGGCCAGGTGATACAGCTTTCGACTCTCACGCAGAGGGTTGAAGTCTATGCTCAGTGTCGGTGCCTTGGCTTCGGCGATGGGAACCTGGCGACTACTTAACCAGCCCACGATGGCAACACTCACCACAATCACACCCACCAACGGGGCGGGCTGCTCAGCCCCGGCCAACAAACTGCCGGCAATAGTGCCGATTAAAATGGCGACGAAGGTGCCCATCTCAATTTGCGCGTTACCGCCAATCAGCTCTTCGCGACGCAAATGCTGAGGAATAATCGCGTACTTCACTGGCCCAAAAAAGGCCGACTGGGTGCCCATGGCAAATAACACCAGCATCATTAACCAAATTTCGTTGTACCACAGCGCGGCAACACCACCGAGCATAATAAAAATTTCTGCTAGCTTGATACGGCGAATAATCACCGACTTTTCGTACTTATCCGCCAATTGCCCAGCGAGTGCTGAAAATAGAAAGAAAGGAATGATGAACAAGCCCGCCGCCATATTCACCAGCGTGTTTGTTTCCGAACCATTGGCCGCCACGCCGCTACTAACGAGAATCACCAACAGGGCATTTTTAAACAGATTGTCGTTCAGAGCACCGAAAAACTGGGTGAGGAAAAACGGCAGAAAGCGCCGCGATTTGAGCAGGGTGAATTGACTTTTCTGCTCGGCAGAGTCCTTCTGTGGAATGTGGGTATCGGTCATTTTTCCCTCTTTATTGTGCCCTGGGCGAAGGTATAAAGAATATCACTGGATTCTAAACACGGTAAAACACTATCGACAATCTGGATGCCTAAAGCTCAGGCCTAAAAAGGACAAGGGCAAAACCCTTTGATATTTTCACCGCTCACCGGATGCTCGAATTCAATACGCTCGGCGTGCAGCATTAAACGCGGAGCCAGCCTGAAAGCCTCGTCACTGGCGTAGAGGTCACAACCCAAAATGCCATGGCCAATTTCGCCACTGTGAATACGCAACTGGTGGGTGCGCCCAGTAATAGGGGTAAAGAGCACTCGTGTTGCAAAGGGGTCTTCAAGGCGCTCAAGCACCTGGTATTGGCTCTGGGCGGGCTTGCCACTTTCATAGCAAATTTTCTGCAGCGGGAAATTGATACGGTTTTTGGCGATGGGCAAATCAATCTCGCCACTGTCCTCCGGCAGGTGGCCGTGCAAGAGGTGCCAAAGTCAAGCCGGTGAGCCAGTGTCGCCGTGGGGAAGTCCTGCACCAGACGCCAGTGGACGGAATCTTTGTTGAGGGGATGCTTCCCCGACAAGCTCAGTAAAGCGCTGGGCTTGTTGATCAACAGTAAATACTCGTCTTGATAGACAATTTCTATCTGTTCCGTACACAGGGGGACGATAAAGGGCTCGGTCTGGGGCTGCATATTCACGCTTTTAGCTGGGACGGCGTGATCTTACAACAATCCTGCCTGCTTAAGTTCTTACGGCATAAGCACGTACAACGTGCCCTCTAAGCGACTCCCCAAAATTTACAAACAATGCAAAGGCTGCACGCAGTTCTATTAAGGCATAATTCGAAGAGATAGCATGGTATTAAAATACTCAGTTCTATTTCTATTATTTTCTGATTTACCCGTTCAGCTTAACAACCACAGTTCAGCATGTGCCAATAAGAAACATTGACGCACATAGCCAGCAAATCCAAGCTATTCCTATCAATTTATAGTCCACAGGAACATACTGATATTGTTACGCATTGACTAGACAGTTTGAATTGAGGCCACTGCGTAGCCCCAATCCTTAGGTTGGCTCAAGCTGACTTTGGGCTTAAGAAATCACCTCAAGAGGAAAGTATCATGAGTAAAGGACAAGACAGTAAAAAAAGCACCAAAAAGGAACCCCTTTTAACAGCAAAAGAAAAGAAAGCAGCAAAGGCAGCCAAAAAGAAAGCCAAAGCCAATGTTTTAGGTAATTAAGTACAAAATAGCGCCAGGGTCACTTTAGTAAAACAAAAAGCCACATCCAAGCCAACTCGAGACTGACCCATTTCTTTTAATTAATGGCTACTGCGCCCTGGCAACTTTATTCCCCGAAGGCCTGGTGATACTTTACGATGCCATCAGGGATAGAACTATTGAATGATAGGGCCTGAAAATACTCAGCGGGAACATCGGGCAATATTAATTTTTCATCAGCTTCAAAGCCAAAACGCTGGTAGTAGCCTGGCTCTCCAAGCAGCACACAACCCTTTGCATTTAACTTTTTTAGACGCTTAAGTCCTTCCTCGATTAACTGTGAGCCAACACCCTGGTTTTGATACTTCGGCGCAATACTGACGGGTGCCAAACCATACCAATCAATAAACTCATCATTAATCGTCACTTTTGAAAAGGCAATATGCCCAACTATCTTATTATCGACCTCGGCAACAAGAGAAATTATTAGTGCCGAATCCTCTCGCATTAACTCAACAATCTCCGCCTCACGCCCATCGCTGTGAGGATCATCCTTAAACGCAAGAGTGATAACTTCACTGATTCTTGTGCAGTCGCTTTCTTTTTCATTGCGTATGCTTATTTCTGGCACGATATATGATCCTTGCTGCTTAACGCTTTGCTAATGCGGGAGATAAAGTGATGGCGCTTTATGCCATAATTTGCAAAATAAATGCACAAAGAGGTTTACTCTTAGGCTGTCCAGAGGAGGCTTAGAATTGTGCAACTTCTAGCTATCAGGCAATGCTTCAAACTCTTTCCTTTTACTTTCAAACCATGCGGTCATTGCTTCAGGCTTTTGCATAAGCTGTTGCATTTCGTTCATTGCTTTAAGATGATTGCCATCATTTTTCTGAAGCATCTCCATACCATGCTGCTTACTCATTTCTGCTATTTCATCAAATGATCCGGCATAAAACTCTTTATCACAAGCGCCACCTAGTTGTTTACAGCTCATAGTTTTCATATATGTCTCCGCATTATGTTAATGCTTAAAATGCATAACCCTTTATGTCATCTTGAAGTATTTATTAGGCCTTGCTCCATGGTCTTGGGTGATTTTTAACCTGGAATGCATCGCCACCCTTGTGAAGTTCGCTATCGGTACTCCAGTGTATTTTTTTATCTATTTTTTGTAGTAGAGGAATGTGTTTTGAGCAATGTATATAGGCTTCTTCTACATCTATGAGGACATAACCGATTACTTTATTTAGTGACTCAGTGTTTTGTAACGTGCTAACAATATCCTTTCTTTCACCTAGGGAGCGACTTAAGTCTTCCTTTTTTATAAATTCAGCCGTCCCATTTACATGAAGGCCTACGGCAGTTCTATAAAAATCTATAAAAAACAGTCCAATATTCTTATTCTCGTAAATATTACCCATAGATGCCATAACACCATTCCCTCGATATTCTGGATATATAATCGTTTTGTTATTAACAATCTTTATAAAACCAGCAGGGCCAGCTCTAAATGAGCAGTCACATTCTCCTTTTTTATCTGAAGTAGCAATGAACGCCATTTCCTGAGCCTCAATAAACTTTATCATCAATGGCGCCAACTCATTGATAACTTGTTTGTTGTAGAACGAAAGAGCCTTTTTATCTGTATTAAAGTTTTTCTGAATAATATGCTCTCCATCAGAACCAGGGAAAATATTATTCTTCTGTTTTTTAAAAATATTCCACATAACAACATTCCTTGTACATGCTAAATTTAAGTGTAACGCCTTACTATACGACAGAAAAATAACGGGTATTTTGCGCCATCATTTGCGAACTGAATGCACACAAAGGCCAGCACTTTCACCACCCCATAGAGACACTAATTTTTGCGTCGGAACGATACTTGATAAGCTTAGTCTGGTTTTTATTTTGTTTGTGCACTTATGTTAATGCCAAGATTCCTGCCAGAGTATAGGCACATCTCTCTAGCGTCTTGTATTTTACACTTCACATTAATTTACTTATCAGCCGCCAATGAATACGTTAATCAAAAAATTGAAACATAAAGTATCATATTAACCGCTATTAATGAGCAGGTATCAGCCGAATCGGTTCGGCCTTTCGAACTAACGTTTTATCGCTTTCCATCATCTCTTTCGACTTTTTATTCGTGGTCGGAATACTGTCGGTTCACTTCTGACCAACCGTCTTTGCAATGCTCAGCCCTACCACTTCATGACAAAGGTACACCGTCACCCATCGCTGCTCCCACCTCCCGAAGTTTCCACAATAGATCCCGGTGACATCCTCAATTCAGTATCCACCTGTTCCGCAATCTCAGATACACCCGGTCTAAATAGGATGATGGGGGGCGACGTGATCTTGGCATGCGATGAAAGCCTATAGCGCCACACGCAAGCAGCCAATATGTTATTTGTCCCTTTATTTGTTGTTGATTATCAGCTGCTGTCATTGTTTCCTCTTACTGAGCCATGACTCGCATTATTTTCCTGGCACCTTGTCGATGACATATTTCTGTCATCTTTTCGACATAACCTGTGCCAACGCTTTCAGCAGATTGAATCTACAGCCGCTATGTCTACACTATCCAGTTCAGCGAATACACTGCAAACACAGCTTGACGACATTATCGACCAGGGAAAACTACTGCCATTATTCCAACCCATCGTCTCTTTGAACAAGCAAGACATCTACGGCTACGAAGGACTAATTCGAGGGCCTTCAGACTCTCCTTTGCATGCACCGGTAAACTTGTTTGCCGCAGCGGAACGCTTCGGACGTCTCAATGAACTCGACCATCTATGCCGAAGAACACTCATTAAACAATTTGCACAATTGAAATTACCGGGCCGCCTATTTCTCAACATTAACCCTTCCGTGCTGATGTCACCCAATTTCAAGAACGGTCTCACCACCCAGTTTTTAGCTACCTTTGGGCTTAATCCAAACCGCATCGTTATTGAAATCACCGAAACCCAGCCCATTGATGAATACCATTTGATCCGCGACGCTATCGAACATTACCGCAAAGAAGGCTTCGTTATCGCGATTGATGACCTGGGCGCGGGTTACTCTGGGCTAAAGCTGTGGTCAGAGATGAAACCCGATTTTGTCAAAATTGATCGTCATTTCATCAGCGGTGTCGACAAAGACAAGGTCAAGCGGCAGTTTATCAACTCAATTATGGAAATTAGTCGAACCCTTGGCTGCCATGTCATCGCAGAAGGCGTTGAAACAAAAGAAGAATACCGAGTCATACGCAAACTCGACGTCGGTTTTTCTCAGGGTTATTACTTTGCCAGGCCAGACTCTGAGCCAAAAGTAATACTTGATCCTGCATTATTTCGCACACAAGAAGAGCGTGCGGTAATTGCCAGAAAAAACACAGCGGAAAGTTTACTCAAACCCAAACCTTGCATAGAAAGTACCTGCAGCGTAAATGAAGCAGTCGAAATATTTATGCGCACACCCACATTAAATACCATTGCCGTTGTCTTTAATGAACAACCCGCCGGGCTCTTATTACGCAACCAATTAATGGACCTATATGCCCATCGCTTTGGCGTTGAAATTTACGGTAAAAAACCTGTTTATCAATTTATTGAAAAAAACCATCTTTGCTTTGAAAGTAATACACCCCTTGAAATCATAAGCAAACGTTTAACTAAAGCACTCGACGTATATGTTGATGAATTTATACTCGTCGAAAAAGGCTGCTACAAAGGTATGGGCACACTGCTGGATTTACTCCAGGCCATTACTCAGCAACAAATTGAAATGGCCCGTTATGCCAATCCACTCACCATGCTACCGGGTAATGTACCCATTATGTACGAGTTACAGCGTCGCCTGAATAGCCAACAACCTTTTGTCGCGGCCTATTGTGATCTTGACCAATTCAAACCCTATAACGACAGCTATGGCTACGCGAAAGGCGATGAAGTCATATTAATGTTTACTGAAATACTGCGTCGAAATGTTTGTAAAAAAAGCGACTTTATTGGCCATGTTGGCGGTGACGATTTCATCCTCTTTTTTAGCAGCAAAGACTGGGAACAAATTTGCAGCAACATACTTGCCGAGTTTTCTGCAGAAATCCCTCTTCGCTACAGCGTTGAAGACCGCAACAACAAATGCGTCATCGCCAATGGACGTGACAATCAGGCTCGCTGCTTCCCACTTATCAGCCTCTCCATCGGCAGCGTTAATCTAACAGAAAAAGACATCCCTCAAACAAGTGACGCAATTAACAAAGCCATGACAGATGCCAAGACCATGGCTAAAAACAAATCTGGCAACGCTCTCATTATCACCTCACCGCCACTGCCCCATTTCCCGCAACTCAGAAACCAGCAGCTTATTGTTAATTACTAAACGTCATTAACAATAAGCTGAGCCCCCTGTATTTAACAACCAACTTCGGCATCAATCGCCAGGATTCGTCACGTAATGGCATCGCTATCTGAGTAACAACTTTGCGGATCATTGGGATACGACTTTGGCGATATTGCCGCTAACTTAAAGTATCTGGTAAACCGGATGAGGTTCAGGTTAGCCATTCACTGATAAATTAAGCCTATATTTGCAACATACATCCAGATACTGATACCTACCACAATAAAAGCCCAGTACTGAATTGGAATCCAAAACATTGTGTGTCTAGTTTTAAGCTCTATTTGTTCATTATTTTCCGGGTCAATGAGTATTCTTCCAGGCTTGTTATTTAATTTAATGCCCATAAAGTAAAGCAATACAGATGATAAACTTAGAATCATTGGCATAGCCCATTCACTATTTTTATAAAAGCTTTCACCGTATATTGCATCAAATACTGACCCCGCAAGTAACGAGAAAAACAAAGGGATTATCAAAGCTAACAGCCCCCACCCTTTCCAAACGATCATAATTATTCCTTGTTTTCAATATTGCCAACGTTTTACAAAAGGGGTGTGTGGTTTTTTTGTGCGCCCCAGTGAGCCGAGCGAATTAACTTGATACTAGGTGCTGTTGATATTAGCCAATTTATTTAAGGGCGGTATATGACCATGATTTTTTGTAGGCTGAAGGAAATTAATAACAAGCTCAGCAAACGGGGAGTTCAATGAGTTTTGAATATTCTTCAAGTTTTCAGATAAATCGTTAAACCTCATCACAATCTCAATAGCACCCTAAGCACATAGCCTCAGCTGCAGGTACTTGTTATGTGTTTGTACGCAAGAATTTAATGGCACACACTTTGCTCTTAAATTTTCAACCCATGATATTAGGAGTAATTATGCAAACTGGAAGCGCAACAGGTGCCTTAACAATAACGCCAATACAAAAAAGCGGCAATAATTTACCGCTAAGTAAAGTACATAATTCAGAACCCAAGCAAGAACTATCAACCCTACGCGCACTAGCACAACATATAAACCCGAGCAGCATGACTCGAAATGATGCAGCTACGTTATCAGCTGCACTATTTCCCGATGATCCTAGCGCTGCTTTTGCAGCGCAAGCCATGATTCTGGTAAATGAAAATGGCAGATGGCGACCTGCAACCCCAAATGACGCCATCATGAATGAAAAGTTTGATATGTTTGAATCAATAAAAGGGCAGATGGCGTTTAATCAACAACATGGCATATCAAACGATGGTTTAAACGCGGCTCAAGATTTTTTACATAAATTGGAAGCGGCAAAAACCACCCCCTCAGTTGATACATATACATAACAGCTCACTACACAGAATGAGACATTAAGGTGTGTTAAACAGACTCTGCCTAACACCTTAATTACAGCGTGTAATTCACAAATCTAGTCGTCGTTATAAACCGCTGGGCGCTTCTCCATAAAGGCCTTGCCACCCTCTTCCATGTACGGCGAAATACACAGTACCTGACCGCGATCTTCCATGGCGATCACGGCGTCGAGGTTGCCGGCATCCTGGGAGATATTGAGACCTTCTTTGGTTAGGCGCAGGCCCATGGGTGACATGGCGAGCATTTCAGCGACGAGACCCTTGCCGGCGGCTTCGAGGTCTTCAGATTCAATCACCTCTGAAACCAGGCCAATACGTAGGGCTTTTTTGGCGTTAACAAAACGGCCACTCATCATCATTTCAGCAGCATTGGAGGTGCCGACTGAGCGGGGCAGGAAGTAGCTAATACCAATGTCACAACCGGTGAGGCCGATTTTTGCCATGGCGACATTCATGCGGGCATTGTCGGATGCATAGCGAATATCGCTGGCAAGGGCTAAGGCGAAGCCACCACCGGTAGCGGCACCTTGCATTAGCGTAACGATAGGTTGGGGGCAACGACGCATACGCATAATGATTTCTGAAATCAGGCGTTGGCCACGCAGGTCGGCGGGGTTGCTGGCACCGAAGTGACCGGCGTCGTTAAGGTCAAGACCTGAGCAAAAGTGTTTGCCCGCGCCACGTAGCACGACAACGCGTACGGCATGGTCGAAATAGAGCTTGCCAAAGTAGTCGAGTAATTCGTCTGTCATTACTTGATCGATAGCATTGAAGGCATCGGGGCGGTTGAGGGTTAGCCAGTCGGCACCGTCTTTGTGTTCGATGAGCAGTGTTTTGTAGTCGCTTTTTGTTGCTGTCATTTTTCTCTCCTGTGTATTCGCTTTAAAATATGTCATTAGGGCGCTAAGCGAGATCACCCGCTATGCGCTGTTGAATTATTGGGGCAGCCCCTGGCTGTAAAGGCCAAGTGAACGCTGCCCCGATGGTACTACACCGTTGCGCAGCTCGCTTAGCCTGCGCGGTTTTACAACGGTGTCCTTCTCTGTCTTCTGCCCCCATAATTACCTCCCCCCTTTCGGACTGTCCAATGCCTCGCTTTGTTAGCTTATTCATGTTGCTTGCTTGTCTGGCACCCGGCATCGTTCAAGCACACGTTGAAGGCCGTCACGACCAGCCGGTGCCCTGGACATTCAATGTGTATTTTGAAAATGATCTGTTTGGTGAAACGGATCAAAATTACACTAACGGCTTGCGATTTTCGTGGGTGTCTCCCGATACGAATACGCTGGCCGACGAACCGCTGTATCCCCATTGGTTGCAGGTGCTAAACCAGAAATTACGCTTTTTTAACCGTATCAATGCCGATCTCGAACACAATGTGGTGCTCAGCCTTGGGCAGCTGATGTACACGCCTTCGTCGACCGAGCGTTACGATGTCGTTGAGAATGAACGCCCCTATGCAGGCTACCTTTACGGCGGCATTGCCTACCACACCCGCAGCGATGAGCAGCTGGATATTGTTGAGCTCAATATTGGCATTGTTGGCCCTGACGCTTTCGCCCATGAGACACAGGATTTTATTCACGACCTGCGCGGCTTTGAAAAGTACAATGGCTGGGATAACCAACTGCGCAACGAACTCGGCCTGCAGTTAATTTACGAACACAAAGAGAAAGTTTTCAGAGGGCATGTTATCGGCACTATAAGCCACGATTTTATTGCCCACGGCGGCGTTAGTCTTGGCAATGTCGCGACTTATATTAATGTCGGCGGCGAGTACCGCATTGGCTGGCAGTTGCCCGATGATTTTGGCACCTCGGCTGTGCGCACCGGTGGTGACAACAGCACCCCCGGGCGGCACGACTATCGTCGCCTGTCACCCAATGGGTTTTTTCACAGTCTGCATGCCTTTTTCTCAATGGATGGCCGGCTGGTGGCGCGAGATATTTTCCTTGACGGCAATACCTTTCGCTATAGCCACAGTGTCGACAAAGAAAACGCCGTCGCCGATTTTTCACTGGGCTTAAGCTTTATCACCGGACGCTGGAAAGCCTCCTACGCTCAGGTGGTTCGCACCCGTGAATTCAAGCAACAACCCCATCATCACAAATACGGCTCGCTGAGCCTGTCTTACAGCTTCTAATAAATGACGCACCTCAATCCCAGTCCACAGATTCTTGCAAAGCACCGTGAAGCCCATTGGCAAAGCTATCGGCGTTTGCCTGCCTATGTCGTACCCTCGCACTGGCGACACTGGTTGCTCGACCGGGGCTCACTCACCCAACGTTTGGTCGCCGCCAGCGGTGGACAGTTCCGGGTACGGATATTATCGCAGGCCATCGCTAAACCCCGGCGCTCGGAAGCAAAAGTACTTGGCATTGCCAATTCACATCTCGCGGTGATACGAGAAGTCATTCTTTATGGCAAAGACCAGCCCTGGGTTTACGCCCGCAGCGTACTGCCCTTAAGTAGTTTGACCGGCAGATTGGCCAGACTGCGTAATCTCGACGAGCGCCCTCTTGGCGCGATACTGTTCGCCGACCCCTCGATGCGGCGCAGTAAACTCGAACTTGCCCGCGTGCAGCCAGCGAAGGTGGCTTTACCGGTAGAACTTGGTATCTTTGACACGCCGCTATGGGGCCGGCGCTCAGTATTTTATGTGGCCGATAAACCCCTATTGGTGAGCGAGATCTTTCTGCCAACCTTCACCCCCGCCGACTCAGCCCCCAACGACCTATCAGGCCATCATTAACTATGTTCAACCCGTCACCCAGAACCCGCGCTTTTCTCGAGCTGATGCGATTCAACAAGCCGGTCGGCACCCTGCTGTTACTTTGGCCCACGCTGTGGGCACTGTGGATTGCGGCGGACGGCTTTCCCTCTATCGCGGTATTAATTATTTTTGTGCTCGGCGTGATTGTGATGCGCGCCGCCGGTTGTGTGATTAATGATTATGCCGACCGCAAGGTCGATGGCGCTGTGGCCCGCACTCGCAACCGACCCATTGTCGATGGCCGCATTAACCCACAGGAAGCCCTCATCCTTTTTGGCGCCCTGTGTTTAAGTGCCTTCTTTCTGGTGCTGATGACCAATCGACTGACCATCGCCCTGTCCTTCGGCGGCATCGCCATCGCCACTATTTACCCCTTTGTGAAACGCTATAGCCATTTACCGCAAGTGGTACTCGGCGCGGCCTGGGCCTGGAGCATCCCCATGGCCTACGCGGCTCAGACCGGTACGCTGGTGAAAGAGATTTGGGTGCTCTATTTCGTCGTCGTGTTGTGGACGGTAGCCTTCGATACCTTTTATGCCATGGTCGATCGCGAAGATGATTTAAAGATAGGCGTTAAATCGACCGCTATTTTGTTTGGCGACCTCGACCTGTTTTTAATCGGCGTGCTGCAGGCGCTTACCCTGCTTGGCCTGGTCGTCACCGGCGATGCCTTTACACTGGGCACGATCTATTTTATCGGCGTATTAGCCGTCGGATTGTTGTTTGTTTTTCAGCAGATTATCGCTCGTCATCGCCAGCCAGAGGCCTGCTTTAAAGCCTTCCGCAATAATCAGTGGGTCGGGCTGGTGCTTTTCATCGCCATCATTGCCGACCGTTTTTAGTCTGAAAGCACAGTGAAAAGCCATTAGTGTCATATAATTGTCACGCTGTCGTCATCTAATAAGGGCTACTTAGTCAAGGTAAGCAGACATGGAAGAATCTACCGTTTTAATTGTCGATGATGAAAGCGCCATCAGGGATATGGTCACCGTAGCACTGGAAGTCGCGGGCTATCGCTGCCTACAGGCCGAAAATGCACGGGACGCTCACGCTCTGATTATCGATGAAAGCCCCGACCTGGTTTTACTGGACTGGATGATGCCCGAGACCAGCGGTCTTGAGCTGTTGCGACGCTTGCGCCGCGATGAGCTGACCGCAAAACTACCCGTGATTATGCTCACCGCCAAGGCGGAAGAGGACAACATGATTCAAGGCCTCGACTCCGGGGCCGATGACTACATGAGCAAACCCTTTTCACCCCGCGAATTGATTGCCCGTATCAAAAGCGCCCTGCGACGCCAGGACGCTAAAAACCAAGAAGAACCCATTCAGGTCGATGGCCTACTATTTGACCCGATTAGCCACCACGTCAGCATCAACGATAAAGCGCTATCAATGGGGCCCACCGAGTTTCGCCTATTAAGCTTTTTTCTCAGCCATCAAGATCGCGTCTATTCTCGCGGTCAAATTCTCGACCATGTATGGGGCGGTAATGTTTATATGGACGAACGCACCGTAGACGTGCATATTCGCCGTCTGCGCAAGGCCCTGGGTATCGATGGCCATGAACGTTTTATTCAAACTGTGCGCGGCGCAGGCTATCGATTTTCACAAAAGCTAGTCGCTGACTAAATTTAAACGGTAAATAGCAGGGGGAAACTAACGGGTGCAACGAGGGTTACGCGTCGAGCTACAACGCCTTATTATGCTGGTGTTGGCACTGGGTATTGCCGGTTTTTTTAATGGCCATATCGCCCTGACCCTGCTGGTTGGCGGCGGTCTGTACATGGCCTGGACTCTGCTTAAAGTCTTCCGTCTCTATGACTGGCTCGACGGCGGCGGGCAAGGTATTCCCCCTGAATCCACCGGTGTGTGGGGCGATATTTCCGATCAGCTCTATCGTCTGCAAAAGCGTAATACTCGCGCTCGGGATGACCTGCGCGCCGTGGTTAAACGCATCCGAAGAATAACCAGCGCCCTCGATGAAGGGCTCATTCTTCTCGATGCAGAGCGCAGCGTCGACTGGTGGAATCCGGCCGCCGCCCGCTTGCTGGGCCTGCGTAGTGAAGACCTACATCAGCCCATCACCAACCTGCTGCGCACTCCCGCCTTTGTACAATTTATCCAGAGTGGCGACTTTGAGCTACCCCTGGAACTAGCGGCACCTAACGATCCCCAACGGCTACTGCTGTTTTCGCCACGTATTTTCGGGGACAATGAGATTGCCCTGGTCATTATGGACATCACCCGCTTGCGGCAATTAGAAGAAATGCGCAAAGAGTTTGTCGGCAATATCTCACACGAACTGCGCACTCCCTTGACCGTACTCACTGGCTATATCGAAACACTGCAAGACCAGGACATGGAAAACCTGCCACCCGCCTGGCCGAAAGCACTCAAACAAATGGGCCAGCAAACTGAGCGCATGAATCTGCTCGCCGAAGATCTGGTGATGTTGTCGCGCCTCGAAACCACCACTCTGCCACTCAAAGTACCGGTTGATCTCGAGCCGTTATTTGGCCCCATTATCGACAGTGCTCAGGCCTTGAGCGGTAACAAGCACAACATCACCTTTACCTCTTGCGACCAGCCCCTGCTCAAAGGCGATGCCAAAGAGCTGCATAGCGCCCTGTCGAACCTCGTCTACAACGCCGTTAAGCACAACCCCCAGGGCTGCGATATTGCCATCAACATTGCGCGCGATACCGGAGTCCTTCAAGTCAGCATTAGCGACAACGGATTGGGCATAGACCCCCTGCATATCCCCCGGCTGACCGAGCGTTTTTACCGTGCCGATAGTAGCCGGGCAACACAATCTGGCGGTACCGGCCTGGGGCTGGCTATCGTTAAACATGTGCTGCTACGCCATAACGGCGAGCTAACAATTGAAAGTACCCTCGGCAAAGGCGCAACATTTACCTGCCGATTTGATCAGGCCTAAAGATCACGCTATCGTCCTCGCCATGAGCAACTACCCCTTTCTTAGCAGCGCCTTTCTCAACAGTCTTGAAAACAGCAACAGCGTTGGCCCCGATACCGGCTGGCAACCCGCCCATATCGAACAGTGTTATGCCGCTGGCAACAGTGCCTTTATGCCCACTTATGTGAAGACTCACTCCTGGGGGGAGTACGTATTTGACTGGGCCTGGGCCGATGCCTACCAACGCAATGGCCTCGACTACTACCCCAAGCTGGTGTCGGCAATACCCTTTTCTCCCGCCACCGGGCCACGGGTTGTTTTCAGCGGTGAGGGTGACCGCCAGCAAGCCTGCCAAGGTCTGTTTCAACAGGCACGAGAACTCGCCGATGAAGAGCAGGCCCACAGCTGGCACCTACTCTTTCCCGATACCCAAACCCTCGGCTGGTTTGAACACCCGGACTTGATGTTGCGCACCGGGGTTCAATACCACTGGCTGAATCGCGGCTACGAAAGCTTCGAGCACTTCCTCTCCACCTTTGCCTCGCGCAAACGCAAAATGGTAAAGCGCGAACGCCGCCGTGTTGGCGAGCAGGGACTCGAAATAGAGGTGTTGCCGGGTAGTGCTATCGACACCGAGCTTTGGCAATTTTTCTATCAGCTTTACCAATCCACCTATCGCAAACGCAGTGGCAATAATGGCTATTTAAGCCCCAGATTTTTCCTGCAACTGGGTGAGTCGATGGCCGACAATATCGCCATGGCTGTCGCCCGTAAAGACGGGCAGCCCATTGCCTGCGCTCTGTATTTTCACGGCGGCGATACGCTGTATGGCCGTTACTGGGGTTGTGCCGAAGAGTACGATTACCTGCATTTTGAGCTTTGTTATTATCAGGGCATTGAATATGCCATTGCGCAGGGCTTGCAGCGCTTCGATGCTGGCGCCCAGGGCGAGCACAAAATTGTGCGGGGCTTTGAGCCGGTGGAGACCCATTCACTACACTGGATTCGCCACCCCGGTTTTGCTTCAGCAATCGGTGAGTTTCTCGATAGAGAAACGCCGGAAATCAAACGCTATATTGAGCAAGCAAAGTCTGGCTTACCTTACAAAGAAGGGGCTTTTTCTTCGTCTTGAAAAAACCGCCAGGAATGCGCTTTGACAAAGATTATCGATACTAATATGGTAATACCATATTAGTATCGATGGAGAAAACCATGAGAGCTGTCACCGTTTCCCCTAAATTTCAGATCGTGATTCCAAAGGAAGTTAGAGAGCCGATGGGAATAAAATCAGGCCAAAAGTTGCAAATGCTAACCTACGGTAATCGAATAGAACTTATCCCCATTAAACCCATGCATGAAATGAAAGGCGTGCTAAAGGGGATTGATACCGACGTACCCAGGGATAAAGACCGTTTATGAATGTGGTCGACTCCTCGGCGTGGTTGTCTTATTTTGCAGGTGATGGCAATGCCGGCACATTCGCAGTGCCCATAGAAAATATTGCAGAATTGATTGTACCGAGCATTACCATCACCGAAGTTTTCAAATTCGTGCTGCGTCAGCGCGGCGAAGATTTAGCCCTGGAAGTTATTGCCCATATGGAGCAAGGCAAGGTTGTAGCCCTCGATAATGCCTTAGCCATTGATGCGGCCAAATGTGCCATTGATTATAAATTACCGCTAGCTGACAGTATTATTTACGCCACGGGCCAAAAAATGAATGCCCAAATTTGGACACAAGATGCCGATTTCAAGTCCCTAAAAGGTGTCAACTACTATCCTAAAAGCAGTCAATAGCTCTACAGAAAATCTGTTTTTAGGTTCAAACTTTTTTGGTTCAAGCAATGAATCCAGACTTTTTGTAAAACCTAAGTCTTGCGCCACACCAGCAAGCGGTTATTGGCGGGCATCGCGTTGTCTTCAAGCAAGTTCATGCCCGCCTCGCTCGCCAGTTTATTCACCGCTTCAAAATCTCTAATGCCCTGTTGAGCACCCCGCTGTTTCAACCATTGGTCAAAATTGGCATTGCTCGGTGAGATGAACTGGCCGTCATAATTAAAAGGGCCGTAAATCGCTAACGTGCCACCGACCGTGAGTACATCAGCTAATTGGCGGAACATATTTTCGACACTGGCCCAACCCATAATGTGGCAGGTGTTGGCCGTGAAAACAGCATCCACCTTGTCAATTGGCCACTGGGGCATATCGACGTTTAACACGAGAGGACGGCGTAGATTATCTGCCGCTGAGTCATCTAGCCAGGCATTGATGCCGGCATGATATTCCGCCTGGTCACTGGTCTGCCAAATCAGTTGCGGCAGGCGCGGCGCAAAGTAGCTGGCATGCTGGCCAGTGCCACTGCCAATTTCCAATACCTGCTGAGCCTGGATAAAGACTCTTTCAAGAATGGCAAAAATAGCCTGCTGATTATTGTCGCAAGCCTGGGAAAAGGGTTTTTCAGACATCATCTAACTCCACTCTCTTATAACAACAAGGGTTTAACTCGCAGCCGCTTCGCGGGTAAACACCCACTCTCGCGCTGAAGACATGGCCGGGTTGTAAACATAACCCTCGCTGTCAAAATTCTTGATTTGCTCGACGTCGGTCAGGCGCTTACGAATAATGTAGGAGACCATCAGGCCCCGGGCTTTTTTCGCGTAGAAGCTGATGATTTTATACTTGTCACCTTTCCAGTCCTTAAATACCGGGGTAATAACTTCGGCGGCTAGCTGCTTGCTCTGCACCGACTTAAAGTATTCATTGGAAGCCAGGTTAACGAGTACAGGCAGGCTTTCATCCGCCTGGTGTTGATTAAGTGCGTCGGTAATTTTGCTGCCCCAGAATTGATAGAGGTCTTTACCCCGGCCATTGGCCAGTTTGGTGCCCATTTCTAATCGGTAGGCTTGCATCAAATCTAGCGGGCGCAATAAGCCGTAGAGGCCAGAGAGAATACGCAGATGATCCTGAGCCCATTGCAAGTCAGCCACCGACATCGACGGTGCATCCAGCCCGGTATACACATCGCCCTTAAAAGCCAGCAGTGCTTGCTTGGCATTCTTTGGCGTGAACTTTTTATTCCAGTTCAGGTAGCGATCAAAATTGAGGTCGCCGAGCTTATCGCTAATTTTCATCAAGGCCGACACATCATGGGGCGACATCTCGCGCAATCGCTCGATAAGCTCGGCAGAGTCGCCGAGAAAGTCTGGCATCGTGTGCTCACTCGTTGTTACCTGTGTTTCAAAATCCAGTGTTTTAGCGGGGGAGATCACCATTAACATCGCAGTATCCTTAAACTATTTTTAGCCGATAATGTCATTATAAGCCTATCACTTCGAACCCTGCCCCTTTAAAAGGAAGACCCTGTGCACCGCAAACAATTACTCATTAGTCTCGCTGTAACCCTGCTACTGGTAACGGCTTGCACGGTTAACCCAGTCACCGGCGAACGTCAGCTTTCATTGGTCTCGGCCGAACAGGAAGTCGCCATTGGTCGCCAGCAATATGTTCCCACTCAGCAAGCCCAGGGCGGGCGTTACTACATTGACACAGAGATACAGCTTTACGTTGCGAGCATCGGCAAAAAACTCGCCGCCGTAAGTGACCGCCCTAAACTGCCCTATGAGTTTGTGGTGCTGAATAATTCAGTGCCCAACGCCTGGGCTCTGCCCGGCGGCAAAATAGCCATTAACCGGGGCCTGTTAATGCACTTGCAGGATGAGTCGGAACTTGCCGCCGTGCTTTCCCACGAAATCGTCCATGCCGCCGCACGCCACAGCGCAGCACAAATGACGCGGGGCACACTGATCAACATTGGCGTACAAGCACTGGGGGCCGCCTCACAAAATAATGGCTTTGGTGAACTCGGCGGCATGGCTGCTCAATTCGGTAGCACCGCGTGGATGGCGAGTTATGGCCGAGATGCCGAGCTGGAGTCCGATGCCTACGGTATGGAATATATGGTGCGTGCGGGCTACGACCCCCGTGGCGCTGTTCGCTTACAGGAAACCTTTGTCGCACTCTCAAAGGGCCGCCAAAGTGATTTTTTCACCGGCCTGTTTGCCAGCCATCCACCCTCACAAGCTCGTGTTATCGCTAACAGGGAGAAAGTGAAGACTTACCCTGCTGGGGGCATAACGAATCGAGCCCTGTACCAGAAAAAGATGGCCCGCCTGCGTAAAGACCAGCCGGCCTATACAGCACAGACTGAAGCGATGAAGGCTCTGACGGATAAAAAACCACAAAAAGCCCTGGGATATCTTGATAAAGCCGTCAAATTACAAAACCGAGAAGGGCAGTTTTGGGAGTTGCGTGGCCACGCCTGGGCGATGCTCGATAAGCCTGCGAATGCCGACAAAGCCTACTCTACCGCCATCGCTAAAAACCCCGACTATTTCAGTCATTATCTGGCCCGAGGCGTGTTGCGATTTAAGCAGGGGCAGAAAACGACTGCGGGTAAAGATTTCGACAAAAGCCAGAATTTGCTACCAACACCCGTAGCCAGCCTTTACCTGGGTAATATTGCCAATGATAGCGGGGACGAAAAGACCGCCATTACTTATTATCGCGAAGCCGCCCAAACGAAAGGAGACATCGGCCAACAGGCTCAGGATAAGCTCGCTTTTATTGAAATGAGCCAAGCCCCCAATCGCTATATTATCAATCGACTGACTTTAAGTAACGAAGGCTATTTACTGCTCTCGGTCTACAACAAAAGTAATATCCCCGCGACGGATGTTGTTGTGCAAGTGACAGAAATGAAGAGTCCCTACGTGACGGGTTCCTCGGCGCAGATCCCTATTGGCTCGATTTCAGCCAATACACAAAAGACCGTCACCACCCGCATCGGCCCCATTGCAGATAAAACCACTCTGAGCCGCTACCGAGCCCTGGTGATTGCCGCACAGCCTGCCATCACTGACGCTAATTAGGTGGCACTCCCTTTGATCGTTACGCCAGCCCAGGCTATACGATTCTCGCCATGGCTCGGACATCGCCCGGTGGTTCATGGTTGGGTATCAGCAAAAAACGCCTTTCCTCCTATCAACGGGCTCAAGACAATCTGCACATTATCGTCGGTACCCCCGAATCCCCAAGCTTAAAACTATTATGCGGGTTATACGCACCGGGCACTAAGCGTGCGCCCGCGGTCAACCGCAGTGACATGGAGGGCCGTGGGTTAAAATAGGTTTAACAGGCGACACAAAAAAGGCCGAGCTTAAATAGCTCGGCCTTTTACTGTACGGGTCTCAGTAAAGACTAAGTGTCTTGCCTCGGGCGGAAGAAAGGCAGAAAGCCTCCCTCTTCAAGAGGCTCAAAAACCACTTCAACGGGCAGGCCAATTTTTAACTCGCGATAATCAAGACCACGAAGGCCAGCCGTAATACGCACACCTTCTTCCATATCCACGACGAGTACCGCGTAGGGGAAGTCTTTCTCAAAGTGAGGCGACATGGGCATGTGACAAACTGTCCATGTATAAATGGTGCCGCGACCATGAGATTCACGCCAGCCCCAGTTAGGTGAGCCGCACTTGGCACACATAAAGCGAGGGATATGCCGCCAGGTTTCGCAGTCGTGACAGCACTGAAAGCTAAGAATTTTATTGGCGCAATTTTCCCAGAACTGTTCATCGAGATAGTTGGTCGGCTTAGGTGCCGGGTTTGGAATGAACTGTGTATCTGTCATCGTCTTAGTTCCTCAATATCACCAGGCTGCCATCACCAAAGTCACCCCAACCTGTCACCAGGCCGAGCTCCGCATCCTTCACTTGCATCTCGCCGCCGTCACCGCGCAGCTGGCGCGTCGCCTCGACCACATGGTTCAGCCCCCAGACGTGAGCCTGAGAGTGCAAACCACCGTGGGTATTCATAGGGAATTTGCCGTCGATTTCCAGAGTGCCGTCTTTAACGAACTCACCCACTCCACCCTGCTCACAGAAGCCCAGGGCCTCAAGCTGCAGTAGCACAACGTAGGTAAAGCAGTCATAAATTTGCAGAAAGTCCATATCGGTCGGCTTCAATCCCGCCATGGCAAAGGCCTTTGGTGCAGAGTTAGCCAGGCCAATATGGAACATGTCGGGCCGGTTAGCGATGTCATCAGCGGGATAGGGATGACCTTCCGCCGCCGCCATAATGTAGGCAGGCTTGTGGCGCAGGTCTTTCGCCTGGTCGGCGCGACTGACGATAACGGTACAGGCACCGTCCGTTTCAAGGCAGCAATCAAACAAACGGAACGGCTCTGAAATCCAGCGGGAATTCAAATAGCCTTCCATATCCAGCTCTTGCCCTCGCGTTATTGCCTTGTCATTAAACTGCGCATGGCGACGACAAGCCAAAGCCACTGCACCCATCGCTTCGTGACTAATACCGTAGGTTTGCATATGACGCATGGCGATCCAGGCGTACATTTGTACCGGCGAGGCACTACCGTAGGGGAAGTAGTAATTTTGCAGGGTGCGCTCAAGTGCAGGAATAGAAATCAATTCAGGGAACTTGGCATTCGGCTTGGGTCGCAGGGCCGAAGAGCCATTCCAGCCGACTGTCACCACAATGTTATTGGCGACGCCTGCGGCGATAGCCATGGCGGCCGTTTGCAGAGCAGTCACCGGGCTGGCACCGCCCATGTTAATAGAGGCGCTGTAGCGTAGGTCTTCAATGCCCAGATTGGCGGCAATTTCTTCGGCGGTAATCATTACCGGCGGTAAAATAATACCGTCAATATCGGTGTTTTTAAGACCGGCATCGGCAATCGCAATGCGCGTCGACTCCAGTATCATTTCAGCCGAGGGCCGCAATGCCCCCCGCGTATATTCGGTTTCACCGATGCCGACAATGGCGGCTTTATCTCTAAAATCGAGTGAATTATCAGACATGCTCTTTCCTCAAGCTGGTAGAGAATTTACGTCTATGAATGAGCCGCGAAACGCGAGCCCAATACTCTTAACAAAGAATTATTTACAAAAACCTTTTAACCATAAAAAGGTAGTGTTTACGGCGCTATTAAAGCACGCGTAAACCGCGCGCAATAAGACCACACCTCTGACAATGAGTCAATTGATTGACATTCTTTCCATGCGTCAGCGAAGGCTAAAAACCGACCTCCAAAGCCTCGCATAAAAACTGCATCAATGGCTCAACGCTACGAAATGACTGCAAGGCCATTTTGGCAAAGCCCTCATCTTCTATCGCGCTGTCACTCAGCGACTTAATTACAATAAAGTCTTTGCGCTTCAGGCTGCTAATAAAAGGGTGGTCGGCGCTGTAGCCCCGTGGCGGTCGCTTTAGTGTATCGCCGCCCCACTCAAACTGCCGCTTAAATGGGCGACCGCTCAGTATTGCCTGCCAGGCGTCGGGTTTTTCATCAATGCGCTGACGAATTTTTGCCAGAGAAACAGAGTCGGGACGCCAGCAACCGACACCGAGAAAAACCTCGCCCCGTTGCACATGTAAATAGTAACCCGGTGCATGAATATCTTTTCCGCGCCGATGGCGAAGCTGAATACCCAGGTTGGTTTTATAGGGGGTTTTATCATTGCCGAAACGAGTGTCTCGATAAACCCGCATTATTGAACCGCCACTGCGTTTGGGGATGGCCTCAAAGTAGGGCGAGAGCTTGTCCATTTTGCCGGCCATGTGCTCGACAAAACTCAGGGCTGGTGACAGTACGGTATCTTCATAGCGCTGCTTATTTTCAGCAAACCAGGGTCGATTATTATTGACCGTAAGCTCATCCAAAAATGACAGCAGTTGTGGGGGAAAACTCGTAAATTCAGTCATGGCCCACTATTGCAAGACCCTGGCAAGTTGTCCAGAGAGTAGCTTGTCAGCGTTACGCTACTCTGGAATTACCCGGTACTAAGACGAGCGCTTAAAATCCTGATCAATCTCACCCATATGACCATGGCGAACATCTTTGCCTTCGACCAGATAAATCACGTGCTCACAAATATTTTTAGAGTGATCACCAATCCGCTCCAGTGCGCGCAGTACCCACAGCACATTCATGACCCGAGTAATACTGCGTGGATCTTCCATCATATAGGTCATCATTTCACGCAATGCCGATTTGTAATCCGCATCGATTTGCTTGTCCTTTTTCATCGTTGCAATGGCTGCAGCGGTATCAAAACGCATAAAAGCATTCAGCGCATCATTGAGCATGCTGCGTACATCGTTGGAGATATGGCGGATTTCGGTATAGCCACGGGGAGAAGCGCCATCCACCGCCAACTTAATGGCCATTTTGGCAATCTTCTGCGCTTCGTCACCAATGCGCTCAAGATCACGAATACAGCGCGTTACCACCATCACCAGACGCAAGTCGGTGGCGGTGGGTTGACGGCGAGCAATTAAAGTGACACAGCTTTCATCGATGGTGACTTCCATCTCATCGATTTGCTCTTCTACCTGCATTACCCGCTCAGCAATATAACTGTCCGCATTTTCCAGGGCTTTAATCGCCTCGGCTAATTGCTTTTCAACCATGCCGCCCATTTCGAGCATCTGGCTTTTAATGTTTTCGAGGTCTTCATTAAACTTCTGGGAAATATGTTGATCGAGTTTTAATTTATCCATGACTTATTCCTTCACTGACCGCTCATTAACTTGACGCGACTTAAATAGGGGAGGTTATCCAGAACCTTTAATTAACCAAATCGCCCCGTAATATAGGCTTCCGTTAGTTTGTGCTCAGGTGTGGTAAATACCTTCTCCGTTTCATTCACCTCAACCAAATTGCCCAGGTGGAAATAAGCCGTGCGGTGAGAGACCCGCGCTGCCTGCTGCATGGAATGGGTAACAATAACAATCGTATAATTTTCTGCGAGCTCCGCTATCAGCTCTTCGATGCGCGCAGTGGCGATCGGGTCGAGAGCAGAACAGGGCTCATCCATTAAAATAACTTCGGGGCTAATCGCAATCGCGCGGGCAATACACAGGCGCTGCTGCTGACCACCCGACAAACCCGTGCCCGGCTGACTCAGTCGGTCTTTTACTTCGGCCCACAAACCCGCTCGTTTCAAACTATTTTCTACAATTTCGTCCAGCTCGACGCGGCTACCCGCAAGACCATGAATTTTTGGCCCGTAAGCAACATTGTCAAAAATACTTTTCGGGAAAGGATTTGGTTTCTGAAACACCATGCCGACCCGAGCACGCAGTTCGACTACATCCATTTTCGAACCGTAAATATTATCCTCTTCGAGCAAGAACTCACCTGTCACCCGACAGCCATCAACCGTATCGTTCATACGATTAATCGTGCGTAAAAAAGTCGACTTTCCACAGCCCGAGGGGCCAATCATGGCAATCACTTCGTGCTTGCCAATGTCGAGATCAATATTAAAAATGGCCTGCTTATCACCATAAAAAACACTGGCGTCACGGGCCCGTATTTTTGGATCATCGACAAAGGGAAAGCCCACTGTTTCTTCTATATCACTTTGCTCTGGTGATATATCAAGGTCATCTTCTCTAGACTCAGCGGCCGTTAGATCCATCGTTGCAACACTCATATTTTAACGCTCATCTTTAAGCAATCATTTCACTTGATTCAATAAATTACTGTATTGGCGGTTTACTACCAACGTCTTTCAAGACGTTTACGCAATACGACTGCGACCGTATTCATGGTAATTAAAAAGGCCAACAGCACCATAATAGCGGCCGACGTTTTTTCAACAAATGCCCTTTCTGGGCTATCAGCCCAAAGGAATATTTGCACCGGCAAAACGGTTGCAGGGTCAGTAAAACCACCGGGGACATCGACAATAAACGCCACCATTCCAATCATTAACAAAGGTGCAGTTTCACCCAGGGCTTGTGCCATACCAATAATGGTACCGGTTAACATACCGGGTAAGGCCAAAGGTAGCACATGGTGAAGTACCACCTGCACCGGGGATGCACCAATACCAATACCGGCTTCACGAATTGATGGTGGCACTGATTTAATCGCAGCGCGACTGGAAATAATAATCGTCGGCAAGGTCATTACCGCTAATACCAGGCCTCCAATAATCGGCACAGACCGAGGCACATGGAAGAAGTTGATAAAAATTGCCAGGCCTAAAAGGCCGAAAATAATAGAGGGTACGGCTGCCAAATTATTAATATTAACTTCAATAAAATCTGTCCAACGATTTTTTGGCGCAAATTCTTCGAGATAAACGGCTGCCGCAACGCCAATAGGAAAGGCAAGCGCTAAAGTAATAAACAATGTAAATAGTGAGCCAACAATCGCACCACCAATGCCCGCCTGCTCTGGCTCACGGGAATCACCCGTTTTGAAAAAGCCGCTATTAAAGCGTAGTTCTATTTGTCCGTCATCAATCAGCGACTGTATCCATTGCTGTTGTTTTTCACTGGTACGGCCAATGAAGGGGCCATCTGAGCTATTGAGGCTTTTAAAATACGTATCAATATCGTCGTCGGCCAGAACCCATATTTTTTCAGACTGTCCCAACAAACTATGGCTAGCTTTTAAGCGGTCAGCCAATTCATACTCTGCACTGTTACTAACAATCTTATAGAGCTCGCGCTTTTCTCTTCGACCAGAGACATCTGTAAATTTCGTCCGCAGGCTTTTCTTAACCAGGCCGCTGAAATCAGCCAATGCGACTTGTTGGCTATCATTAATATCACTGACGCCAAGAATGTCGGCATCATAATTAACGTGCAGTTGAATATAGGTTTGCCGAAAAGCGCCGTGACCCTTACCAATAATGTCGACAAATAATGTCGCAACACAAGACACCCCGAATAGAATCGCAATCACACCATAGAGGCGAAAACGTTTTTCGGCGCGATAGCGCTTGGCGAGGGTTTTTCGAATCAGTTCAGTTGTGCCTTTTGATGAGTTACTCATACTGTTCTCGATATTTTTTCACAACACGCAAAGCGATGAAATTTAATCCCAGCGTTACCAGGAATAACATTAAACCTAATGCAAAAGCAGATAATGTTTTAGCGCTGTCAAACTCCTGATCGCCAACCAGCAACGTAACAATTTGCACCGTTACCGTAGTCACTGTATCCAGAGGGTTGACGGTGAGGTTGGCCGCAAGGCCTGCCGCCATTACCACAATCATGGTTTCACCAATCGCGCGTGATACGGCCAGCAACACGCCACCCACAATACCCGGTAGCGCTGCAGGAATAATGACTTGTTTAATCGTCTCGGAATGCGTTGCACCAAGCGCGAGCGAGCCGTCGCGCATAGTTTGTGGCACCGCATTGATAACGTCATCGGCCAACGATGAAATAAAGGGGATAATCATAATGCCCATCACCAAGCCAGCCGCTAACGCGCTTTCAGAGGTGACCGACAAACCCAGATCAGTGCCGGTCGATCGAATCAGTGGGGCAACGGTTAAAGCAGCAAAATAGCCGTAAACCACCGTGGGTACACCGGCGAGAATTTCCAGGGTCGGTTTAACAAAGCTACGTACTCTCGAGCCTGCGTATTCCGCCAAATAGATCGCCGACATTAAACCCGCAGGCACCGCCACCGTCATGGCAATAAATGAAATTAACATCGTGCCAAGGAATAAGGGCACAGCACCAAAGCTACCCGAGCCACCGACTTGATCAACCCGTATGGCTGTTTGTGGGCTCCACTCCAGGCCAAAGAGAAACTCTGAAATTGGTACTTGCTGAAAAAAGCGTACCGACTCAAAGATGACGGAAAGAAAAATGCCCAGTGTTGTAAAAATAGCCAAACTGGCACAGAGTAATAAAAACCCTTTAAATATTTTCTCTACTTGCTGGCGTGCGCGTAGTTGCGCTGACATTTTCCACCAGCCCCAAAGACCACCAACACCAGCAACGAGTACGGCAATTCCCGTTAGTAGGCTCTGGCTGGTATCACGCAAATAACCCAGTGCGGCTGCCGCATCAAGCAGCGCTGGCTTTACACCTTCTGCCGACAATGCACCGCTTGCCAGGTTTTCAATTTTATTCATTAATAAATTATATTCGGCGATAGAATTCGGCCGAAGGTCAGCAGGCATGCCCGACAATAACATTTTGCTAATGATGGTTTCTTCAAACGCCAGGCAGATGAAGAGTAATAATGCAGAGGGCAGACCACACCAGAGTGCGACCCGCATACCGTAATACGTTGGCAAAGAATGTAAGTTGCGAACACCGCCAAGCTGGCGGGCAAAGCTCTGGGAACGCTGGTAGCCAAAATAGTAGGCCAGGGCAGACATTACCAGTAAGGCGATGATCAGGTTTGAAGTTTGCATATTAAAAAGCCAGTCCCCTATAAAACGGAGCCCTTCAGTTTACTCCAGAAAAAAGCGGCCTGATAAAATCAGGCCGCGGTGGAATAATCCCAAAGGGGTTATTCGTCTATTACTACAATATTTACAAGCCTTCGCCAGACATTGGCTTAAGCGCTTTAATATCAGCACCACTTGCTTTTCTAACATCAGCACTCAGTGGAATCATGCCTTTTTCTGCCAGGTAACCTTCGCCACCCCAAGCTTTTTCACTGGTGAATTCTGACAGGTAACCTTCAATGCCCGGTACCACACCAACGTGTGCTTTCTTCACGTAGAAGTACAGTGGACGCGATATGGGGTAAGACTTATCAGCAATTGTATCGAAGGTAGGCACCTGGCCTTCAATCAACGAACCCTGAACCTTGTCAGCATTTTGGTCGAGGAAGCTAAAACCAAATACGCCGAGGGCATCGGGGTTAGCATCCAGCTTTTGTACGATCAAATTGTCATTTTCGCCCGCTTCAACGTAGTGGCCGTCTTCACGAATAGTGTGACAAAGGGCTTTATAGGCTTTTTTGTCCTGCTTCTTCATCGCCTTAATCCACTTGATCTTTTTGCAGCCGCCTTCCAGAGCCAGCTCGGCAAATGCGTCACGGGTACCCGAAGTCGGGGGAGGACCAAGCACTTCGATTTTCACATCAGGTAGAGCTGGGTTCACATCTTTCCAGGTCTTGTAAGGGTTGGCGACCAAGGTTTGTGATGTGGTGAACTGGTCCTGCATGCTTTTTGGCGCGGGAACACTTTTGGCCAATGCCAGAAAAATGTCTTTGCGGGTCAGGCTCATTTGCTTTGTTTTGACTGAGTTGGCAAGAACAATGCCATCAAAACCAATCAGCACTTCAACAATATCCGTCACACCCGCTTTCTGACATTTTTCAAATTCAGATTTCTTCATGCGGCGCGATGCATTGGTAATATCGGGGTGACTCGTACCAACACCGGAACAGAACAGCTTCATGCCGCCGCCGGAGCCTGTTGATTCAATTTTGGGTGTAGGGTTCGGTGTGGTTTTACCAAAACGCTCTGCCACAACGGTTGCGAAAGGATAGACCGTTGATGATCCAACGATGCTGATATAATCTCGTGAAGCTGAAAGGGCCTGTGTGCTAGCCAAAGTCATGGCAATGCCACAGCCGATGGCAGCAACTTTGATGTGTGATGCTGTTGTAGATAGTTTTTTCATGTTTGTCTCCTGCGACGTTTCCACCAATAATGTGGCTAGTACGCGCATCCTAAAGAGGGCAGGTGACAAGACTATGTACAAAATATGACAGCTTTGTGACAGTGCTAGCCCGTAGATTCGTTATTTCAATCAACCGAACAATAACTACCCCTATCACCGGTTTAATCCATGAAGCCCGCTAACACCCTTATTGATACCTTCACTGAATTCTGCGGCAAGCTCACTGCCTGGGCGACGCTAGGTATGATGCTCTGTACCTGCTTTGTCGTTGTCGCCCGCTATTTCTTCGGCTCTGGCTCCATTGCACTACAAGAGACGGTGCTCTACCTCCATGCTTTTGCTTTTATGCTAGGTACCGCCTTCACGCTGAAGCGCGGTGGCCATGTGCGGGTCGATATCTTTTATCGCCATTTTTCACCACGCCGTCGTGCCTTGGTCGATACCTTCGGCGCACTGTTTTTCATGCTGCCCACCTGCGCTCTTATTTTCTGGCTGAGCTTTAATTACGTTAGCGCCAGCTGGGCGATTTATGAGCGTTCGGCCGAGTCTGCCGGCCTGCCCTGGGTTTACCTCCTAAAGTCATTGCTATTAATCATGCCCTCTCTGCTTTTACTGCAGGGCATCAGCGAATTTCTACAGTCCTTGCGTACTCTGCGCTCCCCTGCCAATACCTCTTTAACAGCGACCGAATAACACCATGATCGAGCTACTCCCCCTCTTTATGTTCCTCGCCGTTTGTCTGGTGATCTTGCTTGGCTACCCGGTGGCATTTTCATTAGCAGGTACAGCCCTACTATTCGCTGCCTTCGGAACGGCCATCGGCCATTTCGACATGGCCTTTCTGCAAGCCCTGCCTAACCGGCTCTATGGCACGATGGTGAATCAAACCCTGGTGGCCATTCCGCTGTTTATTTTAATGGGCATCATGCTGGAGAAATCCCGGCTGGCTGAAGACCTGCTCAACAACATGGCGCGGCTGTTTGGCCGGGTTCGTGGCGGCCTGGGTATCTCGGTGGTTATCGTCGGCACATTACTTGCCGCTAGCACCGGCATTGTTGGCGCAACCGTCGTCACCATGGGCTTAATGTCCCTGCCCACCATGCTCAAACGGGGCTATAACCCCGCCTTTGCCGCCGGCACTATTTGCGCCACAGGCACGCTGGGGCAAATTATCCCGCCCTCTATCGCACTGGTTCTGCTGGGCGATATTCTCTCCACCGCCTACGCACAGGCACAGTTGAGCATGGGCATCTTTGCACCCAAAACCGTCTCCGTTGGTGACCTCTTTATGGGTGCCGTTATCCCCGGGCTTATTTTGGTCGGCTGTTACTGTACCTATATATACGTCTATTCACGGCTACGACCCGAAGATGCACCGGCAGGTGATGAGCAAGATAAGGTCAGCACTAGCGCTCTATTGTTGAGCCTTGCGCCACCGCTGTTGTTGATCCTCGCTGTGCTCGGCTCCATACTCAGCGGTATTGCCACGCCAACCGAAGCTGCCGGAGTTGGTGCTTTTGGTGCCACAATACTCGCCCTGGCACGTCGACAGCTTTCATTACAACGTCTGCAACAAGTCCTTGAAGGCACCGTTGAAGTCACCGCCATGGTGTTCATGATTTTAATTGGCGCGGCGATATTTTCACTGGTGTTTCGCGGCTTTGGTGGAGAAGAGCTGGTGACATCAATGTTTGCCAGCATTCCCGGTGGCGCACTAGGGGCAACCCTGGTGGTGATGCTAACGATTTTCGTGCTCGGCTTTATTCTCGACTTTATCGAAATTACTTTTGTTGTCGTGCCTATTGTAGGCCCAGCATTATTGGCCATGGGAGTAGACCCCATCTGGCTGGGAATTATGATCGCCGTTAACTTGCAGACTTCCTTCTTAACACCACCTTTTGGTTTTGCTTTGTTCTATTTGCGCGGGGTGGCCCCAAAAGAAGTACTGACCAGCGATATTTATCGTGGCGTGATGCCTTATATAGGCATACAACTCGCCGTACTGTTACTGCTTGCCCTTTGGCCTAGTTTGGTCACTTGGTTACCGGGGTTAGTGCATTAATCCAAACACAATACCCCGGTCTTAATAATTCTAAACTATTGTTTAAATTGTGCATGGCAAGCCACACAGTAAGACATCGTTTTACCCAGTGCTGCCAATGAATCCTCCGTGTTACCTTTTTCAAGTATCTCGCCCAGGCTATCTGCGCTTTTATGAAAGCTAATACCCAGCTCTTTAAACGTATCGCTACCAAAACTACTGCACATGGCTTCCATTTCTTTCGTCAAACCCAGTTTTTTGTGGGCAGTATCCGATGCCTGTGAAAAATCACCTGCACTTATTTGAATGATTATTTCCTGCACCGCAGCCAGGTGAGCCCGCATGTTTGTGAGTTGATGCTGCTTCATCATTGGCGATAGATTCAATGAAGTTCTATTATCCGCAGACATTTTACCGTGGTGCATCGTGTGCTTTTTTTCCATCTCCGCCGCCTGTACTAACGCGACCATCAACAACAAACTTAATCCCAGTATTTTACCCTTCATTTTCTTCCCCTTTACTCATATGATTTTCTGTTAAAACAACTCTAACAATTCGCACTCCATGCCTTTATTCAAGCGCAAAATCAGTTTTAGGTAATTGACAAATAACAATTTGAATATATTCAATACGCATAAAAAACCCCGGCAAGCCGGGGTTTTTAGAGTAAACGTAAGCTTTTATTTAACCATACCGCTATAGACGATTTTTACCCACATATCACTTGGTATAAACCCGTCGCCCCATTCTTTATCAAACTCAGCGACTGGTTTTGCGGCAACGACTTCTGCCTCATTCTTACCAGCATCTATCAAGGCCTGTATATTTGTCTCAGCCTTAACCAGCATATCGCGAAAGGCAACTAAATCAGCCTTGTTCGCCAAAGGGCCATGACCAGGCATGATTTTTGTTTTTTCATCTGCCAAAGCCAATACGATATTACAGGCGGCGATCATGCCTGCGATGCTGCCATTGGACTCAACATCAATGAAGGGGTAGAAACCATTAAAAAATGTGTCTCCGGCATGGATCACATTGGCTTTGGTGAAATGAACAATAACATCACCATCGGAGTGGGCGTCGGCAACATACATCAGACGAATATCATCCCCATTCAGGTGCAAGCTCATTTCATTTTTAAAGGTCACCACCGGCAATGCTTCTTTGGGCGATGGTGGTTTGTGCATATTGAACAGCTTAATAGATTTTGCAATCTTTAGGTTATCGCGAACACTTTCGTGGGCGACAATAATTGCACCCTGCTTGCCAAAGTGCTCATTGCCACCCGTATGGTCGCCATGCCAGTGGGTATTGACGAGGAATTTCGGCACTTCACCCGACAAGCCCTTGATGGCTTCGGTGATTTTGATGGCCATTTTCGCGTACTGGTCATCAATCGCGAAAGTGCCATCTTCACCGATGGAGACACCTACATTGCCACCATCACCGGTCAACATATACAAACCGCTACTCACGGGTATCGTCTTCACCTCAGCGCTACCTGAGTGGTCATCCGCCTGTGCGCCCGTTGCGAGTACCAGCGGCAGCAAGCAGGTGCTGAGTGTTTTTTTCAAAAATTTCATCATTTTTCCTTTTTATAGTGCTGAAGTAACAAAGATACGTGTAAATAGCGTGTTTATTTGTGTGCTTTTATCGTATCAACTTTTCTCTAACGATATAATCGCCATCTTATTTTTATTGGAGTAACGCTGTGACGACGCCGGCACCGGATGTATCAACATTTCAGGGTTTGATTTTAGCCCTTCAACAGTATTGGGCTGAACACGGCTGCGTTATTTTGCAACCTCTGGATATGGAAGTGGGAGCCGGCACCTTTCACCCCGCCACCTTCCTGCGCGCCATTGGCCCAGAGAGCTGGAACAGTGCTTACGTGCAACCCTGCCGCCGTCCCACCGATGGTCGCTTTGGTGAAAACCCCAACCGACTACAGCACTATTATCAGTTTCAGGTAATTCTCAAACCTTCGCCCAGCAATATTCAGGATCTCTATTTGGAGTCACTGGCCTTTTTGGGTATTAACGCCGCCGTGCACGATATTCGCTTTGTGGAAGATAACTGGGAGTCTCCCTCTCTCGGCGCCTGGGGTTTAGGCTGGGAAGTTTGGCTCAACGGTATGGAGGTGACGCAATTCACCTACTTCCAACAGGTCGGCGGGCTGGAGTGTTATCCGGTCAGTGGTGAAATCACCTACGGGCTCGAGCGTATTGCCATGTACCTGCAGGGCGTCGATAGTATTTACGACCTGGTGTGGACGAAAAGCCCCGATGGTGGCGTGGTCACCTACGGTGATGTGTTTCATCAAAATGAAGTGGAGATGTCTCACTACAATTTTGAACATGCCAATACCGACTTTCTGTTCAGTAGTTTTGATACCTATGAAAAAGAAAGCCAGCTTTTGATTGAGCAAAAACTCCCGCTGCCGGCCTACGAGATGGTGATGAAAGCCTCCCACGCCTTTAACCTGCTTGACGCCCGGCGTGCCATTTCGGTAACGGAGCGCCAGCGTTTTATTCTACGCATTCGCTCACTGGCAAGGGCTGTCGCCGAAACCTATTTCGCTTCACGACTGGCACTGGGCTTCCCAATGGCGCCCGCTGATCTAGCGCATGAAGTTATTCAACAGGCTGGGGAGAAAAAGAAATGAAGCAGGACTTTCTGGTTGAAATCGGCACCGAAGAGCTGCCACCCAAGTCACTGAAAACATTAATGTCAGCTTTTACTCTCGGCATTGAAGCGGGACTCAATAAAGCCAAGCTGCAACACGCTGCCATTAGAGGCTATGCCACGCCAAGGCGATTAGCCGTGCTGGTTTCTGCCCTCGACCCACAACAGGCCGATATTGAAACTGAACGGCTTGGCCCCGCCGTTGCCGCCGCTTTTGACAGCGATGGCGCACCCACCCCACCGGCACTCGGCTTTGCCAAAGGTTGCGGACTCAGCGTTGAAGAACTCGAACAAACTGATACTGATAAAGGCCCACGTCTTGTTTTTCGTCGTGTTGAAGAAGGTCTGGCTACCGAAGCACTTTTACCGGACATTGTTAGTAAAGCGCTGAAAGATCTGCCTATTGCCCGACGCATGCGCTGGGGTGCTAGCCGCATAGAATTCGTGCGTCCGGTGCACTGGATAGTGATGCTCTTCGGCAAAAACGTGGTTCCCGGTTCTATTATGGGGCTGGAAAGCGGCCGCACCACCCGGGGCCACCGCTTTCATAGCAATACGGAAGTAAGTATTCCCGCTCCCGCCGACTACGCCTCTACCTTGCGCCAGGCCTCAGTGATTGCCGATTTTGTTGAACGACGCTCACTGATTGAAGACGGCATCAACGAACTAGCCCGAGGGGCCGATGGCCATGCTGTCATCGATGCTGACTTGCTGGATGAGGTCACCGCGTTGAACGAATGGCCGGTGCCGCTCATGGGTCGCTTTGACGAACACTTTTTGGAAGTGCCTGCCGAAGCCTTGATCTCGTCGATGAAAGAACACCAAAAGTACTTCCATGTCGTCGATGGCTCTGACCAACTGCTGCCGCTTTTTATTACCGTCGCTAATATCGATAGTCGTGATCCGGCCAAGGTCGTTGCGGGTAATGAGAAAGTGATTCGACCGCGCTTATCAGACGCTGCCTTTTTCTTTAAAACCGATAAAAACACCAGCCTGGAACAGCGCTGTGAAATGCTTAAGAACGTCGTGTTTCAGGCCAAGCTCGGTTCCGTCCACGACAAGTCTCAGCGTGTCGCCGCTCTAGCAGAGCACCTGGCACCGACCACTGGTGCCGACCCAAAACTGGCCCACCGAGCCGCCATTTTAAGTAAGGCTGATCTGGTCACCGAGATGGTTCAAGAGTTTGCCGATTTGCAGGGCACCATGGGCCGTTACTATGCCCAACACGACGGTGAAGATGAGGCTGTTGCCGCTGCACTTTACGAGCAGTATTTGCCGCGCTTTGCTGGCGATAAGGTTGCTAGTTCAAGTGTCGGTGCGACCCTCGCCATCGCCGATCGCCTTGATACCCTGGTCGGTATTTTCGGCATCAAGCAACCACCAACCGGGTCGAAGGACCCCTTCGCACTACGCCGTGCCAGCCTGGCTGTATTGCGAACACTGGTGGAACAGGGCATCGATCTCGATCTCAAACTTGCCTTAGACAAAGCCTTAAGCCTGCATGACAAGCTAAGCTTATCCCCTGAAGAAACGTCGGAGCAAGTACTTACTTACATGCTAGAGCGTTTCCGGTCTTGGTATGAAGAAGACAAAATACGCCCAGAGGTATTCTTTGCAGTGATGGCCAAGTCACCGACACGGCCTCTGGATATTCATCGTCGAGTACAGGCCGTCAACGATTTCTCCCAGTTACCAGAAGCCCGCAATCTGGCCAGTGCCAACAAGCGTGTGTCGAATATCCTCAGCAAACAAGACAGCGAAGTTAGTACGACTGTTGATGCCAGCCTACTGCAAGAACCTGCTGAAAAAGCGCTTGCTGAACAACTGGCTCAACTCAGTGACACGCTAAAGCCTTTGATTGTCGACAAGGACTACAGCCAAATCTTGCAAAGCCTTGCTCAACTACAACAACCTGTCGATGACTTTTTTGATCAGGTGATGGTGATGGCTGACGATTTGGCTTTGCGTCAAAACCGACTGGCTATACTCTCGCAACTACGCGAACTGTTCCTCGAAGTCGCTGACGTTTCCCTGCTTGCCAGCACCAAATGATCTGCAAGCCAAAATAGCGTAACTATGAAGCTCATCATTCTCGACCGTGACGGTGTCATTAACCAGGATTCTGACGACTACATTAAGTCGGCGGATGAATGGCTGCCCATACCCGGCAGTATTGACGCTATCGCTCGACTTTCCCAGGCCGGCTACAGTGTTGCCGTGGCCACTAATCAGTCTGGCCTGGGGCGAGAGCTTTTCGACCTCGATGCCCTTGAGGCCATACACGACAAAATGCGTGGGCTGGTGGAAAGTGCGGACGGCCAAATTGCCGGCATTTATTACTGCCCCCACTTACCGACGGCGGGCTGTAATTGTCGCAAGCCTGCGCCCGGGCTACTCGATGCTATTGCCGAAGATTTTGCCACTTCACTTTCAGGTATAGCCTTTATCGGTGACAGCCTTAAAGATCTGCAGGCGGGAGTCGAACGCCAGTGTCGCCCGGTTCTGGTTCGCACCGGAAAGGGCACAGGCTCTGAAAAACAGCTGGCTAATGAAAGCAATGAGCTGGTACGTAGTGCTGAAGTCCATGATGACCTTGCCAGCGTGGTCGATAATTTATTAGAAAACAGGAGCTAGGGTTTTGAATGTTGTTTTTGCACTGCGTACAGTTCTTTTTTATTGTGGCTACGTGCCAACCATTATCACCTTCTCCCTACTCGGCTGTACTCTGGGCCTGGTGATTCCTTACCGACCTCGCCAAACCTTTATTACCACAGCCAATGCCATTGTTCTGTGGTGGCTGAAACTGAGCTGCGGCATTAAGGTGAATGTAGAGGGTCTGGATAATATCCCCGAGCAAGCCTTTGTCGCGCTCAGTAAGCACCAGTCGGGCTGGGAGACTTTCTATTTACAGCGAACCCTACGCCCGGTTAGCACTATCCTGAAAAAAGAACTGCTAAAAGTGCCTTTCTTTGGTTGGGGGCTCGCCATGACTCGCCCCATTGCCATCGACCGCTCAAACCCCAAACAGGCCCTGCGTGAGGTATTAAGCCAGGGTAAGCAACGCCTAGAAGAGGGTAATAATATTCTGGTTTTCCCCGAGGGCACGCGCATGAACTACGGTGAGATCGGCAACTATTCGCGCAGTGGCGCTTCATTGGCTATCAATTCCGGAGCACCCATTTTGCCCATCGCCCACAACGCAGGTAGTTGCTGGCCAGCCCATCGTTTTATCAAACACCCCGGCACTATTCATGTGATCTTTGGCAAGCCGATAGAGAGCACAGGGCGTAAAAGCAAAGAACTGACAGAAGAGGTCAAAGACTGGATAGAAACAACGATAGCGGGGTTGTAAGGCGACCCTGTGGCGAATGTATGTTTGATCAGTCAGACCGAACTAAGCCGCCACCCCGTAAAGGATCAACGACTTAACTCTCACCAGACCCGGCCACTAGTAAACCCGCACCTACATTAGTAATGGCTTATATATCGAGATTAACAACCGCAAGTGCGTTTGTTTCGATAAACTCACGCCGCGGTTCTACCTGATCACCCATTAGGGTATTGAACATCTGATCTGCCGATATGGCATCTTCAATAGTGACACGCAACATCCTGCGCGTTTCAGGGTTCATTGTTGTATCCCACAACTGCTCTGGGTTCATTTCGCCCAGACCCTTGTAGCGCTGAATGCTGTAACCGCGACGTGATTCCTTCATTAACCAGTTAACGACCTGTTCAAAATCGTCTACCAACAAAGTTCTTTCACCACGCTTGATATAGGCTCCGTCTTCTAGCAAACCTTGTAAACGCTGGCCTAACTCGGTAATTGCCCGGTATTCACCCGAGGCAAAAAAGTCGTTACTAAGAACAAACTCGTTGCTGACACCGTGTGTCTCTACGGTGACCCTGGGCAAGAAAATAGCCCGCTCAGAATCGCGGATATATTCAACGGTATAATTGGTGCTCGCATTCGTACTCTCCTGGAGCACCAATGAAAGCGACTGACACCAGGTATCGACGACACTTTCCTGCAGTAAATCCTCATGGCCAAGGCTATTGAGATAAATCATTTCTTTAAGAATCAACGGCGGCCATGAGCGAGAAAGCCTGTCTATACGAGCCATCACCAGACGGTAGTCCTGCAATAAAGATTGTAAAGCTTCGCCTGAAATACCCGGAGCATCCGCATTGACGTGCAAGCTGGATTTTTCCAGTGCAGCCTGGGTTAAGAACTGTGTTAAGGCATCATCATCTTTCAGGTACTGTTCTTGCTTACCTTTGCTAATTTTATACAACGGCGGTTGAGCAATACAAACATGGCCCCGTTCGATTAACTCACGCATCTGGCGAAAGAAAAAAGTCAGTAATAAGGTTCGAATGTGGGAGCCATCGACATCCGCATCGGTCATGATAACAATGGTGTGATAGCGTAATTTATCAGCGTTAAATTCCTGGGCACCAATACCACAGCCCAGAGCGGTAATTAAGGTACCCACTTCTACACTGGACAGCATCTTGTCAAAACGTGCTTTTTCCACATTAAGAATTTTACCTTTCAGCGGTAGAATGGCCTGGGTACGACGGTCGCGACCCTGTTTAGCAGAGCCTCCCGCAGAATCACCCTCCACCAGGTAAAGTTCAGAAAGTGCAGGATCTTTTTCACGACAATCAGCAAGCTTACCGGGCAAGCCGGCAATATCTAACGCGCCCTTGCGGCGAGTCATTTCCCTGGCCTTTCGGGCTGCTTCACGCGCCCGGGCCGCATCCACCATTTTACTGATAATAGCTTTGGCTTCACCGGGATTTTCCAACAAATAATCACCAAGTGCCTTCGACATCTCCTGCTCTACCGCAGCCTTCACTTCAGAACTGACTAGCTTATCCTTTGTTTGAGAAGAGAACTTGGGGTCAGGCACTTTCACCGAGATAATACCTGTAAGGCCCTCTCTCGCATCATCGCCAGTAGTTGCTACCTTGTTGTTTTTACTAGTATTACTCTCTTTTTCGATGTAATTATTGAGCGATCTTGTCAATGCTCCACGAAATCCAGCCAAGTGAGTCCCGCCATCACGCTGGGGAATATTATTGGTATAGCAGAAAATATTTTCCTGAAAACCGTCATTCCACTGCAGTGCAGCCTCAACAGCAATACCATCTTCGCGCTGTACATTGATGTGTATTACTTGGTTTATCGGGCTTTTATTGGTATTTAGGTATTCAACAAAGGCACTAAGCCCACCGTCATACTGAAAAATATCTTGCTTATCACTGCGTTCATCATTGAGCACAATACGAACACCTGAATTCAAAAAAGACAGCTCTCTCAAGCGCTTGGCCAGGATTTCATAGTGAAAGGCGATGTTATTGAAGGTTTCAGGTGATGGCCAAAATCGCGCATGGGTACCCGAATCATTCGTTTCTCCGACCACCGCAATCGGGGCCTGTGGTACACCATGAATATAGGTTTGTTCATGGATTTTTCCATGCCGCTTAATGGTTAAAACTAGCCGTTCAGATAAAGCATTAACAACAGAGACGCCAACACCGTGTAAACCACCCGACACCTTGTAGGTATTGTCATCAAATTTACCACCAGCATGTAGTACCGTCATGATTACTTCTGCAGCAGAGACACCTTCCTCATGTATATCCACAGGAATACCGCGGCCATTATCTGAGACAGAAACTGACTCATCACTGTGAATTTTTACAGATATTTCATCACAGTGGCCTGCCAGAGCTTCATCAATTGAGTTATCAACCAGCTCAAAGACCATGTGGTGTAGGCCCGTACCGTCATCTGTATCACCGATATACATCCCAGGCCTTTTTCTAACCGCATCGAGGCCTTTTAGTACCTTAATACTGGACGAATCATAGTTTTGTTCAGAGCTCATTGAGCTTCCCCTTTCAAATCTAAATCAGTAAGCGAATTAACTACGCCATGTTTCACGTGGAACACGGCGTAATCTTCTATTTCTCTACTCTCAAGGACATTTACCAAAGGTACACAGTCTGTACCCGTAATAAAAACTTGAGCTTTAGCACTTGCCAATACATCTAACAGGCGCAATAAGTAATCATTATCTAACTCTGAAACAAGGTCATCAAACAGGTAAACACACTGCTTTTGTCTTGTTTGTCTAAACATTTGGCCCTGCCCAACAATCAAGGCCGCCACTAATGCTTTCATTTGGCCTCTAGAAAGGACATTATTGGCAGCGCGTCCCTCAACAAGAATCTTTATATCCGCCCTGTGTGGGCCTATATTACTAGTTTGTTGCCGAACGTCACGCTCAAAACTTTCAGCAAGGGCAATATCAAATCCTTTGCCATCTTCCCAGCCTTGATAAAACTTAAGTGACACACCTTTAATAGTTGTCAGTCTTTCAATCAGCTCGTAGAAAAGAGGTTGGATTGCAGTGAAATAGTTTCTCCTCATTTCTGTTAACTGCTGCACCAAGCGTACAAAACCGATATCCCAACTACGTAAGTCCTCTTGTGCCATTTTATCATGCCGTAGGATTTTGTTTCGCTGCTGTAAACTTCTTTTGAACTGCGCCCAAACAGTCTGAAACTGATGTTCCACGTGAAACACACCCCAATCGAGGAAGCGACGCCGACCACCAGGCCCGCCCTCAATCAGCAAAAAACTATCACTATTCATTAGTAACAGCGGAATGGCATCCGCTAAAGAGGAAGAGGTTGATACGCGCTGGCCATCTACTTTGAACTGAAAAGCGCCTGTGGCTTCTCTAGATACACCTATCGTATACGGTATTACATGCTCTTTACTTTGCGCAGCGCCAAACACAGTACATTCACGAACTTTGTGATTTATTAGTGTTTTAGTATAGCGTGAGCGAAATGTGCGGCCGCGCCCCAAAAGATAGATGGCCTCAAGAATACTTGTCTTGCCGCTGCCATTTGCCCCATAGAGGATATTAATACCATCTATGGGCGCAAAAGAAGCACTACTAATATTTCTTATGCCGTGTATATCAAGCCTTGTTAAATACAAAGATTATGGCTACAAAGAGGTTATAGGCGCATCGGCATAATGACATAAGATGATCCCGCTTCATCAGCAGGGTCTTGAATAAGAGCACTACTATTGGCATCGGAAAGGATAAATACAGCCTCCTCTCCTCCGAGAGTATTTAATACATCCAATATGTAATTTACATTAAACCCAACTTCAAGTTCTACACCCGTGTAACTGACTACTACCTCCTCCTGAGCTTCTTCTTGCTCAGGATTGTTGGCGACGATATTGAGTAAATTCTCACTGAGCAATAAGCGAACGCCACGGTACTTCTCATTAGACAGAATAGCCGCTCGACTAAAGGCCTGGCGAAGACCATCGCGATCCCCTCGAATGACCAGTGTTCCACCTTTAGGTAATACTCTGTCGTAGTCGGGATAAGCGCCATCAACTAGCTTGGATGTGAAGTGGAAGTCTGATCCCCGAACACGTAAGTGCGCCTCGCCGAGAGATATCTTAATGTCGCCCTCATCCACTAAAAGGCGAGAAAGCTCAACAACACCCTTTCGGGGTAGGATAACTTGCACGGGAGAACTTACAGCATCTCCTGGTAGCTCGATAGAACTAATAGCAAGGCGGTGGCCATCGGTGGCAACACCGTTCAATTTTGAGCCACTCACCTCCCACAACATACCATTGAGGTAATAACGGACATCCTGATGTGCCATGGCAAAGGAGGTACTATCAATTAAGTGTTTCAGGCTTTTCGCGGGCAAACTAAATTCAACACTTTCTGCCCCATCTTCAACATTGGGGAACTCTTCAGCAGGGAGCGTCGTCAAGGTAAAGCGACTTCGCCCACTCGTAATAACAACACGCCCCTTGTCGTTAGTACTGAATTTAATATCGACGCCATCAGGTAAAGAACGACATATATCGAGTAATTTTCGTGCGGGGACTGTTAGCGCTCCGCTTATCTCTGAACCCATCTCTGAAGCCGTCCTGCTGATGATCTCCACCTCCAGGTCAGTACCTGTGAGTGTTAACTCGCCTTCGTTAAGACGGATTAAAACGTTAGCCAATATCGGTAGTGTTTGCCTACGCTCAACAACACCAACAGCCATTTGCAACTGTTTAACCAGGGTTTCTTTACTGACACTAAACTTCATACTAGGCTCTCAAAAAAATCAGTAAGCACTCACTTACTGTTAGCTTGTTAATAAGCGGGTTAATAACTTGATGTCTTCTCGAATTTCAGAGCTACTATCCTGTAATTCTTTGACCTTTCGGCAGGCATGTAACACCGTCGTATGGTCTCTCCCACCAAAAGCTTCACCAATCTCAGGTAAGCTGTGGTTGGTCATCTTTTTCGCCATTGCCATCGCCACCTGTCGCGGTCTTGCAACTGAACGTGTTCGACGCTTTGACAACATATCCGACATTTTAATTTTGTAGTGCTCTGCGACCGTGCGTTGAATATTATCAATCGTCACCAGGCGGTCTTGTAAAGCCAGCAGGTCTTTCAGGGAGTCACGAACCATCGGCACATCGATTGCTCTGCCGGTAAAATGAGCGCTCGCTATCACACGCTTCAATGCACCCTCCAGCTCTCGAACATTAGAACTTATTCGCTGAGCAATGAAAAAAGCAGCATCGTGAGGTAACTCAACGTTTAAACTCAATGCTTTCTCTATCAAAATTGCAACTCGTGTCTCAAGTTCGGGAGGCTCTACGGCAACCGTCAAACCCCAACCAAAACGTGATTTTAGCCTTTCTTCAAGACCGTCAATTTCTTTCGGGAAGCGATCGCAAGTTAGGATCATCTGATGATCCCCTTCAAGCAAAGCATTAAAAGTATGAAAAAACTCTTCCTGGGAGCGATCTTTACCTGCAAAAAACTGAATATCATCAATTAACAAGGCGTCGACCGAACGGTAAAAACGTTTAAAGTCATTAATGGCATTAAGCTGCAGTGCCTTAACCATATCTGCAACAAACCGCTCCGAGTGCAAATAAACAATTTTTGCATCCGGCTTCGTTGCTTTTAGAGCATTGCCAACAGCATGCATAAGATGGGTTTTACCAAGGCCAACACCACCGTATATAAAAAGTGGGTTATAGGATCCCCCTGGGTTTTCTGCAATTTGCCGTGCTGCTGCTAATGCTAACTGGTTGGACTTACCCTCGATAAAGTTATCGAAACGGAAATCACAGTTAAGGCTATCAGGGTGACCGATGACTCTACTTACTCGCTCCTTCTTAATAGGCAATGGTTGTGCCTGAGTAAGATTAGAGCCTACAGCTAAGCTCGACCCTTTGTGGCCACGGGTCTGAACTTGTGTCCCGGATAGATTTCTGTTCATTGAACGAGGCTGCGCCACAGTACCAGTTGAAATGGCAGGAACCTGAATAGTTTCGGGCGCTTGTTGTACAAAAGTAGGGTTTGTTGATTTAACGCCGACTTCGACTGGAGATGCCTCGCTATCTGCTTCAGAGGCTAGCTCATTAATACGATCAAGAAACTTATCAACCACCCAGTCCTTAACAAAACGATTGGGGGCTATCAGACGCACAGTTTGATCAGCAGAAAGGCTGTCAATTTGTAGGGGCTTAATCCAGGTATTAAATTGTTGTGCGGGTAATTCTGCTTGCAAATGCCCCAAACAATGCTGCCAAATAACCTCAGCCAAGCCATTTCTCCACTGATAATGAAAAGCAAACGCATACTGCCTGTTTGCACGAAGAGTCTTATTATTCTTTTTAAACGCCGACTAGTCTAAGACTTATAGCTGAAGTTATCCACATATTTATAGAAATAGTTTTCCGCTCAGCGCAGAAGAATAGTCAAGCAAAATCAACAAGTTATGGAGGCTTGAGAATAGATAGAAATTAAGCTTAGCGACACTTGAATAGAATAAAACGATACTTTTTGTGGATAACCTGTTAGCAACTTATTAGTATCTCGTTAACTTCAGTCTTTGTGCTGCTAACGGTCTTTTTGTTATGTTTAATCTTGAATTGAGAACCTATTGGGTAAAAATAACGACATATTATTTACCAATACAAAAACTGGAAAAAATTTCGCCGAGTAGATCATCGCTCGTATAATCGCCTGTAATTGTCCCCAGTATTTGCTGGGCCTGTTTTAAGTCTTCCGCAATTAACTCGCCGGCCCCAGTGGTCAGGAGTTGCTTCAGCGCCTGAGTAATACTGTCCTGGGTTTGATTTAACGCGGTGATATGACGCCTGCGCGCAGAAAAAACACCTTCGCCAGCACTGACGTAACCAGCACAGTTTTTGAGGTGCTGCTTAAGCTCGACTAAGCCAGAACCAGTCTTGGCAGAAATCTCAATAACAGGGTGTTTACTTTGCTCGATCTGAAAACCTGCATAAGCTGAACTATCCGTTTTATTAAGAACAAAGGTTAAGTTCTCTGCCTGGCTAAAATCGGCCTCTACCTGAGGGAAAACAGCATCCACCGACAGATCAAAAGGCTTTGACGCGTCGACTAAAAACAGGATTTGGTCAGCTCGCTTTATCTCACCCTCTGCCCGCTCTATACCTTTGCGCTCAACGGCATCTGCTGTAACACGAAGCCCAGCCGTATCGATAATATGCAAAGGTATGCCGTCGATCGTTATTTGCTCGCGAAGTACATCGCGAGTCGTACCCGGTACGTCGGTAACTATGGCAGTATCAAGACCAGACAAGGCATTAAGTAAGCTAGATTTTCCAGCATTGGGTTTGCCTGCAATAACAACAGATATACCCTCTCTTAATAAAGCACCCTGAGAGACACCTGCTAACAACTCTTCCAATTCTTTACTGAGAGCAAGTAACCCGGACTCGACTTTTCCGTCGGAGAGAAAATCGATCTCTTCTTCGGGGAAATCAATCGCCGCTTCCACATAAACCCGAAGCGCAATTAGGTGCTCGAGAATCTGTGTCACACGTCGTGAAAACTGACCTTGGAGTGTTTTAATCGCACCACGAGCAGCCTGTTCACTACCGGCATCAATTAAATCTGCTACCGCTTCAACCTGGGTCAAATCCATTTTACCATTAAGAAAAGCTCGCTCGGAAAACTCACCAGGCCGAGCCTGACGAGCACCAAGCTCAATAGTACGACGCAGTAAACAATCCATAACAACTGGGCCACCGTGGCCCTGAAGTTCAAGCACGTGTTCACCGGTATAAGAATCTGGAGCGGGAAAATAGAGGGCGATGCCTCGGTCTATTGGCTCACCATCAGCTGAGAAGAAAGGGTGGTAATGAGCGAAACGAGGTTTAGGTATAAACCCAAGTAGAGCATCAAAAAAGGACTCTAAATTATTCCCCGACAAACGAACAATGCCAACCCCACCTCGCCCGGGTGGGGTAATGAGTGCTGCAATAACATCGCTACTATTAACAAGCATTTGGCAAAGGCCTTAAGCGCCAAGTTATGTAGTAAAGACTACTCGCGTATTATTTTTCGCGTAATAGTCCACTGCTGAGCAATCGACAATATGCTGTTGACCGTCCAGTAAAGTACCAAACCAGCGGGAAAGAACATAAAGAAAAAACTAAAGGCGACCGGCATTAAGCGCATAACTTTAGCTTGCATAGGGTCAGGTGGTGCTGGCTGTAAGGTTTGAAGCACAAACATGCTAATGCCGTTAAGTACCGGTAAAACATAGTAGGGATCTTTTTGAGATAGATCCGTTAACCAGAAAATAAAGGGCGCGTGTCGCAGCTCAACACTTTCATTGAGCACCCAGTACAGGGCAATAAACACAGGCATTTGAATCAACATGGGCAAGCAACCACCCATTGGATTGACCTTCTCTTTTTTATAGAAAGCCATCATCTCCTGGGACATTTTCTGCCGGTCATCCCCATAAAGCTCTTTTAAGCGAGCCATTTCGGGCTGTAGCTTCCGCATCCTGGCCATGGATTTATAGCTAGCGGCTGAAAGGGGGAAAAATAGTAGTTTGACTACAAAGGTGAGGAATATAATCGACCAACCCCAGTTACCCACCAGCCCATGGAACATCGTCAGACCATAAAATAGAGGCTTAGCCACCCACCACAACCAACCGTAATCGATAGTTAAATCAAGGTAGGGAGAAATTTCCTCCATGCGATACTGGTCTTTCGGTCCAACGTAGAATGCCGCACGTAATTCACCGCTAGCACCAGGAGCAACATCGACCGCAGCGCTAGTAAAACCCATTGTATAGAGGTCTTTGCTGCCCAGCTTGCGCAGTTGATAGCTGTTATTGGCATTTTGATCAGGTACCCAGGCACTAATAAAGTAATGCTGAACCATGGCCACCCAGCCACCCAACTTCTCGGTTTTGAAAACACCTTCATCCATATCCGAAAAATCAAGCTTCTTATACTTATCTTCATCCGTGGTCAGCGCTGCACCCAGATAGGCATTCGGCCCCATAGTACTACTGGCATTCGGATTGTGAGAATCGCGCTGAATTTGGCCAAATAAATGCGCCTGCCACACTTCACTACTGTGATTTTCAACAAGATAAACAACATCCACCAGATAGTTATCGCGCTTAAAAATAAAGCGTTTGGTCAGTGTTGCGCCATCCTGTTCAAGATGCAGATCGACGGCAACTTGCTCATCACCGTCCAACAACTCGTAGTGGGTACTGGCGACAGAAAAGCTAGGTCGACCTGCCGCAGTATCTGTGCCATTGCGGCCAATCAAACCGCTCTGCGCGATATACGTTTGGCTTTGCGTGCGATTGAGCATCACGAAAGGATCTGCGCCTGCTTCCTGAGAAATCAGATGTTGAGGCAGGGCAACACGGACAATATCTCCCCCCAGGGTATCAATTGTTACTTCCAGCACATCGCTGGTAACAGTCACCAGACGTGCATTTTGAACAATTGCACTGCCTTCAGTTTTAACCTGATCAACTCGCTGCACCAGCTCGGGGATATCCGAAGAGTCATTCTGTTGAATCTCAGGTGCTAAGACTCCCTCGTCAGGCAGAGGCGGGATTAATACAGATTCATTGTTAGTTTCTGCGATAGCCGGAGCATGCTCTTCCTGAAATTCATTCCAGCGGATAAATAATAGTCCGAACACGACCACTATCGCTGCGATCAAAGCACTGCGTTGCCAGTCCATTATGAATTGGGCTCCGGGTTTTGTTGGTTAGATTTGTTTAAACACTTGCCAGGTACGGGATCAAGCCCGCCCGAGTGGAAGGGCTGGCATTTACAAATTCGATTAATCGCAAGCAAGCTACCGCACAGACTGCCATGTTGCCGCAAAGCTTGTATCGTATATTCAGAACAAGTGGGATAAAACCGACAGTTATTGCCAAGAAACGGACTTACTAAGTATTGATACAGCTTGATAAGAAAGACCAACGATTTTGCAATCATGATTTCTCCGTCTTACTTATTTGACGGGATAGTTTTCGCCAGGAATCTAGCAAGAGTTTATGCTGCACGGCTGGTTCGAGTCTATCTAGCCCCCTGCGAGCCAAAAATATAATATCGAGGGTTACAAGACTTTGCTGGTTGAGACGAAAGCTATCTCGTACAACCCGCTTTATACGGTTTCGCTTCACCGCTAAACGAACGTTCTTCTTCGCCACTATCAAACCTAAACGAGCCTCTTTCAAGTCGTTTGGCCGAGCCAACATAAGCAAGTTTCGGTGAGAAACTCGATAGGGAGAATCATCGAATACTGCCTTGTAAGCTGCCTTAGTTAGTAGACGCTTACTCCTGCCAAAGCCCATGTCGGGCATGGCAGTCTCCTAACGCTTCTAGTATCAGGCAGCCAGACGCTTACGACCACGAGCACGACGACGATTGATCAAGGAGCGTCCATTTTTCGTTGCCATACGCGAACGAAAACCGTGGGTTCTTTTACGCTTGAGGACACTAGGTTGAAATGTTCTTTTCATAGCTATTAATCCGCTTCCCGGGTTGTTCGTGACTAAGCAACAACTAATATTACCGGTTCTGAATGTGTTTAAGGGCCGGCGATTCTATAGATAAACTCTTTCTGTAGCAATGGTTTAAATTAAAATTACATGATTGCAACAATTAGACCGTAGGTTAGCCAATGCGCTCTAAACAATATGTACAAACACTGAGTATAAGGAGGATAAAGTGGGGATTATTTTGTGGATAACCTCGTTTTTTAAAAGCCTGTGGGTAACGCGCTATTTTATTAACAGCTTATGCACATACAGCCCTTATGCTAAGTAATACTTATACTTCAGTTATTACACACCCCAAAGCTAGAGCCTGTAAGCATCTCAACCACTTAACCACAGTTTTGATTAGCCCTAATAATAATAACAATATCTAAATACACTATAAGAATATAAATAATAAGACATGCTCTTATATAAAGTAATATGTTTGGGTAATTGTAAAAAAGTTCTTTTATTTGTTAGTTTGGTGAGAGCTTTTATCTTGCTATAATGGATCGTCAACAATCCCTTTCGTAATACCTTCGTATTTTAAATTTATGTCCCAAACACAAGTATTTGATGTCATTGTTATTGGCGGTGGTCACGCAGGCACTGAGGCTTGCCTGGCCGCTGCACGCATGGGTTGTAAGACCTTATTGATCAGCCATAGCATTGAAACCCTCGGTCAGATGTCCTGTAACCCAGCCATTGGTGGCATTGGCAAAAGTCATTTGGTGAGAGAAGTCGATGCCCTGGGAGGCATCATGGCGCAGGCGGCTGATCAAGCGGGCATTCAATTTCGCATCCTCAATGCACGCAAGGGCCCGGCGGTGCGTGCCACTCGAGTGCAGGCCGATAGAGCCTTGTACAAAGCAGCGGTGCGTTCAGCCCTTGAGAATCAAGATGATTTAATGATTTTTCAGCAGGCGGTGGATGATCTCATCACCGAAGGCGATAAAGTCACTGGCGTGGTCACGGATTCTGGCCTCAAGTTTTTTGCCCCCTCCATCGTACTAACGACAGGCACCTTTCTGGCGGGTAAAATACATGTCGGACTGGAGAATCACGCTGGCGGTCGGGCCGGTGAGCCGCCGGCAGCAAGATTAGCTCAGCGTTTACGGGAAATGCCGTTTCGCGTCGATCGTTTAAAAACAGGCACACCGCCGCGGATTGATGCGCGTACGGTCGACTTCTCTGATTTACAGGAACAGTGGGGTGACGAGCCTCGCCCGGTAATGTCTTTTCTCGGCAATACCCGTAATCATCCCCAACAAGTGTGTTGCTGGATTACCCACACCAGTGAAAAGACCCACGATATTATTCGTGGTGGTATGGACAGGTCTCCTTTGTACACGGGTGTCATCGATGGTGTCGGCCCGCGTTACTGCCCATCGATTGAAGATAAAATCGTGCGTTTTGCCGATAAATCCAGTCATCAGATCTTTATTGAGCCGGAGGGGTTGAGTACTTATGAGCTTTACCCTAACGGTATTTCCACCAGTCTGCCCTACGATGTGCAGCTCGATCTATTGCACTCGATCAAGGGTTTTGAGAATGCCCACATAACTCGTCCCGGTTATGCCATCGAATACGATTACTTTAATCCCCAGGACCTGCAGTACTCGCTGGAAACCCGCTGTATGAAGGGCCTATTTTTTGCCGGCCAAATTAACGGGACTACCGGTTATGAAGAGGCTGCTGCCCAGGGCCTGCTGGCAGGCATTAATGCAGCTTTGAAGGTAAAAGGTGAAGAGGCTTGGTGTCCACGACGCGATGAAGCGTATCTGGGCGTGTTAGTTGACGACCTAATTACCATGGGCACTCGTGAACCCTACCGCATGTTTACCAGCCGTGCTGAATACCGTCTCCTGCTACGTGAAGACAATGCGGATGCGCGCTTAACAGCAAAAGGCCGAGAATTAGGTTTGGTGGATGATCAGCGCTGGCGTCATTTTAGTAACAAGTGCGAAGCCATAGAAAAGGAGAACGCAAGGCTGGCAAGCACGTGGGTGCAACCGGGTAGCGCCGAAGCCATCGCGCTAGAAGCCTTCGTCGAAAAACCACTGAGCCATGAATACAGTCTGGCGGAATTAATTAAGCGCCCCGAGCTGGATTACCAAAAAATTGCTGCTTTGTATGATGATACTGAGACAAGCCTGGTTGATCCTCAAGTTGCTCAGCAAATAGAAATTAAGGCCAAATACAGTGGCTACATTGATCGTCAACGGGACGATATTGAACGTCTGCGCCGTCATGAGAATACCGCCATCCCCGATGACTTCGATTATTCCGAAGTTAAAGGCTTGTCGAATGAGGTTAAACAGAAGTTGTCTGAAGCCCGTCCGACGACGTTGGCACGGGCGGCGCGTACCCAGGGTGTAACCCCGGCGGCGATCTCCTTATTATTAATCTATTTAAAAAAGAGGGCCGTTGTGGTTAAACATCTTGCCTAGTTCGTCCCGAGAGTTATCTTCTGCCCAGCTCGATAGCGCCCTGAAAGAGGGTATCGTTACACAGGGTTTACAGGTTGACGATCAGGCGAGAGAAGCCATGTTGAAGTACCTTGGTTTACTGCAGCGTTGGAACAAAGCCTATAATCTGACCTCGATTAAAGATCCGGTGCAAATGCTCAGTTATCACCTGCTCGATAGCCTGAGTATTGGCCCCCACTTACAAGGGCAATCGTTTATCGATGTAGGTACCGGTGCCGGTTTGCCAGGCATTCCATTGGCGGTCACTCACCCCGATAAAAACTTTAGTTTGCTCGACAGCAACGGTAAAAAAATACGCTTTTTATTCCAGATTAAAACGGCTTTGAAGTTGCGCAATGTCAAAGAAATGCAGGGTCGTGTTGAGGAATATAGACCTGAACAGCGCTACGACGGTGTGATTAGCCGTGCGTTTGCCTCTCTGACGGATATGATTGAAGGCAGTAAGCACCTGCTGATACCGGGGGGACGTTTTTACGCAATGAAAGGCCGTTACCCAGATAAAGAGTTGAGTGGACTACCGAAAGGCTATAAGGTCGAGCAGGCTATCGAGCTTGAAGTGCCGACCCTGGATCAGCAACGCCACCTTATCATCATCAAAAAATCATAAATAAAGGTTTTGTCTTGATCCCCACTTATGCGATAGCCAATCAGAAAGGCGGCGTTGGTAAAACTACGACGAGTATCAACCTTGCCGCTGCACTGGCCTACCTCGGTAAAGGGGTGCTTTTGATCGATCTCGACCCCCAGGGCAATACCACCACCGGCAGTGGTGTGGAAAAAGATCAACTGCAAACCACCATTTACAATGTACTGACGGGGCGATGCAGCGCCGATGAAGCCATCATCCCCTGTCTGGAAGCGGGCTATGATTTGATTCCTGCCAATAGTGACTTAACGGCGGCAGAAGTTGAATTAATGCAAATTTCTGACCGCGATAAGCGCTTAAAAAAGGCCATTCAAAGCCTCGGTGATCGCTACCAATTTATTATTATTGACTGTCCGCCAGCGTTAAGCATGCTCACCATCAATGCGTTTGTCGCGAGCAATAACGTCATTATTCCCATGCAATGTGAATATTTTGCCCTCGAGGGTTTGTCAGCTCTGGTTAATACCATTGCAAAAGTGGGTAAGTTGCTCAACCCGGCACTGAGGGTCGAGGGCATCCTCCGCACCATGTACGATCCCCGCAACAGTTTGACCAAAGACGTTTCGAATCAATTACATACGCATTTTGGTGAACGGGTGTATCAGTCGGTAATACCGAGGAATGTGCGTTTGGCGGAAGCGCCAAGTTACGGTCAGCCAATATTACAATATGACCGCAGTTCAAAAGGGGCTGCAGCTTATCTGGGCATGGCAAGTGAATTACTGCGTCGACAATCTCGAAGAGTCGAGAAAGGACGGCAGCAAGAGAATGGATAAATTATGAGCGGTAAGAAAAAAGGATTGGGTAAGGGACTCGATGCACTGTTAGGCGGAGAAATGGGGGCACCCCTTGCAGTGCAAAGTGCAGAGAGCAGTTCAGAACAGAATAGTGTTCAGGGTTTAAAGGAGCTTCCGGTTGAGTTTCTACAGCGTGGCCAGTACCAGCCCCGCAAGGATATGAACCCAGCTGCGTTGGATGAGCTGGCAGAATCCATACGGCGCCAGGGCATTATGCAGCCAATAATGGTGCGGCCTTTAGCGAAAAATAGTTATGAGATCGTCGCCGGTGAACGCCGTTGGCGCGCCGCCCAGTTGGCGGGATTGGATAGTGTGCCGGTCATCGTCAAAACGATATCAGACGAAGATGCCATTGCTCTCGCATTGATAGAGAACATTCAGCGCGAAGACCTCAATGCAATGGAAGAAGCAATCGCATTGACTCGCTTACAACAAGAGTTTGGCTATAGTCAGAAAGAAGTTGCCGAAGCCGTTGGTAAGCCGCGCTCAACTGTGGCCAATTTAATGCGCCTCACAGCCTTGCAGTCGGAAGTGGCTGTACTGTTGGAGCGAGGGGATATTGATATGGGGCACGGTCGGGCTTTGCTAGGGTTAGAGGGGGCAGACCAGCTTGAAGTGGCAAGGCTGGTGGTCGGCAAAGGTTTAACCGTGCGCCAAACAGAGGCTCTGGTGCGCAAATGGCAGAATGGCGAGCAAGTACTTGTACAGGTGCCAGCAAAAAATCAGGACATTCAGAGACTGGAACAAAAGTTATCAGAGCGGCTGGGTGCGGGTGTCGCAATTCAGCATGGTAGTGGTGGAAAAGGCAAGATGGTGATCCGTTATAACAGTCTCGATGAACTGGATGGCATCTTGAATCACATCAAATAAGTCACTCGGTTTGCAAGTGAGTCACGTCAATAGCGAAATAATTAAGCCTGTTACAGGTTGCTTGCGTGTAATTTCATGCCTATAATGCGCGCCCGAAGTCGCATCGCATGTTTATCGTACCTTGATTACTGTGAATGAACGCGCAACTTTGGCTCTCAGTAGAGTCATAGTGCGGTCTTAATGGGGGAGCAACCTGCTAGTGAGTAGCAGTGAAAAAGATAAGAGCGGTGTCAAATTAGCATTCGGATTTATTGGAGTGCAATTGGCTATCTGTCTATTAGTCGTGATTAGCACCTATGTTGTGTTTGATCGCAAAATGGCAGAAGCAGCGTTGGTCGGATGTCTGATTAATGTTGTCGCTAGCGGATACTTCGCTATTGTCTCGCTTAAGTTACCAAAGAATGCAAGTCCCGGCATGATCCTCGCGAGGTTTTATGTGGGGGAAGTAGGGAAGTTTGTCATTGTTGCTGTGTGTTTTGCTTGGGTCTTTAAATACCTGCCAGAGCTGATACAAGGGCGACATGCAATTATATTATTTGTGGCTTTCTTAATAGCGCAGGTGGCCTTTGTTGTGGCGCCCTTAGTGTTGAAGGAAGACTTTAATTAAAGTGGAATATCGAGAGCAATAGATGTCCAGTGAAACAATAACCTCACGGGAATATATCACCCACCACCTGACCAACCTGACTTATGGGCAGCATGCCGATGGTACGTGGGGTCTTGCGCACAGTGGCGAAGAAGCCGCGCAAATGGGTTTCTGGGCGTTGAATGTTGATACCTTTGGTTTTTCATTGGCTCTCGGCATGATCTTCATGTTTGTATTTCATCGCGTCGCCAAGCGCGTCACCACTGGCGTGCCCGGCGGTATGCAGAATTTTGTAGAAATGATCGTCGACTTTGTCGATGAAAATGTAAAAGGCATGTTTCATCACCAGAGCAAGGTGATAGCGCCGATGGCCTTAACTATATTCGTCTGGGTATTGATGATGAATATTATGGATTTAGTACCCATCGACTTCCTACCAAAACTGGGCGAAGTCTTCGGTCTGCATTTCCTCAAGGTTGTGCCTTCAACAGACGTCAATATCACCATGGGTCTGGCTTTAAGTGTCTTTTCTGTGGTGATCTTCTTCAGTATTAAACAAAAGGGCCTTGGTGGCTTCGCAGCTGAGCTGGCTTTCCACCCCTTTGGTAAATTCGGTTTGCCAATCAACCTCTTTCTGGAAATTGTCAACTTGCTGGCAAAGCCAATCTCATTAGGCTTGCGACTGTTTGGCAACCTCTATGCGGGCGAGATGATCTTCATCCTCATCGCACTACTACCTTTCTGGATCCAGTGGGCGCTGTCTGTGCCCTGGGCCATATTCCATATCTTAATCATCGTGCTCCAGGCCTTTATATTCATGGTGCTTACCATTGTCTATATGGCGATGGCGTTTGATGATCACTAAGATAAACCTTACTTCAACACTACTTTAAGTTTAGAGACACAACGGGAGCAACAATGGAAACTTCATTAATCTACCTTGCAGGCGCAATCATGATGGGTCTGGGTGCTGTTGGCGCGGCAATTGGCGTTGGTATTCTGGGTAGCAAATTCCTGGAAGGTGGAGCACGCCAGCCAGAACTAGTACCTATGCTACGTGCGCAGTTCTTTATTGTTATGGGCCTGGTTGATGCTGTACCCATGATCTCTGTTGGTATTTGCTTGTACCTCCTGTTCGTTGTAGCACCGGGTTAAGTTAGTACCATTAAACAGTTATCTATAAACCTGAAGGGGTGTTGATGTGAATATCAATGCAACGATTCTAGGACAGGTAATTTCATTTTCCATCTTTGTATGGTTTTGCATGAAGTTTGTCTGGCCAGCACTTATCGGTGCGATGGAAGAGCGCAAGAAAACAATTGCCGATGGCCTCGAAGCGGCTGATCGTGCGGTACGTGATCTTGAACTTGCCCAGAACAAAGCAGTAGACCAGCTTAAAGAAGCCAAGCAGGAAGCAGCAGCAATTATCGAAGACGCTAAAAAGCGTGCAAGTTCGATAGTTGAAGAGTCGAAGGATAAGGCTCGCGAAGAAGGCGATCGTCTTATCGTCTCTGCCCAGGCTGAAATTGAGCAGGAAAGTAATAAAGCGCGAGAAGAGCTGCGCACACAGGTTGCCGCATTGGCACTTGCTGGCGCCGAGAAAATTCTCGAGCGGTCGATTAGCGAAGAAGATAATCGCGACATCGTTGACGGCCTTGCAGCGCAACTCTAGGGGTAACCAATGGCTGAACTAAGTACATTAGCTCGCCCCTACGCAAAGGCTGCTTTCGAGTACGCTAATGAGAAAGGCGCGGTTGATCAATGGGCTGGTATGTTAAGTCTATTGGCGGGTCTGTCAGAGTTTGATGCGGTCGCTGAATTGATCAGCGCACCCGATCAGACAGCTGCAGAAAAAGCCGAGCAATTGATCACTATTTGTGGTGATGGTTTAAGCGAACAGGGCGCTAATTTCCTTAGAAATTTAGCGGACAACCGTCGTTTGCCTTTGTTACCAGAAATAAACGTTCAATTTAATGTCTTTCAAGCAGAGCAAGATAAGACACTGGATGTGGATGTCGTCGCTGCACGTGCGATGGATCAGGCTCAGCAAGATCGTCTAGCCGTCGCTTTACAGCAGCGTCTAGAGCGGACAATTAATATTAAAGTCTCTGTAGACACCACCCTTATCGGTGGAGCGGTTATCCGCGCAGGTGACACAATCATCGACGGGTCAATAAGTGGTCGTTTGGCCAGACTCGCCGAAGCAATTAATCAGTAGGGTTGAGGAATAGAGAATGCAACAGCTGAAACCATCTGAAATCAGCGAGATCATCAAGCAACGTATCGACAGCCTCGATATTAAAACTGAGGCTAGAAACGAAGGTACTATCGTATCCGTTTCTGACGGTATCGTTCGTATCCATGGTCTTGCCGATGTCATGTACGGTGAAATG
>MAAS01000004.1 GCA_002162755.1 Gammaproteobacteria bacterium 50_400_T64 | reverse complement strand
CAGACAGCAGTTGTGGCGTTACCAGATTGAGCAAAGCATGAGCCGGCGCGGCAACTGTTGGGACAATGCGCCAATGGAGAGATTCTTTAGAAGTTTGAAAACGGAGTGGGTGCCTGAGCTAGGCTACCGAAGTTTTACCGAAGCGAAGTATGCGGTGATAGATTATCTGGTTGGGTATTACAGTCAGACTCGGCCGCATCGACATAACCGTGGTCTAAGTCCAAATACAGCGGAACAGTTGTACTGGGCTGACTACTAAATCGTGGCCAGATTTACTTGACCACTACAGAATGATGCGAGTCGCAACTGGTATCCATCAGGGGGAAGTGAGGGGAATACCCTGAAGGTCATTGTATAAGCGGGTAGCGCGACAATCTGAATGCCTGAACTCTCTGACATATCAGCGGCGAATTCAGGGTCACGACCCAGCTCTATGGGGTAGGGGTCAACGAAACTGGTAATCCCTTATCGCGTAGCTCTTTGAGTTTGTCGCCTTCTTTCTTGCGGTCAAAGTCCTGATGGTCAAGCTTCCAACCTGTCTGTCCAATGCCTAGGTGTTCGTGTATCAACGTGGTTCCCAAGCCTTCAACATCAATTGGGCCTAAAACTGCATTGATTTTCATGTTGGTGATCTTTTATTAACATTATTAATGGGAGTAGTTTGCTACACATAGAGATGTTGTTATAGCGCTGTGTGGTGTTCAATTCATCAGGTATTAACTAAGAATTAAGGAAGGCATAGATAGGGTGTGATGCCGTCATAAGCAGTGTCTTATTGCTGGATTGAGTTATGCCATGGGCTGTCGTATATTTGAGATTGATAAAAGATAGTATGGATTTACAAGCTCAGTATGAGGTGCCGCGTGTTAATTTTAGTGCCTAAGTGGCTGCCTTGTGAGGAGATGCCATTTCATGAAAAATCAACAGCTTAGAGCCTGGTTGTAGTCGTGGCTTTATAGTTGATTCAGTTACGATTTTAAGGCTTCTAGAGGGATATCAGGCTAATATTTATGATGATGCGATCAAGGAAGTACCGATGAAGTCAGTTCGGATAATAGTACTGGCAGTACTCATTGTGGCTGCTAGTGCTACCTATTTTAGCTTCCAGCCGTTGCAGAGATCGACGTATACACCTTCAATACTGCGTGTTGGCATTTTGCCCGATCAGAATACCGCTCGATTGCTGACGAGGTTTTCACCGCTTTTAGATTATATTGCAGAGGAAGCGGGACTCGAGGTAAAACTAATTATTGCATCAGACTACAGTCATCTGCTTCAGCTTTTCGGCAATAATGAAGTGGATATGGTGCGTTTCGGCGGGCTTGGTTTTGTTCAGGCCAATGCTTTTTACGGTGCTGAACCGTTGGTAATGCGTGATATCGATACCCGCTTTGTTAGCTGGTTTCTGGTGCGGGAAGGTAGCGCCGTGCAAAGTATTGCTGACATGGAGGGCAAGCCATTCAGTTTTGGTAGCCATCTCTCAACGTCCGGACATCTGATGCCGCGCCATTTCTTGAACACTAATCATCAAATAGTGCCAGAAGCGTTTTTCTCAAAAGTACATTATTCAAATGCCCATGATGAAACGGTTTATAGCATCATTAATGATGAGGTCGCTCTTGGTGCTGTTAACCCTATTATTGTTAAAGAGATGATTGAGGATGGCCGCTTAGAGTTGAACGTGCTACGAATATTATGGGAAACACCGCCTTATCCTGACTATGTCTGGGCTATTCATAGTGCGCTTGAGCGTAAAATTAAAATACAACTTCGTAATGCTTTTCTCGCGCTAGACCCTGCCAATGAGCAACATGTTGAAATTTTAAACAATTTACATAGCTCAGGTTTTTTGCCCGCAGGTGTACATGACTTTGATTTGCTAAAGAAAATAGCACTATCTCTTGGCTTGCTAGAAGCGGGTAACCAATAATGACAGATCAAGTGCATCCGTGGACAATTATACGCCGACAAGTTTACAACATGATTGGGCTTGTCATCATTTTTGTTCTTATCGGTAGTAGCTTTTTCGTCTGGCACAATGCTGTATTAGGTCGTCTGTTGCAGTATGCCAATGAATATCACCTGGCGAGTGCAACGCATTACTTAAAAGCATCGGATGAACTCCAGAATATATTAATAGCCTTGATATCAACGCCACCAGCCAACACCCGCTGGCATAAAACCCCTTTTTTTAACAATCAGTCTTCTGTCTACATTATCGAGCAGGAAGTTGCGGCTGGGCAAAGGTTACAGGAAGGTTTTTCAGACATTCGATTCGATGAGTTATTGCGTACACTTGATGCAAATTTGTCTAAACTTATTACTTTAAAGAAGGCGTCACTATCATCCTCGGTTACTAGTGCGGAGTTGTATGGCGAGCTACGCAGTATGCAAAAAACGCTTAGTCAGCTGGTGCGATTACATTCGATAGCCCGAGAAGGGCTGATGGGCGAAATTAAGAATCATAAAAATAGGCAAAAGCTTATTATGCTTGTGCTGATAATCACTTTATTGGGCGCGGCAATATTAATTACTCGGCGGGGGCTTGGTGCCATACAGGCGGCCATTGATGAGCGAATAGAGTATGAAGAAGAACGGAAAAAAATAGAAAAACAATTGCGTCAGTCGCAAAAAATGGATGCTATTGGGCAGCTTACGGGTGGGATTGCGCATGACTTCAATAATATACTGGGCATTATTATTGGCAATCTTGACCTGATTAAATATAGCTTTACTGCAGAAGGGAAAGTACTTAAATACCTCACGGCGATTGAAACATCTGCAGAACGGGCGGCTAAGGTCACCAAGCAACTGCTTGTGTTTTCACGCCAACAGGCAGTTGATGTCAGTGCTGTTGATATTAATCAAGCCGTGTCTAGCATGGATATTCTCACCACGTTGACGGTTAGTCCTGAAATAGAGGTTGGAGAAAATCTTGCTAGAGGACTCTGGCTCACGGATATCAACGCTGGTGATTTTCAGGACACTTTATTAAACCTTATTATCAATGCGCGTGATGCCATGTCTGGTGGTGGGTGTTTAACAATAGAAACGCGTAACGCAACATTGGATGCAGCGTATTGCAGCCAATACCCGAATATTACTGTTGGCGACTATGTGCAGCTCAGTATTAGTGATACTGGCATGGGTATTCCGGCAGAACTACAGGAAAGAATTTTTGAACCGTTTTATACCACCAAGCCCGAAGGTGAAGGTACTGGCCTGGGTTTGGCTATGGTGTTCGGTTTTATTGAACGCTCCAAAGGGCATATTAATGTTTATTCTGAGCCCGGTGTTGGAACCACCTTTCACCTCTATTTACCCCGTTCTGTGGAACAAGAGGAAACAGTGGAGACTGCCGAGTCTCCGTTAACAATTTTGCCCCCCGGTAGTGAAACTATACTGGTGGTTGATGACGAGCCAGGTTTAGTGTCACTTGCTCAGGATTCACTTCAGTTACTGGGCTATCACGTTTTGACTGCTGTGGACGGCAATGAAGCGCTTGAGACGTTGGCTGCAGAGCCTTCTATCGCACTGTTATTCAGTGATGTTGTTATGCCCGGCGGCATAAATGGCTATCAGCTCGCTGAAAAGGCAGTAGAAACGATGCCCGGGCTTAAGGTCTTGCTTACGTCTGGCTATACGAAAAAGGCTGTTGCTCAAAACGAGCAGGCACAATTTTATGCTAATTTATTAAACAAACCTTACACGCAATCAGAACTGGCTCTGCAAGTTCGCACGATTTTGGATCAGCCTTAATAACGTAATAGGAGAAAATTTTGAACAAAACGTATATTTCAATATTACTCAGTGTTTTCAGTCTTTTTGTATTAGATGTTTATTCGGCACCTGCAGGCACATTTAAAGCAGATAAGGTGAAAGGCTTAAGCCGCTACTGCACGTACTCAGACGGCGGGATTTTAACCATCAAGCATACTGAGCGATGCCCCAGGAAAAACCCAAATCCGACAAAAAATGGTAGCCCGCCTAGCATTAATCTTGAGAGGAAGGGTGGTCCGACTTTTGGCCCCTTAAAGAGGCAGAAAATAAAAGGGAGTAATCGTTATTGCACTTATTCAGATGGGACAGTGCTTACCGTTGGTAAAAACGATACTTGCCCCAAAACGAGTCGCTAAGAGCCTGCCGGGCTCTATTGATCCAGGCTGTATTTGACGTTATTTAAATGCCAGCGTTACAGATGAGCCTGCAGGACAAGAAGTAGCGTTACTACTTCTTCCAAACCGGGGTGCGTTTTTCGAGGAAGGCACTGAGCCCTTCTTCTTTATCTTCTGTGCTGCAAAGGGCGCTTTGGGCAAATTTTTCCATCGCCAAACCTGCCGCGCTACTACCTTCCATACCGTAATTTACCATTGCTTTCATAAACTGAGGTACGAGGGGGGCGAAGGCCGAAATATGTTCTGCCATACGTGATAATTCGGGTAGTAGGTTTTCGTTTTCGACCATGCGGGTGATAAGACCAATGTGCAGAGCGCGGTCAGCATCGATGGGCTCACCCATAATTAGCATCTCTAAAGCCCATGCGCGGCCGACTAAACGGGGCAGGCGCTGGGTCGCGCCACCACCGGGGATAATGCCGAGTTTGCCTTCGGGTGTGGCAAAGGTAGCATTGGGTGTCGCCAGGCGTAAATCGCAGCCCAGGGCAACTTCGAGTCCGCCACCAAAGCAAATGCCATTAATGGCGGCAATGCTGACTTTATTACAGCGCTCAAGCTTTTCCGCCAGGCCCTGAACAATGGGTTCTAGTGCTTTTTTGAGATCACGCACTTTAACTTCAGCCAGATCAGACCCTGCAGCGAAGGCTTTATCACCGGCACCGGTAATGCCAATAACCCGCACTTGTTCGTCAGCCTGAGCGGCATCAACGGCGAGGTGTAACTCATCGAGCATACCGAGAGAAACGGCATTGAGTTTTTCGGGGCGATTTAGAGTGATCAGGGCGAGTGAATCGATAACCTGATAGCGAATAAATTGGTAGCTCATGTTTTGCCTTTGCTAAACGACTGGGGTTACTTAACTGGGGTTATTTAAGAGGGCTTACAAATAGCCCCTTTTATTTACCTGCTAGCGTGTGGAGTATCCACAGGCAGATAAGGGCGGGCATTATAGACTGTCCCTTTCTGCAATCCCATAGTAAAACAGGCGGGCGAGTACCTACCGGTCGCGAATTCTGTGGTTAAACTATCAGCATCTGTTCGCGACCTGCTATTTGTGTACGTTAGTTACCTTTCCAAACGGGTGGGCGCTTTTCAAAAAAAGCGGCGATCCCTTCTTTTGCGTCGGCGGATTCGTTAATCACCTGCTTCGCTTTGGCGGTAAGCGCCCAGCCGTGAGCATCGTCGGCAGAGGTAATGGCATCGATGGCCTGCAGTGATTGCTGCACGGACACGGGCGAGTTAGCGGTGATTTGTGCAGCCAGTGTTAGTGCCGTTTCGAGCGCCTTACCAGGTTCGCAAAGTTCGTTAACCATGCCGTGACGATAACCGTCGGCCGGTGAAAGCTCGGTGCCGGTGAGCATCACTTGCTTGGCTATGTTGAGTGGCAGCACGCGGCTGGCGCGAAAGATGGCACCGCTGGTGGCGACCAGACCGCGCTTCACTTCGGGCAAGCCGAAGCGGGCGTTGGTGGCGGCAACTATCATGTCGCAGGCCATGGCCACTTCGAATCCGCCACCAAAGGCGACGCCTTCGACTGCTGCGATTAAAGGTTTGGTGCGGGTACGGCCCACTACGCCATAAATACCGCCGCGTTCAGTAGGGATACTTGATGAGGCTGCCATATCGGTGCCCGCACAAAACATATCAGGCCCGCCGGTAATAATGGCAGCCCAAAGGTCAGGCTCATCTTCGAGACGATTAAGCGCAGCATCGAGTGCTAATGTCATCTCGCCGTCAATGGCATTGCGTTTTGCCTGGCGTGTCATGGTGATGATCAGGATGTGATCCTGTGCTTCTATGTGGGTTCGTTGTTTGCCCATTATTATTTTCTCCGCGTGTAAATTTTTTGATTAACTGAAATAGGTGAATGATACCTATTAAAGAAGGGTGGCGTTCAGTTCAAAAGAAAGAGTAATAATAGAAAGGCATAGATTATAATGATGATAGGCTGAGTAGCATTAAAAAAAATAATTAATTTACTTAACAGGCATTAACTTTCCCATAGCGCTTGTTTAAAATTCTCGAAAAAATCAATGAACATTGGTACTCCATTGGCTTTGTGTCAGTCGTTGGGTTGGGGTGCTAATTTCACTCCCTGGGTAGCGTAATTGTCTTAATTCCCGAGCGAGCTGATTAATTTGCCGCGTTATATTGAACTTTGATGTTGGGCTATCAGCAGGCTCTTTTCTAAGAAGATCCATTGTTCCCTCATAGATATACTCGCAGACCTCTAAATGGTTTAGCTTAATTAAGGTTTGTGTAAGCCCTGATAATGTATGCATTAGCCACTCGCGGGCATCATCGGGGGCAAGGGCTTCGGTTGATAGAATGATAGAAGCCGTTTCATAGGCGCAACCCATGTAGGGTAACGCATCTTTCCAGCGTTGCTGCTGATTCAGTTGCCACCCAGTTTCACTGTATCTTGCGCAGCATTTTAAGGCTTCATCGGGTTGATGGCTAAGCCAGTTTCTATGTTGGGTGCAAAGGAAGTTGATCTTCATGTGTGTCGCTTGAGTTTGAATGGGCTGCAATGATATGCGCCCTACTTTTTAAATGCAAATAACAATCATTATCGTTTGCAGGTTGAGTTCACCACCTTTTGTTGGAGCACTCTGCGATGTATGTGTTCACCCATGCAGTCCTGAGGTAGAATTCCGGCCCATGACGACCCGCCCCGATACTGAGCACTACCGCGAACTCTTCCTCAACGATGTACCGATGATGGATATGCGTGCCCCCGTGGAATTTAATAAGGGGGCCTTCCCCTGTAGCGAAAATATTCCCCTGCTCGACGACAAACAGCGCGAGGCCGTTGGCACCTGTTACAAGCAGAAAGGGCAGGACGCGGCCATTGCGCTGGGCTGGCAATTGGCCACGCCTGAAATTCGTGAACAACGCATCGTCGCCTGGCAGGACTTTATTCAGCGCCACCCAGAAGGTTATCTGTATTGCTTTCGCGGTGGTTTGCGCTCGCGCCTCAGTCAACAGTTGGTGGGCGAGGCGGGCACGGCTTACCCCCTGGTGACAGGTGGCTATAAAGCTATGCGGCGTTTTTTGATCGATGAGCTTGACCAGCACTGTGAGACCCTGCCTTTAACTTTAGTGTCAGGTCGCACAGGTTCCGGTAAGACTTTGGTGATACGCAAATTGGCTCACGCCTTGGATTTAGAGGGTCTGGCTAATCACCGAGGCTCGGCCTTCGGTCGACAGATACAAGCCCAGCCGAACCAGATTGATTTTGAAAATAGCCTGAGCATTGCAGTAATGAAACAGTGCGCGCAGCATCAACAGCCTATTTTTGCCGAAGACGAGGGCCGTATGATCGGCGGCGTGACTTTGCCGATGCACTTTATAGAGCTGATGCAAAAGTCCCCGCTAGCCGTGCTGGAAACACCCATTGCCGAGCGTATCGATATTGTACTAGCCGACTATATTACCGAGGCCTATCCCCAGTACATCGCAAAATTTGGTGAGGAAGAAGGCGCTGTAAAATTCCGCGAACAAATACTCGGCAATCTCACCCGTATTCGTAAGCGTCTGGGTGGCGAGCGTTTTACACAACTCCATGCCGAGTTTAGTGAAGCCTTAGATGCATTAATAAACGACAACGATGCCCGTGGTTTTCGCTCGGGCATCCAATTACTACTCACCGATTATTACGACCCGATGTACGACTACCAACAAGGGCAGCGCGAAGGCCGTGTTGTTTTTCGTGGTGAAAGGGCAGAACTACTGCAATGGGCGGAGGCTTATTCCATGGCTTAGCGAAAACTCATTACCTTCCTTGAAAAACCTTTCTAATGATTAAGGAGAATGCCCGTGCGGTTATTGACTACTTTAGTAGCGCTGCTCGTCTCTATCAGTTTGGTCAGCCCTACGTGGGCTGATAGCTTTACCTTTACCGCCATCCCCGACCAAAATGCATCACGGTTGCAGCAGCGCTTTGGCCAGGTCGCCGCCTATCTGCAAGAACAGCTGGGTGTTGAGGTAACGTATATTCCGGTAAAAAGCTACGCGGCAGCCGTCACGGCCTTTCGTAATAATCAGGTGCAGCTGGGCTGGTTTGGTGCTTTGTCCGGTGTGCAAGCCCGCCAGCGTGTGCCCGGCAGCCGCGCCATTGCTCAGGGCTACGAAGATCAATTCTTTAAAACCTATTTTATTGCCCACCGTTCTAGCGGCCTGCTGGATGGCATGGGTGATGGTAATGATAAAAAAAATAAACAATTCCCTCTGGCAATAGCGAACCATACGTTTACCTTCGGTGCCAAGGGCTCAACCTCTGGCCGCCTGATGCCGGAATACTATATTCGACAGCACCTGGGCAAGGCACCGAGTGAGAGTTTTCGGCGTGTCGGTTTTAGTGGCGATCACAATCGCACTATTGCTTTAGTTGGCAGCGGTGCTTATGAGGTAGGGGCGGTTAACTATAAGGTGTGGGAAAAAGCCCTCGCGGCGAAGAAGGTTGACCCTCAACAGGTGCAAGTCATTTGGCAAACACCGCCGTACCCTGACTACCAGTGGAGTATTCGCGGCGATGTTGATCAACGTTGGGGCGAGGGTTTTTCCGACAAAGTGAAAGCCGCATTACTGGCGATAAATCAGCCCGAGCTATTAGCAGCTTTCCCCCGCAGTGCTTTTATCAGTGCGGCGAATAGCGATTATGAGCCCACCCGCAAGACGGCTGTTGCCATCGGCCTGATCGATGAACGCTGAGCTTAATTTACAAAGCTCACTACCTGGGCAAAAAGCTAGAGGGCCAGAACTTGCAGCGGGACAGCACACGGTTTTTTTATTGAACAACGCGCAACTGTCCTATCAGGGTAGGGCTGTACTGAATAATGTCTCCCTTAAAATCACGGCTGGTGAACGGGTTGCTCTGGTGGGAAAGTCGGGCGTTGGCAAGTCAACACTACTGGCAACGTTACGCAGGCAATTACCCGATGCCCTTGCCTGGTGCCCTCAGCAGACGGGGCTGGTGCCGATGCTCAGTGTCTATCACAATATTTATATGGGCGGCCTGCAGCGCCACAATAGCCTCTATAACCTGCTTAATTTAATCAAGCCTCTGTCGCAACCCTTGTGTGAAGTGACTGAACTGGCAGCACTGTTACAACTGGATAAACACGTGTTTGACCGCGTCGAGAAGTTGTCTGGGGGGCAATGTCAGCGGGTCGCGATTGGTCGGGCGCTGTATCAGCAGCAAAACGTTTTCCTTGGTGATGAACCGGTCTCTGCCGTCGATGCTTATCAAGCAGAGCAGTTACTACAGTTAATCGTGGAAAGACACGAAACACTGGTGCTGGCATTGCATGATGTTGAATTGGCCCTGGGTACTTGTGATCGCATTATTGGCTTGAAAGACGGCGCCATTGTGCTGGACGCCCCCAGTTCGACACTCAAGGTGGAGCAATTAGCGGCGCTTTATCGTTAATGCAAAATGTCTCTGTTAATCGTTTAATGCATAAAATTAAACCGGGTAAAAGCGGGGCCTCTTCGCTGCGCTCGACAAGTTTTTATTTAGCGTTGATGGCGGGTGTTTGCTTATTATTGGCCGATATTGAAATTATCAGCCCCAGCCCCTGGCTAGAATTAAAGGCCATGGGGCAGGGTTTAATTACGCCAACGATCCCGGATTATCAAGAGCTGTTAAGCGGTCTTGCCAACACGCTTAGTTTTGCCCTGCAAGGTATGGCGCTTGCTGTGCTTGCTGGTTTTTTGTTGTCACTGCTTTATCGACATTGGTGGGTGCGCGCTTCTTGTGCCTTTGTGCGTGCCATCCATGAGCTATTTTGGGCGCTTATTTTTATCCAATGTTTTGGCCTGTCGCCACTCACGGGCTTGCTCGCCATCGCTTTGCCCTATGCAGGAACTCTGGCGAAAATCTATGGTGAACTCTACGAAGAAACGAGCCCCCATCCCCGTGCACATCTACTCCACAGCCGCAGCTTGAGTGCGTTTTTATACACGACCTTACCTTTAGCCTGGCCCGCGCTAAGGCATTACACCCGTTACCGTTTTGAATGCGCACTGCGTTCAACGGTGGTGCTGGGTTTTGTCGGCTTGCCAACACTGGGCTTTTATTTAGAAACATCGCTCAGTGAAGGCCTCTACAGTGAAGCGGCTGGCCTACTTTATGTGTTGTTGTTTTTAATCGCCAGTCAGCGCTGGTGGTTACGTAAGGCTTTGTTGCCCTTGTATTTGTTGGCTGCGCTGATATTTCTGCCGCCTACGGCCAGTTTTAATTGGCAAATTATTTCGCAGTTTTTTACTGAAGATATAGTCCCCCGGCCTCTACGTACTGATAACCCTATTGGCCCCTGGTTGGTGTTTTTATGGCAGCAACAACTCTGGCCGGGTTTGAGTAATACCCTGGTATTGAGTCAAATAGCCCTGTTTTTTACGGCCTTACTAGCTTTGTTGGTTTTTCCTTTTTGCTCCCCGCTATTTTTTGGCCGACGAATAGGACAGGTAATAAGACGCAGCGGCGATGGGCTGTTAATTATCGCCCGCACCTTGCCGGAGTATCTATTGGCTTTTGTCGCCTTGTTACTTTGGGGGCCATCTATGCTGCCAGCTATTGTTGCGCTCGCACTTCACAATGGTGCCATCGTCGCGCATTTAACGGCCCGTTTTGGCGAACAGATAGTCTTACGTGATGACGCCTGTAAAGGCCTTAACCGCTATTTTTATGAGGTGTTGCCCCGTATTTTTCGGCAATTTATGGCGATTTTGTTTTACCGATGGGAGGTGATTATTCGTGAGAGCGCGATACTCGGCATTCTCGGTATTGCTACTTTGGGCTTTTATATTGATTCCGCCTTTGAAGAATTTCGCTTTGACCGTGCCGCCTTATTAATCCTGGCTTCAGCCTTGCTCAATATGCTCGTTGATACTCTGGCTCGCAGCCTACGCCGCAACCTTCACTTAAATACCACTGCAGACATACGCTAATGCAAATACCCACACCTAACTATAAAGACCTGGTTCTTATTGGCGGCGGGCACAGTCATGCTCTGGTATTGAAAATGTGGGCCATGAAACCGTTGCCGGGTGTACGTCTGACATTAATTTCACCGCAAGTGCTAACGCCTTATTCTGGCATGTTGCCAGGTCTGGTTGCCGGGCACTATTCAATGGAAGAAACCCATATTGATTTGGCGCGCCTTTGTCGTTATGCCAATGTGCGCTTTATTCAAGCAGCGGTAGTGGACATTGATTTAACGGCGAAAGAAGTCATGTTTGCAGATCGAACGCCACTTGGTTTCGATTTTATTTCAATAAATTGTGGAATTAAGCCTGATTTGAGAATTCCGGGGGCCGATGAGTTTGCCTCACCCGTTAAACCTATTGCCGCGTTTTACCCTCGCTGGCAAGCTCTAAAAGAATCGCTACAGGAAGAAAGAAAACCTACAGATGAAGATCTTGCAACGCGTATTGTTATCGTGGGTGGCGGTGCTGCTGGGGTCGAACTAATTCTAGCAATGCACTTCTCATTGAATAATGAGGTCGCTATTAGCAGGCCGCTACAGTTCTGTTTGGTTCAGAAAGGCGAGGGTTTACCAGAAAATTATCCGCCACGAATACAGCGTAAAGTTGCTGAGTTATTTTCTGCCCACAATATTGAAATAGTCTCTAACACGCGGGTTGAAAGTGTCTCCGCGAATGCTTTAATTGGGGATAATAAAAAGAGTATTGAGTTTGATCACCTGTTCTGGTGTACCAATGCGCGCGCACCTGGCTGGTTAAGTGAAACTGAATTGAGCCTTGATAAACAGGGTTTTATCCGTGTTAACCAGTATTTGCAGTCAAGCAGCCACGACTTTGTTTTTGCCGCTGGTGATGTTGCACAACAAGATGGTTTTTCTCGTCCACGGGCAGGCGTCTTTGCGGTGCGGCAGGGGCCTATTCTGTTTGATAATTTACGTAAGGCGCTTCTTGGCCAGTCCCTTCGTTCCTTTCGTCCGCAAAAGACCTTTCTGAGTTTGCTCGCCTGTGGTGATCAAATGGCCCTTGGCTGTAAGCCGGGGAGTTATCTCCCCAGCTTCAGTGGCCGTTGGGTGTGGCGTTTGAAAGACCGCATTGACCGGCGTTTTATGCGTATGTTCAGTGAATTGTCGATGGTGAAAGAGGGTGGGGCCATTCCTCCTGTATCTGAAGTGATTAGTGGTGAATCCCAGGCAGACACGACTAATGCCGCCATGCGCTGTGGTGGTTGTGGTGCCAAAGTGGGTGCATCAGTATTAAACCGAGTCATGCAGCGTATTGTGCCGGTCGACCATAATGGGATTGTGCTGGGCTTAAAGAGTCCTGATGACGCCAGTGCTATCGCAATTCCTGCTGGGCAACTATTACTGCAAAGCGTCGATGTTTTTCGTGCGTTGCTTGATGACCCCTATGTGCTCGGTCAAATTTCCGCTGAGCATGCCCTCAGTGATTTATTTGCAATGAATGCTCGGCCTCACAGCGCTCTGGCGATTGCCACTTTGCCTTATGCCGCAGAAGCTATTGTTGAGCGCGATCTTCTGCAAATTATGAGTGGCGCGGTGGCCGTATTGAACGACAATGGCTGCGCTTTAATCGGTGGCCATACCAGTGAAGGCGCTGAACTGAGCCTCGGCTTTAGCGTTAACGGCACCTGCGAAGAAGAGCAGTTACTCCGTAAAAATCAGCCGCAAATGGGCCATCAGCTTATTCTGACTCAGCCCCTGGGTACCGGTACGCTGTTTGCCGCTCACGCACAATTGGCAGCTAAAGGTGAATGGATTAGCAAGGCAATTGAAGGTATGCAATTATCGAATTGTCAGGCGGGCGATATTTTTCACCGGCATCACGCCAGTGCCTGTACGGATATTACGGGTTTTGGTTTATTGGGCCATTTGTTGGAAATGCTAAAATCATCGGGCAATGGCGCGACGATTAGACTGAATGAACTGCCATTACTGGATGGTGCGCTACACTGTTTTTCGCAGGGTATTAGTAGTAGCTTGCAGCCACAAAATAGTCATTCACGACACGCTATTCGTGATTTGGATAATTGGCTCGAACACCCCGTTTATCCGCTATTATTCGATCCGCAAACATCGGGTGGGCTGTTGGCGAGTGTCGTTGATAATGAAGTGGATAGCTGCCTGCAAGCGCTTCGTCAAGCAGGTTATCAACAGGCCTGTGTAATCGGTCAGGTGCAGTCGACTAGCGGTGAGAGCGAGGCAAAGGAGATAGTCTTTTTACAGTAACGATCGATAAGACGTTTGTTGATTGCTATGGACTGGCTTCGGTTAGCATCGAACTAAAATATCCAAACAAAGGCATTGGATCTGCGTTAATTCGAGAACGACTGACGCTGCCACCTACAGTGGGCAGTGAAACGTAATTTTAAAATAAGTATTAATTCCATTAAAGGTGCAATAATTATGAAACACAGAACATTATGGCCAAAGGTTATTTCTCTCTGTTTTACGCTTATATTTAGCGGTTTATCGCCGCTACATGCTGGCGATAGTAAGACGCTAATAATTGGTCTTAATGCTGAATACAGGCCCCTGGTGTACATGGATAGCGGAGAATTGACGGGCATAGAGCCTGCTACGGCAAAAGAGCTCGGCAAGCTTCTGAAAACAAAGATCGTGTTTAAGCAGTACCCCTGGAGTGAGCTGATCCCGGCTCTGGAGAAGGGTGATATCGATGTCATTATGTCGGGTATGAGTATTACGGCTGAGCGTTCACAGCGAGTTGCTTTTACTCAGCCCTATCTTGAAATTGGTCAAATGGCGATTATTCGCAAAGCGGATATTGCTCGCTTAAGTCAACCTCGGTCAATGTATCGTGCAGGGATGCGTATCGGTGTCGAGCCCGGTACGACGGGCGAGCAATATATTGCAGAATATGCGGCAGAGGCTGAAGTTAAACCCTATCAAAATCCAGAGAAAGGTTTTTCTGCTTTACAGAACAATGAAATAGATTTTTTTATTCACGATGCACCGACCAGCTGGAATTTAGCTAAAGGCTCAGACTGGCCCGATTTAATGGCTCTGTATACGCCACTCACCAAAGAATCTATCGCCTGGGCGGTAAATAAAAATAATACGCAATTGCTAAATACGTTGAACGAGGCACTTAACAGGCTTAAATCCGCAGGGACTCTTAATCAAATTCAATACCACTGGATTCCGGTAAAAATTGAAATTGAAAGGTGAGACAGGTACTGCATTTATAATGCAGCTTGAGTTGTGGGGCTATTCGAAATGACCGTGTCTGAGTATTCACAAGACTTTTTACGTTGGTACGACGCGTTAAAATCACTGGCCCAAAACAGCGATGCTTCATGGTTGGTATCTTCCGACCCGAAGGCACACTTTGCGGCGTACCAAAATAGCCTTAGCCCCGAAGAGGAATTGGCAGAACTCGATGAATTAGCGCAGTGGCGGGGCTGTGGTTGTGGCGGCGGGGCTTAATGAGTACGCACTAAGCTTCCCACACTTCCTTATAAAGCGCGGCCATCTCCTCTACGGTTGGTACTTTAGGATTGTTGTTTGGTGAGCCAGAAGCCAGCGCCTGTTCGGCCATGGTATTGAGCAGCGAGAAATAATCCTTTTCATCAATGCCGTATTCTTTCGGTGACGGTACTTTTAAATCTTTATTCAATTGACGTAATTCCTTGAGCAAGCCTGTTACCGCTGCGTCGGTATCACTGCCGCGTTTCACTAATCCCATCGCTCGGGCGCAATCGGCGTAACGTTCCATGGCAGCCCCGGCTGAAAAAGCCGTGACGGCAGGTAATAGCATGGCATTGCTGAGGCCGTGGGCGACGTGAAAGAAAGCACCGATGGGCCGGCTCATGCCGTGTACCAAACAAACAGAGGCGTTGGAAAACGCCATGCCAGCCTGCGTCGCAGCCAACATCATCGCCTCGCGGGCGGCCTTATTGTCGGGCTCATTACAGGCGCTACGAATATTGCGGGCGATTAATCCCATAGCCGATAGCGCCAGGGTGTCTGTATGTGGGTTGTGCTTGGCGCTAACGTAGGCCTCTATGGCGTGGGTCAAACTGTCGATGCCGGTATCGGCCGTGGTGCGATAGGGCACGCTATAGGTTAGTTCATAGTCGACAATGGCTGCTGCAGGCAGGCAGCCCAGGCCCATGATCAGCATTTTTTCATCGCTGGCTTTATCGGTAATCACCGTAACTTTAGTCACTTCAGAGCCGGTGCCTGCAGTCGTCGGAATGGCAATAATTGGCAGGCCGCTTTCGTTGGCCTGGTAGGGTACTTTGTAATCGCGAATCGTGCCGCCACCGTGTGCCAGCAGAGTCATGGCTTTAGCGGTGTCGATGGGGCTGCCGCCACCGAGGGCGATCACGCAGTCGAAGTCGCCCTGGTTAATAATTTCGGCACCGGTAATTACTACGTCGTCTGTTGGCTCCGGTACGGTGTCTGCAAATGTTTCCCACTGAATACTAGCGGCAGCCAACACGTCGGTAACATGGGCTGCTTTGCCGCTGTCGCGCATATAGGGGTCGGTGACCAATAGGGGTTTGCTGCAGCCAAGTTTGGTCATGACATCGGCGATCTCGCCGACTGCGCCGCCACCGATAAGCATGATACGAGGCGTGGTTATGGTTGCTAGCATTTTACCTTTCCTTTTCTGAGCGATGTTTTCTTCTTATCAGGTGTATATTTCAAATATCATTGTTGATTGAATAAACAGGCTTAAGCACGAGACATAAACTTGCCCGTCACCGTATTCACTTTCACAATTTCACCGGGTTCTAAATATTCCGGCACCTGTATTTCCAGCCCAGTGGTGAGGGTTGCCGGTTTGGTGCGCCCGGCAGCGGTGGAGCCTTTAATACCGGGAGCGGTATCCACCACCTTCAGCGCGACCGATTGAGGCAGCTCTATGCCGAGTAGTGCGCCGTCCATTACCAGGCCGGTGATATCTTCCAGCCCCTCGCTAATGTAGACGAGCTGATCTTCAATTTCGTCGCTATTGAGGCCGTACTGGCTGTAGTCCTCGGAATTCATAAACATGTAGGTGTCTCCGTCGAGGTAGGAGTACTGCAGCGTCATTCGAACGCAGTCGGCTTCTTTTAGAAAGTCGTCACCCTTATAGGACTCATCCAGTTTTTGTCGGGTTTTGAGGTTGGTGAAGCGTATTTTATAAAGTGTCGCCGCACCGCGAGAGGAGGGGCTTTTCGCCTCTACCTGTTTAACAGAATGGGGTGCGTTATTAATTTCAACAACATGGCCTTTTTTTAATTCACTCGCTTTTGGCACTGAAACGTCCTTTATTAAAATGAGGTTATGGGCATAAAGCCTTTCGATAATTTACGAATTTTTATTCGCCGTTAAATTCTGGTTTCTTTCTGTCTTTAAACGACGCCACACCGCCGAGGCCATCACGGGTTCGCCCCATGGCGATAATGCCTTCTTCTTCGGCTTTCAGTTGTTGGCTAAAATTATTGTCGAAGCTGTCCATCAACAACTGACGGGTGCGGCCGAAGGCGATGGTGGGGCCGCTAGCCAGTTTGTCAGCCAGGCTTTGTACGGTGCTGGTGAGTTCGTCGCCGGCAACACACTGATTGATTAAACCCCATTCTACCGCCTCTACGGCACTTAAACGGCGGTTGGTGATCATCATTTCTTCCGCTCTGCGCAGGCCAATCTGGCGGGGCAGGTAATAAGTGGCGCTACCGTCGGGGGTCATGCCAATGCCGGTGTAGGCCATGGTGAAGCTGGCGTTGTCACTGGCAATCACAAGACTGCACGAACTCAACAACGACAGACCGGCACCCGCAGCAACGCCCTGCACAGCGGCAATAACGGGCGCATTCATTGACGACAGGGTTTCGACCGCCGGGTGAAAGCTGTCGAGCAAGCGCCGCAAGGTGGCGGGCAGTTCGTCGCCTGCCTCGGCAAAGGTCACAACATCGCCACCGGCACAGAAGAGTTTGCCCTCGGCATCGAGAATCACCGCGCGGATGCCCGCATCGTTGGCACAAATCTGAGCAACCTCGTAAAGCTCTTCACCCATAGCAAAATTCAACGCATTGGCCGCTTCGGGGCGGGCGAGGGTGATGCGGGCAATACTGCCTTCGCGTTGAAATTTAATGGCCTGGTAAGACATGGTCGCCTCGCTTGTAATAAGTTGGAGGGCAGATGGTACGCGTTGCTCACCGTGCTAGCCAGCTTGTGAGAGTGTCATTGGCACTGCAATCAATCCGCTTTGGCCACTAATACCTTCTGGTTTGCAGAAAAAGAAGCCCGGCGCTAAGATGAGCTCATTGTTGCAGAGATCGCTTATGGCTCATCACGTATTTACCTCTAAATATCTCGCCTCCCAGGTGGCTGGCTCCTGCCGGATTGAAGGTATACGTGTCTCTGCTCGCGAGGAAAGAACCATCTCTGACATCATTGATGGAAAAGTCGACGCCAAGGCGCTACGCCGAAAACTGGTCGCTCAGTTTCGTGCTAGCAACGCTTCTCAGGTTGTTAGCTAACCCTATAGTGCCCTGATCTGATGGATCAATATTCACAATACGACCTCCGCGAAGACGACCCCTATCGTATCGAGCATTCACAATGCCTCAAAAACCTACTGGGTTTTACCGATACACAATCACTCAATAAGGCCGAAGAGCAACTGACTCAGCTTACGCTGGCCGAGTTGGTAGCTGACCCTGTACCGGGCACCGTTGACCTGGCTCACCTTCAGACAGTCCACTTCCGTATTTTTGAGGATGTCTACCCATTTGCTGGAGAGCTTCGCCAAACTGAAATCATGAAAGGTGGAAAGCTATTTCTCCCGCATAGCTTGATTATCGACACTGCGTCCGATGTTTTCACACAGCTTCACAATGAAAACCTGCTCCAGGGCATGGTTTCAGAAGAATTTGGTAAAAGGGCAGGGTATTACCTGGGTAAGATCAATATGATTCACCCCTTTAGAGAGGGGAATGGCAGGGCTCAGCGGGTTCTTCTTAATCAGCTTGCCGACTTGAATAACTTCGCTATCGAGTGGGCCGCAATATCTGGGGACGGCATGGCCAAAGCGTGTAGGGAAGCTAGAACCTCGGACCCGGATGCGAAGAAACTACAGCGCTTGATGTCACTTCATATTGTCGAACCTAGACAAAGCTAAAGCCTTCAAGGTTATATTCGATCTGAAAACCTGGGTGGCTACTGTCGTGGCAAGCTAGTGCGGCCCTCCCCACCACTGACTATTTGTCAGCGCGTTTGATACCTTACCAATGGGAGTAGAACTTGTCTTAAAAATAGGGGCTATTCAACAAACTGCTAACATGGCTTATTGGTTGAAAGGGAAGGGATGAATGTCATATTTTAAACAGCACGTTTTTATCTGCACCAATCAGCGCAGCGATGGCCGCGCCAGTTGTGAAGATCATGGCGCCAGTGAGTTGCGAACCCATTTGAAAAAGCGGATTAAAGAAGAAAAGCTGAATGGCCCCGGTGGCTTGAGTATCAATCGTGCTGGTTGCCTCGGCCGCTGTGCCCTGGGGCCGGTGATGGTGGTCTACCCCAACGAGACGTGGTATCGCTACCATTCGAAAGAAGATATCGATGAGATTTTTGAATGTCATTTGAAAAATGGTGAGAAGGTGCAGCACCTGCGTATCGCGCCGAAGTACGATGATTAGGGAGCCAGGTATCGAGGTTTAAGATATTATCTGAAGGGCACATTAGTTTAGTAGACCCTTTCGGATTATCACTAGAGGTGACACCATGGTTCTCATACCCACTAAAAGAGCACCCACTCACCCGGGTGAAATACTACTTGAAGAGTTTTTGATGCCAATGGGAATTACTCAGCGAGAACTGGCCGATGCCATCCATGTTCCCTATCAGCGTGTTAACGAGCTGGTTAATCAAAACGTGGTGTTACGCCAAGTACGGCTTTGCGTCTTGCTCGGTTCTTCAATGTTTCCGCTGATTTCTGGCTAAATCTACAAGTTCGCTGGGATTTATATAAGGTACAAGAATCATAAAAAGATGAGTTTAAGAGCATTCAAGACTTTCATCATTATCAGAAAATGGCATAAGACGTACTAGGGCAAGTTCCGGTTGTCCAAAAACTGCCGGCTACATAGGGGTTAACCCTCGAAACTAAACACAGATATGAAATTTGAGGATTGAAAATGATGGAAGAATGGGTAGTTGATGAAACAGAAGAGAGTGAAGATCAAGAGCAAGATGTATTCTCGTATCAAATTAATTCGTACCCGGCTGATATAACCCTCAAGGGATATCTTGATAAATGGGATGAAGGACAGATTGAGATACCTGAGTTTCAAAGGAGCTATGTCTGGGATCAAGTTAAAGCAAGTAAGTTAATTGAGTCATTTCTTCTAGGCCTTCCGGTGCCTGGAGTTTTTTTGTACAAGGATAGAAAATCCAACAAGCTTGCTGTGATTGATGGACAGCAAAGAATTTTGTCTGCCATCAGATTTTTTAAAAATGAATTCGACGAAAAAATATTTAGATTAAAAAATGTTCTTCCTAAATGGGAAGGTAAAACGTACACAGACCTTGAGGATAGTGACCGATTTCAGCTAAATGACACTGTTTTGCGAGCAACTGTTGTCCAGCAATTAGACCCGGAGGATGATTCAAGTATTTATCATATCTTTGAACGATTAAATACCGGCGGTATAAACCTTAATCCGATGGAAATACGGAAATGCGTTTATTTTGGTGAGCTGTTTGCTTTGCTTGAAGAGCTTAATGGTGATGAGAATTGGCGCAAGATGATTTTCAAACCAAAAATGGATAAGCGCCTTAGAGATGTGGAGCTTGTATTAAGGTGTTTATCTCTCCATGAGTCATGGAAAGAATATGATAAGCCAATGAAGGGTTATTTGAACGGATTTATGGCTAAAATCAAGAAAATGGACACCAACAAACGTGATGCGAAGCTTAATGAACTTAGGGAAATATTTACAAACACATGTGAGATTATCGCCAATCAATTGCCGGAAAAGCCGTTTCATCTAAGGGGGCGGATTAACTATGCAGCAATGGACTCAATATTTAACGCGGTGGCTGAACTCGGTGATAACGGGAACCTAGTTACAGGATACCAGTTATTAGTAACAGACCCTGATTTTTTGGAAACCGCAACTATTAACACAAGTGACGGGAAAACTTTATACCTAAGATTTCAGCGTACGCTAGATATATTTGCGGGCTAAGGAATTCTTATGGAAAACCTACTCCTTAGGACACAACTGGCGTTTGATAATTGCCAAGAACATTTAAATGTAAGTAATGCTTGGGGTTCAGAGATTGAGTCTTATCTTACTCAGCATATCCTGGTGATTATGTGTGCAGATGTCCAGCAAGAAATATATGGCGTTGTAGAGAGAAGAGCTGATATTGCTGATGACATAGCATTGAAAAACTATGCTGTAGCCACTTGTAAGAAAGTATTGCGAAGCATAGGAAAAGGTGAGGTCGCGGGATTTGTCGGCCATTTTGGAAGGGAAGCTAAGGAATACTTGAATAACAATATTGATGATAAAGATGTAACAATTTACAACAATGCAGTATCTGGCCGCCATGATGTGGCACACAGCACTGGAGTAAATGTGACATTTCGCGAGCTAGAAGAGGCTATAAGAGCAGCACGGAAATTAATAACTGTCGTTTCTGAATCCATATCGTTAAACACGGCAGCGGCATGAGTTAACAAAGCCCAAGCGGTCAATTTGAAACTTAGCTAGGACACCCACCCTAAAAACGTACTGGCAGCCTATGGGGAGGGCGTTACAAAGCCACGCTGATTGACTCGGAACGTACCTGTTATCGATATGCGACCGGTGTTTCCAAGGCTAAGAGGAGGGGGTCGCCAGTCAGAAAACTGCCTGAAGGGTGAAATTAATCGAGTCCTGACCCCATAGGTTTTCCATAGATTTTTTCCGCTGCTTAGTAGCTCCAGCAATCGCGTTCTAAAGGCGTCCAGTCCTCAAATCGCGCCCTTGTGATGATATCGTTTCGTGATATCATTGGCTAATGAACTCTAAACAAAAGCGCACACTTGCTACGATCTTTAAAGATCCGGTTTCTGCCTCAATGGTGTGGAAGGAGATTGAATCTCTTCTTATATCTGCCGGTGCAGATGTGATTGAAGGTAATGGCTCTCGAGTAAGATTCCATAAAGATGGCATCATTGCTACGTTTCATCGACCTCATCCTAAAAAAGAAGCCTTACCCTACCAGGTAAGGAATGCGCGCACATTTCTTAAACAATTGGGAGTTGAACCATGAATAATTCTTTAAGCTACCAAGGCTACGCTGCTCGTATTGAGTTTAGCTCTGAAGATGAGTGTTTTATTGGCCATATTGCGGGTATTCAAGATACGGTTGGCTTTCATGGTGAGTCTGTTTCTGAATTAAAAGAAGCATTTGAAGAGGCTGTTGAAGACTACTTAGAAACCTGTAAAGCGGTGGATAAAACACCTCAAAAGCCATATTCTGGCAAACTCATGCTTAGGTTGCGCCCGGAAATACATGCAGCAGTTGCGACTGCTGCAGAGTTAAGTGGCTTAAGTATTAATCAGTGGGCTTCAGATGCTCTAAATCGTGAAGCTAGCATGTAACGGCTGAGCAAGCGCCTGCAATCTGACCTCCGGTCACTGTCACCTTTTGTGTAAAAAATGTACAAAAGGCACCATTGGCCTACGGCAGTTGAGGCGGGCGTTAATAACGTGAAAGCCCTCGTTTAAGTCGTGCCCCACCAATCCTATTTATAAACCAATACCCAACACCGCACTCAAATCTTCAATCGCCTGATCCTGCGACAACACTTTAATCGTCGTCATACCCAGTTTCCGCGCAGGCTTCAGGTTAATCCCCAGGTCATCGAGATACACCACATTGGCTGGGTCTACACCCATGCGCTCACAGGCGAGCAGGTAAATCTCAGGCTGGGGTTTGCGCATGCCTTCTTTACTTGATTCGATAACGTAGTCGAAGAGGCTCATCGCGGCTTTCACTTCGGCGGCATTTTCTGGTGAGCGAGACATGCCTGGGCCCTTGCCGGCGCGCACGTTGTTGGTGAGGCAGGATATTTTATAGTCCTGCTTGCAGCGCTTAAGCACTTCGATCATGCGTGGGCGCACATTGCCGGCGAGCAGTTTAATGACTTCGTTACCGGTAATGACATGGCCGGCGGCGCGGGATTCTTTTTCGAAAGCGCCGTCAAATTCTTCGACCGATATTTGGCTGGATTCAAACAGTGCCCAGGCATTGGTTTCGGGGTTGGTGGAGTTAATGCCGCGAATAAAGTCTTTCGAGTAGCCGTTTTTCTCTTCAAAACGATTAAAGGATTCGAAGGGGGAGGAGGTGATAACACCGCCGAAATCCCAAAGTATTGCTTCTATAGTCATGGTTCGATTTGCTCCCAGCAAGGGTAAGTTGTCTCTCCCTCAGTTTTGAGAAATATAGAGGGGTATGAATAAGGGGCCGTCATAATAGGGGCTGGGGCAAGGGGCTGCAAATCGAAGGCGTAGACAGGCAGCCCTCAGGCTAATATCCTTGCCGCCCGGAATGCCGGTGCATTCTTGTTCGCGTTTGCACCGGCCCATCGTCGCTTCGCTCTGTTGTCTTACGTTATAAAGGTGTATTGCATGAAACTGGAAGGTATTAAAGTTCTCGATTTATCGCTGTTTTTACCGGGGCCGCTGCTGACGCAGATGATGGCTGACCACGGCGCTGAGGTGATTAAACTCGAGCCTATTAACGGCGGCGAGCCAAATCGTGAGATTGGCCCCAAGATCGACGGCATGACGGTGTATTTTTCCAACACTCATCGCGGCAAGAAAAGTATTCAGCTCAATTTGAAAACGGATGAGGGCAAAGAGATGGCCCTTAAGCTGGCCGAGTCTGCCGATGTGGTGATTGAAGCCTTCCGCCCCGGTGTTGCTGCCCGTTTGGGTGTTGATTATGAGTCCATTAAAGCCCGCAATCCCGGCATTGTTTACGCCTCTCTGTCGGCCTTCGGCCAGACTGGCCCCTACATTAAGAAGCCCGCCCACGATCTGGCGACCGAGGCTTATGCCGGTATTCTCAGTGTTAATTTGGGTTTCGATGGCAAGCCGGCGATTCCGGCTATTCCCAATGCTGACATGCTCTGTTCGATGATGGGCCTGTCGGGTGTGCTAATGGCCCTGTTGCGTCGCAAGGAAACGGGCGAGGGTGACTATATTGATCTGGCGATGATGGATTCATTAATCGCCTGTGTGCCGAATAATATGGGTACGGTGTTTAGCGAGAAAAAGCCGCCGGTGGTGAAAGAGGAGCGCACCTGGGGTGGTTATGCGATGTATAACATCTACGAAACCAAAGATAATAAATACGTGGTGCTGGGTGCGTCTGAAATGCATTTCGCTATTGAAGTGCTGAATAAAATGGAACGCCCCGATTTAATTCCTTTCTGCGAGCCGCCTCCCGGGCCGACTCAGAACCTGGTAAAGGAATTCCTCACGGAAACCTTCCTGACGAAAACCCAGGCCGAGTGGGTTGTCTGGTTCGACGGAGTTGAAGCGGCCTTTGCACCGGTCAACAATTTACGTGAGGGGGCGGATGATCCGCAAATCCGTGCACGGGAAATGATTATTGAAGACGAGCAGGGCCGCGAGCATATTGGTATTCCCATTAAGTTTAAGAATGAGCCGGGGAAGGTGAACTTTTTGGCTCCTGAGCTGGGTGCTGATAACGAGGCTGTCGCGCTGGAGCTGGGCTTCACACCTGAGCAAATTCAGGCGATGAAAGAGAAGGGCGTTTTCGGTAGTTGATTGTTAGAAGTTGATTGCCCGTTAAGGGTCGTTTCAACGCGACCCTTAACTTCCTTTCTTTGTTATTTTCCTGCAACTCCGGCATTCACTTTAACTTTTAAAAACCCCTCACTTCTCACCGTAAATTCCTCACTTAAGTAAAGAGATTGACAATAAACGTTGACTTGTCAACGGGCTGCCGATAACCTCCTGCCTCCTACAATTTATAAACACCCGTTTCAATTGCCTGCTTTAGTTTTGATTCTCGCCTCGAGATGACCCGGTCAGCTATGGCATTGAGATACAGGCAATCTATGACAGCAGTTACGGCAGCAGCCCCGCCCGCACAAATCCCACGTTTACCCTTAATGATTACGGCATTTGCGATTACTGCCGCTAACTTTATGAATGTACTCGACCTCACCATTGCCGTGGTGGCGGTGCCGTCTATTTCCGGCACCCTGGGTGCGTCGCCATCGCAGGGCACCTGGATTCTCACCATCTACAGTGTGTGTCTGGCGATTGTTTTACCGCTCACCCCGTGGGTGTGCAAACGTTACGGCGAGGTGCGTACGTTTACCGTATCCGTAATGATGTTTTCGTTGACCTCCTGGGCCTGCGGCATGAGCACTAGTATGGAAATGCTGGTGTTTTTTCGCGCCCTGCAAGGTCTGTCTAGCGGTTTGATTGTGCCCCTGTCGCAAACCGTTTTACTGCGTATATTCCCGCCTGAGAAGCACGGCATGGCCATCGGTTTATGGAGTATCGCCTCGACCATTGCGCCAGTGCTCGGCCCGGTTTTAGGCGGCGTTATTACTGATGGTATTGGCTGGCCGTGGATTTTTTACCTGAATATCCCCATCGGTTTTCTCGCCGCGTGGATTGTCTGGACCAGCATGAGCCATATGGAAACGCCCATTCAAAAGGTGCCGGTCGATGCGGTAGGTATGTTCCTGTTGGCAAGCACGGTGCTGTTGTTTCAGCTGGTGCTCGACAAGGGGCACGAACTTGACTGGCTGGCCTCGGCGGATATTCGATTAATGCTCAATATCGCCGTTATTGCCTTCATTGGCTATGTGATTTGGGAGCGCCGCGAGCCCCATCCGATTATCGATTACAGTTTGTTTAAAATCCCCGTGTTCGTCATTGCGTCCATCATGGGCGTGATTTTTAACTTCACTTATTTTGCCAGCACCGTGCTTTATCCTATCTGGATGCAGTCGGCCCTGGGTTACACCGCAACACTGTCGGGCCTGGTGATGGCGGGCACCAGTGTGCTGCCCATTGTCGGCATGATGATGGTGGGTAAAAATATTGGCCGGCTCAATTTACGCTACCTGATTATTTCCGGCACGTTGGCGATGATGTATGCGATTTATCTACAGGCCCAATCAACCACCGATTCAACCTTTGAACAATTTATCTGGGCTCGCGTAGTGATGGGTATTGGGTTCACCTTGATGTTTCCTCCACTAATGGTCATTTCATTGGGCTCCGTGTCGCAAGAGAGAACTGCCTCGGCGGCCAGCTTTTTCAACTTTTTCCGCACCATTGCCACCAGTGTCGGGATTGCCGTGGGCATTAGTATTTGGCAGTCGCGCACGGCCTTTCATCGACAGCGCCTGGTGGAAGATTTGAACCCTCTTAACCCGGCATTAAGTGAAGCTTTCGCTCCCCTCGAGCAATTGAGTGCAGGCAATGAACAGGCAATGTGGGCGATGACGGAGCATCTGGCGACTGTTCAGGCCTCCACTCTGGGGCTTAACGATACCTTTATTGTGTGTATCTGGGTGGTGGTGCCGGTGTTGTTTTTAGCGATGTTTATTCCTGCCAAGCTTGGCCCCAAGCCTGCGAATGAGCCTATTAATAAGGATGGTTGATGAGACCTTTAATTCACATTCAGGGAGGGATAAACGTAATGTTTACTTCCTCACTGCTAGTGGGGAATAAAATTTTACGCAGCGAGTCTTTTGTTTTTTCTATTAATAGCACTGTTTTTATAGTGATATTTTGACCCTTCTTTAGTCGCTTTCTCATGATTGTTTCGCTCGCGTTCTGATGGTTTTACTGTTTTTTGCGTGGAAAAACTCCTTTTTTAAAAATTATTTAACGACTCTTTCTCCTGCTGCCTGGCCTTTATTTAATGCCGGGTTTCCAAAACCTCTATTTATAGCAATGTACACGCCGACAGCTGAAAGGGCTGGTTGCTCTGGTCTCTTATAAACGCGAATGGTATTGATAATCAGTATCATCAAGGTGTAGTATGCCCGCTCATTGAGTTATTAGTGCACAGAGAAAACCCTTATGGAAAACGTAAAACCAACGAAACTCAGCTGTTTTGGGTTATTAGTACTATCAATATCGACGTCCAGTTACACCTTTGCGGAGCAAGAAGAGCACATCTCTGATAGCTCACCCACGCCCCTTGAAATTGAAAGTGTCACCGTGTGGGGCACCCAGGTGAGTGCGTCTTCCATAGGGATAGCTGAAGACACGCTGGCCATTAAACAAGCCGATCATGTCAGTGATTTACTGCGCACAATTCCGGGCGTTGATGTGGGTGGCGCGCATTCACTCAATCAGCGCATCACTATTCGCAGCATGGATGACAAGGACTTGCGCATTAGCATCGATGGCGCAAACCAGAATACTTACATGTACCACCATATGGGTAATCTACAAATACACGCTGACATTCTTAAATCAGTGGATGTTCAGGTTGGAAGCAACTCTATTATTGACGGTGGTTTAGGTGGCGCGGTGCGCTTCGAAACAAAATCAGCGAATGAGCTATTGCGCGATGGCGAGAGGTTTGGCGCCCGGCTGCAAACGTCCTATGGTGATAATTCTGGTACCAGTAATGCTGTTACCGCTTATGGCCAGCTAACAAAAAGTCTGGATGTGCTGGCTTATTATAATTCTGTCGATCGAGACAACTATGAAGTGGGCGGTAATAAAATTGTAGGTGGTGATGGCAATGAGATTCCCGGAACCAATGGTAGCGTAAAAGGTTTGGCAGGTGATCTCGATGATAGCTTGATCAAATTTGGCTGGAATATATCCGATAGCCAACGGTTAGAACTGGGGTATGAATCCTATGAAGATGAAGGCGACTACAGTCAGCGCCCCGACATGGGCCTGGCAACGGGTATCGGCATCGCCAACAATTTGGCCATCCCGCTACTATGGCCAACGGAGTTTTCACGGGACACGCTGAGCCTTAATTATAAGTTGGAGTGGGGCGGGCATTCGCAATTAAAAGCCACTTTGTTTGACAATGACAGCACATTAAAACGTGATGAAACAGGCTGGCTTATTAACCCGCGTTTTGCCAATTCGGCAGGGTATATTGAAGGAGAAGCAGAAAACAGCGGCTTTAACTTGTTGGCAGAAAGCGCATTAGATATGCATATCCTCACCTACGGTGCAGAAATTATTCGCTACGATACTGACTACAAGGCCAGCTATTTAAAGGGCACGTCTGAGAATGGTAGTGAGAAAGCCACGAGTCAGGCGATTTTTATTCAGGACTTGATACAGGTAACCGATCGGTTGGCATTGATACCCGGTATTCGCTACGACAGCTACGACATCGACTCAGCTGTCGTCGATGATGGCTTTGACAAAATCAGTGGAGCTTTGGCGGCAGAGTATGAATTAAGTCATGCCTTGCTACTAAAACTCAGTACGACACAGCTTTTTAAAGGGCCAGAAATTGGTGAGGTGTTTACGGGCGCAGGCCTTCATGACACGGCCAACCCCGGTATTAAAGAAGAAACGGGGCTCAATACTGAGTTTTCCCTGATGTTCGAAGATGCTGTGTTTGGCGCAGATAATTTTCTTGCGGGCATCACTGTGTTCCAAACGGATATTGATGATTATATTTACGACTATGCAACGCCGCCGCCATCGGTAGGGGGGCGTAGCTGGAAAGACAATATTGGTGATATGCGGGTTTATGGTACGGAGGCTTATCTTGGTTACACTATTGGTCAATTGCGTACCTTGATTAGCTACTCTATTTCTAAAAGCGACCTGGACGCTGAAGCTGAATACTCTAATACGGATGGTGCGCGATTAGATCGTCAACAGGGTGATACCGTCAGCATCAATATTGACTACAATATTCCCTCTCAAGGCCTGGCATTACACTGGGATTCTTTGATTGTGAGTAATCTGGATGCACATAAAGACCTCGGTGGTGCCTCTTTTGATAACAGTAAAAAAGGCTTTGATGTACACAATGTTTCCCTGCGTTGGCAGCCTAATGCCGTCCATGGCCTGGCATTCACGCTAGGTGTTGATAATATCTTCGACGAATTTTATGCGTCCCAATCTTCGCGTACCGGTGTCAGTATTCACCCTCGTTTTGGTTCGTTAAACCTTCAGGATTTTGAGCCAGGAAGAAATATAAAAATGACACTTTCTTATGATCTTTAATGTTGGTGTTAGCCGCTAAGTTGGGATAAGTACTTGTTAGCCTGAATAAATCGACCGCTATTTTTATGCGGTCGATTTATTCAGGGCTAAAATATGTTGCTGATAGCACGTATTTAAACATTAGCGTAGTGGTACAAGATCATAGTACGGAATTACTGGCTATTTTCCCACGCCTAAGGCGAGCCGCTACCGGGTACATCTACAGTGGCTATTTCGATTCGCGATGCCGCCTTACCCGCACCAATATCTTGAATCGAACCCTGGTAGGTTAAGCCGAACAGAGTGCGGCCATCGGGGCCACCAAGCGTACAGGCGACGGGATAGCGGTCGACAACTTTAACGCGATGAGTCACTTCACCGCCCTCAAGCACACGAAGAAAATTATCCTGATTAAAGGCCGCGAGCCATACAGCCCCCTCGGCATCGAGACAAATACCATCGGGCGCGGCATCACCTAAATCGGCAAATATTCGGCGATCACTCAATGAGCCATCGTCATCGATAGTAAAAGCCGTCAGCCTTTTCGCCCAGGATTCAGCGACGATGAGTGTTTTACCGTCGGGCGTAATCACCGGGCCGTTGGGTACGTGGAGGTCGGTGGCGACTTCGCGGGCTTGGCCGTCGGGTGTCACTAATACAAAATTCGTCGGCTTGAATTTTTCCTTTTTGAAAATATTAAAACCGATATTGCCGATGTAGGCGTTACCCTTTTTATCGACCACCATGTCGTTGATTTCATAGGGGCAGAGGGTCGACAGGTCAGCGTGCAGTTCGAGCTTTCCGTCAATCAGCTTCATTAGTTTGCGGTCGTGCATCGACACAATTAACGGTGTGCCGTTGGGCAAAAAGCCGAGACCCGAGGGCTGGCCGGGCACATCAATAACCTTTGTTCGCTGGCCATTCATGGTCAGCGTGTAGACCGCGTGGCCGTGCATGTCTGATGTCCACAGTTTGTCATCGCGCCAGCGTGGGCCCTCGAGGAAAACCAAATCGTCGGCGAATACGGTGGTGCTTAATTCTTTCATGATCGCTCCTTTTTATTAAAGTTATTGATTGCGCGAATAGTTGTTATTGACTAAGCCTGGGGTAAAAAAACTAGCCATGCCCATAAGGATGCCGTCGACAATAATAAATTTATAACAGGGCCTGACTTCAGGTTAAAAAGGCCGAAGCCCTCTAACGGCATTTTTTTATGTTCCACAATCCGCTATTTAAACGTAGAGAGTGAGCTTGGCATAGGGGGTCGATAGCCTGGCCTGCAAGCTTGGAACAAAGGGTTTGTTGGTTTTTTATTGTTGTTGTTTGGGCGGCGTGCCGTGCAATGCATACGCCGGAAGAATAGCGAGTCTTTAAATTATTGGCTATTCTCCCGTGCGGATAAGGGTTAGGGCTGGTGCGGTTTAATCGACGACAAGGGCACTTTAGTCCTCTTGCTTAATCGCTTCGACAGGGATAGTCAGTAAAACTTCATCACTGACATAGGGTGTATGTTTGCCCATATTAAAGTCCGAGCGCTTCACGGTAGCTGTGGCGGTGGCACCACAGGCCTCTCGTTTTAGCATCGGGTGGGGCATGCAGAGGAAGGAGCTCAGGGTCAGGGTGACAGGCTGGCTGATACCCTTGATGGTGAGCTTGCCATTAACCGCAGTGATCTGCTCGCCAGCAAAGACCAGGTCTTCGGATTGGAAGGTAATTGTTGGAAAGTTTGCTGTGTCGAAAAAATCTTTGTCCTGAATATGCTGGTTAAAAAGGGCGTAGCCGGTGTTGATCGATGTGGCATCAATGGTGATATTGAGTGACCCTTTTTTTGCCGCTCGGTCGATGGTTATTTCACCGCTGGTTTTATCAAAACGACTCTGTTGGGTCGAATAACCAAAATGGCTGTATTCGAAGCGCGGCATGGTGTGGGAGCCTTCAATCACATAGGTCGTCGGTGCTGCAATGGCACTGCCTGAAAGGATGGCGGCGAAGGCTAGAGGTAGGGTGTTTTTCATGTGTTTCTCCTTTGGGTGTTTATGGGCGAGGCTGTTTAATATTCGTTCGCGGTGACGAGGTGAAAGTGAATGGTGATTTCGTTGGCCACTACATTGAGGTCGGACCAGAGACCCTCACCAATGGCAAAGTTGAGGCGGTTTATTGGCAGGCTGCCGCTGAATATCTGAGTGTTCCCTTTTTTTGTTATCGTCAACGGCGCGGTGACAGCCAGGGTTTTACCCTTGATATTTAGCTCACCTTTTATCGCCAATGTATTGTTATCGAGAGGGGTGATTTCTTTGGAAATAAAATGGGCTGTTGGGTACTTGCTGGTGTCGAGCCAATCGGCCTTGAGTATTTCATCGTTGCCATCGCTATAGCCGACGTCAATGCTTTTAAGGTCGACCTCAAAGCGAGCGCTGGCAGTGGTGGGCTGAGCCGGGTCGTAGGCAATTTGGGCAGTAAAACGGCTGAAGTCGCCCTTCATTGGCACGCCCATTTGCCGATAGGTGAAGCTCAGTGTGCTCTGCTCAGCGAGCAGACCTCGGTACTCAAGCGCCTGACTGCTAAGGCTGGCTAAAAGCAATGATAGGGCTAAATAGTTCGCTAAATAGAAGGGTTTCATAATGATTTCACCTTGTTGCTAAAAAACATGCGCGACATGATTTTGTCGCCATCGATGAAGTGGTGTTTAAGCCCGGCCAGTAAATGCACCACGACAAGTGTTAGCAGGGTGATGTTCAGCCCCAGATGCACGGTCTTGAGTAATTCGCCCAGGGACTTATCTCTGGGCACCATGTCGGGCAGGGGCAGCAGGCCAAACCACACTGTCTGTACCCCCTTCGCGGAACTCATCAACCAACCGGAGACGGGTACCGCAATTAATAGTGCGTACAGCAGGTAGTGTGCGATGCGGGCGGCGCGTTGTTGCCAGCGAGTGATCGACGAAGGCAGGGGAGGTGGTTGATGTGTGGTGCGCCACAGCAGCCGGAGCAGGCTCAATGTAAACACCGTGACCCCGATCCATTTGTGGTAACTGTAGAGTTTCAGTTTGGTGGGCGATAACGCTAGCTCATGCATATAGATGCCCAGCGGAAAAGCGATGAAGATTAATAGTGCGACTAGCCAGTGCAGAATTATGGCCGTACGGGTGTAATTCATTGGCTGTCCCCATCAATATCTTTGCCAACCTTTTCGTTGATAAAAACAGCGCGCAAGTCCTGCAGTGCATTCTGCACACGCTGGTAATCACTGGCCTTGAAGTTGGCAAAGACTTTTCTCATTGCGGTAAGAAGCAGCGGGAATATTTCATCGAACTGAGCTTCGCCAGCGGGCGTGAGTTGGATGATCTGACTTCTACCGTCCAGGGGGCTGGGGATGCGCTGCACCAGGTTTTTGTCCTCCAGTCGATTGATGACGCCGGTTAGCGTGCCCTTGGTAATCAGGGTTCTCTCGCCTAATTCTTTCGGTGACATGCCTTGTGTATTTCCCAGGGTGGCAATGATGTCAAATTGCCGATGGCTTAAGCCGCTACCTTGTAATTGTTTTGTTGAGAAGCGGTCAAAGGCCTGGTAGCACAGGGCTAACTGGCGGATGGTCGCTAGAAGATGTTTGTTATCCATGGCGTCATAATGCTCGCAATATAGTACTAGTGCGAACAATAGTAGTCTGTACTAGTACTATATTCAAGGGCTTCTTCAGCGTGAGAATAGTGGGCTTAAACAATAACTTTGAGACTGTTAGATAGATATTGTAAAAAAGCCGCGAGGCCTATAACGTGGACTTTTATAAAAATAATATATCCAGGGAGTTTAACCATGCTCGATATCGGCATTCTTTTTATGTTCCGCAATCCGCCCTTTAACAGCACAGACTGGGCGACGATTTACCGCCATGAACTAGACCACGCTGTTGCCGCTGAAACCCTCGGTTACGACCATGTGTGGCTTAGTGAACACCACTTTGTTGAAGACGGTTATTCACCTTCGGTACTGCCCATCGCGGCGGCTATTGCGGCCCGTACCGAGCGAGTGCGAATTGGTACTTATGTACTTTTATTACCGCTGCACAATCCGGTGCGAGTTGCGGAAGATGCGGCCACAGTGGATGTGATCTCCAATGGCCGCTTTGATCTCGGTATGGGTCTGGGTTATCGCCCGGGTGAATTTACCGGCATGGGCATTAGCTCAAAGGAGCGGGGCGCACGCCTGGCTGAGGGCTTGCCGCTGGTGCAGTCGATGTTAAACGGTGAAAAAGTCAGCCACGATGGCCGTTTTAATCAGTACACCGATGTGCAGCTTTTTCCACCGCCGGTGCAGCAGCCTTTCCCTGTTTGGGTGGGTGCGCGGGGCGATAAAGCACTGGATAGAGCAGCGCGGCTGGGTTGCCACCTGGCCTCGACCGGCGCAGTAGAACATCGGCTGAAATATATTGAAGCCCTGCGTCGCCACGGTCGTGATCCGGATGATTTCAATATCGCCCACCTGCTGATCTGCTACGTGGCAGAAACCGATGAGCAGGCCTGGGAAGATTGCGCCGAGCCTCTGCATCATGTGATGAGTGAATATCAGGCCTGGGCGGAAGAGTCGGGCGATGCCACCGGTGACGGTGTTGCTGAAAGCGTTGTGCCCTCACCAGAGGAGCTGAAGAAGACGCGCTACTGTGAAAGCTTTGGTCGCTCGGCTATTATTGGCAGCCCCGAAACGGTGCTGGCACAGTTGTTAGCGGCCCATGAAGAATCGCCGGGTACGCATCTGACATTAATGATGTCGCTACCGGGGGCAGATCCCAGCAGGACACGTCATGGCATGGAGTTGTTTGCCAGCGAGGTGATGCCTCGGCTTAAAGCGCTGACTTAAATCCTGTTTCGGTGGACACATATTTTATTAGCGAATACCCGCCAACTTATGTCGGTGGGTATTCATTTAAATGAAGGTGAATAGTAGTGAGTAGTACTGATAAAAAACCGGTAATCGCAATTCTTGGTGGCAGTGGTGATCTCGGCGGTGGCCTCGCCCTGCGCTGGGCAACGGCGGGCTATGAAGTGATTATCGGTTCCCGCACCGAAGAAAAAGCAGCCGCAGCGGCTGAAGAGTTGAATGCTCGCAATCTAGTTGTTCCCGCACGGGCCATGGCCAACGAAGCGGCAGCAGCGGCGGGCGAAGTGGTTGTTATGACCGTGCCATTTGCCAATCATCAATCGACCCTCGAAGCGATTCGTGAGGCGGTACAGGGCAAAATCTTCATCGACGTCACCGTGCCTTTAATGCCACCGAAAGTCGGCACTGTGCAAATGCCCGAGGGCGGTTCTGCCTGCATACAGGCCCAGGCCTTTTTGGGTGATGAAGTGAAAGTCGTCTCCGCCTATCAAAATGTCGCGGCGGCCCATTTGAACGATCTCAGCCACGCGCCCGATTGCGATGTGCTGATTTGCGGTAATAACAAAGAGGCTTGTGCGCTGGTGGTTTCACTCACCGAAGCGGCGGGCATGAAAGGCTGGCACGCCGGGCCAATCGCCAACTCAGTAGTTGCCGAGGCGATGACATCGGTACTGATTACTCTCAATCGTCGTTACAAAATTCCTGGTGCAGGCTTTAGCATTACTGGCAAACCCGGGGTTTAAATCTTGCGTGAGCTCCCCATAGTGCTGCCCAGAGCCGCGCTAATAAATAGTGCCGCGTTAGTGAATACTGAGTGCCTGTGCAAATGACGACGGCTCAGTTACAACTCTTAGCGCTGAGCGACTTCCCTTTGGTCGAGCCGGGTGATGACCTGGCTCGGTTAATTGCAGAAAGCCTCAGTGCCAACCAGCAGACCCTGGAAGATGGGGATGTACTGGTGCTGGCGCAAAAAATTGTCTCCAAAGCTGAGAATCGCTATGTCGATTTAAAGCAGGTTGAACCCACGGCCGAGGCACTAGAGTTGGCGATCGCTGTTGATAAAGACCCGCGTATTGTTAGCGTTATTCTCGATGAATCAACAGCGGTGGTGCGCCATTGCCCCGGTGTACTGATCGTCGAACACCGGCTCGGTTATGTCATGGCCAATGCCGGTATCGATGCCTCGAATATTCAACATGCCGACAGTGAAGAGGGTGATGATCGGGTTGAGCGAGTGCTCTTATTACCCCATAACCCGGATCAATTTGCCGCCGATTTAGCGCTACAAATACAGGGCACTTACGGTGTGCATGTGGGGGTGATTATCAACGACAGCGTCGGCCGGGCCTGGCGCAATGGCACCACGGGCCTTGCCCTCGGTGCCGCCGGTTTGGCTGCCCTCGATGACCGGCGCGGCGATAAAGATTTGTACGGGCGCACACTGCTCGTCACTGAAGTTGCGGTGGCGGATCAGTTAGCCAGCGCCGCTGCTTTGTTGCAGGGAGAAGGCGGCGAGGGCAAACCGCTAGTGATTATTCGCGGTTACAACTTTGATAGTGCGCCCGAACGCTGCAATGGCGTTAGCGCCTTGTTAAGGGATAAAGAGCGAGACTTGTTTCGGTGAGTAGTATTAGGTGAGCAATATTAGGTGGGGAGTAGTTAGGTGAGTAATATTAGGTGGGGAGTCGTTAGGTGAGTAATAAAAGAAAAGTACTCGCCCTCTGCGGCGGTGTCGGTGGTGCAAAGCTGGCCCTCGGCCTGAGCCATGTGCTGGGTGATGATGAGCTGAGTATCGTGGTCAATACCGGTGACGACTTCACCCATCTCGGTCTGCGTATTTGTCCCGATATCGACACAGTGACTTACACTCTGGCGGGTTGTGTGAATACAGAAACCGGCTGGGGCAGGGCGGGGGAAACCGGCGAGTTTATGGCCTCGTTATCGGCCCTTGGCGGCGAAGACTGGTTTTACCTCGGTGACAAAGACCTCGCCATGCACGTTGAACGCACCCAGCGCTTAGCCGCAGGCGAAGGACTGGGGGAGGTGACGCAGGCTTTGAGTCGCCAGCTCGGTGTGTCGGTGCCGATCATTCCTATGACCGACGATACGTTAGCCACAAAGGTTGAAGTGGAAAGCGACGGTGGCTCAATAATCCTGCCTTTTCAGGACTATTTCGTACGTCAACGCTGCGAGCCTAAACTAAAGTCGATCCATTTTGTCGGCCAAGAAACAGCTCAACCCCACCCGAAATTTCTCGCCAGCCTGCAAGACCCCGTCCTCGATTTAATTGTTATCTGTCCCTCCAACCCCTTTCTGAGTATCGACCCGATTTTGGCACTGCCCGGTATTCGCGGTATCTTGCAAAAGACGGCGGTGCCGGTGGTGGCGATATCGCCCATTATTGGTGGCTCGGCAGTCAAAGGCCCAACGGCAAAAATAATGGCCGAACTGGGTTTGAAAATGAATTCAATCACCGTGGCGGATTACTATCAGGATATTGTCAGTGGCTTTATTCTTGATCGCCGCGACGTTGGCGAGGCCGATGCCATTCGCCAAATTATTCCCCGGGTTGGTGTCGCTCAAACATTAATGCAGAGCTTGCAGGATAAAATTGACCTGGCCCGTGAGACGCTCGATTTTGTTGGGCTGGATGTTTAACAACCTGTTAGCGTTAAGCACAGCGGCGCAGGTAGAATAGAATAAGACAGAATAAGGTGCAGTCGCCCGGAAAATAATATGCAGGTTGTAGTCCCCGTAAAGAGTTTTAAAAATGCGAAAAATCGCCTGGCCTCTGTGTTGACGGCGGGGCAGCGCAGCGATTTGATGAAACATATGCTCGACGATGTGCTCACCGCCATTGCCGCAACGGCTGAGGTTGAAGGCATTACTGTTGTTACCAGTGATGCAGGGGTCGTCGAGTGGCTTGGAAAAATTACTCCGCGACTAAAAATACCTTTGCGGGTTTTTGATCCTGACGCTAGTCAGCCAGAGTTTAATCAAACGGGTTTTAATCAACAAAAGCCAAATTCAGCAGATATTAAAATCAGCAATGACGCCAAGTTAGCGCCAATTAATAGCAAGCCGGAAGCTGGCCTGTGTCACGCATACAGCACTGCAGCTGCCGACTTGCTCGCCAGGGGCGCTAGCACCATGTTGCTGCTGCCCGCTGATATACCCCTTGTTACAAAGGCTGATATACAGGCCTTGCTCGCCGAGCACACGTACCCGGGGGTGAGTTTGGCGGCTGCAGGTTCCGACGGTGGCACTAATGCCTTGCTGGTATCGCCGCCCACTATTATTGCCCCAGCCTTTGGCGACAATAGTTGCCAGCGCCATATTGCCTACGCCCGTGAGCAAGGTTTGCAGCCTGCGGTAGTGAATACCCCCGGACTTAGTCTGGATATCGACACCGTAAAAGATATACGTGCCTTGTTGGCGGCTGGTAGAGAATGTGCCACTCTGCGCTACTTACGCGAAAGCGGGATTGCCGCTGAGCTGAAAAAGAAGGCTGAGGACGGGTATTTACAAAGCACAAAGCGCCAGCAGAGCGGTGTGCAAAATCAAACGAACAGGCAGGTGGGATGAATAGTATTGTTAAGCCCGGTCAGGCGATAAAGCCGAGCCATTCAGCAGCGTTGGCACTGGCTGATGAGATAGACCTTGCGGCTTTAATGCGCGGTGCTGCCGAGTTGCGCGACGCGGCCCACGGCGCGCGAATCTCCTATTCACGGAAAATTTTTATTCCCCTCACGCAACTGTGTCGCAATGTTTGCCACTACTGCACCTTTGCGCAAACGCCGAAAAAAATTGAACAGCCCTACATGTTGCCTGAGCAAATACTCAAGGTAGCCCGCGAGGGCGCGGCCGCTGGCTGTCATGAGGCGCTGTTTACCCTGGGTGATAAGCCTGAACTGCGCTATGAAACGGCGCGTAAGGCATTGGCCGAGCTGGGCTATAAGTCGACCATGGATTATTTATTGGCGATGGCGAAGCTGGTGTTTGATGAAACCGGACTCTTGCCTCACCTCAACCCGGGGGTGATGACGGCGGAGGAATTTACTGCCAGTCGTGAAGTGTCTGTCTCTCAGGGAATGATGCTGGAAAGCGTTTCAAAGAGGCTCTGCGAAAAGGGCGGCCCCCATTATGGCTCCCCCGATAAATTACCCGAAGTACGTCTGGCAACGCTGGATAAAGCCGGACAATTAAATATTCCCTATACCAGCGGTATTTTGATTGGCATCGGTGAAACAAGGCTCGAACGGATTGAATCTCTGCTGGCGCTGCGCGACCTGCATCAGCAATACGGCCATATTCAGGAAATTATTATTCAGAATTTCTGTGCCAAAAAAGGCACATTAATGGCCGATGTGCCCGACGCCCCTCTCGACGAATTACTTTGGACCATCGCCGTAGCGCGCATTATTTTTGGCGGCGCGATGAATATACAAACGCCGCCCAATTTGAACGAGGGTGTACTGGCGCAACTGATCGACGCGGGTATTAATGACTGGGGCGGTGTATCTCCAGTAACGCCCGACTTTGTTAATCCTGAAAAACCCTGGCCGGGGCTGGAAAATCTCGCTCGACTAACGGCGGCCAGCGATAAGCTGCTCGTCGAACGCTTGCCGGTCTACCCCAGCTTTGCCCACGATGGTCAGCGTTGGCAGGCTCCAGCGATGGCGACCGCGCTGATTAAACGCATGGATAGCGACGGCTATGCGCGCCGCGAAAGCTGGACACCGGGTAGTGCTGAAATGCCGCCTAAAAATGTAGAGCGAGAAGGCTGGTCTTTTACACCGCCTGCAATGACGTCTTCATCGACTGGCATTCACGCTGTTATTGCTCGCGCCCTACGGGGTGAGCGCCTGGATGAAAGTACCATCGTGCAACTTTTTCAGGCACGGGGTAGCGACTACCAGGCGATTTGTGAGGCGGCTGATGGCTTGCGCCGTGAGGTCGTTGGCGACACGGTGACCTACGCCATTAATCGCAATATTAATTATACTAATGTGTGTTATCTGTCCTGCACCTTTTGTGCTTTTTCTAAGGGTAAAACCACCGAGGCCCTACGCGGCAAGGCCTATGTGCTGGATAGTGCGGAGGTCACTCAGCGTGCCGTCGAGGCCTGGCAGCGGGGCGCAACAGAGGTGTGCCTGCAGGGTGGCATCCACCCCAGTTATACCGGCGACACCTATTTGGAAATTTGTGGCGATATTCACCAGGCTCTACCTGATATGCATATCCACGCTTTCTCCGCCCTCGAGGTGAGTCAAGGTGCGGAGACCCTTGGCCTGAGTCTCGAAGACTTTTTACTGCGCCTGAAAGCGGCAGGCCTGAACAGCTTGCCCGGCACGGCGGCAGAGATTCTCGACGACGAAGTGCGGGCCATTATTTGCCCCGATAAAATTAATACTCAGCAGTGGCTCGAAGTGATCGAGACCGCCCATGAAGTGGGTATACGCACTACCTCGACTATTATGTTTGGCCATGTTGACCAGCCCGTTCACTGGGCCAGACACCTGCTGCACCTTCGCGATTTACAACAGCGCACGGGCGGCATTACTGAATTTGTGCCTCTACCTTTCGTGCCGATGGAAGCACCAATGTTTCGTCGCGGCCTGTCCCGGCAGGGGCCAACGCTGCGTGAATCAGTATTAATGCACGCCGTATCGCGGCTGGTATTCCACACACTGATCGACAATATTCAGGCCTCGTGGGTGAAGCTGGGCGAGCAGGGCGTTGTTGCCTGTCTCAATGCTGGAGCCAACGATATGGGCGGCACACTGATGAACGAGAGTATATCCCGTGCCGCCGGTGCCACTCACGGCCAGGAGATGACGGTCGAGACCATGGCTACCTTAGTAGAAGGTATGGGCCGCCCGGCGCGACAGCGAACGACATTTTATGGCGAGGTTGAAGCGCAACCGGAGCAATTGATTGCCTGGCAAGCGGATTTAAACTAACTGATGTTCATCTAACCAAGCGCTTTGCCTGGATGAATGCAGGTGTTTGACTGTGATGTGTTCCGGTGAGGTCAGACCATTGGATTAACTTAGCAGGGGGTATGTGGCGGGGAAAGACCTGACCCCGTTTTTTTTCTGTTTTTGCACCGGTTACGGCTGGCGTTAAGGGGAGCTCAGTTGAGCGCCAGCGTCCATTCGTTTGTGCAGCACCCGGATGATTTCGATATCATGAAGTTTAGAAACCAGGAAGAAAATCACGTGGCTGCCCTGAGGAAATTTTTGATAACCCTTTCGAATTTCATCGACTCTTGCAGCTATCTGTGGTGTCACCGAGAGTTGCTCGAAGGCATCAAAAAGGTCGTTGATGTAGGCGTCACGCTTTTGCTGCCCCCATTGCTGCAGCGTGTGAGCTGCAATCTTCCTCATGTCATCGTCGGCTGCGACCGAAAGCCTGAATTGTCTCACTCGTGTTAATCTAGGCTATCTATAAATTCTTCACGGCTATATTCAACGAAACCGCTTTGTTCGCCTTCTATCAAAGCCGCCCGCAGCTGGCGTACCTTGGTTTCATGATCCTCCAGAAGTCGCAATCCTGCCCGTACTATCTCGCTGGCACTCCCGTAACGTCCTTCTTCGAGTTGGCCTGCTATAAAGGTCTCGAAATGACTCCCGATTGTTACACTGGTATTTCTAGGCATGGGCCTCACCTTGTATTACATATTGGTACATCATGCCCCGCTCCCCTTAACAAGTCAAAGCAGCCGGACGCGCAAGCGCGCCTCGAAAAAATAGCACGCGCGAGCGAAAAAAAATAGAAAAGAAAAAATAGGGTCAGGTCTTTCCATGCAATTCAACTCCCAGTTTCAAATTCGACTTATCGTTGAGTAATACTTTCTAAACTACTCGCAATTCACCTTCAGTGTGTCGGTGCCTGCCTCAATGCCGGCGCTAACGATATGGGCGGCACACTGATGAACGAGAGTATCTCCCATGCCGCCGGTGCTACCCACGGGCAGGAAATGAACGTCGATACGACCCGCACGGCAACGGACGACCTTTTATGGAGAGGTTCAGGCCCGCCCCGATCAGTTGATTGCCTGGGAATCAATTTCCACTTAACGCTTTTCCCGCTGTTAACCTCCACAGCTAAATTTGGTTGACAGCGCTTCTGTGCGCACTATCATTGCTGCCTGCAAGATTGCCACTCAATAAGCACGCTGAATCAGATACAAGGGTGAATTTATGACTGTTGCTGTCCGTCACGACTGGAGCAAAGAAGAAGTATTAGGTCTGTTTAACCAGCCTTTTAGCGATTTGATGTACATGGCGCAAACCATACATCGTCAGAATTTTGATCCTAATCAGGTGCAGGTCAGCACGCTGTTATCCATCAAAACTGGCACCTGCCCGGAAGACTGTAAATATTGTCCGCAAAGCGCCCACTACAACACCGGGCTCGAAAAAGAAAAGTTGCTGGAAATTGAGCGAGTCATTGCCGAAGCCAAGGTCGCCAAAGAGAATGGCAGTAGCCGTTTTTGCATGGGTGCTGCGTGGCGTTCGCCCAACAAAAAGAACATGCCCTACGTGCTGGATATGGTCAAAGAAGTGAAGGCCCTGGGCATGGAAACCTGCATGACTCTGGGTATGTTGACCGATGAGCAGGCCAGTGAGCTGGCTGATGCGGGCCTCGACTATTACAACCATAATCTCGATACATCGCCTGAACACTACGGCGAGATTATTACCACGCGCACTTATCAGGACAGGCTCGATACGCTCGCCAATGTGCGTTCGGCCGGTATGAAGGTGTGCTGTGGCGGCATCGTCGGTATGGGTGAAGAGCTGCAAGACCGTGCTGGCTTGTTGGTACAGCTGGCCAATCTGGAAGAACAGCCCGAGTCGGTGCCGATTAATATGCTGGTTAAGGTTAAAGGTACGCCGCTGGAAAATGAAGCCGACCTCGACCCCTTCGATTTTCTGCGCACCATTGCTGTGGCGCGGATTTTAATGCCCAAATCCCATGTGCGCTTGTCTGCTGGGCGTGAGGAAATGAACGAGCAAATGCAGTCGATGGCTTATCTCGCGGGTGCCAACTCTATTTTTTACGGCGAAAAGTTACTGACTACGCCCAACCCTTCCGCTAATAAAGATATGGAGCTGTTCGACAAGTTGGGCATAAAGCCCGAGCAGCACTGTGTTGCCCATGAGCAAGAGGCGGCGGTGGCGGAGCAAATTACTGAAGCGGCGATGGATAAGCATTTTTATAATGCGGATCGCGCATAGCCTGTCGTTGAATAAAATAGCTTAACGCTAACAACGCGTAGGTAAAAAGCCATGGTGAATCCGGACGCAGTCCTACAGCTGGCGCTTGATACGCGTCAGCACGAAAGTCGCTATCGCCATCGCAAAACCTTGCAAAGCCCCCAGGGCGTCGAGGTGCTGGTCGACGGCAAAAAACGTCTGGGTTTTAGTAGTAATGACTATCTCGGCCTGGCGAATCACTCGGCAGTCATTTCGGCCTTTCAGCAGGCAGCGAATCAATACGGCGTCGGTAGTGGTGCCTCCCATTTAGTGAGTGGTCACAGCGCCGAGCATCAAGCGCTTGAAGAAGAGCTTGCCGCATTTACTGGTCGCTCCCGCGCAATTTTATTTTCCACCGGCTATATGGCCAATGTCGGCGTCATTCGGGCCTTGATGGGGCAGGGTGATTTGGTGGTGCAGGACAGGCTCAATCATGCTTCGCTGCTCGATGGCGGCTTTCTCTGCCGCGCTCAGTTCGAGCGTTATTCCCATACCGATATTGACGCTGTACAAGCCTTGCTGGCGGGTAATAGTGGGCAGCGTAAACTGCTCGCCACAGACGGTGTGTTCAGCATGGATGGCGACCTGGCTGATTTGCCGGCACTGGCTGATATTGCCGATCAAAATAATGCCTGGTTGATGGTCGATGATGCCCACGGCTTTGGCGTACTCGGTAAAACTGGGCGGGGCATTGCCGAGCACTTCACCATGGATATTGACCGCCTGCCCATTTTGGTAGGCACACTGGGCAAAGCGTTCGGCACCTTCGGGGCTTTTGTCGCCGGTAGTGAAGCGCTTATCGAAAGTCTTATACAGTTTGCTCGTACCTATATTTATACGACTGCTTTACCTCCTGCTGTCGCTGCTGCAACCCGCACTGCACTGACGCTAATTGACAGTGAAAGCTGGCGGCGAGAAAAGCTGCTGGGTTTGATTGCACACTTTCAGCAGGGTGCGGCTGCGCGAGACATTCGCCTAATGGCATCGCCAACGCCGATTCAGCCCGTATTAATCGGCGATGATGAAAAAGTCATCAAGGTGGGGGAGTACTTACTCGACGCCGGTTTCTGGACCGGCGCGATTCGCCCACCAACAGTACCCGTGGGCAGTGCGCGTTTGCGCATCACTCTGACGGCGGAGCACACTAAAGAACAGGTGAATGGTTTGCTCGACGCCCTTGAAAAGGCCTTAAAAACCGTGGGTGCAACCTGATGGGCCGGTCTTATTTTATTACCGGTACCGACACCGGTGTAGGTAAAACCTCCGTCGCCGTTGCACTGCTACAGGCCGCAATAAATAGAGGGCTTAGCACCGCCGCCGTTAAACCAGTAGCGGCCGGATGTGAACTGACTAGCGAAGGCTTGCGCAATGAAGATGCCTTACTGTTGCACAAAGTCTGCACCACTACTCTAACTTATGAGCAGGTTAATCCCTTTGCGCTTGAGCCTGCGATAGCACCTCATTTTGCGGCGATGCGAGAGGGTTTACATCTCGATGCCAGGCAACTCGCCGTGCACTGCCAGAAAACACTCGATTTAAACGCTGACCTAACAGTCATAGAAGGTGCGGGTGGTTGGCGTGTACCCTTGAATGAAACGCAGACCTTTGCCGATATAGCGATAGGCCTTAAAGTACCGGTGATTCTGGTGGTCGATATTAAACTGGGTTGCTTGAATCACGCCCTACTCAGCGCGGAAGCAATTTGTGCCGACGGCCTGGTTTTGGCGGGCTGGGTGGCGAATCAAACTCATGCTGACGTTGAATGCCATGCTGAAATGATTGCCGACCTACAAGGTCGCTTGGCTTGCCCTCTGTTGGGGAGCTTCTCCTATTCCGCTGCTTGTCTGGCAGCAGAGAGCTTTAATCAAGCGTTGTTTGTTTGATGTGTTTTTTATTTGCAGTGTCGATTTAGAATATCGAATTGTGGCTGGCGGCTTAAGTGGGCTTCCCTTAAAAACTGTACAATATTTGCTTGTTATCTTTTAACGTTGTCGTGTAACTATGAGTGAACGCAAACGAGTTCGTGTAAAACGTAAAAGCAGGCGTGCCCTCAAGCGTCGTAATTATTTTCTTCTAGCTTTAGCCTTAGTCATTCTGGCGCTTTGTATTTTTGCCTTGCTGCGAACACAGGGCATGCTGCCGGCTAATGAAACTGCCGAAGACTGGTACGAGCTGAAAAAGGAAGACCGGGTGCTAGTGAGTCTGCCCGCCGATGATGCCGTACACGATAATTATACCGAGTGGTGGTACTACAATGGTCACCTGCAAGGGCAGGATGGTCATCAGTACAGCTTTCACTATGCCGTGTTTTTATTAAATGCCTTTGCCCGCCACACGGTTATTCATGCGTCCTTTCTGGATGAAGAAACAGGGCAGCGCCACACATTTCAGGCGCGCACTGCGGGCAACCCATCACGAGACGCAAAGCAAGGATTCGACTTTCGGGTTGGCGACTGGTTAATGAGAGGCTTCGACGGCAGCGACCGAATACAGGGTAAAACCAGCGAGTTTTCATTTAACCTCGACTTGTCCAGCCAAGCAGCCCCCGTCTTTCAAGGGGGTACGGGTCTACTCGACTTCGGCGAAGCGGGTACCAGTTACTATTACAGCCGACCCCGCATGGGCATAACGGGTTACGCTGGCTTAAGTGGCAAAGAACAGGCCGTAAGCGGCAGCGCCTGGTTTGACCACCAGTGGGGTGACTTTCGTGCAACACAGCTGGGCTGGGAATGGTTTGCCCTGCAGTTGGATAATGGTGCCGATATCATGCTCTATCAATTGTACTCGAGTACTGGTGAGCCCCTGTTAGTGTCGGGCACTTACACCAGAAATGGTGTGACAACCTTGTTGAGCCAGGATGATGTCGTATCAAAACCCTTGAGCCATTGGCAAAGTCCCTTGAGTGCTTACAAGTACCCCCTTAAATGGGCAATTGAAATGCCAAAACAACAGATAAAAATAACCCTTTCCCCAAGCCATAAATACAGTGAGTTTGATGCGAGGCAAACAACCTACAACCTTTATTGGGAAGGCGCTGTGCAAATTTCAGGCACGCACAGGGGTAGGGGCTTCCTTGAAGTGAGCCCGGTTGCTACCAGGGCTGATAGCAAATAATAATATTGTGCCTTGTTTCAAATAGATAAGTTAAAGCGCTTCTGAACAAGCCTGAGCAAAGCAGGCTGCGATTCAGAGCCCTCAGGTTCGAGGCGTAAAGCGCGCGTAATAGTGGGCTATTGCGAAGCTTTACACCAGGAGTAGGCGCCTTGAGGCGACGAATAAGCTGGATTTCCTGAGCGTAGAATGCGAATTCACGACTTGTTCAGGGGCTCCTTAAAGCTCAATACTTGAGCGCAAACCCCTATCCCGAACCTCCCGCGGCTTAATAGATTTGAGCGATATATCGCTGAGCAGTGTCAGCTTTCTTTACACTTATTTGAACCTTAAAATAAATATTTTTATAACCCTCTGAAGTTGTAGGCTATTTTCTATTGGCGTAATTTTTGCTTAGTATTTAGTGTTTCTTGAATTTGACCCTAGGTAGGGATAACCGGAGAGTAAAAAGTGAAGCTGAAAAAAGTATTATCGGTACTAGCAGGTGCATCGTTGTTGTCGTTTGGCCTTGGCGTTCAGGCAGACTATGTGAGTGATGTTGATATATCGGGTAGCTTTGCAATGTCGGGCCTTGGGGTTTTTGTCGATGCTAATCCTTATACTTACACCTTGACAATGACAGATGTGGTGGGGTCGGCTACTTTTAATATCCCGCCTACTGGCACACCATTAAGCTGGACTGCTGACGGCAGTCTGGATTTAACCAAGCTAGATGGCAGCCCTTATCCTTCGCCACCATTCGGTGTTTCCCCGCTGCCGTCCTTGCCGCTGTCACTTACTGATGCGTTTATCTCTCAGGGACCGTACCCCATTACAGGTATTGCCGGTTCGCAGTTTGTATATGACTTTGATAATGAAATTTATACCTTTGATGGCGTGGTTGTTAGCAACCCCAGCGGCGTGTTTACGATGCCTATTCCAGGTATGCCGAACATTGTCGATATTGCCTACAGTATTTTAGGAAATGACATAACGATTAATTTCGTGGAGTCGGGCTTTCTTAATCCGGCGGCTACGATTGGCGCTTTATTGGCCGGTTTGGATGGGATGATGAGCCCGCCAACATTTCAGCCCGATGGACAAATCTTAGGCCTTTTCAATATTGACATGACAATCACTGGCGCTAGTGTTCCCGAGCCCACATCAATCGCCTTGTTTGGTTTAGGTCTGTTGGGTATGGGTATGCGCCGCTACAAAAACGCACAGGCTTAAACGACAAGTTTTACATTGTTGTTCGTGTCGTTTGAGTAATGGGTAGGTTGGCTTAGCGTAGTTTGCCTACCCACTGTTCTACCCCTTGTTCAATTAGGATTAGGGCAGACTTGAACGCCTCAATATCTTGTCGATAGGGGTCGGGTATATCTTGCCTTTCGTCTTCAAGTAATCTAAAAACCTTGCCCCGGGTTGTTGGGTAACGTTGTTCGACAACCTGCTTTTGACTCGTTTCCATCACCAAAATGATATGGGCCCAGTGCGCCAATTCGGTATTTAGCTTTGTACCGCCGTACCCACTAATATCCAGATTGTGCTCAGCCATTAACGCAATGGCTTTGGGGTCGGGCGCATGGCCAATGAGTCCCTGGGTGCCAGCAGACAGGATCTGGGTTTTTTCATTCAGTTGGGTGGCAGCTTGTTGGCGGAATAAAGCCTCGGCCATGGGACTGCGGCAAATATTGCCGACGCAGCAAATGAGAATATTTGAAAACAAGGCGCTAACTCTCCGGTAGTTTAAAGAGATTATAGCCATTATTAGCGCAGCTGAGTGTGTGTTGTGGATCTTGCATTTAACGATTTTGGTTTTCGTTAAATGTGGGGTAGGGCAGCACGGCGAAGCGCATAAATAAAGTGTGTGAATGCCCCAACAATTTATCTATGATGCGCGCTGAGTTTTTGTGCGTAATGGATGGCAGGTGTTGGAACAAGGGAGTAGAAAAACAATGAACATGAAACAGCATTTAAGTACTTTACTGAAGCCGGTTAGCGGTACTTGTTTAACCTTGGGTTTAACGCTGGCCTTCGGTCTTACTGGCTGTGCAGTTGCGCCGGGCATGCAAACCTACGCCATGCGTTCGCAATCCAGTGTCGCGCTGCCGGGTAAGCCCGGTGATGAAACCCCGCCCGCAAATGTCAGCGTTAAAACCATTAATGCTGAATTAATTCAGGCGATAGATGCCAGTCAACAGCAAGCCAGCGCCAGACGCCAGGCTGACACCAGCAATCAGCAATTGATAGACGCCTACACCTACCGTTTAGGCCCCGCCGATATTATCTCTATTACCGTGTGGGACCATCCCGAACTCACCATTCCTGCCGGTAGCGAACGTAGCGCGGTGCAGGCCGGCACCATGATCGCCAACGACGGCACTATTTATTATCCCTATGTGGGTGTGCTTCATTTGGCGGGTCTTACCCTGGCCGAAGCCCGTGTATTACTTACCGAAAAACTCGGCAAATTTATTGAAGACGTAAAGCTTGACGTGCGTATGGCCGCCTTTAAAAGCCAACGCATTTATGTGGTGGGCGAGGTGAATGAGCCGGGCATAAAAAATGTCAATGACCTGGCGCCAACAATGCTTGAAATGATTAACCGCTCTGGCGGCTTTGCGGGCGAAGCCGACCGCCGCAATATCACCTTAACGCGTGAAGGCAAAACGTATCGCGTTGACCTTCTCGCCCTTTATGAAAATGGCGACAGTAGTCAAAATGTAATGCTCGAATCTGGCGACGTCGTTAATGTGTGGGACAGACAACTCAATAAAGTCTTTGTGCTGGGTGAAGTGAATGCCCCCGGCTCGTATTTAATGAACAAGCACCGCAAGAGCTTGGCTGAAGCCTTGAGCGATGCCGGTGGTGTTGACGAGCTGACCTCTAACCCCGGGCAAATATTTGTCGTGCGTGGTGGCAGTGAAAAAGCAGAGATCTTCCATCTCGACGCCCGTACGCCCGATGCGCTATTACTGGCCGACCGCTTTGCGCTGTTACCGCGTGACGTTATTTATGTTGATGCGGCTGATATTGTGCGCTGGAATCGGGTGATCACCAACGTGTCACAAACAGTGTCTACACTAGAGAGCGCTTCAAGAACCAATTATCCTCTGTTTAATGGCGGTGGGCGCTAGTACTAAAGTACCCGGGTTCTTACCCGCCAATTATCGTATTTTCAATGCAATAGCTCGATCGTAAATGCTGCAAAGCTGCTTGACGGTTTTATTTGTACAAAGGGAATTTAATGAACGACGCATCAGGCCGACAAGACACTCTGCCAAATGGCACGCAGCTGCCCTCTAGTAACCAAATGCTTGCCAGCACTGACCACGGCGATGAAATTGACCTGCTGGAATACCTCAGTGCTTTGCTGGCCTATAAATGGTTAATTGTCGCCATAACACTATTCGGCCTGTTGCTGGGCGTGACTTACGCCTTACTGGTGACACCCGTTTACCAGGCCAATGCTTTAATTCAGGTTGAAGATGCACAATCCAGTGCGCTGGCTGGGCTAGAAGATGTCGCCGGCCTGCTTGAAAGTGATGCCGCCATAGAAGCTGAACTTCAGTTATTGCGCTCACGTATGGTGCTACGCCCGGCACTGGAACAACTGGGCGAAAATATTATTGCCCAACCCCGCTACTTCCCCTTTTTCGGTCGTGCCATAGCGCGCCGTTTTAGTGGTGCCCGTGAAGGTGTGGCCAAACCCTGGTTTGCCCAGGGCCAATATGCCTGGGGTGGTGAGCAAATCGTTGTCGAATTACTGGAAGTACCTGCGCCATTACTGGGTGAAACCCTGCGCCTGGTGGCGGGTAAACAGGGTCATTACACCTTGTTGGGTGAAAATGATAAAACATTACTCAGTGGCGAAGTCGGTAAGGTAGCGGAGGCCACCTTAAGTGATTATGCGTATTTAGCCGGTGACGACCCACAGGGCGGGGCTGCCAGTATTAAATTATTTGTCACCCGTTTAAAAGCGCGTGAAGGCGGCCACTTTACTGTAATGCGGCTTTCGCCGATGACGGCTGTAGAAAGCGTACTCGCAAATTTGTCAGTATCAGAAAAAGGCAAAAAATCGGGCATGCTCAGTGTCAGTTACCGTGGTGCCGACAAGACGAGTATTACCAGCCTGTTAAATAAAATTGCCGATGTATATGTGGCGCAAAATGTGGCGCGCAACTCGGCCGAGGCGGAACTGTCATTAAGCTTTCTTGAAAAGCAATTACCGCCTTTGAAACAGCGGGTTGATGCCGCAGAGAATGCCTATAACCTTTACCGTACACAGCACAGCTCTATCGACCTGGGGATTGAAACGCAGGCGGTACTCGCGGGCCTGGTACAAGTCGAAGAAGGGTTGCTAGATCTACAGCAACAAAGAGACGAGCTGCGCAACCGCTTTAAACCAGCTCACCCCGTCATTAAAGCCCTTGACGAAAAAATTAACTTGCTGGCTGCCCACGGTAAAGGCTTAGAAGCACAGGCCGAACGCTTGCCCGAAACCCAGCGCGACATACTGCGCCTGGCCCGCGATGTTGAAGTTAACACCGTGCTATATACCAAACTACTTAACATCGCCCAGGAGCTGCGGGTCGTAAAGGCTGGCACCGTCGGCAATGTGCGGGTGATTGATTATGCCCTGGTGCCTGAGCGCCCCATAAAACCCAAGAAAAGTTTAATTGTTGTATTGGCCTTAATACTGTCGCTCTTTTTTGCCATGGCACTAGCTCTGGTTCTTAATGCCTTGCGTGGCGGTATTAATGACCCCGACCTGCTTGAGCGCCAGCTTGGCCTGCCGGTTTATGCCAGCATAATGCACAGTAAAGCGCAAAATGTGATGACAAAGCGCAGCCAGAAAAAGGGCGCAGGCATTGGTGTGCTATGTGCGGAACAAACAAACGACCTGGCCGTAGAGAGCTTCCGCAGTTTGCGCACCACCTTACATTTCACCCTTAAGCAGGCCAGTAATAATATTATTATGGTGGCAGGGGCTAGCCCCAAAGTGGGCAAGTCTTTTACCTCCGTTAACCTCGCGGCAGTAATGGCGAGCAGCGGGCAAAAAATACTCTTGATTGACGCCGACCTTCGTCGTGGCTATATGCACCGCTATTTTGGTGAAGAGCGTGGCGAGGGCCTGGCAGAATTTATTGCCACCGCGACAACAGGCGAAGAGTTTAATGCGAAAAGCTATGTGCGCAGTAGTAGTATTAGTGGGCTCGATTTTATTACCACCGGTACACTACCGGCAAACCCGGCAGAATTATTATTGCATGAATCCTTCAAGCAACTATTAGACGCATTAGCAGCGGTATATGACTACATCATTGTTGACAGCCCGCCAGTGTTGGCGGTGACAGATGCATCCATTATTGGTAAAAATGTAGGCACGACCTTATTGGTTGTTAAAGCAAACTTCCATACTTTGCGCGAGCTAGAGCAAACGAATAAACAGTTACAACAAGCGGGTGTTGAGGTGAAGGGCATTGTCTTTAATGATGTGGATATGAATAGTGGGCGTTATGCTTATGGTGGTAAGTATGTTTATCAGTACGACTACAAGTCGTAATCGATAAACTCAAGGTTTATAGGTTATAGTTTTTTATAGCTATAAGTGCTGTGCTCTTTTATGGGATGGCTTCGTTTGCATAGGTGACGAAATCTTTATTAGTTTGTTAAATAATGAAGGCTGTATATTGATGAAGAAAATAATCAGAAAATTAATTAGCCAATATAATAATCATAGGTTTTCAAAGAAAGTCAGGGTTGGTAAGAGAGCTTTATTTGGTCGAACAAGTGATATTCAACTGCAGGATGGATCAAGAAAGAATGATGTTTTTATTGGCGATGACGTGATGATGTTGGGTAGGGTTATTTCACAGAACGGCGGTAAAATCACTCTTTCTGATAAGGTCAACATCCGCGGGGAGACAATTATTGGTGCTGTTAATTGCATATCAATTGGTGCAGGAACAATTATTAGTAACAACGTAACTATCATGGATAATAATAATCATCCAATTTCTTTAAGCGCACGAAAAAAAATGGTGGCTGAGGGCTGGGGAGGGGGTGGTTGGCTTTGGAAGCACTCGGAATCTAAGCCGATAAAAATAGGCGAAAACGTATGGATAGGTCAGTTTGCGCGAATCAACAAGGGCGTTGTAATTGGTGATAATTCAATTGTAGGTGCCAACACTGTTGTTACGAAAGACATACCTGCAAATAATATCGTTGTTGGCAACCCGGGAAAAATTGTAAGAGAAGTCAAAAGATAGTGATCGGTGCAATATTGACAAATAGTAGTTGGTTGCTGTTGTTTAGAATTCTGGGTGCGGGCGTTGCCTTATTGACAACCGTTCTACTGACAAATAACTTGCCAATAAGTGTTTTTGGGGAATATGGAGCTATAACTAATTATGCGAATTACGCGTCATTGGTTTTTGGGATTGGGTTGCCGTTAGCTTATATATATTCATATGAAAATAAAAAATATAAGCATGTGGATTTGATCTTGTCATCGATTCTGATTTATGTGGGAATTCTGGCAATTTTCTATATTGGGTTGCTTGTTTTTTTTAAGAATAATATTTTGTGGCAATATTTTATTTTATGGGTTTTTTTTCAGATGATCTTTAATCTGTTGATGGCCGTTCATAATCAGAATGAAAAGTTTATTATATATGGATTTTATAATTTCATATTGCCTGGAATGAGTTTGATTTGTTTGATGGCTTTGCCCTATTTTTATGTTTGGGAGGAAGTTGCAGTTGAGAGTTTATTGCTCTTAAATCTCGCTGTTATTGTCATTCTTATAATAATTATGTGTGTTGAGTTGAGGCTAGGAAAACACTGGGTAAGCAAGCCAAAGGTAATCATTTTAAATAGTAGGTATATCTCGTTTGGTGTTAAAGGTGTTTCTTCAAATATTATGGCAACTGGGTTATATACTATCGATATAGCATTCTTGGCATACATGGCAAATAGTATAGATGTGGCCATATACTTGGTTGCAGGTACAATCGTCAAGCTTGCGTGGCTTGTAAGTGATTCGATGGGTTTGGTTGTGTTTCCAAAAATAGTAAAAGATAAAAAAGATAGCACCTTGTTGGTGAAGTTGTTATCCAGTTATTCATTTGTAATAAATATCGCTGGGATTGTGATGTTTTGTTTGTTTGGTAAAATCTTGCTAAGGGTTGTGTTTGGGATGGAGTATGTGGGAGCTTATCTTCCGGTTTTGTATTTGTTGATTGGAAGTCACGGGATCACTGTCTATAAGCTACTGGGTAGATATTTTGCAGCACATAATAACTGGAAAGCTATCTTTGTATCGTTATTTATTTCGTTGGTTATAAATGTAGTCTTGAATATAATTCTTATCCCAAGCTATGGCTTCAATGGGGCGGCAATAGCTTCTTTGGTTGCATACTTGGTATGCGGATTTGTCATGATTATGTTTACCAGTGATAGGGACTTTTTTGGTTATATGAGAATTTTTTCATTGCTTGAAGAATCGAAAAGTGAGTAGGATTTCAAGGTTCTTGCTGTATTTCCCATTCTTGTTCTTTTCGCTACTTGGCACGGAGTTTCTTCGGGTAGACTTTGGTGTCTTAAAGATACCGATGTTTAATTTTTTTATTGCTTTGTTTCTAGCTATAAATTTAATGAGGTTTGGTTGTAGGGTTGATTGTTCTATAACTAAATTGGAAAGAAATTTCATCCTTATGTTTTTTTTGTATACCTTTGTTTGTATTTGCTCTGTTTTTTTAAGTGTAAACATTAATTCTGGTTTTAGTTATATATCAAAACTTTTGTTTGTTTTTGTATTTTGGGCTTATTTGAAGAGCTTTAATGGGCTGGATGCCCGGATAATTGAAGGGGTAGTAAAGGTTGTTTCGGTAACGTCATCTTGTTTGATGTGCGTAATCCTATACAAATATATCTTTGTGTTTAATGTTTTTTATATTTCTCCTGTTCTTACGGAGGCATCTGAAGTGGGGAAAAATCAGTTGTCTTTGTACTTGATTGTGACGACATCGATGGTGTTTTGGCTGTGGGTTGGGCAGGATAAGGTTGTGTCAATTTATCTTATTGCATTTTTAATTCACGTAATTTCCCTTCTGTTGGTTTTTTCAAAAGCGTCAATGTTGATTTTTTCTGTATCGAGTATATTAATGTTTGTACTTGCTTGGTCCAAGGCTGGGCGGCTAAGGAATAAAAGGCACCTCCTTAACGTTGGCTTTTTTGTTGTGTTGATGTTTGTTATAGGGTTGTTGGTATTGTTGTCTCAGGAAGGGTTTCGAGAAAACATGCTAGAAAATATTAATTGGTTTTTGGAGGGGGGTGATCAAAGTTATTCGACGAATTTAAGGAAATATTATTTATCCAGGTCCCTTGATTATTTTATGGAAAACCCTTTATTTGGAATTGGCATTAATAACTTCCCTCATTACGTCGGCGGTGCAACCCATAATAGCTATATGCAGGTTCTGGCGGAGGTGGGGCTTGTTGGTTTTATCCCCTTTGTTAGCTATATTTTGATTATGTTTAGGCAGAGTTTAATGTATAAACCGCAGTGCACATTTGAAATAGGAATTCAGCAGGCATTAATTGCTTCATTGTTATATCTGTTATTTATTAATGCAAGTAATACGCTCATAATTTACGTGCCTTTTTTATTGTTGGTCTGTATAAATAGGAAAAGTGAGGGGAATTATGCAGGATGACATTGCTATTCTTTCTGCCTGGTCATTTTCGTATGATGGTAAATCATATTATACGAGCCAAACTCATTATCATTATATTAAAGAAATCACGAAATATTGTCGTAAGGTATGGCTCATTGTTCCGGTTAAAAATGTAACAAGCATTCCTTTAAGCCAAGTAAAGATAGAGCCTGTTAATATAAATGTGATTGCACTTCCTTATTTCGAAACATATTTGGGTGGGGTTAGGAATATATATAAAATTATACGTGCAATTCTTAAAGTGAAGGGCGAATGTGATAATTTTTATGCTCGTGTCCCTGATCCGTTGTGCTGGATGCCCTGGTTTTTGAGATGTAGGAATGTAACGATGCATTTTGTTGGGAGTTCAGTTCATGCTACTTGGCATTCAACACTCCCTATCTGGACAAAGATATGTAAATTGGTTTTATATCTCCCTGAATACCTCATGACGTTACTTGCCGCAAAATTTTGTAATGTCTATGTGAATGGTAGTCCGATTCATAAGGTGTTAATGAAGTATAAAATAAAGTCTACAGTTGTTATTTCTTCCACGATTACTATCGATAATATACTTGAAGAAAAGCCAGAATATAGTGATTGCCGCGCAATAAGGTTGCTTTATGTTGGTTATTTAAGGCCAGCTAAGGGGGTTGAAAAAATCGTGAGCTGCCTGCCTTATTTGGAAGAAAGTGGTATTGATTATCATTTAGATATTGTCGGTTCAGGTGTTAGTGAATCGCGGTTGCAACAAATGGTTTCTGATTTGGGTTTATGCTCTAAAGTGACATTTCATGGGCATATAGATGATAAGGCGATTTTGCAATGTTTGTATAATAATTCTGATATGTTTTTATTTATGTCCTCTTCTGAGGGGTCGCCAAGGGTTGTTCTTGAGGCAATTGCTGCACAAAATATCGTTATCACAACTCCGGTTGGATCTTTGCCGTCAATTTTTTCTGATGAACGTGAAATATTATTCGTAGACCCTACGTCGGAGTCACTAGCTAAAAAAATTATTCATGTACTAGCAAATCACCAATTCTATTTGAACTCGTCTTTGAGAGCGCAAGCTAAGGTGAGGGATTCATTCCTACTGCCTAAATTTATTAAACAGGTGTTCCTTAATGACGCATAAAATATTATTAATTTATACATGGTTTGTCCGTTCATTACTGTTTTTTGCTCCAGATCAACCAAATATTATGAGAATAAGAGGCTGGTTGTATTCTCTGGCGATGGAAGATTGTGGATTTGATTTTCAAGTTGCACATTCAGCCACATTGTTAAGTCTCGAGAAGTTAAATGTTGGTGATAATGTTTATATTGCTAACAATACAAGCATTTTCTCAAATGGTGGGCTAACAATTGAAGATGGTGTGCTTATAGCCCCGGGTTGTGTCATCTCGACTAGTAATCATACTCTTGAGAAGGGTGGTTTTAGATTTGGAAAAAGAGAAGAGAAGCCTGTTTTTATAGGTGCTGGCTCATGGGTTGCAGCGAATTGTACTATCGTTGCAGGTGCGCGTTTGCCCAAGCAGTCAATGCTTGCGGCAAATTCTTGTTTGACACGCCAGTTTTATAAAGATTGTTATATGTACGCTGGTGTTCCTGCTAACGAGGTGAAAAATCTTGGTCGCTGAAATAAGCATAATAGTACCTTGTTATAATGAAGTTGAATTTATTGAGAATATGGTTTCAAGTGTTGCTAACCAGACACTGCCAGTTGATAGGTTTGAATTATTGATCATTGATGGGCTGAGTGATGATGGTACCAGTGAGAAATTAAAAGAACTTGCTGAAGAATATGTTTTTTTACGTGTGCTAACAAACGAGCATAGATTCGTTTCATCTGCTCTCAATATTGGTATAGCTAATTCTATCGGTGACTTTGTTTGTCGTATGGATGTTCATGCAATATATCCAAATAATTATCTTGAGGTGTTGCTTGAATTGAGTGTACGAACAGGGGCAGATAATGTTGGCTGTGTTCTTGAAACTCTGCCTGGGCGAGATACGCTCATTGCAAACTCTATTGCTAAAGTATTATCCAGCCCGTTCGGGGTTGGAAGTGCGCTCTTTCGAACTGGAGCTAAGAGTGATAGATCTGTTGATACAGTACCGTTTGGGTTCTTTAAAAGAGAGGTGTTTCGAAAAATAGGTGGGTTTGATGTTGACCTTATACGGAATCAGGATGATGAGTTAAACGGGCGAATTATTAAACATGGTGGTAAAATTGTATTAACATCATCAATAAAGGTCAAATATTACTCGCGGGATACTTTTAAGAAACTTTCTAAAATGTATTATCAATACGGACTCTATAAGCCTTTTGTAAATAAGAAACTGGGGTCGCCGGCAACATTAAGGCAGTTTTTCCCACTATTTTTGTTTTTATACAGTACGATTGGTTTCGCCGCATTTTTGATTCTAATAAACTTGCCGTTATTTTCAATGCTTTATGGTATTGGAATCCTTGTGTATTTTATGCTGGCTATTTTGTTTTCTTTTAGGATTCCTTTTAATCAAGGGTTTGCCAAAAAATCATCCTGTGTGTTTGCCTTTGTTGTCCTTCATCTATCGTATGGCTGTGGGTATTTTAATGGGCTGGTCCATCAGGTTTTTGATTTTCCTATATCCAAGGTAGAAGTAAACAGATAAGTTTTTCACTATTCCTGGACGCAATGGAAAATCCATATAAGCTTCGTAAATTATGTTCTGTTGATAATGTTGGCTGTTCTAGTATGTAGCTATGGTCATCCATCTGCTGTATTACGATTTAAACAATGTGATATTTTTTCCTATACTACGAGATTGTATTTATGAAGCCAAAATTTTTACCATTCGCCTTACCTGATATAGGGGAGGAAGAGATAAGTGAGGTGGTTGATTCACTACGCTCTGGTTGGATTACGACGGGTCATAAAACCAAACAATTTGAGCATGATTTTGCAGATTTTATTGGGTCTGATGTTGAAGCCGTCGCCGTAAACTCTGCTACTGCGGGTTTACACCTTGCACTTGAAGCTGTTGGTGTCACTTCTGGTGACGAGGTTTTAACTACACCCTACACATTTACGGCCACAGCAGAAGTTGTACGTTATCTCGGTGCCGATCCAGTATTTGTTGATATTGATTTGACCACATTTAATATTGATCCAAATAAAATGGAAGCGGCCATTACAGAAAAGACAAAAGCAATTGTAGTCGTCCATTTTGCTGGTTTATCTTGTGATATGGATGCAATCTTGGAAATTGCCCGTTTACATAATCTCAAAGTTATTGAGGATGCTGCACACGCATTACCCACTATATATAATGGTAATATAGTGGGCAGTCTGTCCAGTGATGTATCTGTATATAGTTTTTATGCTACAAAAACTATAACAACAGGTGAGGGCGGTATGATTGTTACGCGCAATCCAAGTATTGCACAACGATGCCGTGTTATGCGCTTACATGGTATTAGTCGAGATGCTTTTGATAGGTATTCTTCTAACAAGCCTGCATGGAAATATGAAGTCATCGCACCTGGTTATAAATATAACATGACTGATATGGCTGCCTCAATTGGGATACATCAATTGAAAAAGGCGTGGTCATTTCAAAACCGTCGCCAAAAAATGGCGGAACGTTACTTTGTTGAATTGCAGGATTTGCCACTCTCATTTCCGCCCACTGCCCCAGCAAATGATATACATGCATGGCATCTATTTGTTGTTCGTCTTACGGATGAGTCTAATATTGGACGAGATCAATTTATCGAAGAAATGGCAAGTCTAGGGATTGGCTGTAGTGTCCACTTTATTCCATTGCATTTACAACCTTACTGGAAAAACACCTACGACTTGAAACCACATGATTACCCTAATGCCCTTGATAATTTTAATAGGGCGGTGAGTTTACCAATGTACACGAAAATGTCTGACGATGACCAGACACGAGTTATTGCTGCTGTGAAGGAAATATTACATTATGGCTAAACGCCTCTTTGATATTTTTTTTGCGAGTGTTGGTCTCCTAGCGCTCAGTCCTATACTGTTATTCATTGCTATTTGGATCAAACTTAACAGCTCAGGCCCTGTTTTTTTTAGACAAGAGCGAGTCGGCCAGTATGGCCAGCTCTTCTCGATCCATAAATTTCGCACCATGTATACTCAACAAAGTAATCAGTGTATGCAATTAACTGTAGGTAACGACTCGCGTATAACCTCCGCAGGTTTTTTTTTACGTCGGTATAAAATAGATGAATTACCCCAGCTCATCGATGTGTTATTTGGCACGATGAGCTTAGTAGGGCCTAGGCCTGAGGTCCCTAAGTATGTTGCTTGCTATCCAGATGATCTCCGTGAGCTTGTATTATCTGTAAAGCCTGGGATTACAGATTTAGCTTCCATTGAGTTCAAAGATGAAAGTTCTATCCTCGGGCAATCTGATAATCCCGAGTTAACTTACCAGACTGATATCCTTCCAATTAAACTAGACTATTATGTTCGATACGCAAAAAAGAACGATCTTCTTACTGATTTTAAACTCATTTTGCGAACTCTTAAGGCCGTGCTTCTTGCAGGTCGTTGAAATTACACTAAATTTAAAGCTTGTTTTAATTGTGCACTGTAGAATCGTAAGCGCCCGGCGAACTATCCCTTTTATTAGGGCATATTACAGGATATAAGCCCCTTAATGTTTGCCCTGCTTTGTCCTCGGCAGTCCTTCAAAAAACCAGCTTAAGTATTGGTAGGGCTCTTTGCGTTGTCTTTCACAATTTCGATCAGGCTTGTACAAAATTGTACTAGCGCCATGTTGACTGTGACTGGGCAGCCAATCTTTCTCCCTATAATAAAGGGGCGAATCGCATTCTCGGCATCTTAAAAAGCATAATATAGATGACTGGCACCGGGATCGCATTATAGGTGAGATCAACGCCCTGGGTGTGCCGTGTTTTTCAGGCAGTTGTTCAGAGGTGTATCTGGAAAAGGCCTTTGATAATACGCCTTTTCGCCCTGCGGTGCGTTTGCCTTGTGCCAAAGAGCTGGGTGAAACGTCTTTAATGTTTCTGGTGCATCCGACCTTAACAGAGAGTGAATTAGAACAAACCTGTGTCGCCATTACACAAGTAATGGCGATGGCTGTTTGGTAGCTGATTTTTTACCCAAATTACTGCTAATGCGTACCAGAAAGTAAGCCTGCCACGCTTAGGTCTTCGTCTATTTCTGGCCAGTGTACGCCTTCTCCTTCGCCAAGCAGCTGCCAGTTATCACGTTGTTTTTGCGTTGCTTGTGCTAAACGTGGGAACCAGGCTAGTGGTGCAGATAGTGTGCGGCCATCGAGTAACTCGACAATTAAATGGTTATCTGTGCACTTGATTGTATGGGCTTGCGGGTGTAGCTCAATTGCTAAAGTACTCATTCCAGGCCTCCAATAATGTGCCTTTGTTTTCAATAACCAATTGTTGAAGTTTACGTAATTCTTTGGGATGAAATCTTGTTGAACTGGCTACTCACTAATAGAGCACATTAACTGGGCTTTGATCTTTAGTTTTGTTGCTTCTTGCCCTGAAAAGCCAAGTTCTTCAAAAATGTTGCTGCTACTTGTGGTGACATGAGTGATGGCAGTATCTGTCTTATTCATCATTGCTCCTCTCTTGCGATGGCGTTATATCTGACCTTTGCGATCTCAATATCTTTAGCTCGGGTTTTTTGCGACTTTTTTTGGAATGAGTGAAGCATGTATATTCTCCCTTCGAATTTTGCTACATACATGACTCTATAAGTATTCCCATCGTCGTTTATGCGAATTTCTTTAACGCCAGCACCTATGGTTTGAAATGCTTTCCAATCTTCTGGGTTTAATCCACATCTGAATACGATGTAGTTGATAGCCAGCGTCTTGCTTTGCTTCAAGAGGGAAATCGAGTAGATCTTTAAAGCTGGTACCTACCCAGTAGATTGATTTTTCATTGCTCATGCAATAGCTGTATAAAATTTAATACATTCTGTCAATGAGTGACGATAGCTATGCTTTTAAGGTGGACCGCCCAATGCGTATCTGCATGCTGGGTGGTGGGGGCCTGGGAGGAGCCCTGAGTGGTTCAGATCGTGGGTTTTACTACGCTTGAATTATGATCTAACCTTATTTGTTAGCGGCTTCTCATTGTAGGCGCTGAACAAGCCAGACCTTTAAGATTGACTGAGGAGTAACTCTTGGCCTGGCGGCTTCTTTACCGAGCGGTTCGATTGTCCCGGTCATCGACCTTTCCCGCGGTTAACATCACGCGTTGGTTAACTTCTTATAGATTTGCTGTTTTTGTAGCACACTTAGCTGACGCTTTATAAGTGCGTTGTTTTTATGCGCGCGCCTTTTCTTCTATCGTTTCGTTTGTTTGTTCAGCTTCATAATACCAGTCACTAATTTCGTCGCTGGGTTGGTAGCCGAGTTGCTCAATACCTTCCAGTGTGTCTCGAACCTGCTGGTAGTCTTGCTGCTGAAAAGCGGAACGTATTTGTGCTAGTAATGCCTTTAGTTGCTCCCAGCTCAGCATGGTTTCGTTGGCTTTGAAAATTTGTTCGTGTTGCGTTGTACCTGGGTTGTCGCTGATTAAGAGTTCTTCATACAGTTTTTCACCGGGGCGTAACCCTGTGTAGCAAATCTCAATATCACCGTTGGGGTTTTTTTCATTGCGTAGTTCCAGGCCATAGAGGCTGATCATCCTTTGTGCCAGGTCAGCAATTCTTACGGGTTCACCCATGTCGAGTACAAAAACGTCACCGTTAGTCCCCATAGAGCCAGCTTGAATAACCAGCTGAGCGGCTTCGGGTATGGTCATAAAGTAGCGGATGATGTCGGGGTGGGTGACGGTAATTGGGCCGCCATCTTCAATTTGTTGGCGGAATTTCGGTACAACCGATCCCGATGAGTCAAGTACGTTGCCAAAGCGCACCATGGTGAATTGTGTGCGATTAATAACATGAGCCTGGGTGCGCTGGTTTGCCTGATAGCTTTCCAGGGGTTGAATGGCTTTTTCATGGCTTAAGGCTTGTAGTGCCAGCTCGGCCATTCTTTTTGTGGCACCCATAAAGTTGGTGGGGCGTACAGCTTTGTCGGTCGACACCAGTACAAACTTTTCAACACCGGCAATTATCGCGGCTTCTGCTGTATAAATAGTGCCGAGAATATTGTTGGCGAAAGCGGCGTCGGTATTGTATTCGACCATGGGCACGTGCTTATAGGCAGCGGCATGGTAAACGGTATGAATCCCAAACTTTTGCATCACCGGGCCGATGGTTGCGGATCGGGCGACAGAGCCTAATACGGGGTAAATAATAGTACTTGAGCTGATGCTGGCTGAAATGGTTTCAAGCTCGGAGTGAATTTTGTAAAGGTTGACCTCTGAGTTTTCAAAAATCACCAATGATGTTGGTTGTTGCTTAATAATTTGACGGCACAATTCCGAGCCGATGGAGCCGCCGGCACCGGTGACGAGTACATTTTTATCTTTAATGTGGGGTGCTAATAAAGCGGGTATAGCGGCGACGGGTGTGCGCCCTAGTATTTCTTCAATGCTGACTTCTCTAATTTCTTTTAATGATACTTTGCCATCGGCAACTTCATCGAGGCCGGGCATAGAGATGATGTGCAGTTGGTAGGGCTCCAGAAAAGCAATAATTTCTTTTTTGCGTTGGGCGTTCACTGAGGGAATGGCCAGCAAGATTTTGTTGACCTGGTGTTTTTCTATGAGCTTGGGAATGCTAAGTGGCAAGAAGACTTCAAGACTTGCTATACGCGTGCCGTATTTGCGGGTGTCGTCATCAATGTAGGCGACGGGATTGTATTTGTAGTTTTTTGAAATGGCCGCATTGACTTGCCTGCCGGCGGTACCCGCACCATAAATGAGAATGGGCTCGCCTTTCTTGATGCCGCTTGCCGAGCGGCCGAGCAGCCGCGACGCTAAAAAATTGAAGCTACAGCCGTGAATCCATGAGCCCGCCAGGTAGCGGCTAATGATGAGCGCGAAAATACCAAAGGGCAAATACATAGCAGGTATTGAGCGGGGCACACTGGGCAGCTGTGGGACTAAAAACAGGATGAGGATAAAGATGGCCAATCCGGCGATGATTGATCGCGCGATGGTGCCCTGAATTTCAATACCGGTAAAGCGTGTGACGGCGCGGTACAGTCCAAAATACCAGCAGGCCAAAACGGAAAGGCCGGGGAGCAACATGAAAATTGCCAGGTTGTGGCTAAAAACGCCCATCTCCTCAATGTGGCCAAGGCGAGCGTAGTAGGCAAAGCAAAGCACCAGCCAAAGCATGGTGAAGTCTGATCCCATCAAGACTAGTTTCTTATTAGGTCTGGATAAACTCGCTAATTGACTACGCACAATCACTCCCTTGACTGGTATTAAAGGTCTTTGAAGTCTATCACAGACATTGGCGGAGCTTGCTGATTAGCCGTTAATATTCCAGTGCTGAAATACTAATGGATAGGTGTGTATATTTGATGACATGAGGCGGCGAATATATTCGATTCCGTAGCCGCATTTCTTTGGCGTCTATTGAGTGGCCCGTCGTTTCGGATTATTTCAGGCTCAACTTTTTACAAGAAGAGCCCTTAATTCGAGCAGTTTACGGATTTTAGTTTTTAGCCCGCCAGTGCCTGGTGGGCAAGGAACTCTTCGTAATTACCTTTGAAGTCGTTCAGTTTATGGTCTTTGATTTCGATAATACGTGTGGCCAGTGATGACACAAACTCTCGGTCGTGGCTGACAAAAATCAGTGTGCCTTCGTAATGCTCTAATGCCAGGTTTAAGGCTTCGATAGCTTCCATGTCGAGGTGGTTGGTGGGCTCGTCGAGAATCATTACGTTGTTGTCAGTCATCATTAACTTGCCAAACAACAGCCTGTTTTTCTCACCACCGGAGCAAACGCGCACGGCCTTTTCGGAGTCTTCTGATGAAAACAATAAACGACCCAATGTGGCGCGCACGATTTGATCGTCGTGGCGGGGTTTGCGCCATTGGCTCATCCAGTCGAACAAGTTGGTATCGCTGTTGAATTCTGCGCTGCTGTCCTGCGGGCAGTAACCCAGCGTGGCATTTTCAGCCCACTTTATTTTGCCGCTGTTGGCGGAAAGTTCATTCATCAAGCAGCGTAAAAAGGTGGTTTTACCCGCGCCGTTTTCACCGATAACGGCGAGACGGGCACCGGCTTCTAATATCAGGCTGCCATCGCTAAACAGTTCTTCGCCGTCAAAACCGTGGCTGAGGTTTTCAATGGTCAGTGCCTGACGATGTAACTTTTTTTCCTGAGCGAAGCGAATATACGGGCTAACACGGCTGGAGGGCTTAATGTCATCGAGATCGATTTTTTCGATCCGCTTGGCGCGAGAGGTGGCCTGTTTGGCTTTCGATGCGTTGGCAGAGAAGCGACTAACAAATTGCTGCAGCTCGGCGATTTGTGCTTTCTTTTTCGCGTTCTGCGACTGCATGCGTTCCTGCACCTGGGTAGCGGCGATCATAAAGTCGTCGTAATTACCCGGGTAAACACGCAGCTCACCGTAGTCAATATCGGCCATGTGTGTACACACGGCATTCAGAAAGTGGCGATCGTGAGAAATAATAATCATCGTACTCTTGCTTTCGTTGAGTACGTCTTCGAGCCAGCGGATGGTGTTGATGTCGAGGTTGTTGGTGGGCTCATCGAGCAGCAATATATCGGGGTTAGAAAAGAGTGCCTGGGCAAGGAGTACACGTAGCTTCCAACCGGGGGCGACTTGACTCATGGGGCCGAAGTGCAGTTCTTCGGCAATACCGGCACCCATCAGTAGTTCACCGGCGCGGCTCTCGGCACTGTAGCCGTCGAGTTCGGCAAATTCGACTTCGAGTTCGGCCACTTTCATGCCTTCCTCTTCGGACATTTCGGGCAGACCGTAAATGCGATCGCGCTCTTGCTTGATGACCCACAGTTCTTTGTGTCCCATTAATACGGTGTCGATGACACTGCATTCTTCAAAGGCAAATTGGTCCTGGTGCAGGGTGCCAACACGCTCGTTAGGGCTGAGGGAAATATTGCCAGCACTGGGTGTGAGGTTGCCGTCCAGTATTTTCATGAAGGTCGATTTACCGCAGCCGTTGGCCCCAATCAGGCCGTAGCGATTGCCGTTGCCAAATTTTACGGAAATATTTTCGAATAGAGGTTTGGCACCAAATTGCATGGTGATATTAGCTGCTGAGATCAACGGTTTATTCCTGAAAGCGGGGAGTGGATCTGTGGGTTTTCTGAGGGTGCGTACTATAGGGATTTGTTGACTGTACGTCGAGTTGAACTGTAGAAATTTATTGGCTATTGATCCGCTAGATTGGCATCTGTAGCAACGGCAGCTGCCTGATTAACCCATGGATAAATGATGCTGTGGGTAGTACCTTTTATCCATGGGTTGGTTTTATTATTTTGATCGTGAAACCGGATTTGTTTTTGTCATTGGTATTGGTATTGGTATTGGTATTGGTATTGGTATTGGCGCTTAATCTATGGGGCCGCTTTGAACCATGTATGTTTCTTCCACTTTCTCTTCCTCTTCTTTTTCTTCCTCCTCTTCCACGGGTATTGGTTCTAAACTAAAACCCGAGCCTGTGGCCGTCGTTGGTTTGGCCATGCCGGGTTTGGCAGTACCATTGGGATCGTCCTTAATGACAACCGAGGGTGGATTATTACCGTGTTTGAGCTGTATGTTCAGGCGCAAGTTATTGCGGGAGTCGGCATTGAGCAGAGCTTCTTGCAGGGTGACTTTACCAGCGTCGTAGAGTTCGCAAAGGGCTGAGTCAAAGGTTTTCATGCCCTGGTTTTCAGACTTCTCCATCACTTCGCGAATTTCAGTGACCTTACCGCCTTTTATTAAATCAATGACGCGAGGAGTGCCGAGTAAGACTTCGATGGCAGCCGCTCGTTTGCCATCGACGGTGGGTACCAGGCGCTGAGAAATAATGCCGCGTAAATTCAGCGATAGATCAAGATAAAGCTGCTTGTGACGTTCTTCGGGGAAGAAATTAATAATGCGCTCAAGTGCCTGGTTGGCGTTGTTGGCGTGCAGTGTGGACAGGCAAAGGTGGCCCGTTTCGGCAAAGGCCAGGGCGTGCTCCATGGTTTCACGGCTACGAATCTCACCAATCAAAATCACATCGGGGGCCTGACGCAGTGTGTTTTGCAGGGCATCTTCGTAGCTGTCTGTGTCAACGCCAACCTCACGTTGATTAACAATGCTCTTTTTGTGGGGATGGAGAAATTCTACCGGGTCTTCAATGGTAATAATGTGCCCGGAGGTATGGGTGTTGCGGTAGTCGATAAGCGAGGCCAGTGAGGTCGACTTACCCGAGCCGGTGCCGCCGACAAATAGCACTAATCCACGCTTCTGCAATACCAGCTTGGGCACGATGTCGGGCAGACCAAGATCACGAAAATGAGGGATGTCGGTTTTGATCAGTCTCACCACCATAGCCACGTCACTGCGCTGCTTGAAAATGTTGACGCGGAAGCGGCCAATGTTCTTCTCGGATATGGCGAGGTTCATTTCCGGCTTGTGCTCGAACTCGGCGATCTGACCCTCGTCCATGATCTTATAGGCGATCTCTTTTATCTCGCCCTTGCCATAAGGCCGATCAGTGATGGGCGTGAGTTTGCCCAGTACTTTCATGCTCGGCGGAGCACCGGTGGAGAAGTAGAGGTCCGAACCGTCTTCTTTGACGATGGTACGCAGTAAGTCGAGAAATTCCATAACCTGGCGGCCTTCCATAAGGTGGGTGTTTTGATCTTATGAAGGCTAGCAGGGAAGGGCGGGGGGGATAAAGGTTGGGCAATGATAAGTGTGAACTTCTTCGGATAGATTGGGGGGCTATCGATTCTGCATGGCTATTTTTTGACGCTTGCTGTGTACGGCTTTTCCCGGATAAGGATTCGGGAAAAGCCGTATTTTATTCAGCAATTTGTTAAAGCGCAGCAATCTTTACTTTTTGTTCTTCCAGTCGGCTTACGGCACTTTCAACGTCGCTTTGTTTTTGTCGCTCTTTGGCGACAACATCTTCAGGTGCGTTGGCGATAAATTTGTCATTAGATAACTTACCTTTCAAGCGCCCGAGCTCTTTGCTCAATTTACCCAGCTCTTTGTCGAGTCGCGCCAGTTCTGCATCTTTATCGATAAGCCCCGCCATGGGGACGAAAATTTCCATTTCACCGACCAGGGCGGTTGCCGACGGCGGCACGGGCGCACCGGGCTCGAGCCATTGCACCGATTCGAGGTTGGCTAGCTTGGTTAGATACTGGGCATTTTCGTCGAGGCGGCGCTGGTCTTCAGGCCCACCGTTCTGAAATAGCAGGGGTAGAAATTTACCGGGCGAGATATTGATTTCGCCGCGAATATTGCGCACGCCCATAATGATTTGCTTAATCCACTCAATATCCGCATCAGCCGTGGCATCACGCAGGTTGTCATCGGGAATGGGGAAGGGCTGGCGCATAATCGTGTCACCCTCTTTGCCCGCGAGGGTGTGAATCTTCTGCCACACCTCTTCGGTGATGAAGGGCATCATCGGGTGGGCCAGGCGCATTATGCTTTCGAGTACGCGAATCAAGGTGCGGCGGGTGCCTTTTTTCAGGGCAGCCGGGGCATTGTCGTCCCACAAAATGGGCTTGGACAATTCTAAATACCAGTCGCAGTATTCAGACCAGACAAAGTCATAAAGTGCCTGTGACGCGAGGTCAAAGCGAAAGCTTTCGATGCCGTCAGTGACTTGCTGCTCAGCATCTTGCAGGCGGCTAATAATCCAGCGATCGGCGATGGAGAGCTGGTAGTCCTCACTGCCGTCCTGCCCACAGTCGTGCTCTTCCGTATTCATCAGCACGTAGCGGGTGGCGTTCCATATTTTATTGCAGAAATTGCGGAAGCCTTCAATGCGGCCGACGTCGAATTTAATATCGCGCCCGGTCGATGCCAGCGAATAGAAAGTGAAGCGCAGGGCATCGGTGCCGTAGGCCGATAAGCCATCGGGGAATTCTTTGCGAGTTTGCTTGGCGATTTTCTCGCGCATTTGCGGCTGCATCATGCCGGTGGTGCGTTTAGTCACCAGTGGTTCTAATTCGATGCCGTCGATGAGGTCGATGGGGTCGAGGACATTGCCCTTTGATTTGGACATTTTCTGCCCCTGGCCATCGCGCACCAAGCCGTGAACGTAAACCGTTTTAAAGGGTACGTCGTCCATAAAATAGAGGGTGAGCATAATCATGCGCGCCACCCAGAAGAAGATAATATCGAAGCCGGTAACCAATACGTCGGTGCCGTGGAAGGTGCGCAATTCGTCGGTATCTTGGGGCCAACCCAGGGTGCCGAAGGTCCACAGGCCGGAGGAGAACCATGTGTCGAGTACGTCATCGTCCTGGCGCAGGTTAATGCTGTCATCGAGATTATGCTTGCTGCGCACATCGGCTTCGGAGCGCCCAACATAGATGTTGCCGGCCTCGTCATACCAGGCGGGGATGCGATGGCCCCACCACAGTTGGCGGCTGATGCACCAGTCCTGAATGTCGCGCATCCATGAGAAGTACATGTTTTCGTATTGTTTCGGTACGAACTGAATGTCTTGCTGCTCAACGGCATCAATAGCTTTTTCTGCCAGGGGCTTGGCGCTAACGTACCACTGGTCGGTGAGCCAGGGTTCGATAACCACACCGGAGCGATCACCGCGGGGCGTTTTCAACGTATGGGCATCGACCTTCTCGAGTAAACCTAATTCGTCGAGATCGGCGACCACGGCTTTACGCGCATCGAAACGATCCATGCGCTGGTATTTTTCCGGCACGTTGTCGTTGAGGTTGGCATCCCGATCGAAGATGTTGATCATCGGCAGTTGGTGGCGCTGGCCAATGTCGTAATCATTAAAGTCGTGGGCCGGGGTGATTTTCACACAGCCAGAACCAAAGGCCATGTCGACATAGTCGTCGGCAATAATGGGTATTTCCCGGCCGCTGAGGGGCAGGGTAATGGTCTTGCCGATGAAGGCTTGGTAGCGCTCGTCATCGGGGTGTACGGCCACTGCTGTATCGCCGAGCATGGTTTCGGGACGGGTGGTGGCGACAATCATGTGGCCGGAGCCGTCACTGAGGGGATAGCGGAAATGCCACAGGTGACCCTGTTCCTCTTCGGAGATGACTTCGAGATCGGAAATAGCGGTGTGCAGTTTCGGGTCCCAGTTCACCAGGCGTTGGCCGCGATAAATCAGGCCGTCGTCATAGAGACGAATAAAGGCTTCTTGCACGGCATCGTAAAAACCATCGTCCATCGTGAAACGTTCGCGAGACCAATCGGGCGAGGCCCCGAGGCGACGCAGTTGCTGGGTAATATTACCGCCGGACTCTTCCTTCCATTCCCAGACCTTGTCGATAAATTTATCGCGCCCGAGGTCGTGGCGGCTAATGCCATCGGCTTCGAGCTGACGCTCAACCACCATTTGCGTGGCGATACCGGCGTGGTCTGTGCCTACTTGCCACAGGGTGTTGTCGCCCTTCATGCGATGGAAGCGCACCAGGCCGTCCATGATCGCTTCCTGAAAACCGTGGCCCATGTGCAAATTGCCGGTGACATTGGGCGGGGGAATCATGATGCAAAAGGGATCACCGCTACCGGAGGGCTTGAAATGGCCGCTTTCCTCCCAGATTTTGTACCAATGGCTTTCGATGGCTTGGGGCTGGTAGGTTTTTTCCATGATGCGTGTGCGTACCTGATGTTGGGTTGGGGGAGGTCTTTGCGGTCGCGAATTATACGGGGCGAGGGGGCGTTACTCTATAGGTGATCATTATAAGAGTACGGGCGCGCCTTTGAGGTTTTCAACTTTGCTAAAGCCCAGCGGATAGCCGAGGTGCTTGTAGTGTGCAAAGCGTTCACGTTTAGTTTGCACCTGAGTTTCATCACCGTAAATAAGTTCGGCTAAATGTTCGAAGCGGCTGAACCAGTCGGGCGTTTCACTATCGAGATTAATCATCATGTCGTGATAGTCACCGGACATGTCGTTGCTGCAAATATAGATCGGCGAGTTGTCATCGGCCACTGTGCTGTGGGCAAGAAAACTACTGGGAATATGCTGCCAAAGTTCAGCTTCAAGGTTTTTCACCAGTGCGGTATCTCGGCAGTAAATAAGCACGTTATGTCGTCGTTTACCGGCTTCGTTGGCGAGCTCGCACACCAATTGCAGGGCGCGGGCGATAGTGTCTTCGCTACTGCCCTGCAATTGATGGAAGTGGACTTTTGTCATAATGAATGGGTCATCAGTGCGAGTTATGCGGAGGCTCGATTGCGCAAATACTCCATTAATAAAGGCACGGGGCGTCCGGTAGCGCCTTTGGGGCCAGCCGACAACCAGGCTGTACCGGCGATATCGAGGTGAGCCCAGCGGTAGTCTTTAGTGAAGCGCGAGAGGAAGCAGGCGGCGGTAATACTGCCACCACCAGCGCCGCCAATATTACCCATATCAGCAAAGTTGGTTTTCAGTTGCTGGTTGTATTCATCCCAGAGAGGCATTTGCCAGGCGCGATCACCCGAGCTTTGGCCGGCGTCGAGCAAGTCTTTCGCCAGGTCATCGTCGTTGCTGTACAGGCCGGAGGCGTGGGAGCCGAGGGCGACAATACAAGCGCCGGTCAGGGTGGCGATATCAATCACCGTGTCGGGTTTATAGCGCGCAACGTAAGTCAGGGCATCACAGAGAATAAGACGGCCCTCGGCATCGGTGTTGAGCACTTCAATGGTTTGTCCTGACATAGAGGTCACAACGTCACCGGGTTTCGTCGCCTTGCCGCTGGGCATATTTTCAACGGCGGGAACAACACCGATAACATTAATGGGCAGGTCTGCAGTGGCCAACGCTTCCATCACGCCGAGCACGCTGGCCGCGCCGCACATGTCGTATTTCATTTCATCCATCTTGCCGCCGGGCTTGAGGCTGATGCCGCCGGAATCGAAGGTCACACCCTTGCCAACAAGCACGATGGGCCTGGCACCTTTTTTACCGCCTTTGTAATCGAGGGCGATTAAGTGGGCGGGTTCTTCAGTGCCGGCCGTCACGGACAATAAAGATCCCATGCCAAGGTCGGCCATTTGCTTTTCAGATAAGACCTGGCAGCTGAGTTTACTTTGCTTGCGCGCCAGGGCGCGGCTGTACTTTGCCAAATAGCTGGGCGTGCAAGTGTTCGCCGCCAAGTCACCGAGCAAGCGCGCCTGATTAACGCCGATAGCAACGGCTTCACCGTAGTTGAGTCCGGCCTGTGCTGCGCTTTGTGTTTTTCTATCGCTACACAGCAGGGTGACTTTCTTTAATTTGAGTTTGCTGGCTACTGGGGGTTTGCCGCCGTTAAACGCGTAGCTGGCTTCTCCAAATTGCTGGGCTAGCTGTTGGGCAGTCCAGCGTACATCCTGATCACTGGCTTCAACTTCAGCCAGGGTTGTCGCGACAGAAGCGATAGCATCGCTCTTGGTAAGCTTGGCTACGCTACGGGCGATCTTTAAAAATTCCTGGGTAGAGAGCGTTTTGCTACCGGTGCCGACCAATAGCAGGCGTTTGGCGCTAATGCCCGCAGGCTCATGCAGCATCAGTGTTGATCCGCATTCGCCACTAATATCTTTACCCTCAAGCCGGCGGCTTATCAAGCCGTCGCAGGCTTTGTCGATTGATGCGGTCGTGGGGCTGAATTTTTTATCAGCGGTGACAGCGACCACAAGGCAGTCGGTTTTAAGTGTCAGTGGATTGGTGGAACGTGCGACAATCTCCATGGTGTCTCCCGAGACAAAAGCGATCAAATACTGGATAATTATTTACGCTTGCTAGTGTATGTCATGGCTTAGTTGAGGCCAATCGCCGCGGCCTTAAAATAAGGCGTTTTCACGTACAAATTGACGAACCCCGTTGCTGAAGCAATAAACGAAACAATGAACGAACCCATTAACGAAATAAGGTTGCACCACTTTCTGTGATTATTTTTCGCTACATTGCTCGAGATTTACTCGGCACCACGGCCGCCGTTTGCGCTGTGTTGATGCTGGTTATTATCAGCGGACGCTTTGTTAAATATCTGGCCCAGGCCGCGGCGGGCATGCTCGATGCCAATATCCTCTTTGCGGTGATTGGCTATCGCCTGCCGGGCTTTCTAGAATTGATTTTACCGCTGGCCTTTTTTCTCGGCATTTTACTGGTTTATGGCCGCCTTTATGTCGATAGCGAAATGACCGTGCTCTATGCCTGTGGCATGAGCCCCGGTAAATTAATTGCCTACACCATGGCGGTTGCTGTGCTGGTGGCAGGGGTGGTGGCCTGGCTGAGTTTTTCCGTTAGCCCCGGTGGGCTGGCGAAGGCAGAAGCTCTGTTGAGCGCGCAGAAATCCCGGGGTGAATTTGAATCCCTCGAGGGCGGCAAGTTTTACCCCTTGCGGGGTGGTCGCGGGGTGACGTATACCGAGTCGATAGATGAAGACGGCACTATGCACGACGTGTTTTTATCTCAGTCGAGTGTTGATAGCAGCGGCGTACGGCAGGTGGTGGTGTTGGCTGAAAAGGGTCGCCCCCGATTGGCAGAAGAGAATGGCGAGCGTTATCTTGTACTCAAAAACGGTTATCGCATTGAGGGCACGCCGGGGCAGGCTGACTTTCAGATTACAGCGTTCGAAGAATACGGTCAGCGCCTGGAAAAGAGAAAAAATGCACGTCGCCATCGTGAAAAAGCAGAGGTTATGTCGACCGCTGAACTACGGGCATCGGATCGGCCGGAACATGTGGCGGCACTGCAGTGGCGCTATTCTGTGCCTATTTTAGTACTGGTGGTGTCACTGATGGCCGTGCCTTTAAGTCGCACTAATCCTCGGCAGGGGCGCTTCGTTAAAGTGTTTCCCGCCGTGCTGCTTTATATCTTTTATCTGGTTGGCCTCAATGCTGCTCGCGGTGCGCTGGAGGATGGCGAGCTTTCAGCCACCCTCGGGCTGTGGTGGGTACACGGTGTGTTTTTAGTGATCGCCGGGGGACTACTACTTTGGGATAGCGGTTGGCGGGGCAAGCGAGCAAATAAGATTGCCACAGTGAAAGCAGCGGGGAGCGAATAATGAGTTACTTATCTCGCTACGTCATGCGCTTTGTTTTCGGTGCCATTATTTTAGTTTTACTGGTGCTACTCAGCATTGATGTGATTGCCGCCGTGGTCGATGGTCTGGGCGATGTGCGCAACGATTATCAGTTTGCCGATGTTCTCTACAATGTCTGGCTTACCTTGCCAGCCCGTATTTATAGCAATATTGCCTTCGCCTCTTTAATCGGTTGTTTGATTGGACTCGGTATATTAGCGGGCAATAGCGAGCTGGTGATTATGCGTGCCGCCGGGGTTTCGCTGTTGCGCATTACCGGTTTTGTACTGCGCCCCGTGTTATTAATTATTTTTTGCGGTGTGCTGCTCGGGGAATATGTCGTTCCCTATACCGACCAGTTGGCCACCAGCCGTCGCATGTTGTTGCGCGGTGAGCAGGAGACTTTATCGGCCACCAGCGGCGTCTGGAATCGCGAGGGCAATGAGTTCATCCACTTTAATGGTGTTTATCCCAACGGTAAATTGTTTGGTGTGACGCGCTATCGTTTTTCTGAGCAGCGTGAAATTGAAGAGGTCAGTTTTGCTGCACGGGCGACTTACTTTAAGGACTATTGGTTGGAAGAAGAGGGTGTGGTTACTCATTTTGAAGAGGATAAAACGCAAACTAGCGAGTTCCTCACACGGCGCTGGGATTCGCATTTATCGCCCGACCTGTTAACACTGATGGTGATGCCCGCAGACTCCTTATCGATGGGTAGTCTGTATAACTACGCCCAGTACCTCGATAAGCAGGAGCAGAAGTCGTCGCAATATTGGCTGGCATTCTGGAGTAAAGCACTACAGCCACTGTCCATTTTGAGTCTGGTGCTTATTGCCACTTCGTTTGTGTTTGGCCCCCTTCGTGATGCGACCATGGGCTTTAAAATCTTCGCCGGGGTTATCGCCGGTATTGCCTTTCAAACTAGTCAGCAACTGCTCGGGCCGTCGAGCGTGGTGTTTGGCTTCTCGCCTTTTTGGGCGGTGTTTACTCCGGCCATGGTTTGTATTGGTATTGGGCTGGTTTTACTGCGGCGGGCGGCTTAACAGGCAGTCGGATTTCTACTTACGGCGTCGCTTAAAGCGCCTACTTTTGGTGAAACCGAGCTCAAAGTATCCAAAGCACTTTGTACCTAGAGCGTTTCACGGGGCAGGCTCTGTTCATTTACACGAGTACCGGAAGTAGGCCTCACGAGATTTTCCATTTGGTTTTGCCTTGCATCTGGCTCGGCTCCGCGAATTTCAACAAGCTGTTAAGACTCTTTATTTCTTGCCTCGGCAGCCTCTTTATTAAGCTGTTTGCGCGTTTTTTCTTTTGGTAAAACCACAACCCGTGTATGACTCCAGATATCGTGCAGGCAATGGCCTTCGCGATTGAAGAGGCAATAGCAATAAGAAAGTCCGCCGCATAGTAGGGCAGGCGGTGCGAGCAAGCTGCGAATCCAGCATTGTCGCCAGCTTGCGAATGGGCTTGTGCCGGGACGTGAATCATCAAGCTGTTCCAGGCAAATATGCCAGGTTTTCATGCCCAGGGTTTGGCCAGTGCGCCGCCAGCACTGGCTATAAAACAGTGCGAGACAAAGCCACCAACCGAAAAGGAAGAGGTAGCGCAAGGGGCCTTCATATTCTAGTCGGGTGCTTTCGTTGCCTTCGGTTAACACTTGCGTTGCCGCGTTACCGTCTGCGAAAACTTGAATAAGAAAGAAAATGGTCGCGTAAGCAATGCTGATGGCGGCGAGTAAGAAAATGTCGTACACCAGTGCCGCGATGCGCCGTAGTGGCCTGGCGATTGGCAGGCCGGAATTGCTTGTTGTTTCTACAGTACCGTTCTGATCTGTCGAGTCTTCGGCACTATCTGAATTTGAGGGTAAGGGGGTAGGTGGCAAGGATAGCTCCGGATAATTACTGGGTCGTTGTTGGGATAGGCGCTGAATAGAGCGCTAATTATAATGTCTTTGTAAGAGCTTCGCACCGATGGCGGCTTATTCTGTAATAATGGCGCTAGTTAAATATGTTGGCTTTCTGCCTGGGGAGAATTATTTTTGGCGACGATTAATATACGACGTTCACACCAGCTACCGCTGGATGATATTAAGCAAAAGGCGGAGCAGTTAGCGCAGAACTTGACCCAACGTATCGGTGGTCGGTATCGCTGGCAGGGCGATACGGTGCATTACACGTATACGGGGGTGAAGGCGCGTATCGATTGCAGTGATAGCGATATTTTGATCGATATAAATCTGAATTTTTTGGCCTCGGTTTTCCGTGGCACTATTGAAGAAGAAGTGAAGGAAACCCTCGACAAGCATCTGGCTTAATCGGCTATTCCTGGGAGGAAAGCCCTGTAGAGTAGGCCCGTACGACTAGTTCTTTGTGGCTTGCCTGATTAAATTAGACCGCGAATAAAACTACGGTCTAATTGTTTAATGTCGGGTCGCCCGGACAAAATCATATCTCGCTCAATTTCACTCTTTAGTAAGCTCAATACCCGTTCAATCCCGGCCTGGCCGCCCGCAGCAAGTCCGTAAAGGTAGGGCCGCCCCATCATGCAGGCGGTCGCGCCCATGGCCATTAATGGCATTGTCACGCAGTACGTAGAGCTGAAACATTTTCGGGCCGCTGGTTGCAGCGGCGACATTTTCAATGGTGGTGGCCACGGTCGATAGTGAATACATCGTGCCGGATTGTGCTGCAGCCCGGGCGACGGCGCGCTCGCCTTCGTGATGGAAAAAACGCGACATGCCGGTGGGTGACATCAATACTGGCCAGTCGAGTTCGCAGCCCAGCACTTTGGTTTTCATAGTGATGGTGGTGACATCTTCGAGACAGCGCGGCACAATTTCGTATTTATTAAAGGCCTCGGTATTGTTGATGCGGGTGATTTCGTCATCGGCACCGTCATCAATAGAGTGAAATAGCGGGGCGGGTAATTTACGTTTGGCCTGCTGGCGAAAATCATCGAGATTAAAAGAGCGTTTGATGGCGGGTGCTTTAAGTGAGAAAGGCATCGCGTTATTTAAGCTCACGCCAGCGCATAGCGTAACGATGACTCGTTGACTGCAGTCTTTATCGTTCCACCCTATGCTTTCCTATGCTACATGGTATTTATCCAGTGCATTTAGCAGGGCGTTGAGCTGCTCTTTTCGGTGCTCATATTGATCGCTGGGTATTTGATTTTTAACATCATCTAAACGGGCTAAAAATTTCTCAGCTTCACCCCGGTAGCTGAAATTTTTGTCAGCCCAGGGGTTGGTGTATTCCGGGTCGTTGGGCTCGTAGATGCCGATTGGGTTACCCGCACTATCAAAACGCAGGTTCGCCTCAATATTCGTTACCATGAAGTTTCCCTGAAATAATAGGCGCTCCCCGTCGCTCATATCTTTGGTGGCTTCTGCCCAGGCGGCATGAACATTTGCCGGCGCGTTCACTGGCGGATATTGAAAGGTTTGAGCGCTCCCCACTGTTGTCAGGCCGTTGTTATCGAGGTCCTTTGCTTCGGTGGGTGGCAGGAGTAGGTTGTAGGCACCTTCGTGGCTGAGTGTGGCGACATTGATTGGTTTAGCCAAACCGTGGCTCTTGCGCAGAATTTCTCTGTCACCAGTGGATAGGCTGGCAAGATAGCTTTTCGGGTCTGAATAGGCATTAACATCGATGGCCTCTCCGAGGATATTCTTGAAGCCAGTAATATCCTGTTCGCTCATCTGAAAATTTCCCATGAATTTTAAGGCGCGATCAGACAGGGTGACGCGATCGTGTTTGGCGTTGTTTGCGTCCGATACGCTCGCGCTTTCATTGGCCGCCTGGTTTTGCGAGTGGCCCGGATAGGACGTCGAAATGGCTGTAATCGCCTGGTAGCTGTTGATCTGCATATTGATTCCCTTCGTTAGCGCGAGTTTGGCTGCGGGCCTTGCTCTATATAGAACCCTGTCCTCGCAATATTGATGCCAGTTTTATTCGCTAAGGCCGGGCACGATCACCAAGCCATACGGGAGAGGAGGTTTACTGTCTTTATTTTTAGACGGCAGGTGTTGTCCGCCCAGAGGAAAAGACTTGCCACCCGAAGGGTTTGTTGTCAGTTGGTTGAGGGTATTCAGGCTCTTTGGTCTATGCGACGTTCAGCGTGGTTTTACTTTAAGTTTGGGCGTATCACCTGACTAGGGCTGGTTAAGGTAACGGTGAGGCTGGTCTATGAGTTTTCACGGTGTAGAAACAACCAGCCCGCACAAGGTGCGGGCTGGTTGTGTGCCGAATAACGGGGGTTAAGCGGCTCTTTCTGCAGCAATCTTGGCGGAACTTTTGCCCCGGCCATTACGCAGTAGCTCACCGGGGGTGGCTCCTGTGCATTCGCCGTTATCAAAAGTGATTTCACCGTTGACGATGATGGCCTGATAGCCTTCGGCGCGTTTAATGCGACGCCATTCGCCAGCGGGCAAATCGTGGACGATTTCACCGATCCATTCGTCACCGTCACCGAGGGCATTGATGTCGTAAACCACGACATCGGCAGCCCAGCCTTCACGCAGTACGCCGCGCTCTTTCAAGCCGACTGCCTGAGCGGGCAGGGCAGCAAGACGGTAGTGGGCTTCTTCCAGGGTAATCTTTTCTTCATCGCGCACTAACCACTTCAGAAAGTCCGTGGTGTAAGCGCCGCCGGTGAAGAATTTGGTGTGAGCGCCGCCGTCGGAAACACCGGGGATGGTGTAGGCGTTGTCGTTGATGATTTCCGCCATAAAGTCAGCGTTAAAGCCGCGGTCTGGGCCGAGAAAGTGGACGTTGAGGTCGCCTTCGAGGGACAGATCGAGCATCACGTGAATCGGGTGCTTGCCCTCTTCTTCACCAATTTGGGCGAGAGTTTTGCCGACGTATTTCTCCAGTGACTGGGTGCCGTGAACATCTTGCACTTGCAACAGAGGAACCGCGCCGCCAACACCGGCCTGAATCACCTGTAGACGTCGATCGGCCTCTTCGGTTTCGGCGATGATGGCCTCGCGCAACTCAGGATCTTTTAACTTCTCGAGCTTTTCTGCTTTGGTGCCGGTAGTTAGTTTGCGCCATGCGGGGCTGGCATCGTAGAGATTCCAGTGCTCGAGGGTAAAGCAAAAGCCAGTGCGCACGGTGCCGGCCTGACCATAAATCTGCAGGCCTTTGTCGCGGGCATTGTTGAGCCAGTCGAGGCTGCGGCGGTGAACGCGCGCATTCTTACGCGTAGGGGCGATGGCGTTGTGTAATACGGGTCGGCCAGTAGCCGCCGCCAGGGTTTCGAGAAACTGCATATCGGTTTTAATATCGCCGGTGGCCTGGGTGATTTGCACATTGCCGTCGCCGCGCTCGTGCAGAACCTCGGCGAGGTTGAGTACTTCGGCATCAGTCATGGTGTCGGTCACCATAGGGGTGCCATCGAAATCGGCCTGGGTGGAGTTTTCACCGAGGCGCTGAATAGAAAAGCCCACGAGACCCGCATCCATGCCTTCGTCGAGCAGGCGTTTTAGCTCTTTGCGCTCAGTGGGGTTGGCTTCACGGGTTTTCGCTGCTTCAAGGCCCATCACATAGGTCAGCAGAGAGGCGGTGGGCATATAGTGTACGCAGTTGATGCCCTTGGGCTTGGCATCGAGTGAGTCGAGGTACTCGGGGATGGTTTCCCAGGTAAAGGGCATGCCTTCTTTCATACAGTCGTAGGGAATGGCTTCGGTGCGGGTCATGGTCAGCAGCGAGCGCTCCTGATACTCGGGTTTGACCGGGGCAAAACCGAAACCACAGTTGCCTAGTACCACGGTAGTCACACCGTGCCAGCCAGAAATGGTGCAGTAGGGATCCCAGTGGATTTGTGCATCGTAGTGGGTGTGCAGATCGACAAAGCCGGGGCAAACGATTTTGCCGGTGGCGTCGATTACCTCTTTCGCCGCACCGGGGGCTTTACCGCCGATTTGAGCAATTTTGCCATCTTTGATCCAGACATCGGCTATGCGTCGTGGGGCACGAGTGCCATCGACAACCGTGCCGCCTTTGATGTGAATATCGTAAACGTCGGACATGGTTGAACTCTCCTAAGGTAGAAACTGTGGGATAGCGTTCAAGGTGGGAAATGTGGCGAGCTACTGATTTTTATAGTGGATTAAGCAGGCCGTTGTTCTTTAAATTGAACGTATCTTATTTATAATTTTTTTGGGCAGTTTATCTTTAGAAGCTCGCATCTCGAATAAAAATTCGTTGCTGACATCTATGCCCTTTGTCAATTTCAATTCACTATAGCACTAGAACAATTGGTGAAGGAAGTTAGAAAAAGTGACTATATAGGGTCATCTTATTCCTTTTGATTCGTGTTTATCCCGCCTTCCTATCGCAGAGAGCAGGCTGAGCCGTAAACTCACTTTGCCCCGCAGCGGGGGATCGCTTACAATTCCTCAGTTGTGGGATTCTTAAGTTAGCAGCTACTGGTTGCTAGAGGTTTGCCAGCCCGCAGACTATTGAGTTCTGTTCGTTAACGGAATATGACAATGGCTGTGAAAGGCTGTACACCGAGAGACAAAGGGTAAGTTTATGGAAGTCGATTTATTTCAACAGGGCGTCGATCTGATGCTCTATGGCATGGGCACGGTATTCGCATTTTTGATCTTATTGGTCGGTGCTATCCATCTTATGTCCCTGATAATTACACGGTTTTTCCCCGAGCCCGTACAGCCCGAAGCGGTCGTGCGGATGGCTCCGGCTGCAGCTGCAGTCGTCGAACCGCGCTTGCAGGCTGTTATACAGGCGGCAATCGACAAGCATCGCGGGAAGTAGTCCTTAATATTTATCAATAACGCGCTGTGTTCAATCGCAGCTCCGTCGTTTAAACAGTTGAGAATGAATTAATGGTAGAGCAGAAAAAAGCCCTTGGGATTACCGATGTTGTGTTGCGTGATGCGCACCAATCCCTCTTCGCCACGCGTTTGCGTATTGACGATATGTTGCCCATCGCCGAGAAGCTCGACAAAGTCGGCTTCTGGTCACTGGAAACCTGGGGCGGAGCGACCTTTGATTCGTGCATACGCTATTTGGGTGAAGACCCCTGGGATCGCATCCGCGAGCTGAAAAAGGCGATGCCGAACACGCCCCAGCAAATGCTCTTCCGTGGGCAGAATATTCTCGGTTATCGTCATTATGCCGATGACGTGGTGACGAAATTTGTCGAGCGCGCCGCCATCAACGGTGTCGATGTTTTCCGCGTATTTGATGCCATGAACGATGTGCGCAATTTACGCACTGCTCTGCAGGCCGTAAAGAATGTCGGTAAACATGCTCAGGGCACGATCTCTTATACCGTTAGCCCGGTACACAGCATCGACCTGTGGGTGGATATGGCCCGCGAGCTGGAAGACATGCAGGCCGACTCTATCTGCATTAAAGATATGGCCGGTTTGTTAACGCCCTATACGGGCTTTGAGCTGGTCAGCAAGCTCAAAAAAGCGGTCAATATCCCCATCCATATTCAAAGCCATGCCACCACAGGCATGTCGACGGCGACCTATTTGAAGTGTATTGAAGCCGGTATTGATAATGTCGACACCGCCATTTCATCAATGTCGATGACCTATGGTCATTCGCCTACTGAAGCATTAGTGGCCATTCTCGATGGCACCGAGCGCGATACCGGCCTCGATATGGGTTTGCTGGAAGAAATCGCCGCGTATTTCCGCGAAGTCAGAAAGAAATACGCCAAATTTGAAGGTTCTTTGAAAGGTGTCGATTCTCGTATTCTTGTCGCCCAGGTCCCTGGCGGTATGCTCACCAATATGGAAAGCCAGTTACACGAGCAGGGCGCTATCGATAAGTTCGACGAAGTGCTCGCTGAAATTCCTCGGGTCAGAGAAGACCTCGGTTTTCTGCCGCTGGTGACGCCAACCTCGCAAATCGTTGGTACCCAGTCGGTGATCAATATCCTTACCGGCGAGCGTTATAAAACGATTACTAAAGAGACGGCAGGTGTTCTCAAAGGTGAGTACGGTGCCACACCGGCTGCCGTGAATGCCGAGCTGCAAGCCAAAGTACTGGATGGCGCGGAAGCGATTACGGTACGCCCTGCGGATTTAATTCCCGCCGAGCTGGACAAGTTGATCGCTGAACTGGATGGCGAAGCGAAAGAAAAAAACATCACCTTAAAGCAGGGTGAGCAAAAAATTGATGACGTGCTGACCTATGCACTGTTCCCGCAAATCGGTTTGAAGTTTCTTGAAAACCGCGATAACCCCTCGGCCTTTGAGCCGGTGCCCACGGGTAAAGAGGGAGGTGTTGTCACTAACGATAACGGCGAAGAAATTTATACCGTGACGGTTGAGGGTCGTGATTACACAGTAGCCGTGAGTAATGGCGGTGATGTGTCTGCTATTGTGCCCACGGGTGGTACTGCCCCCGGGGTTGGTGCAGCAGCAGGCCCCGTCGGTGGCGGTGAGCCAGTTGCGGCGCCACTAGCGGGTAATATTTTCAAAGTTCTGGTTAGCCCTGGTCAGCAAGTGGTCGAAGGTGACAACCTGATTATTCTCGAGGCGATGAAGATGGAAACTGCCGTGAGTGCTGCGCGAGCGGGCACCATCGGTGACGTGCTGGTGAAGGAGGGCGATGCCATCAGTGTTGGCGATCCTCTGGTCACACTCATTTAGCCTGCGGAGTAAATCATGGAACAAATATTAAAACTCTGGACTGAATCCGGCCTGGCACAGGTTGACGCAGGCACAGTTGTGATGATGGCCGTGGGCTTTACCCTGCTGTTTTTAGCCATCCGTAAAGGTTTTGAGCCTCTGTTATTAGTACCTATTGGCTTTGGCACCATTCTGGTGAATATCCCCGGTGCTGGTTTCGAAGCTGCACCCATTTACGATGCGATGGGTCACCTCGAATCCCCCGGTGGTTTGATGTATTACATCTACAACGTCGGTATCGCCTCGGGTATGTTCCCGCTGATTATTTTTATGGGGGTCGGTGCAATGACTGATTTTGGCCCCTTGTTAGCGAACCCCAAAACGCTATTACTCGGTGCCGCTGCTCAGGTAGGTATTTTTGTGACGGTGATGGGCGCAGTGGGCCTGAGTAGTTTGGGTATTCTCGACTTCTCCATTCGCGATGCGGCATCAATCGGCATTATCGGCGGTGCCGATGGGCCGACGGCTATTTTTGTCACCAGTAAATTGGCGCCGGATTTACTCGGTGCTGTGGCGGTTGCTGCCTACTCTTATATGGCGCTGGTGCCGATTATTCAGCCGCCGATAATGCGCGCGCTGACCACTGAGGCTGAGCGTAAAATTGAAATGGTGCAATTGCGTCCCGTATCAACACGGGAGAAAATTGTTTTCCCGATGATGTTATTAGGTCTGGTTGCCATGTTGTTACCCAGTGCAGCGCCCCTGTTGGGAATGTTTTGCTTCGGTAATTTAATGCGTGAATGCGGTGTGGTTGATCGCTTGAGTGATACTACGCAAAACGCCCTGATTAATATTGTTACCATTTTTCTTGGTCTCGCCGTTGGCTCGAAAATGAGCGCCGATAAATTCCTCAACTGGGAAACCCTGGGTATTCTCTCTCTTGGTGCTCTGGCATTTTGCATTGGCACTGCAGCGGGCGTGTTAATGGCCAAGTTGATGAATCGCTTTAGCGAAACACCAATTAATCCTTTAATTGGTTCTGCTGGTGTTTCGGCAGTGCCAATGGCGGCGCGAGTGTCGAATAAAATTGGCCTTGAGGCCAACCCGCAAAACTTTTTGTTGATGCATGCCATGGGGCCAAACGTGGCCGGTGTTATCGGTTCGGCGGTTGCGGCGGGCGTGATGATTTCTATGGTTAGCGGATTTTGAATCCAGAAATTTGGAATTTATAGATGAGTGTGCAGGAAACTATTATCGATAAATTGCGTATGGGTTTATCACCAACGCATTTGCAAGTCGACAATATCAGCCATATGCATGCGGTACCGGAAAATGCCGAAACCCATTTCGACATTATTGTCGTGGCTGATAGCTTTGAAGGCCTACGGGCCGTGCAATGCCATCAGCGGGTGTATCAGCTGCTGGCTGAAGAGTTGGCCTCCGGGGTGCATGCTCTGGCTATTCATGCCTTTACACCTGAGTACTGGGCGCAAAAAGGAGAGGTGCCAGCCCCGCCTGAATGCCTCGGCGGTGAATAAGCTGTCTTTGCTATCTGTTAAATAACTATGCTTCTGGTTTTTTTGTGATCTTGTTCTGATCTTTCTAGTAAAACTTGTCAAAACCCTATTTCTCTTAACCTGGATCAATTCCCTCTAAGTGCTCTAAGTGCTCTAATTGCCGGGTCATTTTCTTAGAGAGGGAAGGTAGTATGGGAAATCAAAAACTAAATTCATTAGTTGCAGGTTCTTTATTGGCCACTGGTTTGGCTTGTGGTGCGGGTAGTGCTTTGGCCTATGAAGCGGGCGATATTATTCTTCGTGCCGGCATCGCGTCTGTACAGCCTGATGAAAGCAGCTCTGACTTGGAGCTTAATGGTACTGATTTGGCGGGTACAAGTGCTGGTGTTGATAATAACGAGCAGCTCGGCCTGACAGGCACTTATATGCTGACATCGAATTTAGGTGTGGGTTTATTAGCAGCGACGCCTTTTGAACATGACATTACGGCGAATGGACTGGGTGTTGATGCAGGTTCGGCAAAGCACTTACCACCGACATTAACCTTGCAGTATTTCCCTATGGATGCTTCGTCTGACTTCCAGCCTTATGCGGGTATTGGTATTAACTATACGGCATTCTTTGATGAACAAGTCGATAGTGAGCTAGAAACTCTACTTGGTAGTAGTGGTGATTTAGAGCTTGATGATTCCATTGGCTTGGCTCTTGAGTTGGGTTTTGATTATGCTATTGACGAGCATTGGTTGTTAAATGCCGCTGTTTGGTATATTGATATTGAAACTTCTGCGGACTTTAAGTTCGATAATGGTAGTCGCGTTAAAGCCGATGTGGATATTGATCCCTGGGTTTATATGGTCGGTGTAGGCTATAAATTCTAAGCTGATTAAGTCGCTTATAAAAAAACCGGAACAAATTGTTCCGGTTTTTTTATGCCGGTTGTTTTTAAATGATCACTAATTGTTTTTACCGAGAGCCTGAATAATTACTTTTCGTGTATCTGCTGGATCAATCACCGCATCAATTTCAAGATAGCTGGCGGCTTCTGTCGCTTTGCCGCGCTCGTACATGGCATTGAGTAATTTGTTAAATAGAATCTCTCGTTCCTCTTGCGTTGTAACGGTCTCCAGCTCCTTTTTAAAGCCGAGGTGTACCGCCCCTTCCAAACCCATTGCGCCGAATTCCCCGCTCGGCCAGGAGGCGCAGTAGACTGGACGGGAGAAGCTGCCGCCGGCCATGGCGATGGCACCGAGACCGTAACCCTTGCGTAAAAAGATCGCGATCATCGGTGATTTAAGGCGAGAGCCAGCGACAAACATGTCGGACATTTTTCGAACGGCCCCTTCAGTTTCACTCTCAGGCCCGACCATAAAGCCTGGTGTGTCGCAGAGGGAAAGCAGGGGTAAATTGAAATCATTACAGAGTTCTAAAAAGCGTGCCGCTTTGAGTGCGGCTTCGGCATCAATAGCTCCACCGAGAAACTGGCAGTCGTTACAGATCAGGCCAAAAGGTTTGCCTTCAATACGCACAAACCCGGTGATAATGCCGCAACCGTAGTCGCTACGTAATTCAATAAAGGAGTCGGTGTCAGCCAGAGTGGTGATGATGTCACGCACCTTGTAAACAAAGCGTCGGTCTGCAGGTAGTAGTGGCCATAGTTTACGCTGGTCGGCACAGTCCCAGCTTTCAGTACTGCCCTGAAAGTAGGAGAGCACCTGGCGGGCAATGCGAGTGGCGTCAGCTTCGTCTTCGGCAACAATATCAACTACACCATTCTTGGTTTGGGTTTCAACGGGGCCAATATCTGTCGGTTTAAAATTACCCATCCCACCGCCCTCAATCATCGCGGGGCCAGCCATGCCAATCCATGAGCTTTTGGTGGCGATGGTGATATCAGCGCAGCCAAATAGCGCAGCATTGCCAGCAAAGCAGTAGCCGTTATTCACAGCAATCATCGGCACCTGTCCACGTAGTCCTGCCCAGGCGGCGAAAGAGCCTAAATTTAAGCTTAATTCGTAGTCGGTATCACCGGGTCGACCTCCGCCGCCTTCAGCGTACATCACCACGGGCAGTTTTAATTCGGCCGCGAGTTCGAGAGCTCGGTCGAGTTTTTTGTGATGGAATACCCCCTGGGTGCCTGCTAGCACGGTGTAATCATTCACGATAACTACAGCACGACTCGCTTGTTCATCAAACAGCGGGGCATTGATAGTCGCCAGACCGGTGATAATGCCATCCGCAGCGGTATGCATTTTTAGATCGTCAATATCCCTGCGCCGGCGCTGGGCTGCGACGGCTAGTTGGCCGTACTCTAGAAAGGAGTCTTTATCGCAGAGGTCCATGAGGTTCTCTCGGGCGCTGCGATAACCACGTTTGTGGCGTTTAGCGATCAGTTCTTTACGGCTCTCGTCGAGGGTGGACTTTATGCGTTCATTAAATTGGGTGATGACCTCATCTTTGTTGGTATTGATGGCCGGTTGGGCTTGGTTTTTTATTTTACTCACTGTTGAGAGCGTCTCTTGAGGTCTGTTTTTATAAGAATTGTTGTTCGTTTTATTGTCGATGAGTGTACTGGCTGCTCACCGAAATTGCGCTATAGCGCTGTGGTTGGAGGCTGTACGACAGAGAGATAGCATTAGTGAATGGACAAAAAAATGCCCGCATCCTGAGACACGGGCATTTTTAAGAACTTAAACGCAGGGTTGGCTAGAGAGAGTGCTCTCCAGGCCGAACGGACGTTTTATTTACTACCATCAACCATATAGTCGACAGCTGCTTTCAGTTCGTCGTCTGAGCAATCCATGCACAGGCCTTTAGGGGGCATGCCCTGGAAGCCGCTAATAGCACTGACGTATAAAATATCCATGCCTTTATCAATGCGGGCTGTCCACTGGTCGGGAGCGCCAAATTTGGGGGCTCCAGCCATGCCTGCACCGTGACAGGTTTTACAGCTCTTATTGTAGACATCATCGCCGCTACGGCTGCTGCTATCACTACTTGTCGCTGCAGGTGCGCTGGAAACTTCTCCAACCAAGCTTACTTCGCCGGCAGGTGCTAAACGCTCAGACATCGCTTTTTCCTGTTCAGCCCCCAGTTCAATTTCGCCCTTCTCGCCGCTACAGGCACCGAGAGTAATCAGCGATAAAAATGCCGTACATAGAGCAAAAAATTTCAGGTTTTTCATAAAGCGGACTCCATTAGTCGCAGTGGCTTGGTGAGAATGGCGCGTATTATAGACGTTTTCGGCTGCTTCGGGAAAACATAGGCGCCTGTTCTTTGCAAATTTAAGCTTTGGTAAGAGCTGGGTTGCCCTGCACTTAAGACTAGATATTTTAATATCTAGTCTTAAGTGCCCCGTACACCCTTTCAGATAACTATAAGTCATGCATGTCATTATCTTTAATTATGGTAAAAGTACTGCCATGTTGATGTGTGGGATTAGTTTGATGATATTTACATCCCGTTTTAATACCCGCTATTAGCAACGTGCTTACTCGAATAATAATTATAACTAGGGAAGAAAGAGGGTAATTCTATGTTTGTGAGAAAATTAGCTTTCCATAAAGCTTTGCTCGCTGCCTGTGTACTTAGTGGTAGTGTCGCGATAGCGGCTGTTACGCCTGAAGAGAAAGCGTCAATCGGTCTTGAGGGTACAACACTCACCCCCAGTGGTGCTATTCGTGCCGGCAATGCTGAGGGCACTATTCCCGAGTGGAAAAATGAACAGATTGCCATACCGGATGATTTTAAGCCGGGTACCTTTCATCCTGACCCCTTTGCGGATGACAAGGTTCGCCTAAAGATAACGGCACAGAATTATCAGGCGCATGCCGATAAGCTCTCCGAAGGTCAGAAAATGATGTTTCAGACCTACGATGATTTTTTTATGAACATCTACCCCACTCACCGCTCCATGATTTATAACAACTATATTTATGATGCGGCGCTGGAAAATCTTGATCGCGCAGTTTTTGAGCGTACCGATAGCCATATGGGCATGATTGGTTTTTCCGGTGCTCGAAGGGCCTGGGCTTTCCCCATTCCTCACAATGCGGAGGAAGCGTTTCTTAATCAGCAATCGCGGCCAAAACTGGTCTGGAATAAGTCACGAGAAGTGACCATCGCCGTTGCCAGCAATGGCAATTATGAAACGAGTAATCTGGATGTGGAGTTTCACTACAAGTGGAGTGACCCGGAAGTTGATGAAGACGATCCCGACGTGATACCCACTGAGAATATTCTACTCTACCAGCAGACATTAACCGGGCCGGCAAAAGTGGCCGGGCAGGTGGTTCTCGCTTTAGAACCAATCACCTTTACACAAAACTTTCGAAAAGCCTGGGCCTATAGTCCTGGCCAGCGTCGTGTTAAGCGTGCGCCGCAAATCGTTTACGATAACCCTATTACCGCCGGCGATGGTTTGGGTACCACGGATCAGGCTTATGGTTTTAATGGCCCGAATGATCGTTTTACCTATAAATTATTAGGTAAGCGTGAAATCTATGTGCCCTACAATCCCTATAAATTGTTTGCGCAGGGGGCGACTCCGGACAAAGTGATTGCTCCCTCGGGGCGTTTTAATCAGGACTATGCGCGTTACGAATTACATCGTGTCTGGATTATTGAGTCGAACCTTAAAGAGGGCACTAGCCACGATTACAGTAAGCGGGTGTATTATCTCGATGAGGATTCATGGGAAGTCATGCTGGCCGATAACTATGACCGACGTGGTGAGCTTTGGCGTCATTGGGAAGATCATCACATTATGTTCTACGATGTCGGCTTTCCCAACCGGGCCGCAGAATTACAATACGACTTTAATGCCCATCGCATGCTTGCTTTGATGATGGATAAGAGCAAAGCACCCGACTTTACCTGGCGAGCTGAAGATAGACACTTTACCTCTTCGGCTGTTCGAAGAAGGGGTATTCGCTAGGGGGCTCTTATTAAACTGCAGCCACAAAGGCGACAACTTAAAAAACTGCAGGGGATTAACTCTGCGGTTTTTTTATGCCTCTCCTTTATTGTCTTTAAAGCATGTGGAGCAAACTAAATAGCGTACTATTGTTGCGAAATATTTTTTATTTATCGCTGAGACTTTTACACGGTAGATAGTTTTGCTGGATCAGCGCCCCGCTTATTTTCAATAACATAGGACAAACCGCTACCTTGAGTGAAAAGCTTTATCTAAGGGCCGAACAATTATTGTCTGATGCTTATCTTCTCGGCGCAGAGATACTAAAAAGTGGCTTTACGCCGGATTTGATTATTGGTGTTTGGCGGGGTGGCACACCTATCGCGATTGCCATTCACGAATTGCTGATGTGCCAGGGTATAGTCGCTGATCATATTCCTATTCGCAGTCAACTCTATAAAGGTATTGAGCAGAGGGGAGCAACTGTTCAAGTCGATGGCCTGGATTATGTGGTGAAAAATATCGACGATATTCAGCGTATATTGATCGTTGATGATGTGTTTGACAGCGGTTTAAGCATGGCTCAGATTTTGAGCGATATTGATTTTCTGACAGGTGACAAGCCCGTGGAGTGTCGTGTTGCTGTCCCCTGGTTTAAACCGAAACATAATTTGACTGAGTATAGGCCCGATTATTTTTTACATACCACGGGTGCCTGGTTAGTCTTTCCGCACGAGCTTTGTGGTTTGAGTCAGACTGAATTACTGGAGAACAAGCCGGGTATAGAATCAGTAAAGCACCTTTTTAAATAGAACGCCTCTACAAATAGAGCTGCTGCCCATTTGTCGTGAAAAATCTAGTCGTGCAAGATTTTTTCAATAGTGGCGAGTTGCTCCACATTGAGAGAGCCCTGTTGTTGGGCGAGCTTGAGTGCCTGAATACCCATGCTTGTATAGACGCTATTGAGTTCCGGCACACTCTGCTTAATAGCTGTGATATGTGCCTGTAAGGTATTGCTATCACCGCGAGCAATGGGCCCTGTAAGGGCATTAACGGGCCCGACCTGCAAACCATTGTTGAGACTCTGGCGCATCAGTGGGGCTAATAGGGCACTGGCAAGTTGTTCTTCAATACCGGCTTTTTCAAGCAGTGCTTCACTGGCACCGAGCAGGGCGATCAGGTAATTCGAGGCCATTACTGTTGCTGCGTGATAGAGAGGTTTTGCCTCGGGCTTGATAGTCGTTGCCTGCCCTCCAATCGCACTAAATAAGGTGTCGAGAATATTGATGGCTCGCTCATTACCTTCGAGGGTACAGACCGTAGATGGGAAGCTGCTGAGTGAGTGTTCGGGACTAGCAAAGCTGTGGGCGGGGTGGACGCTGGCAACGGCGCAACCCTGTTTTTGCAGGGCGATGAGTTCGGCCGACGTTTTTAGGCCGCTGCAATGAAAGGCAGTGGCTTTCTTCCAATCGATGCCCCTTAGATTTGCCAGCTGCTCTACAGAAGGCTTAATCACATCGTCTGGGGTACTTATCATCCATAGTTTGGCAGGTTGATTAGACAGTTGTTCAATATCGCTAATAACACGCCCCGTGCCGATGAATGCCTGGGCGGCCTGACTATTTTCAATCTTACGATTATAGATTGCCCCCACACTTACCAGACCCGCGTCGCTAAAAAGTCGAGCTAGTGTACGGCCGAGTTTGCCGCAGCCGATAATATTTAGTGTTGGCGGGCAGGTGTTGAAAACGGTGCTCGGCGGGGTTTCAGTCGATTTGTTCATACTGTAAATGACTAGTGACCGTGTTTCTCTAACAGCGCTTTATACGCTTTTACTGCGGGTGTGAGTCCGGTGTCTATAGCATCAACAATTAAAGCGTGGCCGATGGACACTTCGAGTAAACCCGGCGCCGCGCCAAATTGGCCGAGGTTGTGCAGGTTTAAATCGTGGCCGGCATTCACGCCGAGCCCGATATCGGTCGCATGGCGAGAGGCATCGAAATAGTTCGCTAACAGTGTTTTGTCATCTTTCGCGGCAGCATAGGGGCCAGTATAAAGTTCGATACGTTCAACGCCCAGCTCGCGAGCCATATCTAGCTGCTTTTTATCGGGATCCATAAACAGGCTGATGCGGACATTTAAGGCCTGCAAGGCGGCGATAATGGGCTTTAGTTTTTCGCTTGAAGTGCGGAGGTCAAAGCCGTGATCGGAGGTGAGTTGTTCTCTACTATCGGGCACCAGCGTACATTGCTGGGGCCGGGTTTGTTCGACCAGCGCCAGCAGGCCGGGATATTCCTTTAGAGGCTGGGCAAAGGGGTTGCCTTCGATGTTGAATTCCAGGGCTGCGCCGGCAATCGTCGTTTTAGAGCGGCAGAGTTTGCTGAGTTCAATGACATCGCCCGGGCGAATGTGACGTTGGTCGGGGCGGGGGTGGACGGTAATACCATCGGCACCGGCATTAATGCAGGTGGTGGCATAGTCGACGACACTTGGATAATCGCCTTCCCGCGAATTGCGGATCAACGCTATCTTATTAACGTTGACACTGAGGGCAATCAAGAGGCAGGACTACGGCGAATACTGATGATCTCAATCGGCTCGACAGGCTTGTGAACAAATTGATAGCTGATCTTTTCAACTTTTGTGGTGGAGATGTTTTGCACCACATCCATGCCGGAAATAACCTGTCCAAAAACCGTATAACCCGGATTGCCGTATTTGGCATCGAGACTGCGATTGTCTTTTAAATTGATATAAAACTGAGCTCTGGCGCTATCGGGATCATGGCTTCTGGCCATGGCAATAGAGCCTTTAAGGTTGAGCAGTCCGTCCACCGATTCATTTTTTACAGGTTGGCCCGGTTCAAAGGTGCTGAGCTTGCGGTCAAAGCCGCCGGCCTGAATCATAAAACCCTGTATCACCCGGTGAAAAATGGTGCCGTCGTAATAATTTCTATCGGCGTATTGTAAAAAGTTACGCACGGTGAGGGGGGCTTTGTCAGGTGCCAACTCGACTTCAATGATGCCGAGGGTAGTGGTGATTATTATGCGGGGTTTTGGCTCAGTGGGCGTCACTGTGGTGTTTGTTTCTGCCCAAAGATTGCTGGTAAAAATAAGCAGGCAACACGCCAGCAGACTTTGGTAAATAGCCTGCTGTGTGAGCTTTAACGTGTACCTGTGATTTATGCCCATTCTGAATGCCCACGGCGTTTACGCTTTAAACGGGGCAGAATAATACTGAGCAGGGCACCGAGAAAAACAGCGATGGCACCGTAGAGAAACCATTTCTGGATATGGCTGCTTTCGAGCTGCTTATTGAGCGCGCTGAGCACGTCAATTTTACTTTGTAGCATGCCGTTTTCTTCCAGCAATTTTTGGTTTTGTACTTTGAGATTGAGAGCGTTGGCAGAGACCACTTTGATATCGGCGAGCTCGCGCGACACGGCTTCGTTGTCATCACTCACCGTGCTGAGGCGACCATCAAGCTGTTGATTGTTGGCCTGTAACTCTGTGACCTGTGTTTTGAGTTCGGCATTACTGCTACTGAGTGCTTCATTTTGTTTTTTATAGCGAGCGATCCTGTCGCGGGCAATAGGTTGGGCCACGATGTACTGGTTTTCTATCCAGCCTTCCATGCCACCGGGTGTGCGGATGTGACTCCAGCCATCGGCACTTTCAATAAAAGTGAGTTTGAGTCCGGTTTTAAGGCCCCGGTGTAAAATGGTGCAACGGCTACAGGGTGTTTCTCGTAGCGGTACACGAAACTCATCGGAGATATAACGTGTTTCCGCGAACAAACTGGGCGAGAGCGCCAGCAGTAGTAAGCTTAAGCAAATTTTGTACATGACAATACCAGTGGTAATTGGATGGATAAGTGGCGTCGTTTGAATTTGTGCAAATGACAATGCGGGGTAGTCTTTGCTAAGGCAGCACTTTTTTATACGGTTTGACACTTACCGAAGCGTAAATACCTGCAGCCTGGTAAGGGTCCTGCGCCGCCCAATCTTGCGCCGCTGCCAGCGAGTCAAACTCGGCAATAATGATACTGCCGCTGAAATCAGCTTCGCCGGGATCTTCACTGTCGATGCTGGGGTTGGGGCCGGCGACCAGTAAACGTCCAGCATCACGCAGCACTTCAAGGCGTTGTAAGTGGGCGGGGCGGGCGGCTTTTCTCAAGGCGAGACTTTCGGCTACATCGGTACAAACCAGGCTATACCACATCAGTTGTTGTCCTTATTTTTAACATCGTTTTGCGCTTCTGTTTCGTGGTGGTGGGTGCGAATAATGTCTTCAAAGGGTATGCCCGTCATGCGGGTAATACCGCGAAACAGATAAAACATCGCACCCATCATCATAATCATTGCCGGGACGGCAATCACCGGAAAGCTCAGTGCGGTCATTTTACCCAGTTCGGCATTGTACTCAACCGTGCCCGGTTGGCTGGTGACAATCATGGTTGCCAGTAGGTAGTTCAAAATGGATGACACTAAAAATGAGCCAGCAATAATCCACGAAGCGACGACTAAACGTTGCTCAAAGGCATCGACACTATCGTGCTCGAGTAAAGCGTTATGTACCTTATCAATTTCAATCACCGTGTCGTTGAATAACAAGGTGCGCACCAGGGGATAGGGGGTTTTGAGAGAGATCAGCGTGGCCAGTCCAAAGATGGCCGGTATCCCCGCTTCTTTATAAGCCAGGTATTGGGGGTCGAGCTCAAGCAAGCTAATGCCGCCCGTCATCACTACACTGAAAACACCGAGGCCGGAGAAAAAATTGATTTTCCCACGCTGCTGAAAATCCCGCAGACCATAGAGAATAGGGAAGAGCAGGGCAACAATGACACCCCAGGTGGTGCCCAGGTATTCATCGCCACTCAACTTGGTCAAAATCAAGGTAGGTATGACCACATTGAAGCCGATATTAATCAGCATGTTTTCTTGCTGTGGGGGGGCGGAGGGTGTTGGGGGAGGTGTCAAACTAGGGGTGCTCGTTTCGGGTTCGTTACTGCTCACTAAATTTTGCCCATGGCTGTTGATCAGAATCAAAATAGAGGGACATTCTAGCCCTTTCATGCCTGTTCCGTACACCGTCGAATCTGTCAAAATGAGGGTTCGTTGTATTGGCAGTCGAGTTTTTATGAAAGAGGGTTTATAGTCGCGGCAAATTACCAGGGTAAGTAGTCTTCATGGCAAGGGTTCTTTATATACATCCGGATAATCCTCAGCAGCGCTTAGTTGATCAGGCGGCAGATATTATTCGCAGAGGCGGTGTGGCGATTTATCCCACTGACTCAGCGTATGCCCTGGGCTGCCATATTGGTGATAAGACAGCTTTGGACAGAATTCGTCAGATTCGTTCCCTCGAAAAAAACCACAATTTCACCCTAGTTTGTCGCGACCTATCCGAGCTATCAACCTACGCTAAAGTCGACAATCAGGACTTTCGTCTACTCAAGGCCAATACCCCCGGCCCCTACACATTTATCCTCGATGCCAGTTCTGAAGTGCCACGGCGTCTGATGCACCCCAAGCGTAAGACCATTGGTCTGCGAGCACCTGCCAATCATATCGCCCAGTCATTACTGGAAACCTTGGGCGAGCCGTTGATGAGCATCACTCTGATTATGCCCGGTGATGAATACCCCCTGACCGACCCTCAGGATATTGAAGATATACTCGGCAACCGGGTCGATTTAATTATTAATGGCGGCTACTGCGGTCTTGAGCCGACCTCGATTATTGATCTCACGGGTGATACTCCCGAGCTCATACGTGCCGGTAAGGGTGATCTCGCCCCTTTCGGCCTTTAATCTTTTTAACTCGCCCCTATGCACCTGTCACCGCAGCGGGCGAAGCCGTATAATGGCCGACCTCCACGATTTGATCCGGTAGCGCAGTGACAACTGATCCCCATCCCGATAGTGCGCCTGCTGGCGAAGTCGATACAGTTAATGCCGATGCTAAAGCCGCCAAGGCGGTAGCGCCCCAGCAAAATGAAATGCCCTTCGCCATTGTGCAGGGTCAGCAAGTTACCGAATTGCCCCGCGATCTTTATATTCCCCCTGAGGCGTTGGAAGTTATTCTCGATGCCTTTGAAGGCCCTCTCGATCTTCTGCTTTATCTCATCCGGCGGCAAAATCTCGACATTCTCGAAATCAACGTCGCCGATATTACCCATCAATACATGAGTTATATCGAGCTGATGGAAGCCATGCAGTGGGAGCTGGCGGCAGAGTATTTATTAATGGCGGCGATGCTGGCGGAAATAAAATCGCGCATGTTGCTACCCCGTCAACATGAAGATGAAGAAAGTGATGAAGACCCTCGGGCTGAATTGATCCGTCGCTTACAGGAATATGAGCGCTTTAAACAGGCGGCGGAAGACATTGATACTCTGCCGCGCACCGGGCGAGATGTCTTCCCGGCGAGCGCAAAGGCTGGCGAAAAAAGAGCCCCAAGGGCCCATTCGCCGGTTGAAATGGAGGATTTACTCTTGGCACTCGCCGACGTGATGCGCCGGATTAAATTGACCGATAGTCATCATATTGAATTTGAAGTGCTGTCTACCCGAGAGCGTATGAGCCAAATATTGCAGCGCCTTAGCGGCAAGCGTTTTGTACCGTTTATTACTTTATTTAACCTCGAGGAGGGCCGTCAGGGCGTGATCGTCACTTTTTTAGCGATGATGGAGCTGGTGAAAGAATCCCTGGTTGAAATTGTGCAAAATGAATTTCTGGGGCCGATACACTTAAAGGCGAGGGTTGAGTAATGGATGCCAGGCAACTGCGCAAAATTGTTGAGGCGGCACTGCTGGCTGCCGGTGATTCTCTGGATATCCCCGCCCTGCAAAAACTTTTTGATGAGGCGTTCGTGCCCGAGCGGGACGAGGTTCAAGCAGCGCTGGAAGACATCGAAGCCGATTGTCGCGACCGGGGTTATGAATTAAAGCGCACCGCCAGCGGTTTTCGCTTTCAGGTGAAAGAACAGTACGCGCAGTGGATTGGCAAACTGTGGGAAGAGAAGCCGAAGAAATACTCTCGCGCCACTCTTGAGACGCTGGCACTGATTGCCTATCGTCAACCGCTGACCCGTGGTGATATCGAACAGGTGCGCGGCGTTGCTGTGAGCTCGGATATTATCCGCACCCTTCACGACAGAGGCTGGATTCGCTCTGTCGGCCATCGTGATGTGCCGGGTCGCCCCGCACTTTATGCGACTACGCGACAGTTTCTTGATAACTTCAACCTGCAAAGCCTCGAGCAATTACCGCCCCTGAGTGAAATACGTGAGCTCAGCTCGATTGACCGAGAGTTGGAGTTTGAAGAAGCCCTCAGTGAAAGTAATAGCAAAGGGCAAACCGACGAGCAGGATGACGACAATGTCGACGCTGCTGTTGACGGGATAGTTGAAGCGGGCGCAGGCGAAATATTAAACGAAGGTGAAGAGCAATCGCCGGAGGACTCTGCCGTACGAGCGCTGGTGGATAACTTTACCGATACCGATACCGACACCGACACTGATACTGATACTGATACTGATACTGGGAGTGAGCCACAAGCCCTGGTTTCGGACAATGAAAATAGCGAAAGTACTGTAACTAACAATGAGGATAGCCCTGCGCCATGAGTGAAAAAATTCAAAAGTTACTGGCTCAGGCGGGCCTGGCTTCACGCCGTGAAATTGAGCGCTGGATAACGGCTGGGCGAATCTCCGTTAATGGCAAAGCGGCCACCACGGGCGATCGTATTTCTTTAGAGGATAAGGTCTCCGTTGATGGGCGGGTGATTAATCTCAATCCCAAAGATAGCCGTACCCGCGTACTGATTTACCACAAGCCGGTCGGGGAGATCTGTACCCGACAGGACCCAGAAGGGCGCAAAACGGTTTTCTCCAGTCTGCCGCCTATTAAACATGGCCGCTGGATTGCCGTTGGCCGCCTCGATATTAATACCAGTGGTTTGTTGCTATTCACCAATGATGGCGAGCTGGCGAATCGACAGATGCATCCCTCCGGCCAGGTTGAACGGCAATATCTGGTGCGTATCCACGGTGTCGTCGACGATGAAATGCTCAAGCGTTTACAGCAGGGCGTCATGCTTGAGGATGGCATGGGGCGTTTTAAGAAAATTCAAATTGGTGATGGTTCCGGCTCTCACCAGTGGTTTACCGTGGTGTTGACCGAGGGGCGCAATCGCGAGGTGCGTCGTCTGTGGGAATCTCAGGGGGTGGAAGTTAGCCGCTTAAAGCGCATCCGCTTCGGCACGGTGGAGCTGCCTTCTTATGTGCGCAGTGGCGACTGGCTCGATCTTACGCCCGTGGAAGTGAGTCGTTTGTGTAAGTCGATGGGCATCTCGAGTAAACCCCAGCCTCTCACACCCAAGGAGCGCGAGCAGCGTCAACGCCAGCTCAGTAAGTTGAAGGCGAGGGGTGCGCAGCGCTAGCAGGCTGTTGAGCGCCTACTGATATGACGATCACCGGCGTCGCCTAAAGCACCTGCTTTGGCAAAACCAAGCGCAAAGCCCCCAAAGTGTTCAGCGTGCCTCGCGTAGCGCTTTGGGTGTCATGGGCAGGCTCTGCTTATTGACGCGAGTACGAAAAGTAGGCCTCACAAGAGGCGCTCGGCTTCGGCATCCTGCGTTGCCGAAGCATCTACTCTTGACGTGCTACCGTCTCCATCGCCTAAAAGTGCCTGCCTCTGGCGATGGAGTCGTCTACTTTCTCATTTGGTTTTACCTTGTACCTGGCTCGACTCAGCGAATTTCAGCAGCTTGCCAGGGCTGTGTTATAGATGCCCCGTTGTCAGATTACTGTCTAGTGATTTTCGGGCAGGGGTAGATCATTCTTTAAATAGATCCGAATCGGATAGTCTTGCATTTTATCCAGCTTAATGATTAAGCCGTAGTTGTCATTTTCATAATCTTCGGACCACTCATAACGGGTGCCGGGCAATGCTTCTTCTTTGTCGCCTCGCTTGCCAACTACGACTACTTCCCGAACATTGTCGGTGCTTTCCAGTTCGTCTTTTGGGATAGTTAGAATAACGTGTTGGCCGCCATCGCCACTGAGTTCGGGCAGCTTAATACTCTGTACTTTGGCGTGCATCCTTTGCCCTTCATGGCCTTCTTTTAATTCTAGCCAGTCTGTCTCAAGGGCGCTGAGGGCAGGTGATAGAATTGTTAAAGCGGCAGAAAAAGCTAAAATTTTTGTGGTGCGTCCTGCGCTCATATGTCACTCCTGAGTGTTTTTAATCGGTCGGTAAAGTCTAACAAATTAATGGCGTCTAAGAATGCTTTAACAAAACGCTATTTAACGTTGGGCCCCATGGTATTGGCGATTAAATTACGCTGTATCATTGAAATTAAAGTCCATAGCAGAGCTCTCGGTTTGCCATATGTCGGTAGAGTGTTACTGGCCACCAGGCAGGCCTTGATTTGAATGACTTCCGAGTGGGGTTCGCTATAGCAGGTGTTAACGCAGGTCAATTACTCATCGAGCAAGTGGCGTATTTTTATCAGCACTTCCTTAATATTGAAGGGCTTTTGAATCATATTGTTGAGTAAATCAACGCTCAGCTTGTCTGAATGCCGGTCATCGGTAAAGCCGCTGGCAAGCTGAATTTTCACTTGGGGGTATTGTTTTTGCACCATGGCTGCAAGTTGGTAACCATCCATTTCGGGCATGATTACATCGCTAAACAACAGATCTACTGGTGTGTCTTTTAGTACTTTCAGGGCCTGGTGACCATTCGTCACGGGGATGACTTTGTAGCCTTCCAGGCGCAGTATCTCGGTGCTTAAATCGAGGAGGGCAGCTTCATCATCCACTATTAAAATAGTTTCCTGGCCACCGGAAATAAGCTCAGAGAAAGGTCGGGGTTGGCGATTATTCTGGGCGTCAATGTTGTGATAGCGCGGGAAATAAAGACTGAGTTGCGTGCCGTGGTTTGGTTCCGAGTAGGTTTTTATGCCGCCTTTACTGCGTTCGACAAAGCCGTAGACCTGGCTTAAACCCAGACCGGTGCCAAGCTCACCTTTGGTTGAAAAGAAGGGGTCAAATATCTTTTCCTGGGTTTCCTGATTCATGCCGCAGCCGGTGTCGCTAATGCTGAGCAGAACATAATCACCTGCGGGCAGGCCTTTTAAGGGAGCATCAAGTTCATTGATGGTTTCATTACGAGTGGCGATAGAGAGTTGGCCGCCTTCGGGCATAGCGTGCATGGCATTAATGCTGATGTTCAAAATGGCATCACTCAAGTCACCACCATCGACGTAAATAGGCCAGAGGTTATTCGTCAGGTCGTACGCTAGCTTGATGCGTGGTGTTATTACTTTGGTGAGCATATGTTCCTGCTCTTGCAAGATCGTATTGATAGAGAGCTGTTCGGCGACAGATGTTTTATTCCGGGAAAACCCCAGCAGTTTTTCTGTGAGTTGCGCGCCGCGCTGTCCGGCACGAAATATTTCATCAGCGTACTGTTGGAGTTTGGGCTGGTTCTTAATGGAACCCTGTAGTAAATCGGCGTAACCCATAATAATGCCCAGCATATTATTGAAATCATGGGCAATACCGCCGGTGAGTTTACCCAGGGCATCCATTTTCTGGCTGCGTCGTAGCTTCTCTTCCTGTTGTTTGACGTGGCTCAGATCCTGCAGAGAGATGATAAAGTGTAGGCCCCCATCGATTTTATTGCCGAGTGCGGCTATAGCCATACGTGAGGGGAAGGTGGAGTCGTCTTTACGCTTGCCTTTTATGTCCTTGCTGATGCCAAGGTATTCAGGCCTCTGGGTCTCTATATAACGTTGCAGGTAGTGACGGTGTTGCTTAACAAAGGGCTCCGCTATTAATGGCCAGCAAGACTGGCCGATGACTTCACTGGCCTTGTAACCCCAGAGTTTTTCAGCCGCGTTATTGAAGGTGAGTATTTTGCTGGTTTCATCCATTGTAAATACTGCGTCCAGCATTGAGTTGAGGATTTCCCGCTGCTCAGTATCACGATTCTTGAGCACTTGTTGAGCCTCGTGCTCAGCAGTAATATCTCGAATAATGGAGACGACCGCTATTATGTTTCCAGAGGCGTCTTTGATGGGGGAGTTGTACCACTCACAGAGGACAATACGGCCATCTTTACAGCGGTTCTTGCTGATGATTTTGTTATGTGATGACGACAGAGCCTGGTAAATATCTTCTTTATTGATGCGGGTTTCTGAAGGCGTGAAAAACTCAGGCCCCTGACCATTTGCCTCTTCGAAGGTAAAGCCAAATAACGCTTCGGCGGCATCGTTCCATCCAGAAATGGTGTAAGTCGCTATGTTCCATTCAGCCACCGGCATAGGGGCCTGTTCGCGGAAGAGTTTACGACGCCGATCAGCATATTGCAGTTCTTCCGCCATCTTTTTACGTTGATCTATATTTGATCCTTCGATTAAAAGTTGTGTGACCTGCCCCCGGCTATTGAGCATTGGATGGATGCTGGCTTGTATCCAGGTTAGTCCATCGGGGGTTAGAATCTGCAGGTCGTTTTGGGTTGGTTCTCCCTGTATTGCGCGGGCAATATCGGCTTTTATCAAGGCCTGTGTTTTAGGGTTGTGGCTAAAGGCCTGGTATTCCCACATTTTCGCGTCACTCTGGGAGGCCAGGCGGGCATCCGGGTTACTGAGTGGGGTGGTGTTCGTATAGCTAACACTGCCGTCAGTGTTAAGTATGATGATGAGCGTTTGTAGATCATCGAATAGCCGGGCGAGTGTTCGTTGTTTATTTTCTTCTTCCTCACGCAAGCGGTACTGCTCGCTGAGGTCGCGGAAAACTGTTTGAAACAGGCTTTCTCCCTCGATATGAATTAATTGTGTTGTTACTTCAGCGGGGAAGCTTTCTCCTGATTTCTTTTTCAGTAAGGTTTCGAAACGCGTGGAACCCTTGAGCATGACATCCTGAGCGGACTGCCCTGTGAGTGCCTCGGGGTTTTTCTCATTACTGACGAGCTGTGTGGTCTTGAGCTGGCTAAGTTCTTCAGCTGAGTACCCGAAGGTCTGCACCATGCTGTGGTTATAGTTAAGAATGCGCCCTTCTGCGTCGTGAATAAAACAGGGGTCGATGGATTGCTCAAACAGTGCCTGAAACCGCTGTTCGCTTTCCTCAAGGCGCTTTTGGGTCTTCCGTCGGCTCATTTCAGCACCGACCCGGTCGGCACAGACTTCGAGTACGCGTGTCAACAGAGGAATGTCTTCCATAGGCTGGTCGTGCATGATAACTAGTAAACCTTGCACCTCACCCTTGGCATCGGGTATTGGCGTGCCGATATAACTTTCGACCCCCATGCGCTTCATGCCTTCTTCATGGGGGAAAAGCTGAGTGGCATTTTTAGGGTAGTAACAAATGTCGCCGGCAACGACATGTTCGCAGGGGCTACCCGCTAAATTGTAGGAAAAGTTCTCGCTGATCACGCCATCTTTACAGAATGCCAGCGTTTGCGATATGCCCTCATTTATTTGCGCGATAAAGGCATAGCGCTGGTCGAGAATTTCACATAAATGACATGTCAAATTACTGAGGTATTGCTCGCCAGTGGTATGAATAGTGCCATCGTGGATGGCTTTAATAATCGCTTCTGCACGAATCCGCTCAGTGATATTGCGGTTTGAACCGACAAGCCCGGTAAGCTCACCCCTGTCATTGCGAGTGAAAGAGATACTGGCTTCAATGGGATAGGTTGAGCCGTCTTTACGATAGAGGTCGAGCAGGCAGCGAATGGGTTTATCGGGGCCTTTTTCAGGCTTTCTGTTTATTGCAATGTGTTTTTTAACGACTTCTTGAACAATGCTGAGGGAAGTTGGTGTCAGTGTTTTCTGTAGATCCAATTGTTTTCTTTGCTCAGTGCTATAGCCGCTGTTTTTTTCACTGACGGGGCTGAGGTAGATGAACTTTAAGTCGAGGTCGCAAGCCCAGAGAATATCCTCGACCTGTTCAATAATATGAAGACCCTGTGCACTATTTTCGGCGCTTCCAGAAGCGTGTTCTTTCTCTTGGGTCATATGCTAGAAAAGTTCCGTTTGTATTTTTATTTGCCCACCCCCAGCGGTTCCTTCCCCTGGTTATTGTTCTTGCTTTTCATCCCGCTTGTTCGATGAGTTTCTGTCTTGCTCATGGACATAAGGTAGCACAGAGACATAAACTTAGACGAATAATATAAAGATTAAAAGTAGGGTTATTAGTGATGACGAATTACAAAGCGCCAGTACGTGATATTCAATTTGTACGCGATGAGGTATTTGACTACCCCGCGCTGTGGCAAAGCCTGTCCGGTTGCGAAGAGGCGACCCCCGATTTGGTCGAAGCCATTGTCGAGGCGATGGCCACCTTTTGTGAGGAAGAGCTGGCTCCCCTCAATCAGTCCGGTGATGCAGAGGGTTGCATCTGGTCGAAGGCGGGCGTGACGACGCCGAATGGTTTTAAAGAAGCTTATAAAGCCTATACCGAGAGTGGCTGGGCTGGGCTAACCAGCCCCGAGCAATACGGTGGCCAGGCCTTGCCACCCTCAATGGAAAGCATCCTCAATGAATTTGCCGGCAGTGCCAACTGGGCCTGGAGCATGTATCCCTTTTTGGCCAAGGGTGCGCGGGCGACGATTCTCGCCCACGCCAGTCAGAACCTGATCGACCAGTACGTACCAAAAATGGTGGCGGGGCAGTGGACCGGCACCATGTGTTTGACCGAGGCCCACTGTGGCACTGACCTGGGCCTGTTGCGCACTAAGGCAGAACCCAATGCCGATGGTAGCTACGCGATTACCGGCAGTAAAATATTCATCTCCTCGGGCGATCACGACATGGTCGAGAATATTGTCCATATCGTTATCGCTCGCCTGCCCGATGCGCCTGCGGGCACCAAAGGTATTTCATTGTTTTTAGTGCCAAAGCGCTTACCGGGTGCGGACGACAGCCTGGCGGAAAACAGCGTCAGCTGTGGCTCCATCGAACACAAGATGGGTATTAACGCTAACGCGACCTGTGTGATTAACTTCGATGGCGCTACCGGCTTTTTACTGGGTGAACTCGGCCGTGGTCTCAACTGCATGTTTACCTTTATGAACACCGCTCGTGTCGGTACGGCGATTCAGGGCATTGCCCACGGCGAGCTGGCCTTGCAGGGTGCGACTAAATACGCCCGCGAGCGCCTGCAAATGCGTTCGTTAAGTGGGCCGAAAAATCCTGATGGCCCGGCCGATGCGATTATTGTTCATCCCGATGTGCGGCGTATGTTGCTGACCATTAAGTCGCTAACCGAGGGCAATCGCCTGCTGGCTCACTATCTCTCGTCATTCCTCGATATTACCAAACTCAGTGAAGATGAAAATGAACGGCAGCGTGCCGAAGATCTACTGTCTTTGATAACGCCCATTGCCAAGGGTTTTATGACGGAGACGGGTTTTGAATGTGCGAGTCACGGCGTGCAGGTGTTTGGTGGCCACGGTTATATTAGCGAGTGGGGGATGGAGCAGAACATGCGCGATGCCCGCATTGCGATGATTTATGAGGGCACTAACGGTATTCAAGCCCTCGACCTGCTGGGTCGCAAAGTACTGGCTTCGAAGGGCAAGCTGCTCAGCGGCTTTATTGCAGAAGTGAGTGCCTGGTGTGGGGCTGAAAGTGCAAGCAGTATTAAAGCCGAGCGACTACCGGCACTGACGGCGGCTCTTGCCCAGTGGCAGGAATTGACGCAGGAGGTCGGTATGAAGGCTTTGCAGAACCCGGAAGAAGTTGGCGCGGCCTCGTTTGATTACCTGATGTACTCCGGTTATGTGGTGCTCGCTTACTTGTGGTTGCGCGCCGCCGAGGTGGCCGAGGCGAAGCTGGCAGAAGGCAGCAATGAAAGTGACCTTTATACGGCGAAATTAGAGACCACACGTTTCTACTTTGATCGTATACTACCGCGCATTCAAACCCTGGCAGCGACCATCAGTGTTGGTGCCGATTCTTTAATGGCCATGGATGAGTCGCGTTTTGTTGTTGGTCTTGAGCTGGATTAAGCACGGGGTCAGTACGCACTTAATGCGCTTAATAATGCGCTCATGAATGTAGAGGTAAATGATTGTGGATAAAAATGACAAGCTGTCTCCCGAAGACCAGGCGCGGGTTGATGCGTACCTGGCCTTGCCAACTCACCAGGTAGAGCGTCGCCCTTACAGTCCGTGGAAGCTGCTAATGGTGCTGTGGGCTGTGGTCAGTCTGTTAGGCGGCCTGAGTTACTATTTTGCCTGGGTTAACGATGTGCTTTAAAGCCTGTAAAGCCAATTCTTTGCCGAGAAGAGGGCGCGTTTACTCACTGGTAAAATCCCTTTAGAATCCTGTTCTTCTTACATGTCTGTTTTCTAAGCGGCAGGGTAATAACGAGCATTCACACGTCGGCGCCCCGGGCGCTTTTCTGCCTCAGCCTCCCGCTGTTTCCATAGCGGCACCTTTTATAAAGAACCTATTCTTTTAATAATTTTTGACGAGACGACGACCTAATATGAGCAGCCTATTATGAGCACCACGAATTCGAACTACCCCGAAATCCGCGAAGCGGTCGCCAAACTTTGCAGCAACTTCCCCGGTGAATACTGGCGTGCTCTGGACGATACCGATACTTACCCTACGGAGTTCGTGCAGGCGTTGACTGACGCGGGCTTTCTTTCGGTACTGATTCCTGAAGAATACGGTGGTGCTGGCTTACCGATCGAAGCCGGTTGCGTCATTCTCGAAGAAATCCAGCGCAGTGGTTGTAATGGCGGTGCCTGTCACGCACAGATGTACACCATGGGCACCTTGCTGCGCCATGGCACCGATGAGCAGAAAAAGAAGTATCTGCCCGGTATTGCTGAGGGTTCACTGCGCTTACAAGCCTTTGGTGTTACCGAGCCTACCAGTGGCACTGACACCACTCGCATTCGTACTATGGCTGTGCGCGATGGTGATGACTACGTGATTAATGGCCAGAAGGTGTTTATCTCCCGTACCGAGCACTCCGATTTAATGGTGCTGTTGGTGCGTACTACGCCGCGAGATGAGTGCAAAAAGCCTTCTGACGGTATGTCGGTGTTTTTGGTTGATATGCGTGAAGTGCTGGGTAATGGCCTCACCATCAATCCCATTAAAACCATGCTCAATCACGCCACTACCGAATTGTTTTTCGATGATATGCGCGTGCCTGCGGCCAATATGTTGGGTGCCGAGGGCAAGGGCTTCAAGTGCATCCTCGATGGTATGAATGCCGAACGTATTTTGATCGCCTCCGAGTGTATTGGCGATGCTCGTTTCTTTGTCGAACGCGCCAGTGCCTATGCCTGTGAGCGGGAAGTCTTTGGCCGCCCCATTGGTCAGAATCAAGGTGTTCAATTCCCTATCGCTCGCAACTATATCGAGACCGAAGCTGCGGCACTGATGGTTTACAATGCGGCCCGCCTGTTTGACGAGGGCAAGCCCTGTGGTTCGGAAGCGAATATGGGCAAGATGGTCGCCTCTGAAGCCTCTTGGCATGCGGCGGATACCTGCCTGCAAACCCACGGTGGTTTCGGCTATTCCCAGGAATACGATATCGAGCGAAAGTTCCGTGAAACGCGGCTTTATCAAACGGCGCCAATCTCTACTAACTTGATTCTCTCTCATGTGGGAATACATGAGCTTGGCATGCCTAAATCTTTCTAAATCAAATGGTTGGCGTTTTTTTATAATCTATTGCGTTAAGAGGGAAGGGTAATGACAGAGATCGATTTAGAGCATTTACAGCAGTGGGAAGGTAAGCAGGAAAGCCACGAAGATTTGATTTCCCTGGCCACCGCTCAGGCCATGGCGGCGACGCTGGATTGGCAGGTGCTGCCTCAGGCGGGCGATGCTCTCGCCAAACCCGGCCACTGGCTGCACTTTTTGCCGACGGCGCGCCAGTCTGATATCAGCACTGACGGTCATCCGAAGAAGGGTGGTTTTCTACCGCCCGTACCGCTGCCGCGTCGCATGTGGGCATCGGGCAAGGTCGACTTTCACCAGGCTCTGAAAATTGGTGATGCTGTGCGCAGAGTCAGTACTGTAAAGAGCGTCACTCACAAGCAGGGTGGTAGCGGCAATTTGGTTTTTGTCGTTGTTGAGCATGAAGTTTTCAGCGGCGATACCCTGGCGATTAGTGATACGCAAAACCTCGTCTATCGCGAAGATCCAGCCCCCGGTGCACCCGCGCCGAAGCCGATGACACCAAAGTTTGAGGCGGAGTTTAGCCGCACAGTGGTGCCAGACCCGGTACTGCTGTTTCGTTTTTCAGCCCTGACCTTTAACAGTCACCGTATTCATTACGACCGCAACTACGCGATGAACGAAGAGGGCTATGCCGGTTTGGTGGTGCACGGCCCGCTGAGTGCGACTTTGTTACTCGATCTGGTGCGCAGTGAATTGCCCGATGCGGAAATTGCCCATTATGACTACCGTGCCGTGCGCCCACTCATTGATGGTAATGCCTTCCAGATTCAGGGCTGCCGCAGCGACGAGGGTTTGAACCTGTGGGTCGTTGATCACGAAGGTGCGATGACCATGCAGGCCAAGGTTGTTTTGAAATAGGTTGTTTTGAAGTAGTTTGCGGTAGTAATGAGCAGTATTAAAAAACTGGTTTTTAGAGGAGCTAAATCGTGACCCAACAAGAATTACCCCTGTGGCGCTCGGCGCTATTTGTCCCCGCTAATGTCGAAAAATTCGTCGCTAAAGCCCACACCCGTGGTGCCGACGCGATTATTCTCGATCTTGAAGATAGTGTGGTTTTGTCCGAAAAGGACAATGCTCGTAACGTCGTGCCTGCGGCGGCAGCCACGGTTGCTGGTCATGGGCTGGATGTGCTGGTGCGTATCAACCGCCCCTGGCGTTTGGCCGTGCGAGATCTCGAAGCCGCAGTCTGTCAAGATGTGCACACCATTGCCGTACCCAAAGTGACCAGTGCTGACCATATTCAATTCATTGCCGAGGTCATCGACGAGCTGGAAGTCGAGAAACAATTGCCCCACGGGCACACTCGCATTCTGGCTTTTATTGAAGGACTTGATGGCCTGGAAAATATCGATGCCATTGCCGCCGCTTCTGATCGCGTGTTGGGGGTGTTTATTGGTGCCGAAGATTTCTCTTCAGAAGTGGGTATGGAGCCGAGTGAAATTGGCTTGATGTACCCCAACCAGCGTGCTGTATTTGCTGCTCGCAAAGCCGGTGTGTTGCCGCTGGGTTTTGTCGGATCCATCGCCGATTATTCCGATCTCGATGCTTTCAGGGCGAAAATCCGTCAGGCCAAGCAGCTGGGCTTTAGTGGTGCTCTGGGCATTCACCCCAGCCAAATTAGTATTATGAATGAAGAGTTTATGCCTTCTGCGGAGGCTGTCGAGCATGCTACTGGTTTGTTGGCCGCTTTCGAGCAAGGGCTCGCGGCAGGGCGTGGTGCCGTGGAATACAAGGGCAAAATGATTGATGCGCCGGTCGTTGCCCGCGCCGAGGAAACCTTGCGTAAGCACGAGGCTTTGCAAGCGCGCCAGTCGTAATAACTTTTCTACACAGAACACGGGTTGCTGGGATGATACCTCCGGCTGCCTGCTATCACCGTTACATCAACAAAGGAAAAAAACATGACCGAAGCCGTATTGTATGAACAGACGGGGCGTATCGTCACCATTACCCTGAATCAGCCAGAGACTCGCAATGCCTTGTCCGATGTGCTGGTGCCCAGCTTGATTGAAAGCCTCAACAAAGCGGAAGCGGATGAAGGCGTGAGCTGTGTCATTCTCACGGGTGCTGGTAAAAGCTTTTCTTCCGGTGGCAACCTGAAAGAAATTCGCGCCATGACTCAGGAGAAAAAACTCAGTACCCACCAGATTCGTAACTGGTATCTGGACATGATTCAGCAAATTCCCCGCACGATGGATCAAATGACCGTGCCGGTTATTGCCGCTGTTAATGGCCATGCAATTGGTGCCGGTTGTGACTTGACGATGATGTGCGATATCCGCATCGCCTCTGAAAAAGCCCTCTTCGCCGAGAGCTTTATGCGCGTTGGTTTGATTCCCGGTGACGGTGGTGCATGGTTCTTGCCCCGCGTGATTGGCCTGTCTCGCGCCTGTGAGATGAGCTACACCTGCGACATGATCGATGCTACTAAGGCTGATAAATGGGGCATGGTCTCCGACGTTGTTGCTCCAGAGGCGCTGCTCGATGCCGCTATGGCCGTAGCTACGCGTATCGTTGCTCATCCGCCGCTGGGTGTTCGTTACGCTAAAAAGCTATTGCGAGAGTCGCAAAATATGCCTCTTTCCGGCGCGCTGGAAATGGCAGCAGGGATGCAGGCGACCCTGCAAAATACCGAAGATCACCTTGAGGCGATTGATGCCGCTCTGGAAAAACGCGAGCCTGTTTTTAAAGGTAAGTAGCACCAGGGAAAGTCGTTTTAAAGACGGCTGATGTTTGATCCTGCCCCCGCCGCTTTATAAAGCGGTGGGGTGTAATGACACGGCTTGGTGTCCCAATGTTGTGTCATTACACAACATCCTTCTAGGGCGGTTCTCGCTTTTGGATTATGTTTCAGTCATAACCTTTTGAAATTTAAACGATAAGCTCCTGCTGGATAAGTTGGCATGCCTTATGCTTATGTTAGATAAGCTTTGTTGGCAGGGCTTTTAGTGATTTGCGGAAATGTTGGTTGCGAAGAAATTGAAAATACCCACGGCCTTCAAGTGAAACTAAAATTGAGACTGATGTTGAGGCGATAGTTATGGAAGTAGGTTCGTTTTATATGCCCGTAGTGGGCAATAGGGAAGAAATTGAAAAAGGAATGGCCGGTAAGCGCACCGACTTGTACCAGGAAATGCTCAAAGAGCTGACCGAGCAAGTTCAGTACATGGACGAGCACGGTTACTACGGCATGGGTACCACGGAGCATCACTTTCATATTGAAGGTGAAGAAGTTTCCACCAACCCGATCCTGCTTAATTTGTACTTTGGCATGCAAACCAAAAACATGAAGTTTGGTCAGTTGGGTAATGTACTACCTGCCCATAACCCGGTGCGCCTGGCTGAAGATATCGCCATGGTTGATCAGATGTTAGGTGGGCGTACTTTTGCGGGCTTTGCTCGCGGCTACCAGCCTCGATGGGTGTCGACTCTCGGTCAGCAAATGAAGGGTATGGCGGATGCCAATGAGCTGGGCGCTGATGCTTATGATGCGCTGAAAAAAGAGGTCTATTACGACCATTTCGATATTATTATGAAAGCCTGGTCTAACGATACCTTCTCGCACAGTAGTAAGTTTTGGCAGATCCCTACGCCAAATACCTTTTGGAATACCCATGACGTAACCCGCAAATACGGCCAGGGCGTTGATGATAAGGGCATTTTGACTGAAATCGGTATTGCCCCGCCTACGTTCAACAAACGTATGCCTGACTTGTTCCAGCCTTTCAGTGTGTCTGCGAGTTCTATTGAATGGGCGCAGGAAAATGATGTTACGCCGATTACCATCATTACCAATATGGAGCTCGCCAAAAGCCATATTCGCGCTGCAAAAGATGCTGCTCAAAAGGCCGGCAAGCCTTATCGCATGGGGATGACCCGTGAGGTGTATGTTGCCGATACTGACGAAGAAGCCTATCAAATTGCCAAAGATGGCGGCAATTACATCTGGTGTAACTTCTTCCAGCCCTTTGGTTTCAATGCTGCTGTCGCCAACCCCGGCGAATCACCTTTCGATGTGCCCAATAATTTTGAAACTATGGTTGAGCGCGGCCTGATTATCTACGGTAGCCCCGATACGGTGAAGCGTAAGTTCGAGGCGTTGTTTAAAGAATTGCCTTGCGATTATTTCTGGCTCTTTACCTACAATGGTTTAGTGCCTCAGCACCAAATGATGCGTCATTATGAGTTGTTGACTGAGCAGGTGTTACCGCACTTTACCGATAAAATAAAGTGATCTAAGTCTTTTAGTCAGGCATATAGAAATCCTCGCACTGCTGAAAGGTGCGGGGATTTTTTGCGTTAAGTACTTTAATAAAGCCTGTTAACCCTTTGATATAAAACTGACTTGCGAGTTACTCGGTAGTAGCAGGTGCCTGCGCAGCATAAATTGCGCTACAATTTCGCCGTTTTAGCGCGAGCCGCTGCTGCCCGCGACCAATAGAATGGTTAATAGGATAGTTAAATATGTCTATGGAGAATCGGTCGATTTACGATAGCGACCACGAATTGTTTCGCGCTAATGCGCGGCGCTTTTTTCGTGAAGAGCTAGAGCCCAATATTGAAGAATGGGAAAATGCCAGCATCGTGCCTCGAGAGTTCTGGCGCAGCGCCGGCGAGAAAGGTCTGCTGTGTTGCGGTATTCCCGAAGAGTACGGCGGCCCCGGTGCTGACTTTAAATACAACATGATTTCCTCCGAGGAAATCGGTTACGCCATCGGTGGTGGTAGCTGTGGTTTTGCGCTGCAGTCCGATATTACTGCCTACTATATTCTCAACCACGCCAGTGAAGAGCTGAAGCAGAAGTGGTTGCCACCCATGGTCAGCGGTGAAATTATTTCTTCCATCGCCATGACCGAGCCGAGTACTGGCAGCGACTTGCAGGCGATTCGTACCACGGCGATTCGCGATGGTGACGAGTATGTGATCAACGGCCAGAAGACGTTTATTACTAATGGCCAGCACTCTGACTTCGTTATCGTGGTTTGTAAAACCGATCCCACACTGGGTGCCAAAGGCATCAGTCTGGTGATCGTCGAGACGGGTACCGAGGGTTATGAGAAGGGCCGTAATCTGGACAAAATCGGTCAGAAAGCAGCGGATACTTCCGAGATGTTCTTTGCCGATGTGCGAGTGCCGGTTGGCAATCTAATTGGCGAAGAGGGCAAGGGCTTTTCTTATCTGATGGACGAGCTACCCCGCGAGCGTCTGACCGTTGCCTTCCGTGCCTGGGCAGAAGCGCAGCGTGCCTATGAAATTACCGTTGAATACACCAAAGAGCGTGAAGCCTTTGGTAAGCCACTTTTCGCCCAGCAAAACACAGCTTTTAGTTTGGCCGATGTGGCGACCGAGCTGGCCGTCGGTTGGGCCTATCTGGACCAATGCCTGGGCAAGATTGTTGATGGCACATTGACCGCGCAAGAAGGTGCCATGGCAAAACTGTGGACTACGGAAAAAGAAGGTAAAATTGTCGATACTTGCCTGCAGTTCTTTGGCGGTTACGGCTACATGCGGGAATACCCCATTTCGCGTATGTACACCGATGCGCGGGTACGCCGAATTTATGGCGGATCAACTGAAATCATGAAGCTCTTTATTGGCCGCTCTTTGTAGTACAGGCCTGGTTTTCAACAGAGACTGTTTAACTTTTTTATAGCTTATTTTTAAAGGAAATATCATGGTAGGAATAACAGCTTACGGCGCTTATTTGCCGAGAATGCGCTTACAGAAGCAGGTCATTGCCGATGCTAACGCCTGGTTTGATCCCGGCTTAAAAGGCCTGGCAAAAGGCGAAAAAGCCATTTGTAACTGGGACGAAGACACCATCACTATGGCGGTTGAGGCCTACACCGACTGCCTGGGTAATGCTCCCGGCCAGGCCCCCGCTGCACTGTTGTTGGCATCGACCACGTTGCCCTTTGCTGATCGCCAGAATTCAGTGGTCGTTGCTGAAGCACTCAACCTCGATACATCCGATCTGCGCACCATGGATATCACTTGCTCGCAACGTGCTGCGACGTCCGGTTTGTTGTCGGCACTGGATATTGCCGCTGCTGGTAAAGAGGCTGTACTGGTTGCTTCCGAGCATCGCAAAGCCAAGTGCGCTTCTCGTGAAGAAATGCTCTACGGTGACGGTGCTGCTGCCATTGCTGTCGGTGGTGAAAATGTCATCGCTGAGTTGATTGCCAGCCAGAGTCAGGCGGTTGATTTTATCGACCACTATCGCGGCGAAGGTCAGGACTTTGACTACGGCTGGGAAGAGCGCTGGGTACGTGACGAAGGCTATATGAAAATCGTCCCCAATGCCGTTAATGCCTTGTTGAGCAAGTCGGGTGTTAGCGCTGGCGATATTGCCCACTTTATACTGCCCACCGAGCAGGGCCGTGTGCCACCGATGGTCGCTAAAAAGCTTGGTATTAAAGGCGAAGCCGTTGCCGATAACCTGCTGCAGAGTGTCGGTATCACCGGTGCTGCACACGTTATGTTACTGCTGGCTCATCGTCTTGAGCAGGCTGCACCGGGTGATTTGGTACTGGTTGCGGGCTTTGGCCAGGGTTGCGATGTCTTGCTGTTTAAAGTGACCGATGCGATTAGTCATCAGCGTGCTGGCAAGGGCGTTTCCGGTCACCTCAGCAATGGTCGTCCTGAAACCAACTACAACAAGTACCAGTCGTTTAATAACCTGCTCGAGAAAGAGCTGGGCAAGCGTTCAGAAGTGAACAAGCAGGGTTACCTGTCAGCGATGTATCGTGCTCGTGGTCTGACCAACAGCTTCCTCGGTGGTAAATGTACAGCCTGCGATACCGTACAAATGCCCAAGCACAAGTATTGTGTTAACCCCGAATGTGGCGCTTACGATACCCAGGTTGACCACCCCATGGCCGGTGCCTCCGGTACGATCGCGACCTGGACTGCCGATACCCTAACCTTCGATTACAACCCACCCGCCTATTTCGGCATGGTGACCTTCGAAGGTGGTGGCCGCATTATGATGGATATGAGTGAAGTCGATGCCGAGACCTTTGATACGGGATCGAAAGTGTCTATGCACTTCCGTCTCAAGCAGATCGACGATCAGGCCGGTTTCCGTAAATATTTCTGGAAAGCTATACAAGTCTAACTATCAGCTTAGGAGCTAAATATCATGGCAAGTGGAATTAAAGATAAAGTCGTTATTTTAGGTGCTGGCTGCAGTAAGTTTGGCGAGCGTTGGGATTGTGAACCTGCTGATTTGATGGCCGAAGCCTTCGAAGAGTGCATCGCCGATGCGGGCATCGAAAAAAGCCAGATCGAAGCCGCATGGCAATCGACCGGTATCGACGCCTACAGCGTTGGCCCCGGTGCGATGCCATTGAGCATGGGTTTGCGTCTACCCAATATCCCCGTCACTAAAATTGAAAACTATTGCGCCAGTGGTACCGAGGCCTTCCGTGCAGCGACTTATGCCGTTGCATCGGGTGCTTGCGATATCGCTTTGGCAATGGGTTTTGAGAAACTGAAAGACACGGGTTACGGAGGTTTACCCCAGCGTTCACGCGGTGTGGCGAATGATCTGTATTACCCGAATCTGTCAGCACCGGGTATGTTTGCCCAGTTAGCAGCCGGTTATCGCGGTAAGTACGGCACCAGCAAAGAAGACCTCAAGCGCGCGATGGCCCACGTTTCGGTGAAAAGCCACGCCAACGGCCTGAAGAATCCCAAGGCCCACTTACAGCGTGCCATCACCATGGAGCAAGCCCTCAATGCACCGATGATCGCCGAGCCGATTGGCTTGTTTGATTGCTGCGGTGTCAGTGACGGTGCCTCCTGTGCGATTGTGACTACGCCTGAAATTGCTAAGAGCCTGGGTAAAGAGCAGTTGATTGCGGTTAAAGCGCTGCAGCTATGTGCTTCCAACGGTCAGGAAGGTGGCTACGAAGGTTGGGACGGTTCCTACGTTCACACGACTCGCGTTGCTGCTAAACGTGCCTACGCAGAAGCGGGCATTACCAAGCCCCGTGAGCAGGTCAGCATGACGGAAGTGCACGATTGCTTCTCAGTGACTGAAATGGTCACCATGGAAGATCTTTTTCTGTCGGAAGATGGTGGTGCTGTGAAGGATGTACTGGACGGTGTCTTTGATGCCGACGGTAAAATTCCCTGCCAGATTGACGGCGGCCTGAAGTGCTTCGGCCACCCCATTGGAGCGACCGGTTTGCGTATGCTTTATGAAATGTACCTGCAGTTGTCCGGCAAAGCGGGCGAGCGTCAGTTGCCGAATCCGACCATTGGCTTGACTCACAACCTGGGTGGTTTCCCCCACCAAAATGTTTCCAGTGTTGCGATTATTGGTGAATACGGCATCTGATTGTTGATCTGTTTGAGAAACCGGCTGTAAGGCCGGTTTCTTTTTTTGATCATCAATTCCCCTCTGAACACTCTGTTAATCAAGCGCGAGTACAAAAATGGAAGCAGTAAAAAATCAGCCTGTTACCGGTGACTATGCCGGAGATCTCAAGCAAATCACTGAGGCTGTTGTGAGTGCCAGAGCGCTGGTCGATCAGGCTTTGGCACATATTAAAAAAGTCAGTAGTACAGAGAAAGGTTTGTCGCCTGCATTACTCGATGAACAACAACTGGCCTGTTACGAAACCTCTTTTTGTGTGGCGGATTTATCGGCCACCGAAGCACTATTAAATTACACCCATCAGGTGCTTGAGCGCGACGCGCTATCCGGCTGGGTCGCCTGTCAGTTTGCTAGTGAAGCCTTAAAGGCAGTCGCCGGACGTTTGCTGGCACGGCCCGCAGACTATGGTTTGACCATGGCAGGTATTTGCGCCAGCTTTGAAGCCTTCGATAACACCGGTATTGCCGGTCATTATTTGTCGGCAAAAATGATGGCGGCACTGGGCCGTCAGTTGATCGACAGAGAGGGCGATTTTCTACCGTCGAATCTCGACAGCGAAAAAGAATTAATTCGCGATACCTTCCGCCGCTTTGCGACGGAAGTAGTGATGCCGCTGGCTGAAGATATTCATCGCCAGGACATCGATATTCCCGAGAGCATCTTGCAGCCCCTACGCGAGATGGGTTGTTTTGGTATTTCCATTCCCGAGCGCTTTGACGGTCTGCAGCCCGATGCCGGTGATGACAGCCTCTACATGATTTTGGTCACTGAAGAATTGTCGAGAGGCTCTCTCGGTGCTGCGGGCAGCTTGATTACCCGTCCCGAAATTCTCGCCCGCGCTTTGATGAAGGGCGGCACCGATGCTCAGCGCCAACACTGGTTGCCACAAATTGCCAGTGGTGAAACCCTCTGTGGTATCGCCCTGACGGAGCCTGACTATGGCTCTGACCTGGCTTCAGCGAAATTAAAAGCAACGAAAACCGACGGCGGTTGGCTGCTCAATGGCAGCAAAACCTGGTGTACTTTTGCCGGTGCTGCTTCGGTATTGCTAACACTGGCTCGCACCGGTACGGATGCGGACGGTTATAAAGGTCTGAGTTTTTTCCTCGTTGAAAAGCCCCGCACCTTTGGCCACGAAATTGATGTGGTACAGGAAGAAGGCGGCAAGCTGTCGGGTAAATCGATTCCGACCCTGGGTTATCGAGGCATGCATTCGTTTGACCTGTTTTTTGAGGACTATTTCGTCCCCGACGCTAATCTGGTGGGTGAAGAAGCGGGCATTGGCAAAGGCTTTTACTACGCTATGGCCGGGTTAACCGGTGGTCGTATTCAAACCTCAGCCCGTGCGGCAGGGGTAATGCAGGCAGCGAGTGAACAGGCGATTAATTACGCCAAAGAACGCAAAGTTTTCAAGCAGCCCGTTGCCGATTATCAGTTGACCCTGGTGAAGTTGAGTCGCATGGTGACGACGCTGTTGGCCTCGCGTCAGTTTAGTTATGCCGTGGCGCGCGAAGTGGATGCCGGCGGCGGTAAAATGGAAGCGAGCCTGGTGAAGTTGTTTGCTTGTCGCGCTGCCGAGTGGGTGACTAGAGAAGCCCTGCAAATTCACGGCGGCATGGGTTACGCCGAAGAAGTCCCCGTCAGTCGCTATTTTGTCGATGCGCGGGTACTGTCAATTTTTGAAGGGGCGGAAGAAACCCTGGCCCTGAAAGTGATTTCTCGTGAGCTGGTTGCCAACGCTTAAATTAATTAAGGTTTGGTAATTATTATTCGTATTTTAATTTAATGAAAAAAGGGAAAAGCAATGAGCGTTACAGAACATTTAAAAGGTAAATCTGTTGTTGTCACCGGCTCTGGCCGTGGCATTGGTCGTACCATCGCACTGGAAATCGCCAAAGCGGGTGGTAACGTTGTTGTTAACGATCTCGACCGTGATGTGGCTGAAGAAGTGGTTGCAGAAATTAAAGCCCTCGGTGTTGATGCTGTTGCTAATACTGATAGCGTTGCCGATTGGGAAGGCGCTAACAATATGGTCACCCAGGCTGTCGATAACTTTGGCGAAATTAGCGCCGTTGTTAACAACGCTGGTAACTTGCGCGATGTGATCTTTCACAAAATGACCCAGGACGACTGGCACCAGGTGATGAACGTTCACTTGAACGGTAGCTTCAATGTTAGCCGTGCCGCCGCCACTCACTTCCGTAATCAGGAAAGTGGTTGCTGTGTACACATGACGTCTACGTCCGGTTTGATCGGTAACTTTGGTCAGGCTAACTATGCGGCTGCTAAAGCGGGCATTGTGGGTTTGTCCAAGTCTATCGCTCTGGATATGCAGCGTTATAACGTGCGTTCAAACTGTATTGCACCCTTCGCCTGGAGCCGTTTGACCGCTTCAATTCCAGCGACTACGCCGGATCAAATTGCCCGCGTTGAAAAGCTTAAAAAGATGACTCCCGAGAAGGTCGGTATTGTTGTTGCCGCTTTGTGTTCCGATCAGGCGAAAGATATTACTGGTCAGGTTTTTGCTGTACGCATGAATGAAATTTTCTTGATGGGTCAATCGCGCCCTGTGCGCTCAAGCCATGCCGGTGACGGTTGGACGATTGATAGTATTTTTGAAACAGCCATGCCGCAACTCGAAAGCCACTTCTATCCCCTGGATCGTTCACAAGACGTTTTCTCCTGGGATCCGGTCTGAGGCCAGCGGGCATAGAACGAAAATATAATGAGTAATAAAAAAGGGGCGTACTGACGCTCCTTTTTTATAGATAGCGTTTTTTAATAACGAGGCTGAGTAATGGCAATTGTTTACGAGACATTAAAAAATCGGAAATTTGAAGAGATCGTCCACACCTATACTGAGCGCGACACCATGTTGTACGCCCTTGGCGCGGGTGTTGGTTATGATCCGCTGGACGTAAAAGCACTGAATTATGTTTACGAAGAAAACCTCAGTGCATTGCCGACGATGGCTGCGGTATTGGCCTATCCAGGCTTCTGGTTGAAAGAGCCAGATACTGGCGTTGACTGGACGAAAGTGTTGCACGCCGATCAAGAAATTATTCTGCACAAGCCCCTGCCGCCTGCGGGCACAGTTAAAGCCACCACCAAGGTTGATGAGGTGATCGACAAGGGCGAGGGCAAGGGTGTTTTTATTTATTCTTCGCGCACCGTGACCACCGAAGATGGTGAGCCACTATGTACGCTGATTCAAAACACTATGGCGCGCGGGCAGGGTGGTTTTGGCGGCTGCACAGACCGACCACCTGTATCACAGGCTATTCCTGAAACGGCTCCCGATAGCAGCTGTGAATTACCGACTTTGTTGCAGGCCGCTCTGATTTATCGCTTGTCGGGAGACTATAATCCCCTTCATGTCGATCCGGCCGTTGCCAAGCAGGGTGGTTTTGAACGCCCCATTCTTCACGGCTTATGCACCTTTGGTGTTGCCGGGCATGCGTTACTCAAAACCTGCTGTGACTACGATGTGTCTAAATTTCGCAGTATTAAAGCGCGTTTTTCGGCGCCAGTTTATCCGGGCGAAACCATTCGCACTGATATCTGGACACTTGATAAAGGTGTGGCTTTTCGCTGCACTGTGGTCGAGCGTGATTTAGTGGTTATTGACAATGGCTTTGCCGATGTTGGCTAGAGCAGAAAAAGCCTCTGGCGATACATATCAAGTAGTGAGTATGAGTCAGAGAAGTGGCAGGCAAAGAATGTATTGTGGACGTTTGTTATGGGAACTTTTTATGAAAGGAAGAGCATGAAAAACATTCTCTCCGGACTGCGCGTTGTCGAGGGGGCTGCTTTTGTTGCCGCACCTTCGGGGGCGATGACCCTGGCCCAACTCGGCGCTGATGTGATTCGCTTTGACATGATTGGCGGCGGTCTTGATTACCGTCGCTGGCCGGTCGACAAAAATAATCAAAGCTTGTTCTGGGCTGGGCTGAATAAAGGCAAGCGCTCGATTGCTGTTGACTTTCGCAAGCCCGAAGGGCAGGAAATTCTCACCCGTTTAATCACCGCGCCGGGCGAAGAGGCGGGGATGTTTTTGAGTAACTTCCCCGCCAAAGGCTGGCTTGCTTACGATAAGTTACGTGAGCATCGTGATGATTTGATTTACATGAATCTCAGTGGTGATCGACACGGTGGCTCGGCGGTGGATTACACCGTTAACTGCGCCATGGGTTTGCCGACCATGACTGGCGAAAACACGGAGCCTGTTAATCATGTGCTCGCCGCCTGGGATGTGATTACCGGGCAGACGCTGGCTTTGGGCATGTTGGCGGCAGAGCGTCATCGACGTATCAGTGGTGAAGGGCAGTTGATAAAATTGGCACTGGCCGACGTGGCACTGGCGACGATGGGTAATCTCGGTTTTATTGCCGAAGCGCAAATTAACGCCGAAGATCGCCAGCCCTGTGGTAACTATTTATTCGGTGCCTACGGTAAGGATTTCGAAACCGCTGACAAACGTCGCGTAATGATCGTCGGCCTGACCGGTAATCAGTGGAAGGGCATCTGTAAAGCAACAGGCCTGAGTAATGACATTGACCAGCTGGCTGAGCGCCTCGGGCTGAACCTACGCCATGAAGGTGATCGTTTTCAGGCCCGCATAGAGCTGACTGCTTTATTTGAACCCTGGTTTGCCGGGCAGAATTATGCCCAGGTTACCGCTTTACTGGATGAGCATAAAGTCTGCTGGGGCAAGTATCAGACACTGAAACAAATGGTCGATAGTGATCCTGAGTGCTCTGTTGAAAACCCCATGTTTAGTGCTGTTGATCAAGGCAATATTGGTACGTATTTATCACCATCCAGCCCTTTACAATTTAGTGCCTTTGAGCGTCAAAATGCACAGCCAGCGCCGGCACTGGGTCAGCATACCGAGGAGATTTTAGCCGATGATCTGGGTCTGAGCAGTGCTGAAATAGGCAAGCTTTTCGATCAGAAAGTTGTGGCGGGATAGTTGGGTGCAGGGACTTGCTGTAATGGAATTTGTTGCCCTTGCACTTTGATGGCGTCAGATAATTAAGCTTGAGATAGTGTCGAGTAGAATGTTTTAGAGATGACTTATGCAAATTAAACACCTGGGGCGTACGCCTATTGAATCTGAGACTAGCTTTTTAAAGCAAATCGATGCTGCGTGGGGTGACTTTGTCAACAAGGGAGAATGTGAGCCGGGTCAAGTAAGAGATGTTATTTACAATTCCTGGCAGCGTTGTAAAACCCGGGGCATTGAATTTACTCAGCACTATCCGCCGATGAAGGCTTCCGGTGAACGACTGGATACCCTGAAACAAGAGAATGAAGAGCTGTTGCTGGCTTCTCAAAACACCTGGCAAATGCTCTCTGGCATTTTGTCAGATAGCGCAAGCTTTTTGACGGTTGCAGAAAACAAAGGTGTTCTACTTGATGTTTGCGGCGACCCTACTCTTTATGAATCGTTGTCAGGGCATCGTCTTGCACCCGGTTATGATTGGAGTGAGAGCTGCGCAGGTACCAATGCGGTGGGTACTGCTGTTGCTTTAAAGCAGCCAGTAGAGGTGCATAGTGTTGAGCATTTTTGTGAAACAGTGAAAATATGGAGTTGCTCTGCCGCGCCTATTATTGACAGTGTTGATGGTGACTTGCTGGGTGTTATCGATGTCACTACTTTAAAGCATGCTTATAGTGCGCAGAGCATGGCACTGGCAATGACGGCAGCACGACAAATTGAGCAGACATTGCACTCGAGAGAGTTAGCCCGCAATGTCGCTTTAGTTGACTGGTTTGCTGGCAACGTTGGCCGTTGGCGAAAAGATGGTGCTATTTTGCTTGACCGCAAGGGGCGAGTAGTAACCGCAAATGATCAGGCTAAAACCCTGTTTGCGAATGAGCAGATAGAGCATAAGCTTGATAAAAACTTTCGTTTACAACAGTCTGAAACCTGCACGACGATCGAGGATTGGGCGCAATTATTACCTGACACTATTAAGTCCGTTGCCTATGAGGCTTATAGTCGTGAGGGTCGCTTGGAAGGTGGGATTTTAGTTGTACGGTCGCATCGTGCTCTGGGTCGCCCGAATTCGTTTACTCTTCAGGCATCAGCAAACTCTGGTTTTGAGGCGATTGTCGGTCAAAGCAAAGGTATGCAGGCATTGAAAAGTCGAGCTTTACGTATGGCCTCTTCTCCTGCTCCGGTACTCATACAAGGGGAAACCGGTAGTGGTAAAGAGTTATTTGCCCGAGCCGTACATGGCGTAGGGAGTGGTGAGGACGCGCCTTTTGTTGCCGTTAATTGTGGTGCCTTGACCCGCGAATTGGCGATTAGTGAATTACTCGGCTATGAACCGGGTGCCTTTACCGGTGCTTCCCCCCAAGGACATGTGGGTAAGTTTGAGGAAGCCGATGGCGGTACGCTTTTTCTCGATGAGGTTGGTGAGCTATCTGCCGAAGTGCAGGTTGCTTTACTCCGTGTTTTGCAAGACGGTATTGTTGTCAGGTTAGGTGGTAATAAAGAGCGTAAAGTTGAGGTTCGAATTATTGTCGCGACCAATCGTAGCTTGGTCGCTGCGGTAGCAGAGGGCGGTTTTCGACAGGATTTATACTATCGACTCAAAGTGATGACCCTCGATGTAATACCCCTGCGCGAACGAGCGGATGATATTGAACTACTGGCTGATTTATTCCTTAAGCAGTTTGCCCAAGTCTATGGCGCAGAACTGAAGCAGCTTGATCCCCTATTACTTCAAGAATTGAGTCGGTATGCCTGGCCGGGCAATGTTCGTGAGCTGCGGGCGGTGCTTGAGAGTATGTTTGTGATGGCTGATGGCAATATGGTCAGTTGTGAAGGTTTGCCAGCCGATATTCTTGCAGTGCTTGCAAGTGAGACGCTTTTGGTTAATGAGCGCACAAGCCCGTCAGTGGGCTGTCGTGACGTGGCAAATACTGGGTCGCCGGTTGCAGTCACGTTGGATGGTCTGGAGTGCGAAGCTATCCGTAAAGAAATAATTCTACATAAAGGCAATCGTTCGAAAATAGCGAGAATACTGGGTATTTCCAGAAGCACGCTGTATCGAAAAATTAAATACTATGGCCTGGAGATTGATTGAGAGACATCAGCCTGGATAAAGGTTCGTTCTGGTTTACCTGCTCGTAGTGCTAAGGCAAAATGATAGGCTGAATTGGGGTTTTGTTACTGAGGGATCTGTTGGCTGCGGGCCCATGAAATACAATGATTTATCTCAAAAGAACATTAAATTTGAACAGCTAACAAAAAAATCGAACTACACGGAGTTGGAAGATGGCGAGTAAAGAAGCGGAATCAATAGTGGGCTTATATCATGAGTGGTCTGAAAAGCTGACGCTCACGGGCGATATGGAGCTGCCTGAGTTACGTGAGTTATTTGACCACTGGGGTGACTTGAGTGGCGAGCCAGAGGGTGTTGAATTTCAGGAAGCGGTTATAGCGGGTGTTGATTGTGTTTGGGCAACGCCGAAAGGTGCCGATAAAAGCCGCGTTGTGATTTGCTGCCACGGTGGTGGTTTTATGGTGGGTTCTCCGAAAAGCCATAATAAAATGTATGGTCATGTGGCAAAGGCTGTGGGCTGTACGGCGCTAGTTCTCGATTACACACGAGCCCCTGAAAACCCTCATCCTGGTATTGTTGATCAGGCAGTTGCTGTTTATGGGCAGTTACTTGAGCAGGGCTACAAACCAGAGCATATCGCCACTACGGGTGATTCAGCTGGTGGTAATTTGTGTACCTCCATGATTCTCTATGCGCGTCATAAGGGCTTGCCTGTACCGGCCTGCTGTGCGCCTCTTTCGCCCTGGTACGATATGGAATCCAAAGGCGACAGTATGCAGACCAATGCTGATAAAGATGCCCTGGTTGGCGGTGATATGTTGGCGGGAATGATCGGTGCCTTCCTGGGTGAAAATGGCTCAAAACAAGATCCCTTTGCCAATCCGCTTTATGGTGATTTGGCTGGTTTCCCACCGACACTAGTGCAGGTCGGTGAATATGAGGTGTTACTTGATGACAGCACCCGCTTTTACGAAAAAGGTAAAGCGGCGGGCGTTGATATTGAGCTTCAAGTGTTTGACGAAATGCAGCATGTTTTTCAATTCATGGCCGGTAATGCGCCAGAAGCAGATGATGCGATTGCTAAAATCGCGGCCTTTATGCGCCCGCATCTAGGTTTAGGTTAATAGAGTTTACGTTAAGAATTTAAAATGGGGGAAACCCTGTTTAAAAGTGGGCTGTAGTGTATTTACTGCGGCCTTTTGTAGTGACCATACGTGAAGAGAGAGAAAGCGATGATTGAATACGACAAGATTTATATCAATGGTGAGTGGGTAGCACCTTCAGGCGAGGATACATCGCACCTGGTTAATCCAGCCACTGAAGAAGTGTTTGCCACGGTTCCCATGGCATTCCCCGAAGATGTTGATAAAGCGGCCCAGGCGGCACGTGCGGCGTTTATTCCTTGGTCACAAACGCCCTCTGCTGAACGCAAAGCGTATATTGAGGCCATTTGTGCCAAGCTGAAAGAACGTAAAGACGAAATGGCGTCGTTGATCTCTCAGGAGATGGGAATCCCCGTTCACTTTGCCCTCGGCATTCAAGTACTTGGCCCCATTTCAGGCCTGAAAAATTTCGCTAATCTGACTGAAACAATGGATGCCGTTGAAGAGCATGCAGACGGTTACATTACGGTTAAAGAAGCCATCGGCGTTTGTTCCTTTATCACGCCCTGGAACTTTCCCCTGTTTCAGGTGGTTGCTAAGGTTGGCCCAGCACTAGCTGCCGGTTGTACCTGCATTCTTAAGCCCAGTGAGCAGACGCCACTGTCGGCGTATATCTTTGCTGAAGTGTGTGATGAAGTCGGTCTGCCTGCCGGCGTATTTAACTTGTTGCCTGGAAAGGGTTCAGTCATTGGTGACGAGCTGAGTTCACACCCAGAAGTTGATCTCGTGTCGTTTACCGGCTCAACCGAAGTGGGTGTTAATGTTGCCAAATCAGCAGCAGGCACCATTAAACGCGTTTGTCAGGAGCTGGGTGGAAAGTCGGCCTTTATCATTGCCGAAGATGCCCCTGTTGAGAAAGCGACGAAATACGTAGTGAAAGATTCCATGTTTAATTCTGGGCAGATGTGCGTGCAGTTGAGCCGCATCTTTGTCCACGAATCACAGTATGAAGAAGCGCTAGCCGTGGCGAAGAAAACGAGTGATCGGCTGGTAGTCGGTGATCCCACAGACTCAGGCACCTTCCTTGGTCCTCTTAGTTCTATGAAGGCACGGAATTCAGTAACGCGCATGATCGATGACGCTGTTGCTAACGGTGCTCGCCTGGTGGCCGGTGGTAGTGAACGACCTGAAGGCTTAGACAAAGGTGCCTATGTGAAGCCCACTATTCTTGGCGATGTGACCAATGATATGCCCATCGCTCGCAATGAGGTTTTTGGCCCCGTACTGTGCTTTATCTCGTATAAAGATGAAGCTGAAGCCATCGCTATGGCGAATGACTCCGACTTCGGTTTATCCAGTGGTGTATGGGCCGAGAGCAAAGACACGCAAATGCGTATTGCCCGTCAATTGCGTGCGGGTCAGGTTAAGGTTAATGGCCCGGCCTTTAGCTTTTCAGCACCTTTCGGCGGCTACAAAATGTCCGGTAACGGCCGTGAGTGGGGCGCGAGTGGCCTCGTTGAGTACACAGAAGAAAAAGCTATCCTTATTGGTGGTTAATTAAACGGATGTGTACTGCTTAAGCCCTCCGACCTGCCAAAAGGAGGTGAGGGCTTAGGTTTTTTTATTGATGGCGTATTCTCGCCATTATCTAATGTTTTATTGGAGAACAAGGTATGTCTGTAACCCGATTTCGTTTTCCCTTTGTCGAAATGCCTGCCGAGGCAACACAGTTGCGACAAGAGGTTCGGGAATTCCTCACCGAAGAACGTGCCAATGGCGGTTATACACCGATGGCCGATTGTTGGGCTGGAGGTCTGAGCGCCGAATTTAGTTACAAACTGGGTCAGCGTGGCTGGCTGGGTATGACCTGGGACAAAAAGTACGGCGGTCACGGCCGCTCTTTTCTTGAGCGCTATGTGGTCACTGAAGAAATGTTGGCAGCCGGTGCGCCGGTAATGGCCCACTGGATTGCCGATCGGCAGAGTGGCCCGCAGATCATTAAGAATGCTACCCCCGAAGTGCGCGACGCCATTATCCCGCGCATTGTTGCCGGTGAGTGCTTCTGTGCTATTGGTATGAGTGAGCCGGGTACCGGTTCCGATCTCGCCTCCGTGTCGACGCGCGCAGAAAAAGTTGAAGGTGGCTGGAAGGTTAACGGTACCAAGTTGTGGTCCACAGGTGCCCATGGCCCTGGTTGTGATTACATGATTACTTTATTGCGCACTTCGCCGCTGGATACTTCAGCGCGTCATAAAGGTCTGTCGCAATTTATTATCGATTTGAATACGCCCGGTGTTGATGTGCGCGGTATCGCTGACATCGGTGGTCAGGTGCACTTTAACGAAACCAACTTTGAAGACGTCTTTGTGCCCGATTCTCATGTGCTGGGTGAAGTCGGTGGTGGTTGGAATATGGTCGTCGGTGAATTGGCGCTCGAGCGCTCCGGCCCCGAGCGTTTCCTGTCGACCTTTATTGTGCTGCAAGAGGCTATGCGCCTGCTGGTGAACAACCCTACTGATCAAACGAAAGAAGTACTGGGTCAGGTGGTCGCCAAAATCAAGACCCTGCGCCGTATGTCTCTGGGGATTGCGGGTTTGTTGCAGGAAGGTTCTTCCCCCGAAATGGAAGCTGCTCTGGTGAAAGATATGAGCACCAATTTTGAGCGTGAATTGCTGGAAAAACTGCGCCGTATTTTGCCGCAGAATGTGCTTTATTCATCGGCGGGTTTACTACCGACACTGTTGCGTGAAGGTGTTTTGCGTGTGCCATCGTCCACCTTGCGTGGTGGTACAAATGAAGTGTTGAAAGGCATGATTGCTCGACAACTTGGTATCCGTTAAGCCACTTGGCGATAGATAAAGGACAATAGAATGACAGATTCAGATAACATTATTTTTGATACCGCCAGTCGTATCTTCGATGACCTGAGCACGGCTGAGGTGATTAACGAAGCGGAAGCGGGAACCTGGCCTGAAGCATTGTGGCAGGCGATTAGCGAGTCGGGCCTTAACCTGACCTGGGTGCCGGAAGAGAATGGCGGTATTGGTGCCACCTTGCTTGATGGCTTTGCTGTACTAAAAGCCGCTGGTGGCGCAGCATTACCCGTGCCCCTGGCTGAAACATTGTTTGCGGGTTGGTTGCTGGCACAGGCCGGTTTGCAAGTGAATGGCGAAACGGCGACGGTTGCTTCAGGTGAGCTAACCTTGGCTGATGGCAAGCTTAACGGCAGTGTGCAGGGCGTACCTTATGCCCGCAATGCGAAGCAGATAGTTGCTCTGGTTGAAACAGCCGGGAAGGTACAGGTAGTGCAGGTTGCTGCCGAGCAATGCGATATCGCAGAGCAGACTAATCTTGCGGGTGAGCCAGCAGATACGGTCAGTTTTAATGCTGTTGCAGTTGAGCAAACTGGCGAGCCAGGTGAGGGCTTTAACGGTGAAAATGTTGAAGCGATGGGCGCCTTGATCCGTTGTGTACAGGCTGCAGGTGCGCTTAGCACCGCACTTGAATTGACGATCGAATACTCCATGGAACGTGTGCAATTTGGTCGTGCTATCGGCAAGTTTCAGGCCATACAACATTCAATCGCAGCTTTTGCTGGCGATGTTGCCGCGATGAATGCTGCTGCCGATGCGGCTGCTGAGGCCGTTGCTAGAGCGCCGAGTATCGACCACGAAGCGTGGATAGAAATAGCCACCGCAAAAACCCGCCTCGAAGAGGCTGTTAATAATGGCGCAGCCATCGCTCATCAGGTACACGGCGCGATGGGCTTTACCTATGAACACAGTCTGCATCATGTGACCCGACGTTTGTGGTCCTGGCGCGATGAGTTTGGTAGCGATGTGGTTTGGGCACGCCGCTTGGGTGAGGAGGTGTTGAGTTGGGGTGCGGATGAGCTTTGGCCGCGCATTACTACCGTCACCGATGCACGCTAAAATTGTAAATATCGTTTAATTCTAGAGACAAAGTAAGAGGTTATGTAATGGATTTTTCACTGAATAGTGAACAGCAGGCAATCGTCGATAGCATTAAAGGTCTGATGAAAGACTTTGATGACGATTACTGGTTGGAGCACGATAAAACGGGCGAATACCCCGAAGATTTTTATCAGGCAGTTGCCGCAGGCGGTTGGCTCGGCATCACCATGCCGGAAGAGTACGGTGGCTCTAATTTGGGCGTGAGTGAAGCGGCGTTGATGATGATGACCATTGCAGAGGGCGGCGGTATGTCGGCGGCTTCAGCGGTGCACATTAATATTTTTGGCCCACACCCCATCGTTAAATTTGGCACTGAAGAGCAAAAGCAGCGCTGGTTGCCGCCTTTGATTCAGGGCAAACAGAAAACCTGTTTTGGTGTTACCGAAGCTAATGCGGGTCTGGATACCACGCGTATTGAAACTTTCGCCAGGCGCGAGGGTGACAACTACATCATTAACGGCCAGAAGATCTGGACGACGACTGCCCAGCAGGCCGACAAGATTATGATGCTAGCGCGCACCACGCCGCGTGAAGAGTGTGAGAAACCCCACGACGGTATTTCTTTATTTTATGCAGACATGGATCCTAAGCATGTTGAAATTAAAGAAATCGAGAAAATGGGCCGTAAGTGTGTCAATTCCAACATGACCTTTTACGATAACCTGGTCGTGCCTAAGGCTGACCTGATTGGCGAAGAAGGTAAGGGCTTCCGTTATATTCTCCACAGCTTGAACCCTGAGCGTATGCTCTTGGCTTCTGAGTCTGTTGGTATGGGCCGTAGCGCTCTCGAACGCGCCACCCAATACGCCAAAGATCGCGAAGTGTTTGGTCGCCCCATTGGCATGAATCAGTCGGTGCAGCACCCTTTGGCAGAGAATTGGGTTGAGCTTGAAGCGGCCTATTTGCTGATTATGTCCGCAGCGTCGCGCTACGACAGTGGGCTCGATTGTGGTGCCCAGGCCAACGGTTCCAAGTACTTTGCTGCCGAAGCGGGTTTCAAAGCTTGCCAGCAGGCGGTAATGACCCACGGTGGTATGGGTTACGCCAAGGAATATCATGTCGAGCGTTTGATGCGTGAGGCGATGTTGCCACGCCTGGCACCGGTGAGTCAGAACATGATCCTCAACTTTATTTCGACCAATGTACTGGGCTTGCCACGCTCGTATTAATTGCGACTGTAAGAACTAGATTAGGGCTGCCGTGTGCAGCCCTTTTTTATGCGAACAGCCTGACCAGCGTTTGCTATTTACGCTGACTTGCCCTAGAATTCGCGCCCCCGATCCCGGCTAAATGCCGGGGATCTCCTTGTCACACCGCAAATAGCGGGTGGCTTTAACCCGTAAGGAGGCATAATGCGCCATTACGAAATTATATTTATTGTACATCCGGATCAAAGCGAGCAGGTTCCCAGCATGGTGGAACGTTACACTGCTATCGTTACTACCAGTGGTGGCACCGTTCACCGCCTGGAAGACTGGGGGCGTCGTCATCTCGCGTATCCTATCCAGAAAATCCACAAAGCCCACTACGTTCTGATGAACGTTGAATGCGGTCAGGAAGAGCTCGACGAGCTGACGTCAACCTTCCGCTACAACGACGCGATCCTGCGTAATTTGGTGATTAGCCGCGATAGCGCGATCACTGAAGAAACCGACATCATGAAAGCTGAAGTGTCTGAGAAGGCTGAGAAAGAAGGTCGTGCTCGTCGAGAAGCTGAGCGTGCTGCTCGCGAAGAAGCGAAGAAAAAAGCTGAAGCTGAAGCTGCTGCTCAAGAGTCTGAAGCTGCCCCTGAAACCCCAACTGCCGAAGCGGAGGAATAAGCCATGGCACGTTTTAATCGTCGTCGCAAATTTTGCCGTTTTACTGCTGAGGGTGTCACCGAGATTGACTATAAAGATCTCGATACTCTGAAAGCTAATGTTTCCGAAACCGGAAAAATTGTGCCCAGCAGAATTACTGGCACCAAAGCCAAGTACCAGCGCCAGTTGGCGACAGCTATCAAGAGAGCACGCTTTCTTGCCCTGCTGCCCTACACTGACGGCCATAAATAAACCAGCGAACTAGACTTCGTCATTACTGATGCGCGCTCTGGCTGAATTTATCATGGCGGGTCGCCTTAAGGCTGCACTGGTTGCACTTCTGGGTAATTTTTTTCCCTTAGTGAGTCCCGCAGCCGTGGGTTTGGTTGTGTTGAGGAAAGGCCTTGCCGAGGGCTGTCTATTATTGCTTTGGGCCATATTGCCCCTGGTGATATTGGTCAACTCAGAAAGTATGAATGGCGCCATGGTTTGGGCCTCCATATTTTCGGTGCTGGTGGTGTTGATCGGTGCGAGTGCATTAAACCAGACTCGTGCGTGGACAAGTACACTGAAAGTGATGCTTGGTGTGAGTGTGCTCAGCGGGCTGACGATGAAGTTGTTGCTAGCCGCTGATGTAAGCGCAATGCGCGAAGCCTTAAATGAAATGCTTCGCCAGTTGCAGCAGCAGAATAGTGCGCTTGTGTTTGAGCCCAGTGATTTGTTTGTTGCAGGCTTATTGGCATGGGTTATTGCTTTAACAGCGATAGCAGCACTTCTACTGGCGCGCTGGTGGCAGTCATTGTTGTATAACCCTGGTGGTTTTGGCGTAGAGTTTCATGCGCTGCGTTTTGACCGGCTTAGTGCGACTTTGTTGTTTGCTGCATTGATGGGCTGTTACTTGCTGGGACAGGAGTATGTAACCTGGGGTAATTTACTGGGCTTGCCTTTACTTTTGAGTGGTGTGGCCCTGGTACATCATAGCGTTGCTTTTGCAGGTCTCAGTACGCGTTGGATAGTGGTTTTTTATATGGGGCTGGTGTTGTTGCTGGGTCCTTTGAGTTCGGTGCTGATCGGGTTGGGATTTCTCGACAGCGTGATGGATTTTCGTTCACGACTGGCAGCACGCCGGTCGTCTTGAACAGAATAATTTAAGAGGTTGAGTGATGGACGTAATACTGTTAGAAAAAGTAGGTAAGTTAGGTACTATTGGCGATAAAGTTGCTGTAAAAGCAGGCTTTGGTCGTAATTTTCTGATTCCTCATGGCAAGGCCGTTTTTGCCACTGAAGCGAATCTGGTTGATTTTGAAGAGCGTCGCGCTGAGTTGGAAGCCGCCGCTACTGACAAACTGGGTAAGGCTGAGGCTCGTGCCGCTGCTCTGGCTGCGCTGGCTAGTGTCACAATCACTGCTGTTGCCGGTGACGAAGGCAAGCTGTTTGGTTCAGTTGGTGGTCGCGATATCGCCGAAGCCGTGACTGCAGCAGGTGTTGAGCTGGCTAAAAGTGAAGTCAAAATGCCCGAAGGCGCACTGCGTGAACTCGGTGAGTTTGAAGTCTCTATCCAGTTGCACAGTGATTTATCAACGACTATTCAGGTCGTTGTTGCAGAAGAAGAATAAGCCTTCAGTAGCGTTACAGGCCGCCAGGTTTTTATCTGACGGCTTGTGGTTAGCTACATTTTACTGGCCAACTGCTAAATGCTCAGGTGCACAATTTCTTTGTTATGAATATCTTCGTGCAAAAGCAAGCTGCGCATCAAAGGGCTTGTTATCTAACTGCTAGCTTGGTTGTCATCCCGATAAAGATTTTTTCTGTAGGCTGCTGGCTGTGGTTTACCCATGACTGAACTCGCCACCGCTAATACTAAAATACCTGAGTTACCCCACTCCATAGAAGCGGAGCAGGCGGTACTCGGCGCTTTAATGCTGGCTAATGACGCTTTCGATAGCGTCGCCTCTCTTATTACCGAAGACGACTTCTACGGCCAGGACCATCGCCTGATCTTCGAAACGATGAAGGATCTGGCGGACCAGGATCAGCCCCTCGATCCTATTACCCTTTCTGAAGCCCTGAAATCTCTGCATCGCCTTGAAGAGGCTGGCGGGGATAGTTATCTCGTTAATATCGCTCGCAATACACCTAGCTCCGAAAATATTCGTGCTTATGCACAGATTGTTCTCGAGCGCTCCATTGTTCGAAAATTGATTCTTGCGGCCAGTGAGATTTCCCAGAAAGGCTATAACCCCCTCGGGTGGGATAGCGGCAAGTTATTGGCCGAGGCAGAGCGTCGTCTTCTGGAAGTGGTTGAGGGTCGCCCCAAAGAGGGCGGCTTCCAAAATGTTACCGACTTACTGCGTCAGGCCGTCGATCGTATTGAGCTGTTGTTTACCAGCGATGCCGATATTACCGGTTTGAGCACCGGTTTTACCGAACTCGATGCCAGTACCTCGGGTTGGCAGGTCGCCGATTTGGTGATTATCGCAGGTCGCCCGTCGATGGGTAAAACTTCCTTTGCAATGAACCTGGTTGAACACGCGATGCTGCACCAGGAAAAGCCGGTGTTGGTGTTTAGCCTTGAAATGCCGGCCAATCAGTTAGTTATTCGACTCTTGTCGTCGATGGGGAAGATCGATCAAACCAAAATGCGCAATGGTAATCTCGACCCTGATGACTTTACCCGTCTGGCCGGAGCCGCCGCGCGACTTAAAGATCGCCCTCTGTTTATCGACGACACGCCGGGCATTAGCCCCATGGAACTGCGCAATCGTATTCGCCAGTTGAGCCGTGAGCACGGTAGCCCTGCATTGGTCATGATCGATTATTTGCAACTGATGAGTGCCAGCACCAAGGCCGATGGTCGGGTGCAGGAGATTTCGCAGATTTCACGGGATTTAAAAATTATCGCTCGTGAATTTAACTGCCCAGTTTTGGCGCTTTCCCAATTGAGTCGTAATCTTGAACAGCGACCGAATAAACGTCCAATCAACTCAGACCTACGTGACTCTGGTGCTATCGAGCAGGATGCCGATGTGATTATTTTCATCTATCGCGATGAGGTTTATAACGAGGAAAGCCAGGACAAAGGCGTCGCTGAAATTATTATTGGCAAGCAGCGAAATGGGCCCATTGGCACCTCGAAGCTGGCCTTTGTTGGTAAGTACACGCGTTTTGAAAACCTTGCTCGAGATTATTTTTCTGAAGATTAAAAACGACAGTAGCAACGTATTTAGCCTGGGGAATTGGAGAAGCGAATGAATATTTACCACACAGTTTCCGGTTTACGTGCCGAAATTAGAGCGCGCCGCCAGGGTGGCGAAACTATCGGTTTTGTTCCCACCATGGGTAATTTGCACGAAGGCCATCTGCAATTGGTGCGACTGGCGAAAGAGCAGTGCGATGTGGTGGTGGTGAGTATTTTTGTTAACCCTCTACAATTTGGGCTTAACGAAGATTGGGAAAAATACCCGCGCACTTTTCAGGACGATGCGAAAAAGCTTGAAGCGGAAGGGTGTGATTTTCTTTTTCATCCCGATGAAAATGAAATTTACCCCAATGGCATGGCCGATCAAACCCGTGTGGTGGTGCCGACAATGACTGACATCCTCTGTGGTGCCAGCCGTCCCGGCCACTTTGAAGGCGTCACTACCGTAGTCTCCAAGCTGCTACACATTGTGCAGCCCGATACGGCTATTTTCGGCATTAAAGATTATCAGCAGCTGGCAGTGATTCGACGCATGGTTGAAGACCTGTGTATTCCGGTCGATATTGTCGGTGCAGCTATCGCCCGCGATGTTGATGGTTTGGCCTTAAGCTCTCGCAATGGCTACCTGGGTGAGGACGAGCGCCCCAAAGTGAAAGTGCTCTACGAAACGCTTTGTTGGTGTCGGAGTCAAATCGAGGCCGGTGAGCGCGATTTTACGGCACTTGAAATTCAGGCTGCTGAGACACTTGAAAAAAGTGGCTTTCGTACAGATTATGTTAGTATTCGCAACTCGAAAACGCTGGAGCCAGCGGCACACGATGACAGCCAGTTGACCATACTGGGTGCGATGTTTACCAAGGGCGCGCGTCTTATTGATAATATCAGCATGACGCTCGGCGAATCCCAGGCCGCGGCGGTGCTGGAAGAACAGACAGAAGTGAAGAAGTAGAGGTTTTATTTATGTTGAGCAACATGTTGAAAGCCAAGTTACATATGGGCTCTGTTACTCAAGCGGAGCTGTGGTACGACGGCTCCTGTGCCATCGATAGCGATCTGCTTAAACTGGCGGGTATGCGTGAATTTGAGCAAATCGATATTTACAACGTCGACAACGGCGAGCGCTTTACTACCTATATTATTCAGGCAGAGGCGGGCAGTGGCACTATCTCCATGAACGGCGCAGCCGCTCGGCGAGTACAAGTTGGCGATAGGATTATCATTGCCACCTACGGCCAGTTCAACGAGGCGGAGATGGCTGAACACAAGCCTAAACTCGTCTACTTGAACAAAGACAACAGTGTTGAGCGCAGCACCAATACCATTGCGGTACAAGCCGTATCGTAATGCCCCCAGCCCTGCTTTCGCAGGGCTCGAATTTACTTCTCCTTTAAGCCTGATCTTTCTTGTTGTGATAACCCCCGGCTATGACAAAGAGAGCCTGTTGTGACAAAATAGCGGCCTGAAATTATTCGCTATTTTGACTTTTACAGGGGTTAGTATGTCTGAGTTTCCCATTTATCCGGTACCGGATGCCTGGCGCGATAGTGCCTATATCAACAAAGAAACGTATCAGGAGATGTATCAGCGCTCCATCAACGACTCTGATGCCTTCTGGGCAGAACAGGCCAATGCCTTCCTGGACTGGGACAAGTGTTGGGATAAAGTCTGCGACTACGATTTACGAAAAGCAGAAGCTGCCTGGTTTAGTGGCGGAAAACTTAATGTCTCTGTTAATTGCATAGACCGCCACCTTGCTACTCGCGGCGATCAAACCGCTATTATCTGGGAAGGCGATGACCCCAGTGTCGATAAGAACATTACGTATCGCGAACTGCATCAGCAGGTTTGTAAGCTGGCTAATGTTTTGAAAGAACGCGGTATAAAAAAAGGCGATCGAGTCTGCATTTATATGCCGATGATCCCCGAGGCCTCCTACGCTATGCTTGCCTGTGCTCGTATTGGCGCGGTGCATTCCGTCGTTTTCGGCGGCTTTTCTCCCGATGCACTGAAAGACCGCATCCTCAATTCTGACTGCCAATTACTCATTACTGCCGACGAAGGTTTGCGCGGTGGCCGCTCAGTACCCTTAAAAAGCAATGCTGACATCGCTCTCGAGCAATGCCCCAACGTCCATACTTGTTTGGTGGTTGAGCGTACGGGTGGCGATGTGGCTTGGCAGGAAGGGCGCGACATTAAATACGCTGAAGCTATGGCTGCTGCCGATAGTAAGTGTGCTCCCGAGTCGATGGATGCAGAAGACCCGCTGTTCATTCTTTATACCTCCGGCTCCACCGGCAAACCCAAGGGTGTGCTGCACACCACGGGTGGCTATTTACTACAGGCCTCGATGACGCACAAATATGTCTTCGATTACAAAGAGGGTGATATTTATTGGTGTACCGCCGATGTCGGTTGGGTGACCGGGCATAGCTACATTGTTTACGGGCCACTGTGTAATGGCGCGACGACCTTAATGTTCGAAGGCATACCCACTTATCCCGATGCCTCGCGCTTTTGGCAAGTTATCGACAAGCATCAGGTTAATCAGTTTTACACCGCGCCAACTGCACTGCGCGCCTTAATGGGTGCAGGTGATGACTTCGTGAAAAGCACATCGCGCTCATCCCTTAAACTGCTCGGTTCAGTGGGCGAGCCTATCAATCCAGAAGCCTGGGAATGGTACTACCGGGTGATAGGTGAATCGCGTTGCCCCATCGTCGATACCTGGTGGCAGACTGAAACCGGCGGCATTATGTTGACGCCCTTACCCGGCGCTACTGACCTCAAGCCGGGTTCAGCAACGTTGCCATTCTTCGGTGTAGAGCCTGCAGTTGTCGATGCTGACGGCAAAGAAATGGAAGGTGCTTGCGAGGGTAATCTGGTGATTAAATCCTCCTGGCCGGGGCAAATTCGCACTATTTACGGCGACCATCAGCGCGCAATAGATACCTACTTCTCAACCTATCCCGGTTACTATTTTGTCGGTGACGGTGTACGCCGTGACGCAGACGGTTACTACTGGATTACGGGTCGCGTCGATGATGTGCTTAATGTCTCGGGCCACCGCATGGGAACGGCCGAAGTTGAAAGCGCGCTGGTACTGCATGAGTCTGTTGCTGAAGCGGCAGTAGTTGGCTATCCCCACGACATTAAGGGGCAGGGCATTTATGCCTACGTTACCCTGATGGGTGGTGTCGAGCCTTCTGAAGAATTGCGCAAAGAATTGGTCGCCATGTGCGTGCGGGAAATTGGTGCCATTGCCAAGCCTGACTTAATTCAGTGGGCACCCGGCTTACCGAAAACGCGTTCCGGTAAAATTATGCGTAGAATTTTGCGTAAAGTCGCGGCCAATGAGCTGGATAATTTGGGGGATACATCCACCCTGGCCGATCCGTCAGTGGTTGATGAGCTCATCAAAAATGGGCACAACACGTAAAGGTTTATTTCCACTTTTCGAGGCGCCTACGGGCGCCTTTTTATTAACCCGTAATTTATATTCTCAACAGAAAAATGAGGCAGGTAATGGAATCATTAGAAAATAAACTCGCCGTCGTCACCGGTGCGAGTAAAGGCATTGGTAAAGGTATCGCCATCGCGTTGGCAAAGCAGGGCTGCAAATTGATTTTGGCCTCTCGCGATGAAGAGAAGATGAATGCAGTTGCCGTAGAAATCACCGCCGCTGGTGGACGCGCTCAAGTCTGTGTCTGTGATATTACGGATGAGGCCTCTGTCGATGCGCTTTTTTCGCTGGTTGCCGAACACAAACAAGGGCTTGATATTCTCGTCAACAACGCCGGCATGGCCATCTCCGGTCGTATCGACGAACTTAGCTATGATGCCTGGCGACAGGTGCAAGACGTCAATGTCAACGGCATGTTCCTCTGCTGTCGCGGTGCTGCACGATTGATGAAGCCGACGAAGAAGGGCCGCATCATTAATATTGGCAGTATTTCCGGGCAAATGCCGCGCGTGAAAAGCTCGCCCTACACCACCTCAAAATTTGCAGTCACTGGCTTAACTAAAGCACTGGCACTGGAATTACGGGCCTACAATATTGCGGTGTGCTGTATTAATCCCGGTAACGTAATGACAGACATCTGGGAAAAGAGCCCGCAGGTACCGGAGAAAGAAGGTGTAATGGCAGTGGAAGATCTCGCTGAGCTGGTCGTCACCATGGCCTCGTTGCCAGATCACGTGAACTTGTTTGAGTCGGTGATTTTACCGGTCACTCAGCCCTATTTGGGCCGGGGTTAATCGGTTTTTTGACAGTTAAAGAAAGGCGATGTTGTGCTAAATATCGTGGTAATAGTTAGGGCTTATGCGTTGTAACCGGGTTTATTTCCAGGCTAATGCCGCTAATTTTCCAGCCGCCATTGCGCCATAAATAATTGTAATCAAACTCAATTTGTGAGGGTCTGGTTGGGAAATAACCTCGCAGAATTAAGGTGCCGTCGTCACTTAAAATGGGTGGGATGTGGAATTCCGGGTTCAATTTTGCAGCCGGTAGGAGATTAATCTCTTGCTTAATAAAGCCAGCAAATACTGTTTCAAATTGCTCATGGCTAAATTCTGCTTTGAATTCTTTCGTCGTTTGATTTCGAAATAGAGAAAGGTCTTTTGCATTTACGGCCTGTGCAAAAGCAAGGGTGGTTTCCAGAACTATTTTTTGATTTTCAAGGTCGCTGGGTAGTGACTGCTTTTCCTCAGCGGTGCAGGATAATAAAAATATAACGGCAACGCCCGTTATGAAAGTCAGCTTCGCCCATGCTGCCGGACGTTTTTTATTCGCAATCATTATATTTTTGTCTCTCTTTTGTATAGAGCTAAATATTCACATATTGAGCTGTAGAAAGTAAAGCATTGCAACTCGCGGGTTTTTATAGAAAGCTAAGATTTGTTTCAGTAATGCCTCCCAACACTAAATCTCTAATGTTGCTACTCGTGTAAGTTTTATATTTATGTAAAACACAGAGTGTCAGCTTTCTTTACGCTGATTTTTTTAACTAGTCCCGTTCTATTTGGTGGTGCTAATAAAGTTATAAGCCTAATTAAAAGGAGTTTTTTTAATTCTTATCACCAATTACTTCGTGCTGTTTGTATTTTTATCGTAAAGCACTGTCAGGTTTTTTTACACATTGCTTTTCTTAAAGAAAGTGATTGTCAACCAAATCGACAGGTTTTCGGTGTAACCCTTTGATAGTTGTTTCTATAAATCGATTGGCACGCAATCTGCTTGTAATGGTTAAGGATTAATAAAAATTTTAGCCTAGGGTTTCAATAATATTGAAATATTAGCGCTTACACCAAAAAAGAAGGGATTCTAATGAAGGTTGTTTTTTCAGACTCTAGCGCCAAAAAAGCCAGTAAACGCCGCACTCTAATCTCTTATTCAATAAGCCTGGTTCTTACCTTCGCACCTTGTTATCAACCCGTGTGGGCTGGTACCGATAATCAAAGCGGCACGGCAGGCACGGCAGGTGCTACCGGCGCTTTGGGTAACCCAGGCATTGCAGGCGGTAATGGCGCGGTTGGCGGCGATGCCACAGCAAATTCAAGTACCACTAATACTGATGCCAGTAATACGGCGAATGCGAATGGCGGTGGCGGTGGCAGGGGCGGTAATGGCGGGCAGGGTTCGCCAACTAATTCGAATGGTGGCAATGGTGGTGATGGAGCAAAGGCTGGTGATGCCAGTGCAACTGCAGACATCACTATAGCAACCGGTAATGGTTCAGCTACAGCCACTGCCAATACTGGAACAGGAGGCGCTGGTGGAGCCGGTGGTTACGCAGCGGGAACAGGGGCACCCGGTGACGGTGGCGATGCCGGTGATGGTGGCGATACTATAGCTTCGGCTCAAGTGGTTAATTCCGGTTCAGGTGCTGCCACCGTCAACGCTACAGCAAATGGCGGAAACGGTGGGGCAGGTGGTGCTATAGGTAGTGGCGCAGGTACTGGTGGTGCTCCCACAGCAGGCAATGCTGGTAATGGCGGTGCTGCTATATTAGGTGCGGTTTCGGGCTCTTCGGCAAGTGGTGGCGTTGTCACCGTCAATGGTACAGCTAGAGGTGGTTCCGGTGGTTCAGCAACAGGTACAGGAAATGCAGGTGATGGCGGCAGTATAGCCCTCACCGATGCCGTGACCGGATCAACCACAGGCAGACTCAATTTACGTCAAACAGCAACCGGCGGTGCTAGTGGTCACGTTTACAGCGGCAACAACGGTACAGCGGGTACGGCGAGCTCATCACTGACGCGCACCGAGACGCAGTCCAGTTATCTGGACGTGGATACCACCGCGACCGGTGGTGCGGGCGGCTATCGCTATGACACCACAGGCACAGCAGCAGCGGGTGGTGCAGCCACTGCCAATACCGATATTAGCAACAGTGCGGGTGTGGCGGACGGTTACGCCCGTGCCAGAGGTGGTGCCGGTGGTTGGGGTGGTAACGGTAGCATCAATGGTGCCGATGGTGGTGTCGGTGGTGATGCGGATGCCGTAGTCAATGCGACCAGTTCTAGCGCGGTAACAACGGGTTCTTATGTGGCCAGAGCGAACAGCCATAGCACCGGTGGAGCCGGTGGTTACACCTACGGCGCGACTACCGGTGGCGCGGGTGGTGATGCCACCGGCAGTGCCAGTGCAGTGGGCACGAATACCGGCAGCAGCGCGACGTATGTTTATGCTGATGGTGATGTCTATGGCGGCCACGGTGGTACTGTTTATAGCGCCCTTGACGGAGCCGTCGGCGGTGCGGGTGGCAGTGCGATGAGCAACAGTAACGCCAGTGCAGCCGGACAGAATTATGCCAGTGCAGACGATGATACGACCGGTGGCCGGGGTGGTGATATCAACTCCGGTGTG
>MAAS01000015.1 GCA_002162755.1 Gammaproteobacteria bacterium 50_400_T64 | reverse complement strand
GGTATTACAGCCAGACTCGGCCGCATCGACATAACCGTGGGCTAAGTCCAAATACAGTGGAGCAGTTGTACTGGGCTGACTACTAAATCGTGGCCAGATTTACTTGACCACTACAGTACCGGTCGAGTTGGTAAAGGGAAGTGCTAATAGGTAGAGCGCGATTCTCTCTATGGTGGTATAAACTGTGGTCTGTCTCCGATTGTTTCCTGATTATGTTTTTATCGGTTAGATCAGTAATCTGTCCGTTTGTAGATCCTGACACTAGATCTGAATAAGCCGCTTGGGCCAATTCTGCACTACTAAATAAATCTGATTTCATTGCTAAATCTCCTTCACAGAAAAAGTTGACTTTATTAAACGTGAATTTATATTTTTTAGGCTTCGACATGAAAACGATGAGGGAGCAGCAATGCCCGTGGGGAAATCACCTCCACCTCGACTATAACTTACCCTTAGAGAAAGCAACCTCAAATCTATGCTTCGTATTATTTTGGTTTCTGTCCTTCTAACTTGCGGGAATCTGTTCTTAACTATTGTCTCCGAAAAAGCTATATAGTATGGATCACTAGAGTTTGATTCCCCTTGATTCGGTATAATTACATTGCCAGAAAAACTAATTAATTCGGATTTTTTTGGCAAATTAATGATCTCATAAACCGTTACCCCACCATCCTTCTCACACATCTTCTCAACCCGATAATCCCAATAAGCCTTGTTCAGCAAGGTAAATATAAAAGCCAGAACCACCAGCCCGATCAGTATCAACGGGGTTAGGGCGATAAATTTGATAACACTGACACCGTACTGTTTATTGAATATATTCATGTGGCTTGTTTCACGTTGAGGTTTTTATTAAAGACCAAAGTACCAAAAATGATGATAGATTTTGTAGCCATAGAAGAAGCAAAAAACGGGGCAGGTCGTTCCATGTAATACCACCCTTGCGACTATCCAACCTCCCACCAAATAACGCTAGTAAACCACTGATCTTGTGCATTTTAATGGCACATCTAATAGCCAATGGACAATAGGAGACAGATTACGTTTCTTGTGTAGCCGGTGCCGAGGGCGACTTTGCCGGAGAGATCGTAACGGGGAAGTGGTTGCGGAGTCATTATGATTCTAACCTTGTCATGTAGAGATACCGATCAGTTTAATCGACACCGCGTTATCGGTGAAGTAGGCAAGCGCGACTGCGTGGTTCTCGATTATGTGGTTTTGACGAATGAATATAGCCTAGAATACGGGGCTACTTATCAATATGAGCCGTGCCGCCTGGCGCTGTGCTCCTTACAAATTCCAACACAAACGAGGCAACTATGTACTTAACGCAAACACTACGCCGCTCTGCCCAGCGACGACGCTCCGATACGGTTCTGGTCTGTGGTGAAAAAAGTTTGAGCTGGGATGACTTTGAAAACCGCTGTGCTCGTTTGGCGGCGGGGCTGGTGGCCTCGGGTTTAACAGCGGGCGACAGGGTGGCGATACTGTCCCACAACTGTGCGGAGTATTTTGAATTCAGCTTTGCCGTGCCCTGGGCGGGCGGTGCCATCGTGCCCTTAAATAATCGCTTAGGCAGTGATGAGCTCAATTATATTCTTGAGAACTCCGGTACACGACTATTGATTGCCGACGTGCATTTTAAAGACGTGATCGACGGCTTTTTACCCCAACTCCCCAGCCTCGAACGGGTGATTTATTTTGACCCTGAAAATGACAGCAGTGATTATGAAAGTCTGATTAGCCAGCATCAGCCAATGGTAGACCAACAGCGCGGCTACGAAGATATCGCCGGTATTTTATACACCAGTGGCACCACCGGGCGGCCCAAGGGTGCGGTATTGAGCCACAGAAATTTAATTGCCAATGCGATGGGCGCTTCGCTGAATTCCGGTTTTAATGAAGACACCGTCTACTTGCACGCGACGCCCTTATTTCATGCGGCGGGTGCCTCGCGGGTGTACAGCATGATTGGCGCGGGCACGACCAATATTATTCTTCCCGCCTTCGAGGTGGGTGCTTTGTTGGCCGCTATTGAAAAGCATCAAGTGACTTCTTTATTACTGGTGCCGACGATGATTAATCGTTTAGTTCACCACGAAGATTTACACAAATTCGATCTGTCGAGCCTGCGCAATATCAGTTACGGCGCTTCACCCATGCCGCAAACTGTGCTCAAGAAGGCGCTGGAAGAACTGCCCAATGTCGCCTTTACCCAGGCCTACGGCATGACTGAACTGTCACCGGCGGCGACTTTCCTCGACGCCCGTTACCATGTGCTCGAAGGCCCAAATGCGGGTCGCCTTGCCTCCTGCGGTCGCCCGGTATTTAACGCCGATGTGCGGATTGTCGATGAAGACGACCAGCCCTTGGCAGATGGAGAAGTTGGCGAGATTGTCGTTAAAGGCCCGATGGTAATGCAGGGTTACTGGCAAAACCCTGAGGCAACGGCGGAGGCGATACGCGATGGCTGGATGCACACCGGGGATGCGGGTTATTGTGACAGTGACGGCTTTTTCTTTATCGTTGATCGCATCAAGGATTTGGTGATTACCGGTGGCGAAAATGTCTCTTCGGTCGAAGTTGAGAATTGTATTTATCAGATAGAAGCAGTGAGTGAATGTGCCGTGTTCGGTATTCCCCATGAAGACTGGATCGAGTCTGTGCACTGTGAATTAGTGACAAAGCCGGGCTTTAGTATCACCGAGAGCGAGGTCATCGCCCACTGTAAAAGCCAGATGACATCCTTCAAATGCCCCCGCAGTGTGGTGATTCGTAACCAGCCCTTGCCTATTTCCGGCACCGGTAAAATCATGAAGAATGAGCTACGAAAACCCTACTGGGAGGGGCGCGAACGAAAGGTGTAAGCCTTGTTGTGTAAGCGCTAAGCCCCGGTTTTTACTGGGGTTTTTTACGCGCTCCGGTCTAATGCGAATGGTAATAATAATGAATATTAAATGATATCTAGTTGTATTTAGGTTTTCTGCTGTGTAGTATCTCCATCGCGCTCAATGCCGGGTGACGTTCCCCCGGTGCTTTTATGACGACATGGAGAATTGCATTAATGAAAAATATCGCGATAGCCGCAGCGCTGGGTACAGTACTTTGTGTATCGACCCCAGTACTAGCAGAAGTAAAAGCCAGTGATGAAGTGTCATTGGCGCAAATTATGCAGTTGCTGAAAAGTCAGCAGCAGGAAATTGAAGCCTTAAAAAAACAACTTGCCTCTACGAATGAAAAAGTCGTCATTAGTGAGCAAAAAATTGAAGCCACAGCGCAAACCGTTGAGTCAGTTGCAACAGCAAGTGATGGCTTGGCTAAGGTTGCTGCGTGGGCTGATAAAACCAGTATCGGCGGTTACGGCGAGCTGCACTACAACGATAATAAAGGCAAAGATGATCAAGTTGATATTCATCGATTTGTCCTTTATGTCGAACATGAATTTAATGAGAACTTACGGTTTTTCTCGGAAGTTGAATTGGAACATTCCATTGCTGGTGACGGTAAAAGCGGCGAAATTGAAATGGAGCAGGCTTATATCGAGTGGGACTATGCCAAAAACCACACCGCAACCTTTGGTCAGTTTCTTATCCCCATTGGCTTGATCAATGAAACCCATGAACCAGAAACCTTTTATGGGGTAGAGCGGAATTCTGTAGAGAAAAATATAATCCCCGCGACCTGGTGGGAAGCCGGCATTATGCTCGGTGGTGAAGTGGCCCCAGGCTTTACTTACGACCTGGCAGTGACCAGCGGCCTGAATACACCAACCTCTGGAAAAAATGCCTACTTGCCGAGAAAAGGCCGACAAAAAGTCAGCAAAGCGACAGCTGAAGAGTTTGCCTATACCGGTCGGCTAAGCTACACCGCGATTGAAGGTTTGGCCTTGGGTGCAACGGTTATGTATCAGGAAGATATTGCGCAAAATAATGGCTCTGACGATGCGAGTGCTTTGTTGTGGGAGGCTCATGCTGCTTACCAGGTGGGCAACTTTGATTTGCGCGCTCTGTATGCCATGTGGGATATCGATGGGGCCGATGCTGAGGCACTGGGTCGAGACGAGCAGGATGGTTGGTACATTCAGCCCTCGTATAAGCTGACACCAAAACTGGGCGTATTTGCTCGCTACAGCGAGTGGGATAACAATGCGGGTGATAATGCCGATACCGAAGTAGAAGAGTGGGATCTGGGCTTTAATTTCTGGCTGGTTGAAAATGTTGTCTTCAAGGCAGACTGGGCCGATCAGAAAAACGGGCATGATAGTTTCAATCTTGGTATTGGCTGGAGCTTCTAATTTTCGGGCTATCAAAACCGCTCATACATTTTGTAAAACTTGCGCAAGGATTTATTCTTGAGCAAGTTTTTTTCTTTATGTTAGCGATTAAAAAATTCATTATTCTGTTGTTTCTTTTGGTGCCACTGTCGGCGCTTGGCAAGGGCGTGTACATGACGCCGAACGAATTTTTGGCAGAAGTATTTCCCCCGTCACAAGCTCTTATGACGTCTTTATGGCTAAACAATGAAATTCGCGCCAGTGCAAAACAAATACTTAATCACGCCTATCCGGGCTTACGTATTCGTTATTGGCACTCAAGTGTGGAGGGGCATCAGCGCACCGCCTGGATTATGAATGAGGTGGGTAAAACCCGGCCCATTACGATTGGTATTAGTATTGTCGGCGGTCACATCGAGCGTGTCCGTATTCTTGAATTTCGTGAAAGTCGTGGTGCCGAAGTGCGTATGGCCTTTTTTACCCGCCAGTTTATCGGCCTTACTTTGCATCAAAATGGTCGTCAGCTCAGTGATAATATTGATGGTATAACGGGTGCAACATTGTCAGTGTCTGCGGTGAAAAAAGCGGCACGTTTTGCACTTTATCTACACCAACTTGTTGCGACGGACAAGGCGCAAACAGACGAGCAACAGTTGATTCAGCCGTGATACCGTAGGCCTTTATTTTTTAGTGCGATAAACGATGACCTTTAATTTACTTAAGCGTTGGCACGGCCGTGTGGGCGTACTTGCCGCCTTCTTTGTACTGCTGTTGGCCGTCACCGGACTTTGTTTAAATCATGTGTCGGACTGGGGCTTTGATCGTAAAGCGCTACACTCACCGGCTTTACTGAGCCTTTATGGAATGGCAGAGGTTAATGATGTTGTGAGTTACCCCCTCGCCGATTCGTATATCAGTGAGATTAACGACCAGATGTTTTATCAGCTCGATGAAATCACCGCTTGTGATGGGGCTTTGATGGGGGCTCTTACCGTAAGGTTTACAAACACTTCGCAAATAGTCGTTGCCTGCGAACGACAGCTACTGCTTTTCTCCCCCGCTTTTCAATTGATAGAAAAAATTGGCCCTGGTCTTGGTTTGCCCGTTGCGGTGAAGCGAGTGGGCTTAGTTGATGGACAGCTGATTATCGATACCACTGGCGGCCTGTTTTTTTCTGACCTCAACGCCTTAAGCTGGACAGCTGTCGCGGCGGGAGATGTGCCGAGCACCGTCGACTGGTCTGAAGTAGGCGTGGCTCCCGAACATATCAGACTAGCTCTGGCCGAAAGCGTCGATAGAGAAGATATTACCTACGAACGTCTGCTACTCGACATCCATAGCGGCCGTATTCTTGGTGGGTGGGGTGTTTATCTGGTCGATGCGATGGCCGTTCTTTTTATGCTGCTGGCCATTAGTGGTGTGCTTATGTGGATGAGGGGTAAAAAGGTTTAACACTGTTTTTATAGTGGGTTATTGCAAATTTCGTTGGCGTAAATAATAAATACCGTTTTCGAAGCGATCAAACAATTGTTCGACCCCCGGGTGTTTAATCGGCTCGGCATAGAGGTCGGCAATCAGATTTTGCTGGGCGACATAGGTTGTGTGAATCGCGTTGTCGACTAACACGTGATACCAGGGCTCTTCTCGCGGCGGACATGACCTGGCCATCTGTTGATACCACTGCTCGCTGAGCATAAACACCGGATCAACCTCATAGATTACCCCGCGATAGCCGAACAGGCGGTGTTGGATCAATTGGCCAATAGTAAATTTTGACGATTCACTCATAGCCGCTTTTCCACCCTCTAAGCCTCATCTTCGTGTCGAACCTGTACATTGGGGAAGCCGCTCGGGTCGATAGTGACTTCTAAGGAAATAGGTCTGCAGCAAACGAAACAATCTTCGATATAACATTGCTCATCTTCTGAGCAGTCGATGACGAGCTCTATGGGCTCAGCACAATAAGGGCAGCTTGTATTAATGGTTTCAAGTAGGGACATAGAGTGAACGCTGTGTCGTCGGGTTTGATGGTGATAATAACGGTGACCTCTTGTTTATAGTTGATCATCGGCAAGGATGCAATGGGGTGGGCGAGAGGTCAAATTGGAGCGGCATTACCTGAGGGTAGGTTAATTGAACCGTCAGCCACTTTGCGCTTTAATGTTTGGCTCAGCGGCTGGACCGTTGCAGATACTTATTATTCCCGCTTACGGAGGCGAACATGGCAGAAGCATATATTGTCGGTGCATTGCGCACGGCGACAGGTAAAAATAGAGGGCGATTGAGCCAAACTCACCCGGTTGATTTGGGTGGCATGCTGGTAGACGGCTTGATTGACCAGGTCGGCATTGACCCTGAAAAGGTTGATGATTTGATTTTTGGCTGTGTTTCGCAGAACAGTGAACAGGCCGGTAACGTCGCTCGCAACGTGGCATTGGCTTCGAAACTGGGCGAGTCAGTGCCCGGTGTTTCTGTTGACCGTCAGTGTGGATCAGCGCAACAGGCGATTCACTTTGCCGCTCAGGCGGTTATGTCCGGTACTCAGGATGTGGTTATTGCCGGTGGTGTGGAGTCAATGAGCCGCGTGCCCATGTTCTCCAATATTTCAGACAGTGCCGAGCAAGGTCGCGGCATGCCTAAAAGTGAGCGTCTGGAAGAACGTTACCCCGGTATTGAATTCAGCCAGTTTATGGGTGCTGACATGCTGGCTAAAAAGTACGAGTTGACCCGTGAAGAGCTGGATAACTTTGGCTACCAAAGTCATATGAAAGCACTGGATGCCACCGAGTCGGGTCGTTTCCGTGAAGAGATTATGCCCATTGAAGTCACCCTCGAAGGTGGCATCTCTTTCACTCACGATGCCGACGAAGGTATTCGCGCCAATGCTAACCTCGAAGCGCTGGCTGGCCTTGAGCCACTGGCCGAGGGCGGCATGATTACTGCTGGTTCTGCCAGCCAAATTAGTGATGGCTCTGCGGCGGTGATGATAGCCAATGCCGATGCCGTTAAAAAATACGGTTTGAAGCCCCGTGCACGTATCCACACATTGTCGGTTGTAGGATCTGATCCCGTGATTATGCTTGAGGGGCCTATTCCCGCGACTCAAAAAGCCCTCGAAAAAGCAGGCTTGAAGATTGAAGATATCGACCTGTATGAAATTAACGAAGCCTTTGGTTCTGTTCCACTGGCCTGGGCCAAAGCGGTGGGTGCCGACTTGAACAAGCTCAATGTTAATGGCGGAGCGCAGGCCAATGGTCACCCACTGGGTTGCACCGGTGCCAAGCTGATGACTACTTTGTTGAATGAGCTTGAGCGCCGCAAGGGTCGTTATGGCTTGCTGGCAATTTGTGAAGGTGGTGGTACGGCAAACTGTACAATCATTGAAAGACTCGATAGCGAGTAACGTTAGTTAGCTGTCATCGAGACATAAAAAACCCCGGAAATTTCCGGGGTTTTTTATGGGCGTGTATTTGTTTATTTAGTGAGGTGCTTAACAATTAACCCGCCGATTCGGGACGATAAACCTTAATCGGGTGATAGCTTTTTTGGTAACCCGGTTGCTTATTCCAGGGTACGCCCGCTGTGGTGCCACCGTCGACGGCGATGGTTTGCCCCGTGACGAAGGTCGAGCGTTCGCCCGCCAACCAGCAGGCCATTTGTGCAATGTCATCGGGTTGGCCAACGCGGGGTATCGGCTGTTTGATTTTATAGTCGATGGTGGGTGTCTTATCCTCGCGGCCCACCGTATTAGTTGACAGCGGCGTAACGATAAAGCCCGGGCAAATTGCATTAACGCGAATATTATCTTCGCCCACTTCCAGAGCAACAGACTTGCTCAGGTGTACCACAGCGGCCTTGCCGACTGAATACAGGTGAGGGGTGTGGCCACACACCAGTGCAGCGACACTGGCGGTATTGATAATGCTGCCACCACCCTGTTTTTTCATGATTGGGATGCAGTGTTTCATGCCGAGAAATACACCTTTAACCAGTACATCCATGGTGATGTCGTAATCTTCCACCGGGGTGTCTTCAATGGGGCCGATAGCGCCACCAAAGCCCGCATTATTAAACATGCAGTCGAGCCGTCCCCACTCGCTGACGGCTTTATCGACGGCAGCTTTAACCTGAGCTTCCTGACTAACATCAGTTTTTATAAAGACCGCTGAGCCTTTAAATTCATCGGCCAGGGCCTGGCCTCGCTCCTCTTGCATATCGGCGATAACGACTTTAGCCCCTTCGCGAATAAATACGCGCACCGACTCTTCACCGATGCCGCTGGCACCGCCGGTAATGATGGCAACTTTTCCGTCTAATTCAGTCATGGTTTTTTCCTTATTATTTAAGGGTAAATGTATAAGTTTTGAAGGCCGATAAAAGCAGGCTTCCCTGTGGGCGTCAATGAGTTCCTCCTGCTTCTCGCGCCGAAACCTATCGATATGACCTGGCCGGTTCTTTATCGGCCAACCGATGTTGATTCTATTACGGCAGCATTTAATGAAGTGACAGGGGAGTGCAATGTTGATCGTGACAGCGTGTTTCTTGCCGGCCTGTCCGATGGAGCGACTTCCCCCTATTGATTAGCATTTTCTTGCCCTGAGTTACTTGCCGGTGGGCTGAGTCAGGCGGTGGATCGTATGTTGCGTAATAAGACGATAGATGTGCCTTCTTATGTTATTCAAGGCGTGTACGATCATCTCTTCGCTATTCGCTCGGTGCGCAGCTGACCATCTGGACTACAATCTGTGCTTTGATGAGCAGCCCGACTGGGGCCATGCTTACGCCTATCGGATTAACGAGCAGCGGGTTTGGCCGCGGATTGAATCATTGGCTGCTAAAGCAGTCGAATCATAGACTTATAAAGAGCGCTATAAATACAGTAGTCAATAAGTGGCTCTAAAAAGATAGCCCCGAAAATGAAGAGGTGGTAATGAAAGTACATGTTGATCTTTGTTTGATTCCCATGGGTGGTGATATATCGGTTTCGACAGAGATCGCCGCCTGCCAGCAAATTTTTAAGGCCGCTGGTTTAAGCCACCAACTCCACGCATTCGGTACCAATATCGAAGGCGAATGGGATGAGGTGATGGCTGCGGTAAAAGCCTGCCATCAACAGGTGCATCAAATGGGTCGTGTTCGCGTTACCTCAACTTTGAAAATTGGTACGCGTACTGATCGAGAGCAGAGCCTTGAAGACAAAGTGGATAGTGTTACCGCGCGGCTTTAAGCGTGCTGGTTTATATTTGTATTGAGTTTTTTATATTGATTCTTTTATGTTGAATGTATAGAACGGAGTTAAATGATGTCGTCCAAATTAATAGCTTGTTTGTTTTTATTTCTTACCGGCCTGGCCACCACTGGTGCTCATGCAGACAGTTTTATTCCCAAAGACATATTGCAAAACCCCGATCGTACACCAGCCTTTGTTGAGCGAGATGTTTATCGCCACCCCGCAGAGACCCTGGATTTTTTTGGGGTGAAGCCTGATATGACAGTGGTAGAAATCTGGCCCGGCGGGGGTTGGTATACAGAAATCCTTGCACCTTATTTAGAGGGGGGAAAGCTGTATGCGGGTCATTTCGCAAAAGATTCCGGTATAAAATATTTTGATAAATCACGGCTGTCTTTTGAAGAAAAAATAAAAACGGACACCGAGCTGTATCAATCATTAGTGATGGGTGAATTTAGCCCAAAGATGAATAAATTGACGGTTCCCAATGGTAGTGCTGACGCAGTGCTCACCTTTCGTAATGTGCACAACTGGTTGCGTAGCATCAACGAAGCAGAGGCCTTCGCCCTGTTTTACAAGGCACTGAAACCGGGTGGCGTTTTAGGTGTGGTTGAACACAGAGCCAAACCTGGCACCAGCTGGGAGACCATGAAACAAAGCGGTTATATGACAGAGGCCTATGTTATTGCCCTGGCTGAAAAGGCCGGTTTTGTCCTTGATGCAAAGAGTGAAATTAACGCCAACCCCAAAGACAGCGCCGACCATCCCAAAGGTGTTTGGACATTACCGCCCACCCTGCGGATGAAAGATAAAGATCGTGCTAAATACCTGGCCGTTGGTGAGAGTGATCGCATGACCTTGCGTTTTAAAAAGCCGGATTTAACGAGCACTCAGGCAGCGGGTCAATGATTGAGGTTCCGGCTTCTTCTCTGGCGGCTGAAACTCTACGTGCCATCATCGAAAGCTTTATTGTCCGTGAAGGCACTGACTATGGCGATGCTGAATACAGCCTCGACAACAAGGTGGATCAAGTCAGGCGTCAGCTTGACCGGGGTGAAGTGTTGCTGATGTGGGATGAAGTTCTGGAAAGCTGTAATCTAATTACCAAAGCCCAATGGCGAGCGTATTTAACAGACTGAGGCTATTGCACGAGATGGGGCGTGCTTAGTGAGGGTACTTAGATCTCGTTGAGCACCTCTTCGTACAGGTGTTCGTAGTCGCTGGTCATGCGGTGGGTGTTGAATTTTGACAACATTCTTTGTCGCGCATTATGGCCAATGGTGACCAGTTGTTCAGGTGTTTGCTGAGCGATCAGTGTGATCACTTCCGCCATGCTGTACTTGTCTTCGGGCTCTATTAGCCAACCGCAGCTGCTATCGCTGATGACCTCCTTCATGCCGCCTCTATTCGAGGTGAGCACAGGCAGGCCTGAGGCCATGGCTTCGAGTAGTGCCAGGCTAATGCCTTCACGCAGGGAGGGTAGTGCGAATATATCAATGTTTTGTAATAGGGCTGGAATATCTTTTCTGTAGCCGAGGAAAACAACCCGGTCGCCAATATTGAGAGAGGCCGTCAAGTCCTTTAGTTCTCGCTCCAAAGGCCCTGTGCCGACAATGACCAGGGCAATATTTGAGTTTTGTTGGCAGGCTAGAGCAAAAGCCTCGATAAAACGCCGTTGGTTTTTGACCTCTGAGAGCCGGCCGATGGTGCCGAATAGCCGCTTGCCGGCAAGTGTGCTGCCCAGTATTTTTTCTCTCCCGTCCCGAGCCTGTTCTGTTGGCTCGGGAGGCTTGAGAAAAGGAGCGGGATCGATGCCGTTGGGTATGGCAACGACTTTTCCAGGGTCGAGATGCCAGCTCATGGCGACAATATCTGTAGCGCAGGTTTTGGATACGCAGGCCAACCTTGCTAGGCGTTGAAAAATAAACCAGTTTAACAAGCGCCGAGAGGGGCTGATTTTGCCGTTGACGATGCCATGTAGTACGCCAATAATTCGGGGGCTACGCCGTGCGAGTAGTGTTGATGAAACGCCGATGGGGATGAGGCGCCGCAGCTGGCAGACCAGTAGATCGATTTTTTCTGCGTCGATTAACCGTGCCAGCGTGCGTATTGTGCTGGGGCGATTCCAGTTAATCATCGCTTTATCGAGCTCGAGATAAATAATTCGGTCAACCAGTTTTTCCAGTGGGTTTTGACCGTCGGGTTTACCGCTGAGGTAGCAGACAATGATGCGATACTTTTCTCGATCTCGGGGAAGCATGGCGTCAAGTAGCGGATAGCTACCTTTGTAAGTCTTGATAAGTTGCAGCATGGTTTGGCTCATGGGCGGATTGTAACGGGTAAAATCCGTCGTGTAATCATGGTGCCACGCGCTTGCACTGTGTCTCGCAGTGGCGATGAATGTGGCAGAGGGCTTAGTATTAGCGGAGGTCTCTAGCTGTGATTGCAGGTCTTTTTTCTTTTCTTGTAGGTTTCTTGTGTTTTCGTCAGGTTCTTTCAATGCTGGCCGTGCTTGAAAATTGGCAAATCGCCCCTATCTATGACCGCAGCGATCACTTTGTTCTAGCGGCCATTCTAGCGGCCTATTGAATTTATGCTTGCTCACACGTACTTAAGCGACTTAAACGCATACTAGGAGACCCGCATGTCCGCGACCCAGCAAGCTGAAACCATGGGCTTTCAAACAGAAGCCAAGCAGTTACTGCATTTGATGATTCATTCTCTTTACAGTAATAAAGATATCTTCCTTCGAGAGCTGATATCCAATGCTTCCGATGCCTGTGACAAGCTGCGCTTTGAAGGCCTGCAAAACCCCGCGTTGTTAGAAGGCGGTGATGAGCTGGTCGTAAGAATAGAAGTCGACAGCGAAGCCAACACCGTGACGATTATTGATAACGGTATTGGCATGAGCCGCGACCAGATCGTTGGCCATCTGGGTACTATCGCCCGTTCCGGTACGGCAGAGTTTTGCAATGCCCTTAGCGGTGATGACAAGAAAGACTCTCAATTAATTGGTCAGTTTGGTGTTGGCTTTTACTCCGGTTTTCTGGTGGCCGATAAGCTGGTGGTTGAATCTCGTGGTGCGGGTTTGGCCGCTGACCAGGCGGTACGCTGGAGTTGTGATGGCGAAGCCGAGTTTACTGTTGAGAATATCGAGCAAGCTGAACGTGGCACCCGCGTTATTTTGCATCTTAAAGAAGATGCTACTGAATACGCCGGTGACTGGCGTCTGCGCAGCCTGGTCAAGAAGTACTCGGATCACATCGCGGTGCCGGTTGAAATGCTCAAGCCGACACCGCCGCCAGCGGAAGATGAGTCTGAAGAAGATATTGTCGATGTGCCTGAATTTGAGCGCGTTAATGCTGCGACGGCGATGTGGACACGCCCGCGCAGCGAGCTCAGCGACGAGGACTACATCGAGTTTTACAAGCACGTTTCCCACGATTTTCAGGCCCCATTGACCTGGAGCCACAATCGGGTCGAAGGTAAGTTCGACTACACCAGCCTGATTTACATCCCCAGCCACGCACCTTTCGACCTGTATAACCGCGATGGCGCTAAAGGCCTGAAACTCTATATTCAGCGCACCTTTATTATGGATGACGCCGAACAGTTTCTGCCGATGTTCCTGCGCTTTATCAAAGGCGTGGTCGATTGTTCTGATCTGCCCTTGAACGTTTCGCGGGAAATTCTGCAAGACAGCCCAGCCGTTGATAGCATTCGTTCGGCACTGACCAAGCGTGTACTTGATCAGCTCATCAAAATGGCCAAGGAACAGCCCGATGATTACAAAAAGATTTGGGAAGCCTTTGGTTCTGTCTTAAAAGAAGGGCCAGCGGAAGACTTCGCGAACAAAGAAAAAATTGCCGGTCTACTGCGTTTTGCCAGTACCCGCGAAGGTGATGAGCTGGTTTCACTGGCCGATTACGTCGCGAAGATGAAAACCGGACAGGACAAAATCTACTACTTGATTGCTGAGACCGAAGTTACCGCTAAAAGTAGCTCTTACCTGGAAATCTTCCGCAAGCAGGGCATTGAAGTGCTGCTGCTGAGTGAGCGCGTCGACGAGTGGACTATGTCCAGTCTACAAGAGTTCGATGGTAAACCCATGCAGGATATTAGTCGTGGTGAGCTGGATCTGGGCGAGCTGGGTGAGAGCAAGAAAGAGGATGACGAAGAAGCCAGCACTATCAGCGACGATCTTCTCGAGCGAATTAAAACAGTTCTTGCCGATCAGGTTGACGATGTGCGTTCCACGACTCGCCTCACCGAATCCCCCGCTTGTTTAGTACTGGGCGAGGGTGATGTAGGCCCGCAAATGCGTAAAATTCTCGAAGCGGCGGGTCAGCCAGTACCGGAAACTAAACCCGTATTGGAAATCAATCCCGACCACCAATTGCTTGCGCAACTGCAGGATGAGCAGGACAATGACAAGGTAGAAGATCTGGTTGGCGTGATGTTTGATCAGGCCGTATTGTCGGCGGGCGAGCAGCTGGAAAATCCAGCCTTGTTTGTACAGCGTCTTAACCGTTTATTGTTTAGCTAGTCGTTCGTATTAAGTGACTGTGGCACAAGGATGTGCCTGCACCATTTGTCCTGAAGTTGATCTTTCTGGACTATTCTTGAGAAAGTTTTTCTGGGGACGTTTTGAAAAATAATAAGATCACCGTGCTCGGTGGCGGCAGTTTCGGTACCGCTATTGCCAATATGATTGCCAGCAATGGCCACCCGGTGACCCTGTGGATGCGTGATGCTGAAAATGCTCGCCATTGCATGGAGGTCGGTGAGAATACCCCGTATTTACCCGGTTATAAGCTCGACCCACGCCTGCAGGTGAGTGCTGATCTTGAGGCCGCACTGGCCGAGGCTTCGGTGGTGTTTTTCTCTATTCCCAGCAAGTCTTTTCGCGGTGTGTGTCAGCAAGTGGCGGCGCTTATCCCCGCGCAAACTATCGTCGTTAGTACCGTTAAAGGTATAGAAGGCGACAGCTTTAAGTTGATGAGTGACATTCTTGCCGAGGAGCTTAATCAGCCGCGCATTGGTGTGATTAGCGGCCCTAACCTGGCCCGGGAAGTTGCCGCCCGGGAAATTACCGCGACAGTGATTGCGAGTACCGATCAGGCCGTCTGCGAGACCGTGCAACATGTGCTGCAGACAGCCTTCTTCCGGGTTTATGCCAATAACGATATGTACGGTGTTGAACTTGCCGGCGCTTTAAAAAATATTTATGCGATTGCCGCTGGTATGGCGGCATCTTTGAAGGTTGGGCAAAACTCGGTGGGTGTTTTGATCACTCGCAGTCTTGCGGAAATGACCCGCTTTGCCGCTCATTTGGGGGCAGACCCCATGACCTTTCTCGGTTTGAGTGGCGTCGGTGATTTATTCGTTACCTGCGCTTCTGATTTGAGCCGCAATTATCGTATTGGTTATGCCCTCGGCGAAGGTAAAACCCTTGAGCAGGCGATTGAAGACGTGGGGCAGGTGGCGGAGGGCGTCAACACCACGCGTATCGTTAAAGAAAAAGCCGAGCAGCTGGGGGTTAATATGCCCCTGGCGAGTGGCCTCTATGACGTGATGTTTAAAGGTGGCTCGCTACCACGCGTGTTGTTGCGAGTGATGCTTTCTGAGCAGGCCGACGATGTGGAGTTTCGGGTTAATTCTTAACAGACGGTTAAGCGGAGAAGAGTCGGAGGTTATTATGGATTTGTTTTTTCTACGCCACGGTGAAGCAGAGATCCGCGCTGCCAGCGATCCCGAGCGGCGGTTGACGCCGCTTGGTGAAAACGATGTGCAGAGTGTTATAGAAGCGCGCAGTAAAGCGTTAGCGGGAATTGAACTCATCGTCACCAGTCCCTATCGCCGTGCGCGGCAGACGGCGAAAATTGCAGCTCAGTGTCTGGGCTTTGGTCAGGAATTACTCGTTACCGAGGCGCTAGAGCCAGGCGGCGATCCGCAAACGCTTTTTCGCTTTATTCATTCCCTCAATGTGGATTCAGTTTTACTCGTTACGCATCAGCCCTTTGTGGGCAAGGTATTGAGTCTGCTCAGTGGCGATACGGTTTGGCTGTCTACAGGCACGGCCAATTTGGTGGCGCTGAAAACGCAAGCCCTGGCACCGGGGTTTGCCGATGTGTGCTGGGCGCAGACGCCGAATTAACTCCCCTGTTTTAATTAAAGCGAACATTTCCCCAATGACTTCATCCGCCATACCTTTATTAAATAACGCCATTGCACACCGCTTCGATAATCACGGTATTAGCCTCGCGGCGCTGGAGTGGGGTGATCCCGATGGCCTGCCAGTCATCGCTTTGCACGGCTGGCTCGATAACGCCGCCAGTTTTGCACCCCTGGCTGAAAGGCTGGAGGGCGTACGCTTAATAGCCATTGACCTGGCGGGCCACGGCTTAAGCGACCATCGCTCGCTCGATAATACTTACAACATCTGGCAAGACGTGGCTGATGTTTACACCGTGGTTGAGCAGTTGGGCCTGTCGACTTTTGCCCTGCTCGGCCACTCTCGCGGTGCAATGATCTCTACACTGGCTGCAGGTGCTTATCCTGAGCGCGTTAGCCATCTTGGTTTAATCGATAGCTTTGTACCCCAGGCAATCAAGGAGGCAGAATTACCAGCGCAGTTGGCATTGTCCATTGAAGATAAGCATTTACGTTTGCGGCGTGAGCCACGTATATACGCCACACGGGATGAGGCGCTAGCGTCGCGCACCAGCAGGGGTGAAGCTCGCTTGTCACTGGCATCGGCCAAGCTGATCGCCGAGCGAGGTTTGCGGCATGAGGGCGAGGGCTTTCGTTGGCGTGCCGATGAGAAGTTGAAGGTGGCTTCCGAGGTCAAGTTAACACCGGCCATTGTGCGGGCTTTTGTCGAGTGCATTAAGTGCCCGAGTTTATTACTGCTTTCCGACCCGCAACGCACGGAACGATTTTACGGTATGGACCAGCATGCGCAGCAGCTTACTATCGAAATTATAGAGGGCACTCACCACTTCCATATGGAAGAAACCGTCGTCCCCACGGCTCAGCGTTTGAATCAATTTTTTGGTCAGTCGTGTGAGTAAACTCATCGCCACACCCTGTATTGGCATCTGTTCATCGAGCATGGGTGACGATGTGTGCCGGGGCTGCCATCGCTTTGCCCACGAGGTGGTCAACTGGAATGGCTACCCCGAAGAACAGCGCGTTGTAGTTTTTGAAAGGCTGGACTCCCTATTAATTCAAATTCTTAAAAATAAGATACAACTTATTGATATTAAACTATTAAGTGAAAGACTTGTGGCTGAAAATATCGCTTTTCGAAAACAGAGTGACCCCCACTGCTGGGTTTACAGCCTGTTGAAAAAAACCCGTGGTGAAGGGCTTGATGCGGCGCACTGGGGCTTTCGCCTGCTGCCTGCTTTTACCAACACAGCGTTACCGCGGTTTTATGAAGATCTTGAAGGGGAGCTTTATCGACTCTCGCAGGCTCACTACCAGCGCTATGTTGCACCGGGTATAGTGGCAGCGAGTCGGCAGCAACCTTTAAAAAAATAACGAGATGGAGAAAAGACGATGTTTAAACTTTATGGTTTTCCCGTGAGTAATTACTACAACATGGTCAAACTGACTTTGTTGGAAAAGGGTTTCGATTTCGAAGAGGTGATCACCCGTCCCTCTCAGGAAGAAGATTTTCTGAATATAAGTCCGATGGGTAAAATTCCCTGCCTCGAAGTGAAAGAAGGGGCCATCAGTGAAACCAATGTGATCTTCGATTTTCTGGAAGAACTGTCCTCCGATTTTCCACTTTATCCCCTCGACCCTTTTGAGCGTGCCAAGGTTCGCGAGCTCAGCAAATCGATTGAGCTCTATCTGGAGCTGGTCGTGCGGCAGTTATATGGCGTTGCTCTTTTCGGCGCTCCGGCTGACGAGGCCTTAAACGCGAAAGTTAACGAGCAGCTCGACAAAGGCGTGGCCTCATTGAATCGCATCCTCATTTTTTCACCCTTCGCTGCCGGTGAGGTAATGACCTACGCCGACTTTATGCTTTATTACACGGTCACCCTGGGTAATATGGCGACTCAAAAGGCATTGGGTCGTGACCTGTGTGATGACCTGCCGGGGTTAAAAGCCTGGTTGGGTGTTATGGACAGTAATCCGCTGGTGCAAAAGGTCAATGCCGAGCGTGATGAGGCATTGAAAGAAATGATGGCTAAATGACACATTGTGCTGAAATGGGGGTGAGTACTTCTTGAGTAATATTGATGAAATTGCGGCCTTTCTGCCCTGTGTTACCCCCGATGCGTGGATAGAGGCCGCTGTAAAGAATCAAAATATCCTGCTGATTGATCACGCGAATTGTGAGAAAAAAGCGGCCAGCACCGCGCTCAATTTAATGTTTCGTTATATTGAGCAGTATCAGCTGCTGCATAAAATGTCCCGCTTGGCCCGTGAAGAGCTACGCCATTTTGAGCAGGTCATCGCGCTGATGGAAAAGCGCGATATTGCCTATGAGTCCTTGCCAGCAGCAAATTATGCGGGTGAGCTGCGCAAGCTGGTGTCGACCTGGGAGCCCATGCGGCTGATCGACATACTGGTGGCGGGCGCTTTGATTGAGGCGCGTTCCTGCGAACGTTTTGCCAAACTCGCCCCCCATCTCGATGAAGAGTTATCGACGTTTTATTTGTCGCTGTTGAAATCAGAATCTCGGCATTTTAAGGACTACTTGACGCTGGCTCGTGAGGTGGCTGCTGCTCACAGTAAACCGATCGATGTAGATCAGCGGATTGCTGTTTTTGCTGAAAAGGAAAAGCAGTTGATTGAAGAGCCCTGTGCGGAGTTTCGTTTTCACTCCGGGCCGCTATTAGGCGAATAGCTGGTTACGCAGCACTTTTGTTCGTATTTATATATCAAACGATGAGAGCTTCAATTCTTCATCGTTGGCGCTAACCATCCAGCCCTTACTTCCCCAGTCACCGAGCACAATACGTCGCGCTGCAGAACCGTCATCGAGTACCAGCTCATGGCTGCAGGGGCGATGGGTGTGGCCGTGAATCATCGTTTTAACGCCGTATTTGCCCATCAATGTCGATACAGTGGCGGGGGTGACATCCATAATGCTAGCGCTTTTATTACTATTTGCGGCCATGCTTTTAGCGCGCCCTTTAATGCCAATATTCTGGCGAGTACGTAGGGGCAGGTAGCGTATAAGAGCCAGTAGCAGCGGGTTGCGAATCACTCGGCGAAACCTCTGATAGTCGACATCATCCGTGCAAAGGGTGTCGCCGTGTAACACCAGTATTTGTTCGTTGCCGAGGGAGATTACGGCGTGATCTTTTAGCAGCGTGGCCCCAGTCTCTCGTGCAAAGCGTTTGCCGACGGCGAAGTCGCGGTTGCCGTGGAGGAAATACAGCGCGGTACCACCATCGGTGAGCGCACGAAGGGCGCGAATTACTTGCTGAGAAAGAGGGGCGGGATCATCGTCGCCAATCCAGGCTTCAAATAAATCGCCGAGAATATAAAGGGCGTCGGCCTCTGCAGCATTCGTTTGCAAGAAATGGAAAAAGGCTGCGTTAACCTCGGGCCGTTCGGCACAAAGGTGGAGGTCGGAAATAAAGAGGGTGGTCAAAGGGGAGACCGCTCGGTGAATGTGAAACGATAACCCCTCATTCTTTTTAGCGGTCAGCGTAGGCGTCAGAAATGGAGGTCTTTTCAATCACCACCGTCTCTGTGGGTACATCCTGGTGGGGGCCGTTGTTGCCAGTGGCCACCGCTTTAATAACATCGACCACATCCATGCCGTCAACGACTTTACCGAAAACTGCATAGCCCCAGCCTTGATCGGTGGGCGCGGTGTGGTTAAGGAAGTGATTGTCAGCGATGTTGATAAAAAACTGTGAAGAGGCAGAGTCGGGCACCATGGTTCGAGCCATCGCTAACGTGCCGTTGTCGTTGCTGAGGCCGTTATCGGCTTCGTTTTTAATCGACTCGCGCGTGCTCTTTTCGCTCATGTCTTCGTTCATGCCGCCGCCCTGAATCATAAAGCCGGGGATGACACGGTGAAAAACAGTACCCGCGTAGAACTCGTCGCGACAGTACTGCAGGAAGTTGGCGGCACTGATGGGCGCCTTGTCAAAGTCGAGTTCAATGGCGATGTCGCCATGGTTGGTGTGAAGAGTAATCATAATGAGGCCTGCTTGAAGAGGGTTGGAAACCACGAAAGAGGGCGATGATAAGGGCTTTGCCCGGAGATTGGAATAATCGGTTTATCAAAGCTGGCTGTGGCCGGTATAATTCGCACCTGATTTTGACGGGGCGAAGTATTTATTGTCCTTGCGCCTTTTTCGCAAGACCGCAAGCGACATGCTCTACTCTCGACAAGCGACGCACTGTATTTATTACAAACGATATTCTATTCACTAATTGATGACTGACAATGGACGATTCTAGCCCCGCCGACAAGCCGCTCAACTTTATTCAGCAAGTCATAAAGAATGATCTGCAATCTTCTGTCACTAAAGAAGTTGTCACCCGCTTCCCCCCCGAGCCAAACGGCTATTTGCACATTGGTCACGCCAAGGCGATTTGCGTTAATTTTGGCCTGGCTGAAGAATTCGACGGCATTTGCCGTTTGCGTTTCGATGACACTAATCCCGACAAAGAAAGCGATGAGTTCGTGCAGGCGATTATTGCAGACGTGCGCTGGCTGGGCTTTCAGTGGCAGGGCGAAGTGCGCTATGCCTCTGATTATTTCGGCCAGCTCTACGACTGGGCTGTCGCTTTAGTCAATGCGGGCAAGGCTTATATCTGCGAGCTAACGCCGGAGCAGACTCGGGAATATCGCGGCTCACTCATCGAGCCGGGCAAAAATAGTCCCTATCGGGATCGTCCCGCCAGTGAAAGTCTCGCTCTGTTGGAGCAAATGCGCACCGGCGATATTGCCGAGGGTCTGATGACTTTGCGCGCTAAAATCGATATGACTGCCCCGAACATTAACCTGCGCGACCCTGTGCTGTATCGGGTTAAACGGGTGCCCCATCACCGTACTGGCAGTGAGTGGAGTATTTATCCCTCCTATGATTTTGCCCACGGTCAGGAAGATGCCATTGAAGGCGTTAGCCATTCCATTTGTACGTTGGAGTTTGCCGACCACCGGCCCTTGTACGAGTGGTTTATCGACAATCTGCCCGTACCGGCTAAACCCCGGCAGTTTGAATTTGGTCGCCTCAATTTAAATTACACGGTGACCAGCAAGCGCAAACTGCGCCAACTGGTTGAAGAAAATGTTGTCGATGGCTGGGACGACCCGCGCATGCCGACACTATCGGGTCTGCGGCGTCGCGGCGTGACTGCAACAGCGGTACGGGAATTTTGCGACAGTCTGGCGGTGTCGAAAACTGACGGTACCGTCGATATGGCACAGCTGGATCACTTTATTCGCCATGACCTGAATGACAATGCACCGCGGGCGATGTGCGTACTCAATCCACTGAAGGTGACATTGACCAATTGGGTCGAAGGAGAGGTCGAAACACTGACAGCACCTTGCCACCCCAATCGTGAAGAGCTTGGCGAAAGAAAGCTGCCCTTTGGCCGCACTCTATTTATCGACCGAGCGGACTTCAGCGAAGACACTACTTTATCGCGCAAGAAATTTAAACGTTTGGTGCTCGGTCAGTTTGTCCGTTTGCGCGGTGCTTATGTGATTAAAGCCGATGGCGTAGTGACCGATGAGGCCGGTGAAATCGTCGAAATTATCGCCAGCATTGTGCCCGGTACCGTCGGTGAAAACCCGCCCGAAGGGATGAAGCCCCGTGGTGTGATTCACTGGGTCAGCGGCGAGCACAGCATCGACTGTGAGGTGCGTCTTTATGATCGCCTGTTTAACGAAGCCGATCCTGATGGTGGCGATAAAAACTTTCTCGACTGTGTGAACCCTGAATCCCTCGAAATATTACAGGGCTGTAAGGCGGAGCAAAGTTTGTCGAGTGCTACGGCAGAGGATCACTACCAGTTTGAACGTGAAGGTTATTTCTGCCTCGACAGCCGTTGCGCCAGTGCAGACAAGCCGGTCTTTAATCGCACCATTGGTTTACGCGATAACTGGCAGCAGAAAAAATAAATTAATTCGAAAATTTTATTTTAACGCTGTTTGTTTTTAATGCGGCGAAAGATGAGAGAAACAAAATGGCCTTACAGTTATACAACACACTAACGCGCAAGAAAGATCTTTTTAAACCGCTTAACCCGGGCAAAATTGACCTCTACGTTTGCGGCATTACGGTGTATGACTACTGCCACATAGGTCATGCCCGTGTGCTGGTCGCCTTCGACGCTATTACCCGCTATTTGCGCTCCCAGGGCTGGGACGTCAATTACGTGCGTAATATCACCGACATCGACGACAAAATTTTGCGCCGTGCCGATGAAAATAAAGAACTCTACACCGACTTAACCGCACGCATGATAGACGCGATGCACGAGGATGAGCGTGCCCTGGGTATTTTACCGCCCAACCTTGAACCCCGCGCCACCGCTCATATGGACGATATTCTCGACATGGTGCAAACCCTGGTCGACAACCACTACGCCTATCGAGCCGACAACGGCGATGTTTACTACCGGGTGAAGCGCTTCCCCGATTACGGCAAATTAAGTAATAAAAACCCCGACGAATTACTCTCCGGTGCGCGGGTTGAAGTCAGCGATGTGAAAGAAGACCCCCGCGATTTTGCCCTGTGGAAAGCGGCTGATGAAAGCGAAGCGGGTTGGCCTTCGCCCTGGGGCTACGGCCGTCCCGGTTGGCACATTGAATGCTCAGCCATGTCGACCTGTCTATTGGGTGAAACTTTTGATATTCACGGTGGCGGCCCCGACCTGCCTTTCCCCCATCATGAAAATGAAATTGCCCAGAGCGAAGCGGCAACCGGCAAGCACTTTGTTAATTACTGGATGCATGCCGGCGCGGTGCGGGTTGATAACGAAAAAATGTCCAAGTCGCTGAATAATTTTTTCACCATTCGCGATGTGCTGGGAAAATACCACCCCGAAGTGGTGCGCTATTTCTTATTGTCTAGCCACTACCGTAGCCCGATTAATTATTCTGAAGCTAATTTAATAGAAGCACGGCAGGGGCTAGAACGTTTTTATTTCGGCCTGCAAAACTTTGCCGACGTTACACCGACACCACTGGCTGGGCTTGAGAGTAATGCCTATTATCAGCGCTTTGTTGCGGCAATGGATGATGATTTCAATACGCGCGAAGCCTTCTCGGCAATGTACGATTTAGTGCGGGAACTGAACACCGTTGCCGGTGATGACCAAGCCAAAGCACTAGTTCTTGCGGGCGAGCTAAAAGCATTGGGTGGCATTCTCGGTGTGTTGCAGGAAACCCCCGATGTTTTTCTGAAAGGCTCCGCAGCAGACGGCGAGGGTTTGTCCGATGCTGATATTGACGCGCTTATCGCTGAACGTGAAGCAGCGAAGTTGAATAAAGATTACGCCCGAGCCGACGAAGTGCGCGAAGAATTAAAAGAGCAGGGCATTGTGCTTGAGGATTCCCGGGAAGGGACGCGTTGGCGGCGGGCTTAGGGCTGCTGCGTAAAGATATGGCATCCAGAGATGCTTGTCCCCGGTCTTTTTTATTAGGGGCCCTTTTTCACTAATACACACATCACGAGGTTTAGCGTTAACTTTCTCCAGCGCCTTTCGCGCGGAGTTAACACACAGTGGTATTGATGGGTTGTAGCTCTATGATTTTAAATTGGCAAGAAAACAAGTTGCCTGGCGAGTGTTCTGAGAGCATTGTCCATCACTCAGAATATGCGGGCACAGAAGAGTCTGGCATTCGATTGGCATTGGCTGAATGTGTTGAGAAATCAATAAGCCTTCTGCACACGAACATTAACGATGAGTCGCTCTACCTGCTGTTTGAGTGGTGTGCTGCATCGTCTGTTCTTAGCATTGTAGTAACGGATAGCACGAAAAAAATTGACTCTCCCCAGGTGGTGACATGTGGTTTTCCCCGGCTTGAATCGGAGGATCTTCAGTATTGGCTTGGGGATTATTTTACGACCTGTGAGTCATTTATACGTTATTCATTGGTTGCGGCATTTCATAGTCAAACAAGAGTAGAAAGTGTCTTACTGTAAATGTCGTGCCAAAGCTCGGACGTCTGGAAATCTAGGATCTCTAACTCAATAGGCTCCCTAGCTCAATTTTCGATTTTAAGTGGGTTCTCGGCAGGTAAGAGGCCACAGAAGTACGTGAAATGGCGTATCAAGACGGAATGGATTGCCGTCAATCGTTGGTGAATACGCAATGCTAGGCGAGTGTTATGGGGTGGGGCTCTTGATTATTGCGCAGCAAGATCACTTAGCGGATCCACTTGCGGTGCGTTAATATGCAATGCAACATGATAGTGATTCGACATCACGGCATAGGTTGCAACATCGATACAAAAGACACCGACTAGGGCAAGCAATTTATCCTCGATCCAGCTACGGCGGTGCTCAAAACTTGCTATTGATTGCTCTCGGGATTTCTATCGACCTTTGACGGCAGAGTGTCCGGCTGATTTTTTTGAGTTTTCTCTATTGTCCTGACGCTTATTTCTTCGTTCCTGCCTTTGTTGTTCACGATGAACGCGCTTGGGGTTTTTGTCATCATCACCCGCAATATTTCGATAAGAAATTTCAGGTTCGGCGGGCTCGCTCTGCTTCGTTGCCTTTTTTGTTTCCGGCTTGTCCTGGGTTGGTTTTGGACTATCAACGGCATCTGCAATATTGGGTTCTTGAATGTTGACCACTTCTGCACCAGCACTAGGTTGATCAGTAAACTCGGTTCCCCCTGTCTTATCCGTTGATTCATAGATTTCTTTTGCTTCGGCGAACAGCGTAAAGGTGAAAGTGGCGATGAAAGCTAACAAGTAATTAGAGTGTTTCATGTTCAGTCCTTTGGTGCTGGGGTTGATGTGTACTTTAAATACAATGGGCAAGCTGCGAAGAATTGATAAGCTGCATTCCGCCATACCTGTTAGCTCCTTACAAGCGTCCGGTTCACATGTCTTTAAAGTGTCGAGTTAAGGTGAGTGTTTCGCGTTAATTGTCCTTCTCAAGAAGTTGTTGACGGTGTAGATAAATACCGGTATGTTGCGCGGCTCGGGATGTGTCTCGTCTTTCAGACAATCTCATCCCCCAGGCAGGTGGGCGTCATCAACGCTCGCTGGTCATCTACAGAGAAGATCGCGTTACCCATTCGATCTTGCGGCAGTCCAAACCTCGCTTTGCGGAGACTGCGGTTGTTATTGCAAACCACCTGTAATGTCACAGCGATAGTGCATTGTCCTCCTGATAAATTGTTATTTTTTGTTTGAGGGTTTGCGTTGTGGAACTACTTTCCGGTGGTGATATTCTTATTCGGGCATTGAGTGATGCCAAAGTTAAGCATCTGTGGGGCTACCCCGGTGGTGCGGCTTTGCATATTTACGATGCTATTTTTCGTCAAGATAATCTCAGTCACGTTCTCATGCGTCACGAACAAGCTGCCGTGCACGCTGCCGATGCCTATGCCCGCGCTACGGGTGAGGTCGGTGCAGCGCTGGTAACCTCTGGCCCCGGCGCGACCAATGCTATTACCGGTATTGCTACGGCGTACATGGATTCCATCCCGATGGTGGTGATTTCAGCTCAGGTGCCCCAGGAAAAAATCGGGGAAGATGCCTTTCAGGAAATTGACATGATTGGTGTTAGCCGCCCAACGGTTAAGCACAGTTACATGGTCAAGCGTCCGGAAGATATCGCCGAAACTATTGCTAAAGCTTTTTATATTGCTAGCACGGGGCGACCTGGCCCGGTGGTTGTCGATGTGCCTAAAGATGTCACTGACCCCAATAATAAGGTGGCCTATAAATATCCTGAGAAAGTTAAGCTGCGCTCTTATCAGCCGACTACGCGAGGACATTCCGGGCAGATTAAACGCGCCGTAAATTTGTTAATGTCGGCCAAGCGTCCGGTTATTTATAGTGGCGGCGGTGTGGTGCTGGGTAATGCTTCTGAACAATTGCGGGCCCTGGCGCGTCGTCTGAATTACCCGGTGACCAACACGCTAATGGGCCTCGGTGCCTTTCCCGGTACCGACCGGCAGTTTGTCGGCATGCTCGGTATGCACGGTACTTTTGAAGCGAACACGGCAATGCATCATGCCGATGTCATTCTGGCCGTGGGTGCGCGTTTTGATGATCGTGTCACGAATGCTACCGAACGCTTTTGTCCCTCGGCAAAAATTATTCATATCGATGTCGACCCCTCATCAATCGCGAAAACTGTACGTGTCGATATCCCGATTGTTGGCCCCTGCGATGTCGTGCTCAGCGATATGCTTGACCAGATTCAGCAGGGCGATTTGCAAACTGACGAGCCGGCAATTGGCGAGTGGTGGCAGCAGATTGATGGGTGGCGTGCGCGTCATGGTATTTATACTGAATCGCGTTATGAGCCAAGTACAAACGATAATATTAAGCCCCAGGATGTGATTAAGACTTTGTATAAAGTCACTAAAGGTGAGGCGCTGGTGACATCGGATGTGGGCCAGCATCAAATGTTTGCCGCGCAATACTATCTCTTTGATAAGCCGCGACAGTGGTTTAACTCCGGTGGACTTGGCACCATGGGCTTTGGCCTACCAGCAGCGATGGGTGTGCAAATGGCCTACCCCGATGCCAACGTGGTTTGTGTGACGGGTGAGGGCAGCATCCAGATGTGTATTCAGGAGTTGGCGGCCTGTACTCAGCATCAACTGCCGGTGAAAATTATTATCCTCAATAATCAGGCCCTGGGCATGGTTAAACAGTGGCAGGATATGCAGTACGGTAGCCGTTATTCCCACGTGCTTTATGAAGATTCACTGCCGGATTTTGTCAAGCTAGCCGAGGCCTATGGCCACGTCGGTATGAAGGTAACGCACTACGATCAACTCGAAAGTAGCATGGAAGAATGTTTTGCGATGAAAGATCGGGTGGTAATTATGGACATTAGTGTCGACCACCACGAGCACGTTTACCCCATGCACGTAGCACCGGGTTCCATGCGTGATATGTGGTTGAGCAAAACGGAGCGTACATAATGAAACGTTTAATTTCCGTTTTACTTGAAAATGAGCCGGGCTCTCTATCGCGAGTAGTGGGCTTGTTCTCTCAACGAGGCTACAATATCGACAGCTTGAGTGTCGCGCCAACCGAAGATAAAACGCTCTCGCGTTTGACCTTGACCACAGCGGGTGATGACCACACGATTGAGCAAATTACCAAGCAGCTAAACAAGTTGATCGACGTCGTTAAAGTGATCGACTTGAGTGAAGGTGTCCACATTGAGCGCGAATTAATGCTGCTCAAAGTAAAAGCGAGTGGTGCGGTGCGGGCTGAAATTAAGCGTTGTGTCGATATTTTTCGTGGACAAATCGTCGATGTCGGCCCCACGACTTATGTGGTTCAAATTATGGGCGAGAGCACTAAGCTCGATGCCTTTATTGAAGCGCTGGGCGATGCGGTTATTCTCGAAGTGGTGCGCACCGGCGTTTGTGGTTTGATGCGTGGTGAGAAGTCTTTAAAGGTATAAGTTTTCAGTTTTACCTGAGGCGCACTTTGGTTTTTAAGTGAACAGGTTTTTAGGTAAAGGGTTTTCAAGTAAAAGTCTTGAGTGCTTTTTAATTTTAATCAGTATTTATACGCAAGTGAAATGTACGAATCGTTCGTACGAATAATGAGGTGAAAAACATGCAGGTTTATTACGACAAAGATTGTGATCTTTCTATTATCCGCGGCAAAAAAGTGTCCATTATTGGTTACGGCTCACAGGGCCACGCCCACGCGCTGAACCTGCGTGATTCAGGTGTTGATAACGTAGTTGTTGGTTTGCGTAAAGGTTCTTCATCCTGGGCGAAAGCCGAAGGTGAAGGCCTTAAAGTGGCAGAAATCGCCGACGCGGTTAGCGGTGCAGACGTGGTGATGATTCTTACTCCGGACGAGCATCAAAAAGAAGTTTACTACAGCGAGATCGAGCCCAACTTGAAAGAGGGTGCTGCCCTGGCTTTTGCTCACGGTTTGAATATTCACTTTGAATTGATCGAACCCCGCGCCGATCTCGACGTCATCATGATCGCACCGAAAGGCCCTGGTCACACAGTACGTGGCACTTATGTTGAAGGCGGTGGTGTGCCGACATTGATCGCGATATTCCAGAATGGCTCCAGTCAGGCGAAAGATATTGCCCTGTCCTATGCCTCTGCCAACGGTGGCGGTCGCTCCGGTATTATCGAAACCAACTTCCGTGAAGAAACCGAAACCGATCTGTTCGGCGAGCAAGCGGTTCTTTGTGGCGGTGCAACGGCACTGGTACAGGCTGGTTTTGAAACACTGGTTGAAGCCGGTTACGCCCCAGAAATGGCTTACTTTGAGTGCTTGCACGAGCTGAAGCTGATTGTTGATTTGATGTATCAGGGCGGTATTGCTGACATGCGTTACTCCATCTCTAACACCGCTGAATACGGTGACTACAGCAGTGGCTCACGCGTCATTACTGATGAGACCAAAGCTGAGATGAAGCGCATCCTGACTGATATTCAGAACGGTAACTTCGTTAACGACTTTATCCTCGACAACCAGGCGGGTAATCCTAAGCTGAAAGCCCGTCGCCGTGCCTCAGCTGAGCATCCCATCGAAGAAGTGGGTGAAAAGCTGCGCGCTATGATGCCCTGGATCGGTCAGAACAAACTGGTTGATAAGTCACGCAACTAGTCGACAGTATCAACAGCTCAAGGCTTGAGTGATTAAGCCTTGATAAGTGGTTGATCTTTAATTAAGCGGCGGCCTCTGGCTAGCCGCTTTTTTATTGCCAAAAATGTATGATGGCGGCAGTGTTTTTTACCTTCGTCGCCAAATGCATGACCGGCGATAAATTTATCAATTTTTGATCTGGAGTACGTGCGGACAATGTCTGATAGTCAGGATTCAGCGAATAAAGAATCACCGGACTCGAGTGGCTCAACCGGCCACGATAGCAGCGACACAAGTTCTGTAGCGGAGCTTGTTAACGTACTTCTTGAGCCGGCAGAAGAGCTTGAGCAGGATGAGGCTAAAGCCAAGGCAGATAAAAGTTCGCAAGGGCCCCGACATAAAGGGATTTATCTACTGCCCAATCTTGTTACTACCATCGCCCTGTTCAGTGGCTTTTACGCCATTCTCGCGTCAATGGACGGCAAGTTTGAAGCGGCAGCCATCGCCATTTTTGTGGCCATGGTTTTCGATGGTCTTGATGGGCGCGTAGCCCGCATGACCAATACGCAGAGCGATTTTGGGGTTGAGTACGACAGCCTCTCCGACATGGTGTCTTTTGGTGTAGCACCGGCAGTCATTTGTTACAGCTGGATGTTGTCAGATTTGGGTAAATTAGGTTGGGCGGCAGCCTTCCTTTATGTGTCCTGTGCGGCACTGCGGCTGGCACGTTTTAACGTGCAGGTTGAATCCGCTGACTCACGCTTTTTTGAAGGTCTCGCAAGCCCATCGGCAGCGGCTTTGGTTGCCGGTATGGTTTGGGTTGGCCACGATGTTGAGCCGAGCACTTCAACCGCCATCCTCGCCTTTTTGGTAACGGCAGGGGCGGGTTTGCTAATGGTGGTGAATTGCCGCTATCACAGCATGAAAGGTTTCAACTTTAAGGGGCATGTGCCGTTTGTAACGTTTTTGGCCGTAGTGGTGGGCATGGTGATTGTCACGATTGACCCGCCCAGAGTATTGTTGTCACTGGCTTTGGCTTATGCTCTTTCTGGCCCGCTATTTTGGTTGTGGATTAAATTCTTTCGAAAAAGCACTTAATTCATAGTGTCAATCTGTCTCAACTTATCGTTGATTGATTGTACGGGCGATTAGAGAACTGACTTTTTAGCAAAAGGCTTGGCAGTCGCTTAAAAATTTGTTTGAATACAAATTCTCATATTGCCGCTTAGTTCGAACATAAGCGGCCTTGTAGCAAAGGTAGAAATGAACGTTAATTGCTTTACTCACAATGGTTCTTCGCAAGGCTTGCAACAAGCTTCGCGTGCCGCTGCCTGCCTGCTACGTCTTCTCCTGCCCTGAGGGGCATCTACGTTATACCTCATTTGTTTTGCATCCTTCTCTTTAAGAGAGGAAAATCTGTATATAAATTTTTGCCCGCCGTGTGGCGGGAGTTGATGGAGTATTGTCATGGGCAGTGAACGTTTAATTATTTTTGATACAACCTTGCGCGACGGTGAGCAAAGCCCCGGTGCCGCAATGACCAAAGAAGAAAAATTGCGTATTGCTAAGTCTCTGGAAAAGCTCGGTGTCGATGTTATTGAAGCGGGCTTTGCCATTTCTAGTGAAGGTGATTTTGCCGCCGTTAAAAGTATCGCCGATACGATTAAAGATGCCACCGTTTGCAGCCTGGCGAGAACCACCCACGGCGATATTGAACGCGCCGCCGAAGCCCTGAAAAATGCAGTGGCACCGCGTATCCACACCTTTATCGCGACCTCGCCGATTCACATGGAATTCAAGTTACAGATGAATCCTGAAGAGGTTCTCGAGCAGGCCATTGGTGCGGTAAAAATTGCCCGTAACTTTGTCGATGATGTCGAGTTTTCCCTCGAAGATGGCAGCCGTACCGAATTTGATTACATGTGCCGAGTGGTCGAGTCGGTGATCGATGCCGGTGCCCGTACCATTAATATTCCCGATACGGTGGGTTATGGCTCGCCCGGCGAATATGGCGAAATGATTGGCCGCGTGATTGCCAATGTGCCGAATGCTGATAAGGCTATTTTCTCGGTGCACTGCCATAACGACCTCGGTTTGGCGGTGGCTAACTCCCTGTCGGCTGTATTGCATGGCGCACGTCAGGTTGAATGTACGATTAACGGCCTTGGCGAGCGGGCGGGTAATGCCTCCCTTGAAGAAATCGTGATGGCTTTGCGCACGCGCAAAGATATTTACCAGCTCGATACGCGTATTAATACGGAGCAAATCGTCCCCGTTTCGCGTCTGGTGTCGACCATTACGGGCTTTCCGGTGCAGCCGAATAAAGCGGTAGTGGGGGCCAATGCTTTTGCCCACGAGTCCGGTATTCATCAGGATGGCGTGCTTAAATTCCGTGAAACTTACGAAATTATGAAAGCCGAAGATGTTGGCTGGAATACCAATCGTTTGGTACTCGGCAAATTATCCGGGCGTGCCGCCTTTTCTGCGCGTATGGAAGAGCTGGGTATTACCTTTGATAACAAGGCTGAAATGAACACGGCCTTTTTACGCTTCAAAGATTTGGCGGATAAAAAGCGCGAGATTTATGATGAAGATCTGCAAGCGCTGGTCTCCGACGTGCAGATGGGTGAAGCCGAAGAAAGCTATGTACTGGTGTCGATGGATGTCGCCACTAAGACGGGTCGTGCGCCAAAGGCCGAGCTGGTTTTACGCACACAGGGGCAAGATCACACGGTGGAGTCCGGTGGCAGTGGGCCGGTTGATGCGGTGTTTAAAGCCATTGAGAAGCTGATCAATAGTGGTACGGAACTGAAGCTCTACTCGGTCAACGCCATCACCAACGGCACCGATTCCCAGGGTGAAGTGACTGTACGTCTGGCTAAAGACGGGCGTATCGTCAACGGCCAGGGTGCTGACACTGACATTCTTGTCGCTAGCGCCAAAGCCTATCTTAATGCGGCCAATATTATGGGTGATCCCGACCGCGTGCATCCGCAACTGGATGGCGTTTAGGCCGGTCGCTCTTAAAATGACAGCCTGCGTGTAGCCGTATTTATATGACTGAGCAACAGGATTGGTATCTGTCGATGCTGGGTATTAACCAGTATCGACAGCGCCTGCCCGGCGAGGTGGTGTTTGCTACGGCTGCGAGTACCTTGCCTGCTACTATTTCGCCTACTACAGGCGGCGCTGTTGTCAACTCACACGGTGGAGGGCAGGTTCTTCAGCGTGAGGTTGTCACCTCTCTGGCCGGTATTCGTGACGCCTTGCAGGGTGAGCCCGTATCAGTAAGTCCCGCAGTGACCCCTGTTGCGGTCAGTGAAAATACACCAGCTCTCAAGTCGAAAGATAAGCCTGCTGTAATTCTGCCTCAAATAGCATCAGTTCAAAAAACACGGCAAGATGAACAGCCGGCTATAACTGAGCCGCTTGTAGAGCAGGAGAGCATCCGTTTTACGCTGGCCTGCTGGCAAGTCAGTGACGAAGTGTTAGTGATTAACGGTTTCGCCCACGGCGAGCGGGCCAATAGAACACAGCTCGAACTGCTCGCGAACATCCTGCGAGCCATCGGCCAGCTTTCCGCAAACTTGCCCGCTGCCGAGCTGATTGAATGGCCTCTTAGCCCTGGTGCTGAAAGTACGTTAAGCGGTGCGAGAACCCAATTGTCGATGTTCCTGCTAGGGCGTCAGCAAGTGCGCCCCTATCGTTGGTTGTTGGCGATGGGCGATGAAGCTGCTCGCTTATTGCCGAAAGATGATGACTCGAGTCCCCCGGAGTCGGGCTCAGCAGAGACCCTCTTTATTCCCTCACTCCAAAAGATGCTGGCGGAACCCTTGTGTAAACGAGAGGTTTGGCAGGCATTGCGTCATTTACGGGGCGCTTGACGGTTTAATGGCTGACAGCAGTTTAGTTGACAATAGTTTAGTCGCCATTAAAGCCGGTTTTACGCTGCGCCCAGCGATTCCCGATGACATCGCCGGATTAGTTAAAATCGAAAGCGACGTCACCCCTTTTCCCTGGAACGCAAAGCAGTTCGCCGACAGTCTGCAAAGCCATCTGAGTTATGTGCTGTGTAAAGGTAATCGGCTAGTGGGTTTTTTGATTTTTAATCAGGTGCTTGATGAAGCTGAGCTGCTGAATATAGCGGTTAAAACCAGCTTTCAAGGAGAGGGCCTGGGTGCCTGCCTACTCGACTATTGCCTTGCGGAAATATCTGGCTCGGCAGTGAACCTGTTTCTTGAAGTCAGGGTCAGTAACTTTCCTGCCATTGCTTTGTACGAAGGGCGGGGCTTTCGCCATGTGGGCGAGCGCAGAGCCTACTATCACGGTGAGAGTGGTAGAGAAGACGCGCTAATAATGCGCTGTGATCTGTCCTCAGGCTGAGCACCAGCGCAAGCCTACCTCTCTTGACGGGTATCAATGAGTTGCAAAGGGGCTTGGGTATAATCCTCAGCTGAGAAATTATTAATTACGGGGAGAAGAGCATGTCCGGAGAATCTGTTTACGCCAATAAAATGGTCGAGCAAGCCTGGCAAGACGCCACTGACAGAAGCGAGATGGATAGCGATGCCATGGGCCGCGCCATCATTCAGGCCGTGGTTGAACGCTACCTGAAATATCGCACCATCGGTGATGTCGGTCAGGAGTTAGAGTATCTGGTTGAGTCGATGGATGATGATGAGCCGGTAGTGACGCGAGGCTGCTAATGAAGACTTGCTCACACAGCGTATTGAGCCGTGGTAGAACTGCGTTAAACGTATAGATAGTCTTAAACATGATTGCCTTTCAAGGTTGTTTTGTGTAGAGTGGCGGCCGCTTCCACGGGCATGGCTCAATACGTTTAAAGCCTGAAAAAACAGTGGAAAGCATTACGGTGAGGTGTCCGAGTGGCCGAAGGAGCACGCCTGGAAAGTGTGTAAGTCGTAAGGCTTCGAGGGTTCGAATCCCTCCCTCACCGCCATAAATTACAAACCCCGCTCCCTGATAGGTGGCGGGGTTTTTTGCTTATTTGGGTATGGGTGGGGGCCAAAGAAATACTATTCGAAGCCCTTAGGCGCTTACTATCAATCTCGATGCGTAACGCGTGATTCTGTGCAGCGTTTTATCGCTTTACCTTCATCTGCTTAACTGACTTTTCATTGCCTTTCTTTTTATTGTCTCGGCCTGTATTTTTACGCCGCTCTTTTTTCTCATTTTCAAGGCGCTGCTTTTCCAGTAATTCAGCCAGTTCTTTTTCCACCATATCCGGTGTTTCAAGACTTATTCGCCCAATAGTCGCGGTGCGGAATTCGTGGATTAGCCGTGTCGATATTTGTTCGAGGTCGACGTGGCCGCCAGCGCGCAGGCAGCCTCGTTGTCGGCCAAGGATTTCCAGTAGTTCAAGTTCGCTTTGCGGCAGGGTGTCGAGCTTATAACGCTCTTGAATAAACACTGCGTAGTTTTCGAGCAAAAATTTCGCGGCGTAAAAGGCTATATCTGTATATTCCAGGGCGGTATCTTTTATCGCGCCGGTGATGGCGAGTCGATAGCCGCTGTCGATATGTTCGATCTTTGGCCACAGCATGCCCGGCGTATCAAATAGCACCACGCCATTGCGCAGGTTGATGCGCTGCTGGGATTTGGTGACGGCGGGTTCGTTACCGGTTTTGGCAATCATGCGCCCGGCGAGACAGTTGATGAGTGTCGACTTGCCGACATTGGGAATGCCCATAATCAAACAATTAATGGGATGAACGCTATCCACTTTGTCGGGTACTAGTTCGCGGCACAGGTCGAGTAGCAGGGGGCTTTTGTCGTTTTTATCGGTATCGAGCGCTAGAGTTTTTATTGCCGAGTCCTGCTCAAAATAGCGCTGCCAGAGTGCGGTGATTGCCGGGTCGGCAAGGTCGTTTTTGTTGAGGATTTTAATGCAGGGTTTGTTTCCGCGCAGATTTTCCAGCATCGGGTTTTGGCTACTAAAGGGAATACGTGCATCGACGACTTCAATCACTAAATCGATTTTGGGCAGTAGTTGTTTCAGCTCTTTACCGGCTTTGTGCATGTGGCCGGGGTACCAGTTAATTCGCATGTTGAACCTGTTGCAGAGGAGTGAGTGCCCTTATTGGCTGGAGTGATTATATCAAGCCTGCTAACCTCTATGCGGACTCTAGTACTGATAATAATTAACGCCTTCGAGGAGAATACCCGTGAAATTTGGACTTGCCTTTGCCACCGCTGGCCCCCTGGCCGACCCCGACTTATTTGAAACCCTGGTTACCACTGCTGAAGAGGTGGGTATGGAATCTCTTTGGGCGGTCGAACACGTTGTGCTGCCTGTCGGCTTTCAATCGAAATACCCCTACAGCAAAGATGGTCGCTTTCCCGGTGGCGAGAAGGCGGCAATTCCCGATCCTATCGTGGCACTGTCTTACGCCGCAGGCATGACTAAAAAAATTCGTTTGGCGACGGGCATTATGATTTTGCCCCAGCGCAACCCTCTTTATGTGGCCAAAGAGTGGGCGACCCTCGACGTACTATCGCGAGGGCGGGCGATGATGGGTATTGGCATTGGCTGGCTAAAAGAGGAAATGGAAGTCGTCGGCGTGCCGTTTAAGCAACGTGCTGCGCGCGCAGAAGAATCAGTGCAGGCGATCCGCTCACTGTGGCGTGAAGAGCCTGAGGCTTTTAATGGCCAGTTTTTCAATTGGGAGCCGCTGCACTCCAACCCCAAACCGGTGCAAAAGCCTGGCGTGCCGATTATTGTCGGCGGTAATGTCGACGGTGCCGCTCGCCGTGCCGCTCGTGTGGGTGATGGTTTTTATCCCGCCTCTGGCAGCCTTAAAACACTGCCAGGCCTACTCGATGCGATGCGCGATGAATGTGCAAAGATAGGTCGCGATCCCCGTGACATTGAGCTGACGACGGCGGCGGGGCAGCTCGACCCGGGCCGCGTGCGGCAGTACGAAGATATTGGTGCCTCGCGTCTGATGATTAATCCACCGGCCTATGATGCCGAGGGTATTAAACGCGGGCTCAATGAATTTGCCGAATCGGTTCTGGCCAAGGTCTAAGGCCAAATAGCGCCTGCAAAATTAAGCGGATTCCGCAAAGTCTCATCGCTCACTTGCTGGGGCTTTGTTATTTCCAGAAGACCGCGAAGTCCCATTGTCTGTGTTAAAATTTCGCCGATTTTAACAACTACGCAGTAACTGCCCTTTTAATGATGAATGCCCCCACACGTATTTCCGTTGCCGAGAACCCCCATTTTCGCGAATTGGTCGAGCGCCATCTCGACCGCGTTAAGCTTGAACCCGAGGAATCAGCGGCACAGCAAGAGTTCTATCGCGAAAAAATTAAAGCCCTGTTAGTGGAGCGTGATGCGGTCATCGTCGCCCACTATTACACCGACCCGGCCATTCAGGCGCTGGCAGAGGAAACCGGTGGCATCGTTTCCGATTCGCTGGAAATGGCTCGCTTTGGTAAGCGGCACCCGGCATCGACTTTAATGGTTGCCGGGGTCAAATTTATGGGCGAGACGGCGAAAATTCTCACCCCTGAAAAAACGGTGTTAATGCCGACACTTGAAGCAACCTGCTCCCTCGATATTGGTTGCCCGATTGATGAATTTACAGCCTTCTGCGATGAACATCCTGATCGTACCGTGGTGGTTTACGCCAATACCTCGGCGGCGGTTAAAGCGCGGGCCGACTGGGTGGTGACCTCCAGTATCGCCCTGGATGTGGTTGAGCACCTCGACAGTGAAGGCAAGAAAATCCTCTGGGCACCGGATCAACATCTGGGCCGCTATGTACAGAAACAAACGGGTGCTGATGTCTTACTGTGGGACGGTAGCTGTATTGTTCACGAAGAATTTAAAGTGCGCGGGCTGCTCGATTTAAAACATGTGTATCCCGATGCGGCGATTTTAGTACACCCGGAATCCCCAGAATCTGTTATTGAGATGGCTGATGCAGTGGGCTCCACCTCGCAATTGATTGAGGCGGCGAGAACGCTACCCAACAAGCAAATAATTGTCGCTACCGATGAGGGCATCTTTTATAAAATGCAGCAGTCGGCACCCGATAAAGAATTGATTATTGCACCCACGGCGGGCCACGGTGCCACCTGTCGTAGCTGTGCTAATTGCCCGTGGATGGCGATGAATCACCTGAAAAATCTGGCCGAAAGCCTTGAGCAGGGTTGCAATGAAATGCATGTTGATCCGGCCCTTGGTAAAAAGGCTATGCTGCCCCTGCAACGCATGCTCGACTTTCGTGAGTCACAATTAACGAGCATCTAAAGCAACCCAATTTAGGGCCAAGACTATTGCAGATAAATAAAGGCGTCAGAATGAATAATAAAAACAACGATATTACCTACGAAATAAAAGACGATATTGGCATTCTGACCTTTAATCGGCCAGAGGCACGCAACGCTTTAAATACCGATATTCGCCTCGGCATTACCAAAGTCATGCTTGAGATTCGCGAAAAAATGAATATCAAAGCGTTGGTGGTTACCGGCAGTGGCGGTAATTTTTGTGCCGGTGGTGATATTAAATCCTTTCAGGAAATGGCCCCCGAGCCGATGGCGCGGCGCGAGCGTGTGCGTCGCTCACATATCTGGCTCGACGAATTCGTTAATCTTGAAGTACCGGTGATTGCCGCTGTCGACGGTGCGGCGATGGGGGCAGGCTTTAGCATTATGCTCGCCTGTGACTTTATTTTTTGCACGCCCCGTGCCCGCTGTTCCGGTATATTTGTGCGCACCGGTTTAATCCCAGATATGGGCTGCCTCTTCCTGTTACCGCGCTTAGTAGGCCTGCAAAAAGCCCGTGAACTGCTCTATACGGGGAAAATTCTCAAGCCCGATGAAATGCAGGCTTTGGGCCTGGTGACTGACGTGGTTGACGAGGATAAGCTGTTTGACCATGCCTTTGAATTTGCCAGTCGTTTCCGCAATGCCTCCACCACCGCCATCGGCATTACTAAAAACATTCTCAATCAGTCCTTTCACAGTGACCACCGCACGATTTCTGAGCTGGAAGCCTATGGCCAGGCGGTGTGTTTCGATACGGACTATCACCGTGATGCGATCGATCGGTTTCTCAATAAAGAACCAGCGCTGTTTGATTGGGCGGGTTTGGAGAAAGCGGCGAAGAAAGGGGATAAGGGCTAAATTGTTTAGTTGAGGCTGGTGCTCAAAAACCGGGCAACGTAGAGCTTGTACTTATAGTTTACGACCTTCCCTGAAAAGCGCACCAGTGGAGTGAATATGCACTGGCGCTGTTAACTTAAATACTCTTCGATGCAATAACCCCCGCCGCTTCAAGATCGGCTATTTTCTGTTTGCTATAACCTAGCTGTTCACGGAGGATTTCGTGATTATTTTGCCCCAGTGTGCCCGCTCGTAGATCGGGCGGTTCGGGGAATTCAGAAAAGCGTAGCGGGGTGCGGGGAATGCGGATTTCACCAAATACTTCATCTTTGATGGTTCTAACACAGCCCCGTGCTTTGACGTGGGGGTGCTCCATAAATTCAGGGATGTTGAGGATGGGTGCGCAGGCCACTTTGTGGGCTTCGAGTATAGAGATGGCTGCCTCGGGGCTTGCCTGGGCATCGAGCCAGTCTTGAATGGCGCCATTAATTTCTTCGCGGTATTTTCCGGTATCGCCCGGGTTTTTAAAACGTGGATCATTAATCCAGTCATCGCGGCCGATGGCTTTACAGATGCCTGCCCATTGGTTGAGTCCAACAATAAATAAATAGCGTTCTTTGCATTTAAAAATACCGGCGGGTGCTAGCAGGTGATGGTCGGGGCCGGCACGGGTAGCGAGGATTTGACCGCCGGTGGTGTCGTAGAGCTGCACGCTTAATTCGTGGAAACTGAATAATACTTCGATCAGTGAAATATCAATATATTGGCCTTTGCCGCCGCGCATCCGATGCATCAATGCGGTGACGATGGCGCCGTAGGCATGGGCACCCGTGGCGATATCACCGAAGGCGAAGTCGCCGAAGACGGGGGTTTCATTTTTCTTACCCAGCAGGTCGATGATGCCGGCATAGGACTGGCCGATCCAGTCGAAGCCCGGGAGGTTGGAGAGGGGGCCGTCCTGACCGAAGCAGGAGATGGAGCACATCACCAATCCGGGGTTGATAACTTTCAGAGTGTCCCAGTCCATTTTGTGCTGCTTCATGACGCCGGGTGAAAAGTTTTCGATGACGACATCGGCATCTTTAATTAATTCGTAACAAATTTCCTGGCCTTCTTTGGTGGCGATGTTGATCGCCATGTTTTTTTTGCCGAGGTTGTGCTGAATAAAATAAGCACTGCGGCCATCGCGCTGCATCGGCAGGGTGCGTGCTAGTTCGCCGCTGAGTGGCTCAATCTTAATCACTTCAGCGCCGTGTTCGGCCATGATTTTGGTGGCGTGGGGGCCGGCAACCACGTGAGTGAAGTCGACGACTTTAAAGCCTTCTAACATACGCTTTGACATCTTTTTTCCTTATTATGTTTTTATATGTTTTTTTAATGTTTTCGTGTCTGGACGCGTTGTTTTATGTGGTGCGTATCTGAGTTTTAATGCGATACCGACTTTAATTATTCGGGGCAGCCACTTTTTTTGTCGTTATTGCTGCTGATACCGCTGGAATAATTTTTATTGATTTGACATTAACACTCTCGGCGGTGTTATGCCTAGCCCGTTTAGGCTTACTGTTGCATGGGCCGCTTCTGCAACTTTCTTTGCAAGGTGCGTCGGTGCATACCCAGGGCGCGGGCGGTGGCGGATATATTACCGTCGTTTTCCTGTAATACACGCTGAATATGTTCCCATTCCAGGCGGTTAACGGAGGGCGGTTGTTCGGCAAGGGGGGAGTCCGCATTGCCCGCGTTAGCATCAAAGGCCGATAAGATGTCACCCAGTCCGGTGGGTTTGCAGAGGTAGTTCTTGGCACCGAGTTTTATCGCTTCAACTGCTGTGGGTATACTGGAATAACCGGTTAAAACCACAATTTGTATATTTTTATTAATGGTTTTGAGTTGTTCGATTAAGTGTAAACCAGAGTAATTGACCAGCTTTAAATCGAGTATGGCGCGGGAGGGCCGGTGCAGTTTGCAAAGTTCTACTGCAAGCACTTCATCATTGGCGACATAACAGGTCGGTCCACGGCGTTGCAAACTGCGCGCCAGGGTATCGGCAAAAACCTCGTCGTCATCGACAATTAAGTAGCTCTCTTCACTGCTTGTGGCGTTATCGTTCATTCGTTGTAAACCGCTTTCAGGGGTAGGATGACGGCGGTGAGTAAACCGCCACCATCAGCATTTAACAGACTCACTCGGCCGCCGTGACGGTTGAGACTACTGTGGGTGAGGAAGAGCCCGAGGCCGAGACCGCCAGGTTTATTACTGGGAATAGGTTTACCCATTTTTTCAATTTGCTCGGGGCTGAGGCCGGGGCCGTGGTCGCGAATATCAATATAAAGACTGGTTTCATCCCAGTGGATGGTGATTGCGATTTGTTCAGGGCTGGCCTCGGCGGCGTTATTGAGCAGGTTGAGCAGGGATTGCTGAATAACCGGGTGAAAGCAGGCATTGATAGTGGGGTTGTCGCTGGCGATGTTGATCTCGGGCTTAACGTCGGGACGGATTAGCATCCAGTTGTCGAGCAGGTTGTCGACATAGTCCTTAACGGGGGTCGGGCTGGAGCCCTCTTCAATAATACTGGCGGCATTCACCAGGCTTTGAAGGGTTTTTCGACAGCGGGCAATTTGCTGGTTGAGAGTGGCGACATCTTGCTGTTGCTCCGGATCAGTCACTTCTTCTGCGAGGTTGTCGATGAGTAACTTCATGGTGTTCAGCGGCGTGCCCAGCTCGTGGGCGGCACCGGCAGCGAGGGTGGCGATGGCGAGCAGTTGTTCATCTTGCATTTGTTCTTCTTTCTGGGCGCTCAGTTCGGCTTCCTGTGTGCGTAATGCTGCGGCCATTCGCACCACAAAATAAGTGATAAGCCCGGCGCTAAGGGCGAAGTTAATCCACATGCCGATAATGTGCAGGTTAAAGCCGGTGTTGCCGTGGTGGGATGTGAGTTGCGTAAACGGTTGGTAGTAGACCAGAAGAAGGCTGTAAGCGAGGACGGAGAGGCCGGTAACGGCCCAGGTCATGGCCATTGGCAAGCTGATGGCGGCAATGCTGATGGGCACTAAATAATAGGAAATGAACGGGTTGGTGGCCCCGCCGCTGAAATAGAGCAGTACGGTAAGGGCGCTGATATCGACCAATAAGTGAGCGGCAAACTCCTTTTCAGAAATGGTCTTTGACCAGTGGCTACGCCATTGGGTGAGTACGTTGACGATGGCGAAGGCGACCACTAAAGCGCTGATGATGCCAATGGGCAAACCCAGAGGGTAGATCAAGGTGAAGTAGTAGAGTGCGAGAATTTGCCCGCCGAGGGCGATGTAGCGAATATTAGCCAGGCGGCGGAGGTTTTGCCGGGCGGCGGAAATATTGGCAGGGGATTTGCTCAACGGCGAGTGCTCATAGACAAAATGTATCGGTAGTCACTGATGTACCTATGCTAACAAATTGCTGTGCCCAAACGCAGTTTTTGGCTTTTATGAAAGAGTAAAGTCAGCCCCGCTTTTGCAAGGCTGACTTTACCAGGGTGGGTACTATTTCTGGTGCGCTTAGCCGTTGGTTTTTACGAGTTGGTCTTTAGAAGGACAACGCGGCGCTGACAAAGAAGTTACGGCCCCGGCCCGGCAGGCGATCGCCAACGGGAATGTCGCTATTGCCATTGCGGTTGTAGCCCGTGAGGTGGTCGACGTAATCTTTGTCGAGCAGGTTTTCGATACCGGCGTTAATTCGTAGGTCAGAGGAGAGCTGGTATTGGCTGTAGAGATTGAGCAAGCCGTAGCCCGCACTTTTTTCCTCATCGTTATAGGCGGCGGTTTTTGATTGACTGGCGTAGAGCGCCGATTCCAGGCTGGCACTCAGTTTGTCCTGTTCCCAGGTCAGCGTTAAGCGGTTATTTAAGGGGGCGACGCGATACAGGTTGTCGTTGCCATCTTTATCTTTGCCACGCACATAGCTGAGTACGCCGTCGAGTCGCCAGTTGTCGTTCAGCACCATGCCGTAGCGACCGTCGAGGCCGTAGAGTTCGGCATCGATATTGTTGAATTGCAGCGGCGCTTTGCCCGTCATCATCATCGACAGCATATTGGCTGTCATGTTGGTTGAAGGCGTACCCTGAATAAAGTCATCCACCTTGCGGAAGAAGATCTGGCCATTGGCGTAGACGTCACCTGCGCTCCAATCCAGGCCGAGGTTGATTTCATGGTTGGTTTCACTGTCGAGGTCGAGGTTGCCGATGTAGGTGCGTCCGTCAGCCAGGCCGCCGGTGGATTGCATGGGTAGCCACAGGTAGAGTTCCTGATAGGACGGGGCGCGAGTTTTTCTGCCCAGACCCATATTGAAATCAGTGCTGGCGTTGAGAGGGCGAGAGGCTTTCAGTACCACATCAATATTGTCAAAATGTTGATCGCGGTTGGCCGTGTTGAAAGCGTTGGCGAGTTGATTTGCCGGCATTGGCATCATCATGCCCGAGGCGGAGACTTCACCGCTATTCATCTCGACAGAGTTATAACGGATACCAGCTTCTAGCTCCCAGCCGCCTCGTGAGCCTTTCCACTCGGTGAAAAACCCGTAGATATCACGTTCGGCATCGGCAAAGTTTTGCACGCGGAACATAGGCATATTGGGGTTGGTTATCACTGCGTCGTGTATTGTTTCAGCACTATCAATGCCGACGGTTATTAAGTCATTGCCGATGGGGAATTCGATGCTGGCACCCCAGGTGAATTGTTGGCCGGTAGCTTCAGTTGCACGGTAGCCCATGGGCATGCTGTTGCTACGTAGAGAGAAGTTGTCCATTAAATGGTAGACGTGGCGATAGCCCATGCGAGTGCGAATAGTTGCACCTTCGATTTGCGTCATGCCGTTGAAATTGGCCATGTCGGTATCGATATCAATAATATCCATGGGCAGGGCGGGTGTGCCGGTATTACTGGTTTCCAGTTTGCCGAGAGACACTTCGGTTTCGCTCGTCGCATTTTGCCAGCCGTAACTCAGGTCATAGCGCGCGCGTTGGTAGCCGGTGTTGCGCAGTGTTTTACCGTCGCCGGTTTCGGCATCATCACCTTCGTCAAAGGATGTGAGGATGGCTAATTTGTGCTGGTTATTGGCGGCAACCACTTTTGCGGCGCTGTTACTGCCTTCATCGACAGAGCCGTAGCGGGTCGCAATGTCGCCGGATATTGTGGCTTTGCTTGTATCCGAGAAATTGCCACGGTCAAGCTTGGCTTGTATCAGGCCACCGATGGATTCCTGACTATCGGCAACGGAGGCGATGCCGGGGCTGAGTTCGATAGATTCCAATAGCAGGGGTGGGGCGTAAGACAGGGGCGTGTCCATGGCGTTGGGGCCACCGCCGAGCACGGCCTCGTTTTCCATGGTCACCGCCACGCGGTCACCGAAAAGGCCTCGGTACTGGGCTATACCGGTGATCGGGCCGTTGCTATTAATATTGGCACCGGGCAGCGCTTTTAATACAGCGGCGCTGTCGGGCCTGTTCATAACAGTCGGCTTAATGCTCAGGGTTTCAACAGCGCTTGAGGCTTCACCTTCAACGATAATTTCTTCGATTGCTGCGGGGGTAGAGCTGTCTGCCCGGTTTTCACCTTCGGCGTAAAGGGTCTGTGTATTCAAGGAAACGGCGATAGCGATAAGCGATAAAGGGAAGGCTTTGTTCATTGTTGAATCCGCAAAAAAATAATGGATTTATGATAGCTTTTTCCCAGGTTTGCACCGATGCGACAGATTGTCGCACTGCTACATGGGGCTATTTGTTCTGGGCTGGCGCTTGTATTGGTGTGTCGATATCGATACATTGCGTGCTGAAAAAAAATACGGTAACGGTATGTTAGATAAGACCTTGATCGGAAAGAGTTTTCCTGCCCTGGTAGTGGATGTGGACAAATGGCAATTAAAGTTTTTTGCCAAGGCTGTGGGCGAAGAAAATCCGATTTATTTTGATGAAGAAGCCGCCATCGCGGAGGGCTATCGCTCGATATTGGCGCCGCCGACCTATGGGGTGACGCTTGGTTGTGCCGTGCCCGACCCTTTTGCTCGCGCTAAGGCGGTGGGTCTGGATGCGAGTAAAATCCTTCATACGGCCCAGAGTTTTGAATATTTCGAACCCATTTGCGGGGGTGATAAAATCACTCTGGTCGCCACAATCACCAAGGTGTTTGAGAAACGCAAAGGGGCGTTTAAATTTATGGTGGAGGAAACGGTGGCAACGAATCAGTTAGATCAGCTAACCACACGCTTTCGTCAGACCGTGGTAGAGCGCACTTAATTATTATTGGCGACTAGCCAGGTCGAGAATATTGAAAGGATTAACAGCGAGAGACATGAACGATATTTTTTTTGATCAGATCGCCATTGGCGACCAATTACCCAGCCTCACCAAACCGCCCATTACCCGTACTACATTGGCTTATTTCTGCGGTGCTTCGAATGACCACAACCCAGTACATGTCGATAGTGACTTTGCTCGAGCTTCCGGTGCCGATGATGTCTTCGTCCACGGCATGCTTAATATGGCCTACATGGGGCAATTGCTAACGGGCTGGGTGTCCCCCCGGGCCATTATTAGCTTTGGCGTGAAGTTTGCCGCCATCGTTTATGTTGGCGACACGATTACCTGTCAGGGTGAAGTGGTGGATAAAGCTGACAGTGAGGGTGTTTATACCCTGAAATTGAAGCTCAGCGCAGTTGACCAAAATGGTGAGTTAAAGCTGTCGGGTGACGCGGTTGTTAAGGTCAGCGCCCCAGCGTAGCTTGTTGTAGTATTCGCATAATATTAACTACACATAATGATAATACCTCTGCTCCATTACCTTGGGGCTTGAACAGGAGAGCTTACAGATGACTGATTACCGACCCTCGTGGATGGATGAAAATCTCGATATTTACCGTAACTCTGTCAGCCGTTTTGTTGAAAATGAAATGCAGCCCCATGATGAGAGATGGCGCGAGCAGGGGCATGTCGATAAGGAAATTTGGCGTAAGGCAGGCGCTCAGGGCTTTCTCTGTAGTGATATTCCCGCTGAATACGGTGGTGGCGATGCAGATTTTCGCTATGAAGCGGTGTTTTTTGAAGAGCAGTGGCGTCGTGGTTTAACCGGGATGGGGCAAGGGGTACACAGTATTAGTGCCCACTATATTCTCAATCATGGTACTGAAGAGCAGAAGCTAAAGTACCTGCCAAAAATGGCGAGCGGTGAAATGATCGGCGCTATCGCCATGACGGAGCCGGGTACGGGTTCAGATTTACAGGCGATTACTACCAAAGCCGTGAAAGATGGCGAGCATTACGTCATCAATGGCTCGAAGATTTTTATTACCAATGGCTATCTCTGTGAGCTGCTGGTGCTGATCGTCAAAACCGACGCCAATGCCAGTGGTAAAGGTGTGTCGTTATTACTGCTGGAGACGGCTGATTTACCCGGTTATCGCGTGGGTAAAAAGTTGAAAAAAATGGGCCAAAAAGCTCAGGACACGGTTGAGCTATTTTTTGAGGATGTGCGCGTTCATGAGAGTCAACTACTCAGTGGCGAAGAGGGCAACGGCTTTTATCAGTTGATGAGCGACTTACCCTACGAACGCAGTACAGTGGGCATTCAGGGTGTTGCATTAATGGAAGGTGCCATCGCGGAAACACTGCGCTATGTGAAAGAACGCCACGTCTTTGGCAAGCCCTTAATGGAGATGCAAAACACCCGCTTTAAGCTGGCTGAAATTGCCTCGCTAACACGTGCGGCCCGCGTCTTTATGGACAGTTGTGTTGAAAAAGTTGTGTCTGGTGAGCTCGATAATGCCACTGCGTCAATGTCCAAATGGTGGATTTCGGAGCTGCAGCAAAAGATTGTCGATGAGTGTCTGCAGTTGCACGGCGGCTATGGCTATATGGATGAATACTTGATTTGCCGCATGTATGCTGACAGTCGTGTTGCGAGAATATATGCGGGCACCAGTGAAATTATGCTAGAAGTTGTAGCGCGCAGTTTGTAGCGTTTTTTACAGTAGCGTTGGCGTGGTTAATAGAGAGGTGGCTTCTGTACGTAGCGATAAGTACGTAGCGATAAGTACGTAGCGATAAATTAAGTAGCGACCAGAGGAAAAGGTCGCAGGATGGGCTTTGGTTTACGAAAGGAGGACGTAAAACCGAATCATAACCGCGAGTGATAGCCGTTTGAGAAACTATTCAACCTTTGAGCGCGATAAGACTCTTAACGCCTGTTGGCTAATAAGAGCCCTCCCTATACTCCGGCCTTTATCGATTTCGGCCCGTCGCCGATTTGAGGAAACAATGGGTTTTACGAGAGAGTATTTGCATATCGGACAGCAGTTGCTGAACCCATCAATACACGGTTGTCGGAGTATTCGTTGAGGCTGACACCTTTTTTCTCCGGCCTGGCTTTCCTGTCAGTGGCCACCGGCCTGCATTTTTTTGTGGGCTTCCCTTTCAGTCATAATATCCCGCTCTACCTTTTATTGGCTCTGTCCTGTGTGCTCAGTATTCGCTTGTTGGGGGGGCGACAACGTCCCGTGGTTTTCTCCCATGTGCCCAATGAAGGAAGGGGTTCGCTAGAGGAAGTCGCCAATATTTGTAAGGTAGTGATATGGCAGGCTGATGAAAAGGGCGTGCTAACGCAAATTATTGGTTGGCAAGGTATTAACAATGAGGTTGATACGGCTGATTTACTGGGGCGCGAGATTTCTGTTCTCAAAGATGATTACCCTGATTTGTATGCTTTCATGTTGCGTGCTCAGGGCGGGGGAGCGTTTGTTGCCCACAGCAATTTTGGGTCACAGTCCTATCAGCATAGTTTCTCCGAACTTAGCGATGAGGACGGGCGTGCAGCTGGTTTTCAGTGTGTCTCTTTTGACGTTACGGAAGACCAGCGACTTTATAACCGCCTTGCCTTTACCGAGCAGGTAATTGCCACTGCTGGAGAAGCTGTGGTGATTTTTAATCGTAAGCACAAAGTGCTCAGTGTTAATCATGCCTTCACCCGTATTACTGGTTTTTCCCGACAACACTTATTGAAACTTGTAGACAAGGGCGCTTCAGGCCTTGTTGTTCATCCTGATAGGGCTTTTTTCAGGCGTGTCTTACAGACCTTGAAGCGGCAAGATTGTTGGACGGGTGAAGTCGCGCTACGTCGGCGCTCTGGTGAGCAGTTTGCCGCGAATGTTTCATTGAGTGCTATTCGAGGAAATGGTGGAACCTTGACGCATTATGCGATGTTCTTTTCCGATTTAAGCCACATGAAGCGCAGTCATGAAGAGCTGCGTTATTTGGCAACCCACGATAATTTAACGGACTTGCCCAACCGTCGCTTATTGATGGATAGACTTGAGCAAGGCATTCAGCGGGCTAAACGTAGCAATCGTCAGCTTGCCGTGTTCTTTATTGATCTGGATAATTTTAAGATGATCAATGACACCATGGGGCATCACTTTGGTGATGACCTGCTCAAGGAGATTTCTCGACGTCTGCTTACCGTGGTCAGACAAAGCGACACGGTGGCGCGTCTTGCGGGTGATGAATTTACCGTTATTGCTGAAAATATAAATGACCTTGTTGAAGTCAGGTCTATCGCGGAAAAGATTCTCTCCTGCTTTGAAAAGCCTTTTGAATTTGATCAGCAAGAATTAGAGGCAACAGCCAGTGTTGGCGTTGCGATTTACCCTAATGATGGCGGAGACCGGGATAGCTTGATGAAGCAGGCTGATGAGGCAATGTATAAAGCCAAGGCGGCGGGCAGGAACGGCTATTACAGCCTGCATGATGGCGATAGTAGTCGGGTTTCCGGGCGTTTATTTTACCCTTCTGAATTGCGCCTGGCATTGAAGCGAAATCAAATGTCAGTGGCCTACCAGCCCCTGTTTGATATTAAGCAACAGCGCGTGGTGGGCTGCGAATGCTTGCTGCGGTGGAACCATCATGCGCGTGGCTTGATTAAACCCAGTGACTTTATGGTCATTTCTGAGGAGGCTGGAATTACCGGTGAGCTGGGGGCCTGGACACTTGATGAGGTGTGTCGCCAATTGCGTAGCTGGCACCTGCAGGGTTTGGATGTCGGCTATGTGTCAATCAATATTGAAATATCTCAGATCGAAGACCCCGGCTATCCTGAGTTAATACTCGACACATTGTCTCAGCATAAACTTGATGCTTCATGTTTGATGTTCGAAATTAGCGAGGGGCTGGTACTTGAAAATTTAAATCAGGTGACACAGTTTGTTCGGACTCTGAATCAGATGGGTATCCGCTTTTGTGTCGATGGCTTTGGCTCCAGCGGCAAAAATTCTAACTATCTTAAAAACTTGCCGGTTGAAGCCCTTAAGCTAGATCATCGTTTGTTGATGCGGGTGAATGGTACACGCCAGCATATTGATTTGATTCAGGCGCTGACAGGCATTGGCGATATTCTTGATAAAACCGTGATTGCCGTCGGCGTTGAGCGTGTTCGACAGGAAGAGGTGCTAGCAGAAATCGGTTGCCACTTTGCGCAGGGTTACCTCTACGGTAAGCCGATGAGCGCCGACTATTTTGGCAAAGCCTACAGTCAGTTAGCGGCGAATCGCTCCTCCCGCTTAAATTAACGGCCCTCCAAATCTTACTTCACCTCGTGATGAGATTATTCGGTAAGGGCTAGGGGCGCGATAAGTCAGAAAGTAGTAGGCAATTACTCCGCTTGCTACTAAAATCTGCGCCCAAATTTCAAACACTAGGTGCCAATGCTTTCTATTGGTGCTTGAATGATGGCAATTCGACGGAAAAAATGATGACAGATTACACCGCCCCTCTCGATGAGATGAACTTCCTTGTTAATGATGTATTGGGTATGGGCGATATCGCTGCCTTGCCCGGTTACGAAGAGTGTTCAGATGAGCTGGTAGAAGCCATTTACGGTGAAGCCGGGCGCTACTTTTCAGAGGTTATCGCCCCGACTAATCAAAGTGCTGATAGTGAAGGCTGTCGTGTGGAAGATGCCGCCGTTGTTAGCGCCAAGAGTCTTGATGGGTTGTACCAGGGTTTTGTGGCTGCGGGCTGGCCTGCACTCACCGGTGACCCGCAATTTGAAGGCCAGGGTTTACCGCATTTAGCCGGCGTTGCCGTTGAAGAAATGTGCCAAAGCGCCAACTTGAGTTTTTCTCTGCTGCCCCTGCTGACGAAAGGCGTCATTACCGCTATCGAGCGCTTTGCCAGTGACGAGCAAAAGGCCAGCTATTTGCCGCAACTGATTAGCGGTGAGTGGAGCGGCACAATGAACCTAACCGAGTCTCAGGCTGGTAGCGATTTGGCGGCGGTGCGCGCTAAAGCTGTACCTGTCGATGACCACTATCTGATCTCCGGACAAAAGATATTTATCACCTGGGGCGACCATAGCTACACCGACAATATCGTGCATTTAGTGCTGGCTCGTACCCCTGATGCTCCCGAAGGCGTGAAAGGAATCTCTCTCTTTATCGTGCCCAAGTTTATTCTCGATGCCGATGGCAAGCCGGGTCAGCGCAATGATGTTTATCCCGTGAGCGTCGAGCATAAGATGGGCATTCACGCTAGCCCGACCTGCGTGCTCAGCTTTGGCGACAACGATGGTGCCGTGGGTTATCTGATTGGTAACGAGAATGAAGGTCTGAGCTACATGTTTGCGATGATGAATCATGCTCGCCTGGCTGTTGGCCTGCAGGGTGTTTCTGTCGCCGAGCGCGCCTACCAGCAAGCGGTGAATTATGCCCGCGATCGCGTTCAGGGCAATGTGCCGGGGCAGACCGAGCGAGCGCCCATTATTCATCACGCCGATGTGCGACGTATGTTAATGATGATGAGATCCCAGACTGAAGCGGCCCGGGTATTAAGTTATTCCGCCTTTTCTCATTGGGATTATCTCAGTCACAGCCCCGATGCTGACATCCGTGCTTACCATCAGCGTCGCGTCGATATACTCACGCCCCTGGTTAAGGCGTTGTCTACCGAGGTCGGCAACGAAGTCGCCTATATTGGGGTGCAGGTACACGGCGGTATGGGCTTTATTGAAGAGACGGGTGCCGCTCAATATATGCGCGATGCTCGTATTCTGCCTATCTATGAAGGCACTAACGGTATTCAGGCCCTAGACTTAATTGGCCGCAAATTGCTGCGTGACAAAGGCGCGGCTGCCAGTGAATTACTTGCCGATTTAAAACAGGATTTGCAGTGCGCTAATGAACTGGGTTTGGAGCACCTGGCTCAGCCGGTATTAAACAGTTTTGACTTGTGTGAACAGGCGATTCGGTTTGTGTTTGAGCAAGCGGGCAGTGATGCCCACTTTGCCGGTGCTGTTGCTTTCGATTTATTGCTATTAATGAGTAACAGTGTTGCGGCAGCTTTGATGGTGAAAAGTGCTATTGTTGCCCAGCAGCAACTCAATGCTGGCAGTGATAAAGCCCTGTTCCATAAAACCAAATTGGCGACAGTGCAGTTTTATATTGAACACGTATTGCCGCGTACAGAGACGTATTTCCGCTCCCTTAAAAATGGTCATGCTTCGACGATGGCTGTTGATGTTGATGCTTTTTAAATAGGGCTACTCGACTTCAAACTCTTCAGCAATTTGCCGGCACCAGTCGGCAATGCGCTGCTCGCTGAGTTCAAATTCGCTGTCTTCGTCCAGTGCCAGACCGAGAAAGAATTTACCATCCGGGCTCAGGGCTTTTGACGCGCTAAAGCGATAACCGGCAACGGGGGTGAAGCCGACGGTGCTGGCACCAAGACTGTCGACCTTTGTCCACAGGTAGCCCAGGGCATCTTGAAACCACTCTGGATAGCCTTCCTGGTCACCGAGGCCGTAGATGGCTACCGTTTTACCGACCCAGTTGATCGCATCAATCTCGTCCCAAATATTTTCCCAGTCTTCCTGTAGCTCACCGTAATCCCAGGTGGGTATGCCTAAAATAATGTGCTGATATCGCTCTGCGGTTTTAATGGGGCTGGTCGCGATATTGAAAATATCGACGGTGTATTTTTCATTAAGAATTTGCGCGATTTTTTCTGCGGCAATTTCCGTATAGCAGGTGGAAGAGCCGTAAAATAGCGCAATAGTACCGCGCTGGGCTGCAGTCGTGTCTTTGCTTTCGTTACTGTTAAGAGGCGTGTTTGGAGCCATCAGCGACAACCCTGAAAGTCGAGTTGACGCCACACTTCGTAAACGATCACCGCCGCGGCATTGGATAGATTCATACTGCGGCTGTCGGCCTGCATGGGAATACGCAGTATATTCTCCTGAGGTAATGCTTTGAGAAAGTCGACTGATAGTCCTCGGGTTTCCGGACCAAACACCAGTGTATCGTTGGCTTGAAAGCGTGGCTGGCAGTGATTGTTTGTGCCTTTGGTGCTAATCGCAAAAATGCGTGGCGGGTGCTGCGGGGCTGAGGGCTGGTCTGATAGCTTTTGACCTGATAGCTTGGGATCTAATAGCTTTTGATCTAATAAGAAGTGCTGCCAGTTTTGATGGGTTTTCACCTGCTGCCACTCGCCATAATCGAGCCCGGCGCGGCGCAGCTTTTTGTCATCCATTGCAAAACCAAGCGGCTCTATCAGATGTAAATGAAACCCGGTGTTGGCGCAGAGGCGGATAATGTTACCGGTGTTGGGGGGGATTTCTGGTTCGAAAAGGACGATGTTGGGCATGGGCTTCTGACACAGTAAAAACGTAATTTTCGCCGTATTAATGGCTCGATTACAAGGCCTGTTTTTTTCTTATGGGTCTGAGAGTATATAGGCGCTTGTGCCTGACTCGACAGCGTGTAGAATCCCCCGTTGATATGCGCTGTGTCGGCTGACAAAGGGTGCTTTTAAACTTCTATTAACGAGTAATCGATGCACCTTAAATGTATCAAGCTGGCAGGCTTTAAGTCCTTCGTCGATCCTACGACCGTTTCTTTTCCCAGTAAATTGTGCGCTGTAGTTGGCCCCAATGGCTGCGGTAAATCTAATATTATCGATGCGGTGCGCTGGGTGATGGGCGAGAGTTCGGCCAAGCACTTGCGCGGCGAGTCGATGACCGATGTTATTTTCAACGGCTCCGGCGGTCGCAAGCCGGTGGGGCAGGCCTCGATAGAACTGGTTTTCGACAACAGCGATGGCACTCTCAGTGGCGAATACGCCAGCTACAGTGAAGTGTCCGTGCGGCGCATGGTGTCTCGTGAGGGCCAATCGAATTACTACTTAAACGGCAGCAAGTGTCGTCGCCGCGATGTGACTGATGTGTTTCTCGGCACTGGCCTGGGACCACGCAGTTATTCGATTATCGAACAGGGCATGATTTCCAATCTGATCGAATCAAAGCCCGAAGAGTTGCGCGTTTTTATCGAAGAAGCCGCCGGTATTTCAAAGTACAAAGAGCGCCGCAAAGACACTGAAAACCGCATTCGCCGCACCCGGGAAAATCTTGAGAGACTCACTGATATTCGTGATGAGCTGGGTCGCCAGTTGTCTCGACTCGAGCGGCAGGCCGAAGCGGCTGCAAAATATACGACCTTCAAGCAAGAAGAGCGCCTGTTGCGGGCTCAGTTACAGGCCTTGCGCTGGCAAGATCTCGATCAGCAGGCACAAATAAAGCGTGAAATTATTGCTGAGCAAAGTCTGCAAATTGAAGCCCACCTGGTCGACAGGGCTCATCAGGGGGCAGAGCTGGAGAGGTTTCGCCTGGAGCACAGCGAGAGTAACGATAAGTTTAATGAAATTCAGAGCCGCTACTATGCGGCAGGTGCTGAAGTTGCGCGTATCGAACAGTCGATAAAACACGCTGAAGACAGGGCTCGCGAGCTGCGTGAAGATCTCGAGCAAACCCAGCGCAATTTTGCAGAGTCCGAGCAGCATCTTCAAACCGATCAAAGTAAGGCCACGGGTTGGCACGCTGAGCTGGCCGAAATAAGCCAGCAGTTAGGTGCCATGCGCGAGGCAGAAGTGCTCTCTGGCGAAGCCTTAAAACAATCTGAACAGGGTATGCAAAACTGGCAGGGCGAGTGGGATGAGTTCAATAAAACGGCCTCGACAGCCCAGCGTGAAGTGGAAGTGCAGCAGTCGCGCATTCAGCATCTCGACACCTCTATCGATAAACTGGGACAGCGCATCCAGCGTTTTAACAGCGAACGCGCTGAGCTTGAGCAAAGTGCCGAGGGTGAAGATATTGAATTGTTTGAGGCCAATATTGCCGAGTGTGGCGAAGAGCTGGCGGCTCACGATTGCCAGATCGAGGACGTGCGCTTTCAAATAGAACAAAGCCGTGGCGAAGGGGTCGATATTGCCAATGCCCTGAGCAGTGCTCGCGAGCAAGTACAAACACTGAGCGGCCGGGCTGCATCTCTGGAAGCCCTGCAACAGGCGGCTCTGGGTGACGATGACAGCCAGCGTATCTGGCTAGAGAAAAACCAGCTGTCTTCTGCAGTGCGTCTGGCGGATGACCTGCGTGTTGATAGTGGCTGGGAAGCTGCTGTTGAAACTGTGCTCGGTGATTTTTTGCAGGCGGTGTGTGTCGATAAAATTGATGCCTACGCCGAATCCATTGCCGCCATTAGTGCAGGCAGTGTGCTGCTACTTGATGGTTCTGTGGCTGCTGGTGCTGACGTAAATGCATCCCCCAATCAATTACTGGCTAAAGTCAGCGGTGCTGACCGGCGATCCGAAGCGGTATTGGCCGGTGTATTAACGGCTGAGAATCTTGACGAAGCGTTGGCATTACGCGCCAGCCTCGCCGCTCATGAATCGGTGATCAGTCGTGATGGCTTGTGGTTTGGCCCCAACTGGGTGCGCGTTGCCCGTGAGGTTGATGCTTCGGCTGGTGTGCTGTTACGCAAACGCGATCTGGATGAAACCAATACTCAGCTGGCGGCTCTGCGCGATGAAGTCGAGATATTGTTAGAGCAGCAAGAGAGCAAGCAGCAAGCTTTAAAGGCGAGTGAAGCGCAGCGTGCCACTCTTGATACTGGCAGAGATGTACTGCAGCAACAAAGTGCCCAGCTGCAATCCAAATTGAATGTCACCAAAGAGCGCATTGGGCAAATCGCCCAGCAGAAGACCCGCATCGCCGAAGAGCTGGAAGAGGCGCGCATGCAGCTCGAGCAGGATAAAGAGCGCCTGCGCGATTCTCGCCAGATACTCGAGCTGGGTATCGAGTCGATGACCGGCGACAATCTGCGCCGCGAACAATTATCGACCCAGCGTGATCAATTACGTAAAACCCTTGACGACGATCGGCAGAAAGCGCGCCATGATCGCGACAAAGTACACGAGCTGGCCATGCGCGAGCAGTCAGTGAGTACACAGCTATCGTCGATAAAAGAAGGCATTGCCCGGCTTGAGATACAAGTTGCCCGTTTGAAAGAACGTCAGCAAACGCTTTTGAATACCTCTAAAGGTGAGCAGGATCCGGGCGACGATCTTAATGTAGAGTTAGAAGCACGCCTGGAGCAGCGCTTGATTGTTGAGAAAGCGTTATCGGCCGTGCGTATTCTTGTTCAACAAGCCGAGCACGGCATACGCGAATGCGAAAATGAGCGTAGTCGTCTTGAAGCCGCGCTGGAAAAACAGCGTAGTGCTCTCGAGCAGCAGCGGCTGACGACCCAGGAGCTTGAAACCCGGGCGAAAACCATTGCCGAGCAGGTGGCCGAGGCTGACTATGTGCTAGACGATGTGATAACGGCGTTACCCGATGGCGCCGATGAGCCGGAGTGGGAGCGGCGTTTACAGCAGGTTGAAAACCGTGTGCAGCGCCTTGGGGCCATCAATCTTGCCGCAGTGGATGAATTTAGAATTGAGTCGGAACGAAAGACTTATCTCGATGCCCAAGATGGTGAATTAAATGAGGCACTGGAAACTCTGGAGAGCGCCATCCGTAAAATTGATCGTGAGACGCGCACCCGTTTTCGCGAAACCTTCGATGCGATTAACCACTCGTTGCAGGCGCTATTTCCAAAATTATTCGGCGGGGGTCATGCCTATCTGGCGTTAACAGGCGATGATTTACTGGACACTGGCGTGACGATTATGGCTCAGCCACCGGGTAAGAAAAACTCCACCATTCACCTCTTGTCGGGGGGCGAAAAAGCGCTCACAGCGATTGCTCTGGTGTTTTCCATTTTCAAGCTTAACCCTGCGCCCTTTTGTATGCTCGATGAGGTGGATGCACCTCTTGATGACGCCAATGTGGGGCGCTATGCGCGCATGGTGAAAGAGATGTCAGAAACAGTGCAATTTATTTATATTACCCACAATAAAATTGCGATGGAAATGGCCCATCAGCTGATGGGGGTGACAATGAACGAGCCCGGTGTTTCGCGTCTCGTTACGGTCGATGTTGACAAAGCCGTAGAGCTAGCACAATAATAGCGAAAACAAGTACCTAGCTATACTTTATAAAGTAAATTACATAATGTTTTATAAGTCTTTTGCCTTCGGCATTAGCACATTTGGAAAGGTTGATATGCAATGGAACTAGGTGGTCGCGAAATCCTCATCGCCCTTGGCGCTCTGTTGATAGTGGCTATTTTACTGGATGGCTTTCGCCGTGTGCGCCGCGCAGGTAAGGGCAAGCTGCGCGTTAAACGCCGTCGACAGCCCATTTTTGAAGGCGATGATCTTGACGAGTTTGGCAGTGAGTTGCCCGGGGGAGGGGCGCGCGTTGTCGCTTTTCGTGATGAAGATAGCGCTGAACAGTTAAGTCAGACGATTAAGGCTAACCGTGAGCAGGATGCAAGCCGACTAACCGCACCTTTTCGACAAGTTGAACCGACAGCGGCAGGTTTTGAAGAAAATGCTCCGCTGGCCGATGTGCCTGCATGGGCTGGTGATGACGAGGCTGAGCCTGCGCTACAGACGGTTGCAGGGGGCGAGTCGGCATCTGTTATAAAAAGTGATGAGTCGCAAATTTCTCTGTTTGAGGAAGCGCTTGCCGCGAGTGCTCAAACGGATGATTTTGAAGAGGCCCCTTTTGTGGCCGACGGCGATGAGCCGGGTGATAGTCCGCCGGCTGAATCGCGTAAAAAGAGCCGTAGAGAAAGAGGGTCTAAAAACAAATCATCTAAAGGTCGATTCAGTAAAAATAAATCCGTAGAAGCCAGTTCATCAAGCCAATCAAAGCAGGCTGGTAAGGATGACGATATTATTATTCTCCATTTAATGGCTGAGCAGGGCGAGGTTTTTCAAGGTAACGACTTGCTCGAGGCGGTGGTTAAAAATGGCTTACGTTACGGTTCGTTAAAAATTTTCCATCGCCATGTGCGGGAGGATGGCTCCGGCGATGTGCTTTTCAGCATGGCGAACTCCGTCAACCCTGGGACTTTTGAACTGAATACAATGAATGAATTCTCGACACCGGGGGTGACCTTTATGATGGTGTTGGCAGACAGTGACGACCCCCTTGGTACTTTCGATTTGATGCTGGAATGTATTCATAGCATCAACACGGCTATCGGTGGAGCGTTGAAGGATCAGCAGCGTAGCGCCCTCAGTCAACAAACGGCTGAACATTACCGCGAGAGTATTATGGACTTTAATCGTCGTCGTTTAGCGACAAGCGCTTAATCCACTAAATTTACTCGGGCCAAAACCCAGCCAGGTGACTGTCCGAGAACAGAAAGCCTGCTGTGGAAAAGTTGATGTTGGCCAGATTTCACAATCACTTTCATTAAATAGAGTAACTATTCGCTTCAAATGATAGCAACATCTGACTCAAAACAGCTTTCCCTTGCTACGGCTCCTGTTCTCGGACAGCCACCTCGGACTCTCTATCAAGCGATGCTTTTCGTCGGATGAGTGATACGCCCAATTCAGATTTTGATCTGGCTGTGAAAGCAGCGGACACATTACGGTCGCAACTCAACAGCCATAATTATCGTTATTACAGTCTTGACGATCCGAAAATTTCCGATGGTGAATACGATCAGTTATTGCGGCGTTTGGAGAATCTGGAAGCTCTTTACCCGGTGCTGCGTAGTGCCGATTCCCCAACCCAGCGCGTGGGATCGGCACCCCTTGCTGAGTTTGAGTCGGTCGAACACAAGGTGCCGATGTTGTCGCTGGCCAATGCCTTTGACGATGATGAGTTACGTGATTTTGAGCGGCGTTTGCAATCGCGGCTCGATGACGACAGTGCCCTCAGTTTTGTCTGTGAGCCGAAACTCGATGGCGTGGCGGTTAGCCTGCTTTATCACGACGGTGTTCTGGTACAGGGCGCGACCCGAGGAGATGGCTTTCGAGGTGAAAACATTACCGCTAATGTGCGCACCATTGCTTCTATTCCACTCAAATTGCACGGTGATGATTTCCCGCCGGTGCTTGAGGTGCGCGGTGAAATTTACCTGCCCCGCGCCGGCTTTGACGCGATAAACGCCGAAGCACTGGCCAAAGACGAGAAGCCTTTTGTTAATCCGCGCAATGCAGCAGCGGGCAGTTTGCGTCAGCTAGATTCGCGCATTACTGCAAAACGGCCCCTTGAAATGTGCGCTTATAGTCTTGGGCTTGCTGAGGGTGGAACCCTGCCCGATACCCATCTGGCAACCATGCAGCGGCTAAAAGAATGGGGTTTTTTAACCAACAGTCTGATGGAGTCAGTGGTTGGCATTGAAGCTTGTGTCGATTACTACCAGCGACTGGCAGCGCTGCGTGCTGGCCTTGCCTATGACATTGACGGCATCGTTTATAAGGTCGATAGCTTTCGCCTGCAGGAGGCTCTTGGTTTTGTTGCTCGTGCACCGCGTTGGGCAATAGCGCGCAAGTTTCCCGCCGAGGAAGCGAGAACTCGCTTGCTGGATGTAGAGTTTCAGGTCGGTCGCACCGGTGCCATTACCCCCGTGGCCCGGCTTGAGCCAGTATTTGTCGGCGGCGTAACGGTGAGTAATGCCACGCTGCACAATGAAGATGAGATTCAACGCCTGGGTTTGCGTATTGACGATCAGGTGGTGGTGCGACGCGCCGGTGATGTGATTCCGCAAATTGCCCGGGTGGTGACGAGTGATGCCGATAGGGCTGACTTGCCGGCCATCGTCTTTCCTACTACCTGTCCGGTTTGCGGCTCAGCCCTGCAGCGTAGTGAAGAGCAGGCGGTGTTGCGTTGTACCGGCGGCCTGGTCTGTGCGGCTCAGCGTAAAGAGGGAATTAAACATTTTGCCTCTCGTAAGGCTCTCGATATCGATGGCCTGGGCGATAAAATTATTGACCAGCTGGTGGATGCAAAACTGATCCATACCGTGGCTGATTTGTTTACGCTGACTGTCGAACAGTTAGCAGGGCTGGATCGCATGGCGAATAAATCCGCCACCAATCTGGTCGCGGCTATTGTCGTTGCTCGGCAAACGACACTGCCCCGTTTGCTTTATGCACTGGGCATACGTGAAGTGGGGGAGACCACGGCAAAACGACTCGCCACTCATTTCGGTTCTCTGGAAAAGTTAGAAGAGGCCAATGAAGAGGCTTTATTGGCCGTATCCGATGTGGGCCCCGTCGTCGCCGATTTTGTAAGGCAGTTTTTAAGTAACCCCGACAATTTGGCTGTTATTGCCAGCCTGCGCGAGGCCGGTGTCGCGTGGCCCGATATTGAAGCGGCCGGTGATCAGGTATTGCCATTAGCGGGTCAGGTCTGGGTGTTGACGGGTACGCTGACAGCCATGAGCCGGGGTCAGGGTAAAGAACAGCTCGAAGCACTGGGCGCAAAAGTGACAGGCAGCGTATCGGCCAAAACCACGTGCTTGGTGGCCGGTGAAAGTGCGGGTTCCAAGTTAGAGAAAGCCCGTTCACTCGGTGTTAATGTTATTGATGAAGCTGAGTTTCTGGCCTTGCTGGCGAGTGAAGCTTGATGTTGTTTCGTTGGTATTAAAGAATTTCTAGCGCTTGTTAAAGGTCTGTCGTTAAGACTTACAGTCTGGAATATAATGCGCGCAACACGTTCAGAATTTAACGTTATTTGGGGTTGATCATGCAGGAAGAATCCGTCGTCTACGGTTGTATTAAAGATGCAGTGTACCGGCCCGATGGCGTGGATCGTATTAAGGCCAACCGTGAGGCAATGAATTCCTTGCCCAGTGCTGAAAGTTGGCCCCTGTTAAGTCGTGAAATGTTTACTTCTTCTAGTCAACTCGCCGGTGATATTAGTCAGCACACAGAGATTGTTCATTTTGGCGCGCCTTATCAGGGCATCGAATACGAGTGGAAAATGTGGATCGAGCAGTTTGAAGCTCTACTGCACAAAATGTACTGGGTCAGCGCCTATGTGCATCTTGAGACGGAAATGTCCGGTGTGCATTCCTTTATTTGGGAGAGTATCGACGCGGAATACCACAGCCCCGGCAGTGACGATATTCGCCTGCGTTGCGAGTGGGTGAAAGAAGCCATTTGATAGCAAACCCTCAGTATTTAATGTCTTTCGTTAAACGCCCCTCGACCGCGACAGGTGTATAGCGCCTATGCGTGAAAGCTCGGGGCCAGGCCGTTTTCAGTTTTATCTGGCTGGGCTCGGTAGCAGTGCGGTGGCCATGGGCTTGCAAGTGGTCATCTTCCCCTGGCTGGTGGTTGGTGTACTAAATGAGCCGGCAGATCGCGTTGGGCTAGCGCAAATGGCGGTGATGCTGCCCAACCTGCTCCTTATTTTACTGGGCGGGGCACTCTCCGATAATCGCCATCTTGGCAGTTACCTTTTTCGTCTTTATCTGTTGTATTTATTGCCCTTTGGCATGATGTTTATTGCCGTTAATAGTGGCTATTTAAGCTATCAGCTGTTGATTGTTTTTGGCGCTAGCTACGGTGTTATTACCGCCTTTATTCAACCGGCACGGGAAAGCCTGCTATCTCAGGTTGCCAGTGAGGATTTACAGCGCTCAGTAGTGCGCACCACTCTGGTTCAGTTTGCGGCACAAAGTCTGGGTTATTTATCAGCGGGCTTGTTTGATCGTATCGGCCTTAGCATGTTACTTATTTTTCAGATGTTGATGTTTATCGCTGCGGGCTTATTTCTTCGCGCTAGCCAGCCTGCCGGTGTAGGGCTGCCTAAAGGACGACAGCGCCAAAGTCAGACGATTACCGCAGGTTTGCGGGCAGTCTGGCACCATGCCCGGCTACGCGCTCTGATGCTGTTGGTGGGTGCGACGGGGTTTCTCGGCTTTGGTGTGTATCTGGTGGCGATGCCGCTGATGACGCGGGAGGTCTACGGGCAAAGTGCTGTTTTTTATGCTGCCCTGCAGCTCAGTTTTACCGCGGGTGTATTACTTGCCAATGTGCTCTATCTGCGGCTCAGCGGCGGTTTTCGTCAGCCCGGTAGAGTGTTGGTGATCAGCCTTTTTTCCCGCGGCCTGATTATGCTGCTGATTGCCACGCATCTCCCCGTTAATCTGTTGTTTCCAGCAGTGCTGGTGTGGGGCATGTTCTCCGGTATATCGATCAGCCTGGGTCGCATGATGACTCACACCGAAGCGCCGGAGGCCTATCGTTCGCGAGTGGTATCAATTTATCAGCTAGCCTTTTTTGGTACTGCGCCGATAGGTGCCTGGGTGACTGGGCAGCTGATCAGTGCTCAGGGCGTGCTCGACACGTTTGCTGCTCTCGGTGCCCTTACCCTGTTGGTGGCATCCCTCGGTGTCTTTAGTCAGCTTTGGCGATCACCTGCCGGAAAGCCAGTAGAGCCGCAGTAACGGCGACATTGAGTGATTCAACACCATTGGCCATGGGGATGTTGAGCTGCTCGGTAGCCCGTTGATTAACTTCTTTAGACACCCCGTCAGTCTCATTCCCGAGCACATAAATCGTTCGTGCCTGGGCTTTATGTTCAGCCAGATCCGTACCCGTCGCGGCATTTAAGGTGCAGACACTGGTGCCCAGTGCTGCAAACTCTTTCAGGGCCGCAGGCAGGCTATCACAGCGATAGATAGGGCAGCGAAACAGTGTGCCTGCACTGGCTTTAATGACGAGGGGTGACAACGGCGCACAGCCTTTACTGGGCAATAGCAGCCCGTCGATAGGGCTGGCGCAAATAGAGCGAATCACCATGCCGAGGTTTTGCGGATTAGTGATGCGATCTAAAGCGATTAAGCAGAGCTTCTTCGGCAGCTGTTTAATCAGGCTTTGATAGTCACCGTAATGGGGGCACTGCAGGTCAAGTGCAACACCCTGATCCTGGCGCTGATTACGGGAAATACGAGACAGCTCCTGGCGACTGTGGTGCTGAATTTCAATCTCGCGAGCCTCAGCCAGAGCGATGATTTTCTTCATGGTCGCATCATTGCGGTTACTACTCGCTAGATGTAAACGGTAGGCGGGAATTTTCGTTTCCTGTAGTGCTTCCAATACGGTTTTTCGACCGAAGACGGTAAGTAATTGTTTGAAAAATTGCTGGCGTTCGGCGTAACTCATACGGGGTATTCGCGGGTAGTGGAAAAATGAGGCTGCATTATATCCTTTCAGCGCGGGACTTAATAAACAGAATTGTCAGGCCTTAATGGCAGAGTCAATACCGTGCAGAGAGGCGTGATTTTAATTTTTGCCGAGGACTTTGTTATCGGAAGTAAGAAGAAAGGCGAGTAGGTCTGCTTTACTCAGCGGCTTTGAATAGTAATAACCCTGAATCAGGTCGCAGCCAAAAAACTGCAGTACTGCTAGCTGCTCTTGGTCTTCGACACCTTCGGCAACAGTCGTTAGCTTAAGATCTTTGCCAATGCTAATAATGCTGTGCATCAGGCGTTTGGCTTTTTCATCGGTTAATATTTTATCGATAAAGCTTTTATCAATTTTAAGCTCATGAATAGGCAGGTCGGCTAACAGGCTAAGCGAAGAAAAACCCGTGCCAAAGTCGTCGAGAGAAATTTCCACGCCAATATCACTGAAGCGCTGTAGGACAAAAACAGCCAGCTTTAAATCTTCGATAAACATGCTTTCCGTTACTTCAAGCATTAGAGAAAGATTATCGTTACCCCGTCGTTTTATCTCTTCCTGAAAAAATTCAAAGAAACCCTCAGTGAGTAATTGCTGTACGGATACATTGATCGACAGGCGCAATGGTCCTGTCTGTTGGCACACTTCCTCGATTTCTTCAATCGCCCTAAGGGTAATAAACTGACCGAGCTCATTCATCAAGCCCATGCTTTCAGCGATAGGGATAAAATCAGAGGGTGGCACATTCCCGAGTTCGCGATTATTCCAGCGTACAAGGGCTTCGACGCCAATCGTATTGCCGGTATTACTGTCGATTTGAGGTTGGTACATCATGGCAATCTCGTCGCGCTCGACGGCCGTGCGCAGCTCCCTTTCAATGGCCGTGTTATAGGCGCTACGTTGTTCCAGTTCATCGGAAAAGAGGAAGGCTTCGTTTCGGTGTTTTTTTGCTTCATACATGGCGATGTCGGCTTTACTGAGTAAAGTACCGAGCTCCTGGCCATTGCTCGGGGCGCAGACAATGCCAATACTCGACGTTACAGAAAACTCGGTGTTGTCGGCTGTAATAGGCTGCATTAAATCATTAATGAAATTGTTTGCGAGTTGTACTAGATAAGCCCCGTCATTTTCAGGAATGAAAATAATAAATTCGTCGCCGCCATGCCTTATGTTTAAATCTTTAAATTGGGCTTCAATGCGTTGTGCGACCTCGATAAGTATTTTATCACCTGTGGCATGGCCGTAGTGGTCATTAATGACTTTGAAATTATCAAGGTCAATAAAAAAAAGGGCAAACCTTCCTTCGCAAGCTTGGGACCAGCTGTGGAAGTGCTCAGCAAGGTAGTAACGATTGGGTAAGCCGGTGAGTTGGTCGTGATTGGCCTGAAAAAGAAGTCGCTTCTGTGATTTCTTCTGCTCGCGATTAAAGAAATTAAACATCAGAAAAAGCAGGATGTTGAAGGCGATTATTATCGCGATTTGCCAAATAAATTTGGGCAAAAAGTTACCATAAAGGCTAGATCTTTCTATGGAGCTGAGAGTGTAGTAGCGGTAATAGGGTTCGTAACGTATGGTGAATAGAGCATCCATACCCGGCTCGAACAGGGCGTTGACAGAAATTAGCTGGCCCGAGCTGCGAAGCTCTTCGGATGATATTCCCGCCTGTATCTGTAGCTGATCAATAAAGTAATTAACCATTTCTTCTGGAATAGGAATTAAATATTCTTTGGGGTTTTTCTTGTATTGAGGTCTTGAGCTGTAGATAAAATGATAGTCGTCTCGAAAAAGTTGCAAGATAGTGCCGCGTGTTAATTGACTGTTATTCCAGGCAGAGCCATCAATACTGTGTTCTATAGCACTGGTTAGTACAGCGATGACCTTTCCTTTCTGACGCACCGCATAATGTACGCCAATAACTTGTTTGTTAAGCCAGGGAATGAATCTGTTGTTGCCAATAACAAGTGCATTTTGCGCGAGGGCTCTTTGGAAGTTATATTGAGTTATAGGGTCGCTAAGCAGTGAGGGGAGGCCGTCAGTATTGGCGATTTCTCCACTTGTTAGTATCAGACCACCTTCCGGATCCCTGACCATGATGGCTGTCACCTCGGAATTGTTTTTTACAACCCGCTTTACCATCTCATTTAATTTGTCGATGTCATTGGTAAGATCGAGCGCTACTATCTCGTCACTGAGGCTGTCGAAGATGCTTTTCTGATAACTGAGCATTGCTCGTGTCGATGTAAAACTGACATTGTTGAGATAACGCAACTCTGTGTCGGCATCTTGTTTGACTTTGTTCCATTGGAATACACCCAGCAAAACCAACGCAGTTATTGAGCTGGTAATGACAAATAAATAGATACGCCATAAATTGCTAAGTACTGGCATTCAGGAGCACTCGAAACGAGAAAGTGTTTTTTTACAGTTGATCATAGAAGTCACGACCTGTGTGTCAACTGAAAAGCAGTGAAAACGGGGTTGGTCCAGGCTATTTCTTCTCTACTGATTCGGTGCTTAGGCCTGCTTTTGTCCAGGCTTCATAGCCGCCATCAATATGGCAGACAGGCTGTAAACCCATATTTTTCAGGGCGAGTGTGGCGAGGGCAGAACGATGGCTTTTTGCGCAGTAAAGAACAAATTTTTTGCCCGATGAAAAAATATCCCGATGGTATTCACTTTCCGGATCAACCCAAAATTCAAGCATGCCACGGGGTGCGTGCAGGGCGCCCGGGATTTTACCGCCACGAGGGAGTTCTCGTATATCGCGAATGTCGACAAATACAGCGCTATCATCACCCAGCAGTGCGGACGCTTGCTCAAGGCTAAGCGTTTCGATTTCTTTCATGGCATTGTTGACAAGTTCTTTGGCGCTGACTTTCATAGTTCTACTCCCCGGTTTGTTTTTATAAAAAACAAGTGCGTATTAGATACTACCTGATAGAGTTGCTGGTTTTGTAGTGTTTTATCTCATCCTATAGGTTTAAATAGGGACTTCTTCTAATAACAAAATGCTATGGCGTGAGGCTGAATAGCGGCAGGAACTAATCATTATGGAATATCGTTCTTTAGGTCAGACCGACCTTAAAGTCAGTGCTATTTGTCTGGGCACCATGACCTGGGGGCAGCAAAACACCCTGGATGAGGCCTGCGAGCAAATGGACTTTGCCCTTGCCGAAGGCGTTAATTTTTTCGATACCGCCGAAATGTATCCGGTGCCGCCAAGGCCTGAAACTCAGGGCCGCACGGAAGAATATGTGGGCGAATGGTTTGCCCGGCGGGGCAAGCGCAGTGAGGTGGTGCTTGCGACCAAAGTATCCGGCCGTTCAGAATCGACGGGTGACTGGAAGCACCTGCGAGGCGGCCCACGACTCAATCGTGAACATATCCACCAGGCGGTGCGTGACTCCCTTAAGCGATTGCAAACCGACTATATCGACCTCTATCAGGTGCACTGGCCTGAGCGCACGACTAACTTCTTTGGGCAACTGGGTTATCGCCACAAAGCGCAAGATGATTTGGCTTCGATTGAAGAAACATTGAGTGCGCTATCGGAGCTGGTGAAAGAGGGCCTGGTGCGTCACATCGGCGTGTCTAACGAAACCCCCTGGGGTGTCATGGAGTATCTTCGTCACGCTCGCGAAGATAATCTCGAACGCATCGTCAGCATTCAAAACCCCTATAACCTCCTTAATCGCAGTTTTGAAGTGGGTCTTGCCGAAATGGCGATTCGAGAGGATGTCGGGCTGTTGGCTTATTCACCGCTGGCGATGGCCATGTTGTCGGGTAAATATATGAATGGTCAGAAGCCGGCCGGTGCGCGTTTGACCCTGTTTGACCGCTTCCAACGTTATTCCAGCCCTCAGGCTGTTGCCGCTTCGGAGGCTTATGTGACGCTGGCGCAGGAGCATGGATTAGATCCATCGACCATGGCTCTGGCCTATGTGAATAGCCGGGAATTTGTCACCAGCAATATTATTGGCGCTACCAACCTCGAACAATTGAAGGCGAATATCGCCAGTATTAATTGTGTGTTATCGAGCGAAGTGAAGCAGGGCATAGAGGCGTTGCACCAACGTTACTCGAATCCTGCGCCTTAATACTGTTGGTTTTAATCGGCGATAGTAGGGTGGGCTACGCTGCCTGTTGTTCGCCCCACTACTTTTTCAACGACATTATTCCTGGTCTTTCACCATCATCGTCAAGCGGGAAATACACACTGTTTTTCCCGCTTCATTACGAATCATGATTTCCCAAACGTGGGTTGAGCGACCCAGGTGCATGGGTTTGGCCGTGCCATAAACAAAGCCTTCGGAGACCGAACGAATGTGGTTGGCATTAATTTCAAGGCCGACGCAATACTGCTTTTCCATATCGATACACAGAGACGACGCGTGACTACCGACAGTTTCGGCGAGCAGACAGGATGCGCCACCGTGGAGAATGCCGTAGGGCTGGCGGGTGCGTTCATCGACCGGCATGCGGGCGGTAATATAGTCATCGCCAAAGTCGGTGTACTCGATGCCAACATTTGTTGCTGCGCCATCGGGGAAGTCATTATTCAGGACGTCGAGTGATAGCGTTTTTTTCCAGATTGACATAGTTAATTGCCTTATTTATATCTTGAAAAGTAAGCCTTTAAAATTAAGCTCAGGAACCCTTGGGGTAGAGGGCTTGCAAGTGTTGTCGCTGATCCTTTTTGCCAGCCGCTTTATTTGCCGCGCCACTTTTTCTCACGCTTTCTAGTTGTAGAAAAATAGTATCGCTACTCACGGGCTGCTGTGTATCGTTATCACTGTATAGCCGCGCATCAAGGGCTTTGAATTCAGCCTTTAGCGCTTCGCTATCGGCAAGCTCAGCGACCTGCTCCAGACTGTGCAGTGATTCTTGCTGCCAATGCACGCGTGCCCAATGAATTATGGCCTGGCGTAGCGCTGAATAATTGTCGAAGGCACAGGCCATGCGAAGCTCTTGAAACAGCTCCTTATCAGGTTTGGCTGCCGTGCTTTGTGCCGGTGCCTGTAATTCGCGGGGGCGATTGCGCCACCATAAAACGGCGAAAACAGTGGCGACAATAAGTAGCACAACGTTACTTGCGGCCAGCAGCCAGAAGTAAGTGCCTGTTATCGGCGAGGTCGCATTTTGCAGCGCTTGCGATGACAGGGCGCTGATATCGCCTTCAGGTGTCGGCGCTGCAGCGTTGCCGGTAAGTTCAGTCGATGCACTTGCAGGCAGGACATTTAGCGTGCGCCCCTTGAGAACAGTGTGCCGAACTTTATTGGCCTTTGTATCCCACCAGCCGACGGTAATATCGGGCAGAGTAATGCTACCGACTTGTGTTGGCACAATGGCGATAGACTCGATGCGCTTACCGATAACACCGGCTTCGCTAACGCTGTTTTCTATTTGCGCCTGGTCGGGATAGAGTTTGTAGCTCTTGCTGTTGGGTATTTGCAGGGGCGGCAGTTGACTGCCCATCAAACCCTGTCCGGTAATGGTGATGGTACGGGTCAGCGGTTCACCCAAAGTGATGTCGCTGGTGGGGTTGCTCCAGCGCTCCTGCAGGCCCAAGCCTTTGCCGGGCAGCCAGTGTTGCAGGGGGCTGTTACTGGGCATGGGTTTAACCTGTAATTGCCTGGCTTCGGTGTTGAAGTAAACCTGCCGACCCCGTTGCCGAAAAAGTGAGCCGCTATTGCGTGCGGTCGGGTCTGCAATAACACCCCGGTATTGAATTGCCGGTATTTCCAGAGTCGAACTACTATCGGCAAAAATAGCGTAGCGGGTTTCGACCACGGTGTATTGCTGGCCATCGATCTCTTTTTGATATTGGCTTTCCGCCACCTTGATGAGTTGCGCCCCCGGTACGGCGAGTTCGTCGAAGGCAAAATTACTCATGGGCACAGAGGTATATAAACGCAGTGTCAGCAGGGCTTGCTCCTGTACATAAACACTATTTTTATCGAGTAGGGTTTCGGTAAAAACAGGGGCTCCTGCGACCTGGGTGCTGGCTTTTGCCTTACTGACTTTTATCTCGAGAGCATTACTAATTTCATCTTTAAAGGTAAAAGAGGGAATTAATAAAGTGCCTAATCGTTTTGGTGAAAGACTTAATATCCAGCGTGTGGTCGAAATACTACGGCCATTATAATTCGAGTATTGGCTGCGCTTGTTTTGACTTAAAATTTTAAAATCTTTTTTCAGCGCGTTGAAGTCAGGCTCGCCAAATATTATTTGTTCACTGTAAATAACATTCAGATCAAAGCTTTCGCCAAGATTGACTGCGTTACGATTGACCTCGCTAAGGAGGTTTGCCGCATAACTACCAACGGACATTATTAGTAATAAAAGCCCGATAAAATAGCTGCCGACGCGGCGCGTCTGTGTGACTAATTGTTTACTTACCAACGTTCTGTCTCCTGCTGACTTGCTCGACCTCGGCCTTGCATTTGTTGATCGTGCTGCCAGGCTTCATATTCAAACTTTCTGCGCATTAAGCCGCTGGGGTCGTCGGGTACACGGCGCAACCATTGTTCAAGGGCCTGACGTTGCTCATCGGGCATTTCGTCGGCGGCAGAGGCTTGTGCTTCCCCAGTGTTTTGAGATTCTGCATCATCGGGTTTTTCTTCATTCTCTGCATTGGCAGAGTCTTTCTCTTCGGCATCATCTTTGTCTTGCTCAGCACTTTTTTCAGTATCTGATTCTGGTTCTTTATTCTCCGGACTATCCTCGGGATTATAATCATCGTCGGCCTCTTGTTCGCCAGACTCGCCTTCCTGTCCGTCTTGCTCAGAATCGGACGACGGCTCTCCATCCTCTGCATCATCTTTATCGGCGTCGCTTTTATCACCCTCTTCTGCGTTCTCGTCATCTTGCGACTTATCTTTTTCTTGCTGCTTTTCCTGTTCTTGTTTCAGGGCTTTTTCAACCAGGTCTTTATTAAAGTGGGCGTCTTCGTGTTTGTCCTCTAATTCGAGGGCCGCCTGATAGTTTTCCAGCGCTGCTTCTAGCTGTCCGGCGTTAGCCTGAGCATTGGCCAGGTTGTAAAGGCTGTCGGCGCTGGCTTCGCTGTTTTTAAAATGCTCTTCGGCGGCGGCAAAGTCACCCTTTTGATAGGCTGCCGAACCTTTCCAGCTCGGGTCTTTGAAGAGCGCTTCAGCTGCCTCCGCGTCACCGGCGGCCAGTGCCTTTTGCCCTTGCTGGTCACTCCGCAGCCAGAGGTCCTGCCATTCCATGGCGTAGCTTTTATCGGGTGCAAAAACTAGCGGGGCAAGAATCAATAAAGCCAGTACGTTGCGGCGAAAGGCTAATGCCAGGAAGGGCAGCAGCGGAAAAACCAGCCAGAAACCACTGTCGTGCCAGGTATCAAAGGTGCGCTCTAATTGCTGGCTTTGTTCGCTGTCAGCACTGTTGAAAAGCTGACTTAGGGCTTCAATGTCACTATCGTCGAGAGAGATCTTGCGGTAGATGCCACCATTATTTTGCGCCAGTTTACGCAATGGGGTTTCGCGTAATTGGGCAATGACGATATTGCCATTACTGTCTTTGACAAAGCCACCTTTGCCGGCGGAAGAAACGGAAGGAATGGGTGCGCCATCTTTTGTACCGAGCGCTAATACAGAGGTTTTAATGCCGGGGTAGTTTTCTAGCTGGGCATTCATTAGTGGCAAGTCAGCACTGGGCAGCCCATCGGAAACCAGCAACACATGTCCGTTTTGAAAGCCGCTTTTAACAATGAGTTCGATGCCTTTTTCCAGAGCCTGCAAGGGTTGGTTGCCGGGCACGGGCATTATCGCCGGATTAAGGGCGGGCAGCAGGGAGATAATGGTTGCCGTGTCATCGGTGAGAGGGGTGACGACGTGGGCATCGCCCGCATAGGCGACCAGTGCGGTGGTGCCTTCCTGTCGTGTGTGCAGCAGGTCGATTAACTTTAAGCGGGCGCGAGTCAGCCGGTTGGGTTTGACATCTTCCGCCCACATAGACGGTGACAGGTCGAGCAGAATAACCAGCGGTGTCTGTTGTTTATGAATGGGCAGGGGGATTTTATTCCAGCTCGGCCCCGCTAGTGCAAGACAGGCGCAGAGCCAGGGCAGGAGCAGCCACCAATGCAGGCGCTGCCGCTTGGTGCTGGTGTCTTGTTCGACCAGATAGGGGAGTAACTCCGGGGCGATAACGCCTTGCCAGGCGCTGTTGTTACCACTACGACGAGCGAGCAACAAGGCCAGGGCAATACCGGGTAACAGGGCCGCGAGCCACCAGGGGCGAAGCCAGTGAAACTGGGCGATGGCTGTTGCTAGCTCGGCAGACAAAAAGCTCATGCTTTAATACCCCGGAAAAGCAGTAAGGGGCAGCTTAATAGCAGTGCTACACCCAGTGGCCAGTAAAACAGCGCACGGGTGGGGCGAAAGGTTTCGGCGTCCTGACTGACCGGTTCAAGCAGGTCGAGGGTGGCATAGATTTGTGCTAATTCTTTCGGATTGCGGGCGCGAAAATATTGGCCTCCGGTCTGCGCCGCAATGGCGCGCAGGGTAGTTTCATCAAGATCGGCGGAGGGGTTAACGCGGCGCACACCGAATAAACTGCGGCGTAATATTTCATCGGCACCGACGCCAATGGTGTAAATTTTTACCCCGTAAGCGGCGGCCAACTCGGCTGCTTTCAGGGGTTCAACCTCACCGGCGGTATTAGCACCGTCGGTCAATAAAATAATAACGCGGCTGTTTTCGTCTTTATCTTTCAGGCGCTTTACGCCGAGGCCGATGGCATCGCCAATTGCTGTGCCCTTACCGGCAAAGCCGATTAAGGCCTCCTGTAATAGCGTATTGAGGGTTTGCCGGTCAAAGGTGAGAGGGGTTTGCAGATAGGCGTGGTCGCCAAACAGAATAAGGCCGAGTCGATCGCCGCTGCGTCGTTCGACAAAATCGCCGACCACCGCTTTAACCACCGTTAAGCGGTCGATCAGCGAGCCTCTTACTTCCATATCTTCGACTTCCATGCTGCCGGAAATATCCACCGCCAGTAGCAGATCGCGGCCACTGATGGGCAGAGCGATGGGTTCGCCAATCCATTGGGGGCGGCTGGCAGCGAGCAGACAGGCAATCCAGATTAAGGTGAGCAGGACAAGGCTAGGCCAGTTGCGACGATTTACGGCCGGGCTGCTTTGGCTGTCGGCGGCGAGTTGAGCGTAAACAGGCGACAGCAGCGCGGCCTGTTGATCGTCTGCGGGCTTGCGCCACCAGCGGTAGAGAAAGGGCAGGGGGGCGAGTGCCAGCATCCAGGGCCAGATCAGGCTGAGCATCAGCTATCGTCCCCGGATTGCTTGCCCGGTGTAAAGTCTTTCGACTTGAGCCAGCTTTTTGCCACCGCGTAAAAGCACTGGGCTTGCTCTGTGCTTAGCGCTTTACTCTCGGCGCGGTAGAGGCGTTCGCTGATGTCCTGTAAGGGTAAAGTTGCGGAGAGTTTGCCAACACTGTGTTGGTCGAGAGCCGCTAGCAGAGCGGGGCTCGGCATGGATTCAAGATGATCGTCGCTCTTATTATCAGCCGCTAGTTGCGCTGTTTTACCGGCTCGACGTAATAGCGCCAGCGTATTTTCAATAAAGTCACGGTCGGCATTGGCTGTGTTCCCCGCCTGTTGCTCATAGTCCCGCCAAACTTGTTTCAGTAAGTCCTGACTTTCGCCGCGAAAATACTGACGGCGATAGCGCGCCTGTAAATAGCGGCTGAGCCAAATTATCAGGCCCAGTAATAAGGCCGCGACTATCCACCAGCCGGGCGCGGGTGGCCACCAGTGCACCGCCTCGGGCAGGTGAATATCTCTGAGCTGTTCGAGCATCGGATTATCCACTAGCGCTGCCGTCGACCCTGTTTGGCAAAAGCCAAACGCAGGGTGTCGAGTACCGGTTCATCCGTTGAGAAACTGAGTAATGGTAGCTTCAGTCGCCGGGCCGTTTGCTGCAAACGTTGTTCTTTATCACGGTAGTGCTGTTCAAAGCGGCTGCGCAGACTCGCTTTAGCCGCGTTCAATAAAAATCGCTGTGCGCCATTAAAAATTTGATATTGCCCGGGTGGCGGCAGCTGGCTTTCGAGCTTGTCGTAAATGTGAAACAGGCTGAGGTCGCAGTGGCGAGCCAGTTCAAACAGGTGGCGTTCGCCGTCTTCGTCGAGATCGTGAAAATCGCTGATGATCATTAAGCTGGTGCCGGGGCGGGCAACGCGGCGCGTGTCTTCAAGAATTTCACTCAGACTGTAGCGCTCGCTCTTATCGGGTGTTGGTGATGCTTGTTCTGTGTGTGTTTTGCCCGGTGGCAGCAGCGCTAGGCTGGTTTCGTGCAGGGCTTTAATCAGTTGAAGAACACTGTGCTGGCTGCGCCGGGCGCGGATGTCCCGCTGCTTGTCGGGGCCAAATACCAGTGCGCCAATACGCTCACCGGCGTTGAGTCCGGCCCATGCCAGCAGGCTGGCAATCTCGCTGGCGCAAACCGACTTCAAACGTCGAGAGCCAAAAAACATGCTTTGGCGCAGGTCGCAAATCACCATGAGTGGGCGCTCGCGTTCTTCGCGAAAAACTTTGGTGTGGGGGCTGGTGGTGCGCGCCGTCACTCGCCAGTCGATGGAGCGAATATCGTCGCCAGGCTGGTAGGGTCGCACTTCGTCGAAATCCATACCGCGGCCGCGAAAGCGTGAGCTACGGGTGCCGTTCAATGCACTTTTTACGGGGCGTTGTGGAAATAGCGTTAACTCGCGAGCGGCAAAACGCAGCTTCGCGAGATCGGCGACAGAGGCGACCACACTGGCCGGCAGATTCGATAAAGGCGCTAGACTAGACAAGAGCTAGGCACGTCGTAGAGATAAAGGACGACTTATTAGTGAACAACATTGATACAAATAAACTCAGGCAGAAGCAACGTTGGCAAGCAGGGTATCGATCACGCGGTCGGTAGTAATACCGTTGGCTTCGGCTTCAAAGCTGAGAATTAAACGATGACGGAGGATGTCGTGGGCCACGGCGCGAATATCATCGGGGGTAACAAAGTCTCGCCCGTCGAGCCAGGCATTGGCGCGGCTGCAGCGGTCCAGCGCAATGGTTGCACGTGGGCTGGCGCCGTAGTCGAGCCAGCTGTCGAGCTCTTCGCCGTAGCTGAGGGGCTGGCGTGTGGCCTGAATTAGCTGAATTAAATACGCCTCAACATTGTCGGCCATGTGTACGCCAAGGACTTCTTTACGGGCAGCAAAGAGCGTTGCTTGATCAATTTCAGGGCCGGGTGTCTGAGTACTACCTTCGGCCTCGTCTCTTACCAACTTGAGGATTTGGCGCTCGGCATCGGCGTCGGGGTAGCCAACGGTGACATGCATTAAAAAGCGGTCGAGCTGGGCTTCGGGCAGAGGATAGGTGCCTTCCTGCTCAATGGGGTTTTGCGTCGCCATCACCAGAAACAACTCGGGCAGGGGATAAATTTTATTGCCGATACTGACCTGTCGCTCGGCCATAGCTTCAAGCAGGGCCGACTGTACTTTGGCCGGGGCGCGATTGATTTCGTCAGCGAGCACCAGGTTGTGAAAAATAGGCCCGGCCTGAAATTCAAAGCTGGCATTTTCGGGGCGGTAAATATCGCTGCCCGTTACGTCGGCGGGCAACAGGTCTGGGGTGAACTGTATGCGGTGAAAGTCGGCATCAATACCCTTGGCCAGCGTGTTAATGGCTTTAGTTTTGGCGAGGCCGGGCGCGCCTTCAACCAGTAAATGGCCATCGGCTAGCAGCGCCATCACCAGCCGCTGAGCGAGATGCTCCTGGCCGACGATGGTTTGATTGAGGTAGGACAGTAAGGACTGGATCTGCGTGGATACACTCATGGGTACGTTATTTCGGCCTTATTTTGATCGTGAATTACAGCTTGGCGGAGTATTAGTGTTATGGGGTCGATTGTAATATTTACCAGTGCTTGGGCAAAGGTTTTCTGCCTATAAGCACTTAGGACAGGGAGCATGGCTTTAGGTTCAGCATTGGCTCTTTTTACAGAGCACCGTTGATGACTTGCCCGTCACCTTGGCTTATCCTTGCCGCCCTGTTGATCTTCGTCGAGAAGCGGCTCATTTATTGGGCCCGTCGTCTGGTCAGGCGTCGAGACAGCAGTTGGGCAAATCAGCCGGCAATAAACACGTGAGGTCACTATGTATCCGTTAGCGCGCAGAGCTTTATTCCTTTTACCAACAGAGACCTCCCACCATTTTTCTTTAAACGCAATCGCGCTGTCATCGCGTCTGGGTTTGTTGAAGCTGCTGCCTAAACCCGAGGTTCATCCTGTAGAGGCAATGGGCTTAAGTTTCCCTAACCCTGTCGGTTTGGCGGCTGGCCTCGATAAAAATGGCGACTACTTTGATGCGCTCTCCGAGCTGGGCTTTGGCTTTGTCGAAATTGGCACTATTACGCCTCGGCCCCAACCGGGCAACCCTCAGCCGCGCTTATTTCGTCTGCCCGAATATCAGGCGATTATTAATCGCATGGGCTTCAATAATTTGGGTGTTGATCATCTGGTATCACAGGTGCGCGAGCGACAATTCAAAGGTGTGCTGGGTATTAATATCGGTAAGAATTTTGACACGCCCGTGGAAAAAGCCAGCGATGATTATCGCCTGTGCATGGAAAAGGCCTACGCCCACGCCGACTATATCGCCGTTAATATTTCTTCGCCCAATACCCCGGGTCTGCGGGATTTACAACACGCCGAGCAGCTTGACGAACTACTGGCAACACTGAAACAAACCCAGGCTCGCCTCGCCGATGAGCAGGGTCGTTATGTGCCGCTGGCATTAAAAATTGCACCGGATTTGGACGACGAACAAATTACCGATATGGCGCGCCAATTGATTAAACACGGTATGGATGGCGTTATTGCCACTAATACAACCCTGTCGCGAGAGCAGGTTAAGCGCTCGCCATTAGCGGGTGAGCAGGGCGGCTTGAGTGGTTGGCCCGTGCGCGAGCGGGCGACTGAAGTGATTGGTAAACTGGCGAAAGAGCTTGATGGCGCTCTGCCGATTATCGGTGTGGGCGGTATCGTTAAAGGTGAGGATGCCTGCGATAAAATCAAAGCCGGGGCCAGTTTAGTACAGGTTTATACCGGGTTTATTTATCATGGGCCGTCACTTATCCGGGATGCGATAGAAGCTGTTGGCGAGATGGATCAGGTGTTGGGATAGGCGTTTGAAGGGTTTGTTAGCCAAAGTCAGGATGTGATGGCTCTGAGGGTTCTAAAGAATGATGTACAGAAAGATAATTCTCCATAGATTGTAAAGATTCTAAAACCTCCATAGATTTCTTACTTAAGGCATGCGTGAGCTCAGTGAATTCGTCCCAGTGGCAATGTTTCATTGAGCGTCTGAGTAATTTCTCTCCGATAGTGTGTAATTCCCTGTGCGGTGCTTCCATCCCTTTGTAAATACTATGCTCCTTAAAAAAACGACCCTGACCGTAATACCATTTTCCAAGTTTGCATTGTGTATGGTCGAGTTCTGGGCGGTTGCGTAAATCATCTAGCGTACGCTCTCCCTTTATTTCCCGGAGGAAAAGTGCCGAGTCAATGACGGCTTTACGCCATTGCAGGTGGTCTAGCTGTGCCATATAGAGCAAGCCAACGGGTTTGGCCGGCAGTTGTTTATAGGTTTTTAGGTACTTAATAAATTTTTCGAGGGGTAAGGGTTTGCAAATCCAGAAGCCTTGCCCTGCTTTGCAACCATAGCTTTGCAATATTTGATAGGTTTCTTCATCTTCAATTCCTTCGGCGACAACATCAATATTGAGCTGGTGCGCCATGCGAATAGATGCCTGGATAATGGCATGGTTTTTTCCTGATGTTGCGATGTCGTCTATCAGACCCTTATCGATTTTCAGTGTGGTAAAGGGCCATTTGCTGAGTGTAGCTAAGCCTGAGTGTCCTTCTCCAAAATCGTCCATGGCAATAGAAACACCCTTGTTGGCCAAAGCAGCCAGTGTAACTTTTGCATGCTCTTCATCCATGAGGACAGTTTCTGTGACCTCAATTTCAAGATTTTTAGCGTCAATGAAGCGGTTTTTCAGCGCATAAAGTACGATATTTGTGAATTTACTATCATGAAAGTCTTTGCCAGAGGCATTAAAGGAGATAACAAGATCGTCGTTGACGGCGTTAATTAGCGTCATATCCTCGATGAGCTTACTAAAAACGAAGTGTGTGATTTCCTGGATAAACTCTGATTTCTCAGCAAGGGGGATGAATTCAAAGGGCGGGACAAGTGTGCCATCGGGTTGTTGCCAGCGCAAAAGTGCTTCCGCACCGTATGTTTTCCCGGTTACCATTGATGTTTTAGGCTGGTAGTGCAAAATAAATTCTTTATTTTTCAGCGCGCTTTTTAAGGCTCTAACCGTAATGGCCTTGGGTTGTCTCATGAATAAAAGTACCTAAATAACTAATGTTGTTCATTGAACATTATTGTGATGTCTGTTTTTCATTGCCAAATTACACGAAATTGGTACTTTTTTGTGTGTTTGCTTAGTCATTCTTGGCAGTTTTTTATAGTTTCACTCTGTAGCCGAAAAGGCTTCAAGGTCTACGTTACACAAGCGCCAAATACACAGGCTGCACCAACAAAATACAAAGCGCCGTTATCGGCCATGATCATACTTTCCTCTGGGAGAGGAAGCTGTCGGCACCAAGGCCGGTAAAGTAATTTTTTTGTAAAGAATGTACCAGGTGGCTGTTCAAGAACAGAAAGCCTACTGCGGAAAAGCTGATTCTGGCCAGGTTTAACAATTATTATTCATTCAATAAAGTCACTATTAAATGATAGCAAAAGGTGACTAAAAATAGCTTTCCATCGCAACGGTTCCTGTTCCCGGACGGTGACCTAACCGGGCTTTTTCATCAAGGCAATAAAACCAAGACTGACGATAAAGGCCGCGCCCATAAAATAAAAACAGTCGTTGTAGGCCATGATAAAACTCTCGCGCCGAGCGATGGCATCGATGGCGAGAAGTGCTTGTTCCTGGGCCAGTACGGGGTCGGCACCCAGGTTGCCAAAATGATTAGCAAAGCCCTGCAGGCGCTCCATAGTGAAGGGGTTGTAGGCGCTGATATTCTCAACAATATGGCTGGAGTGATACTGTTGGCGCAGGGACAAAAAGGTTGCCAGCACGGCGATACCAACGGCACCGCCTAAATTTCGCAGTACATTAAACAGGCCCGATGCCGAACCGACATCTTCCTTTGCAAGACCGGCGGTGGCGATGACATTGAGCGGCACCATAATAAAAGGCATGCCCAGGCCGCGGATAATATTCGGCCAGATGAGGTGGTCGTGGCCGTAGTCGGCCGTCATGTGAATATTTAACAGACAGCTCAGGCCGAAAATAAAGGCACCAAAGGCGAGCAGTATGCGTATGTCAATGTGAGGCATTAAGCGCAGAACAATGGGTACGACGATCAATTGGGGCAGGCCAATCCACATCATTACCAGGCCTATCTGCATGGCATTGAAGCCATGCATCTGAGCGAGAAACATGGGCATGATAAAGACTGAACCGTAGAGGCCAAGGCCGAGAATAATGCCCACCAGATTAGCAAGCAGGAAATTGCGCCTTGCTAGTAAACGTAAATTAATAAAAGGGTCTTTTCGCTTTAATTCAATGACAACAAAAGCAATGAGGCAGGTAGTGGCGAGGAGGGTGCCGTTGAGAATAAAATCAGATTCCAGCCAGTCTTTGCGATTACCTTCTTCGAGCACAATGATCATTGCACCCAGACCCACAGCCATGGAGAGAATGCCAAACCAGTCGCCATTCTTGAGTAGTTCGAACTGGGGTTTGGTTTTTTTCAGGCCCTGAAAGAGGATTAGAAACATGATGCCGGTGGGCACAATTTGTAGGTAAAACACCGACTGCCAGCCAAAGGCCTCGGTTAAATAACCGCCAAGAGTGGGGCCGATTGACGGTGCCTGCGTTGCGGTGAGGGCAAACATGCCCATGCCAATCGCCTGTTTGGACGGCGGCAGTAAAGTCAGAATCAGCATAAAAGACAGGGGTATTAGCGTACCGCCGGCCAGGCCTGCCAGTGTGCGGAAAACCAGCATTGATTCCAGGCTCCATGCTGAGGCGCAAAGGAGGGTGGTTAAGGCAAAAACAACCGTGTTGAACAGCATATAGGGGCGCAGGCCAAAGACCATCGCTAGCCATCCCGTTACGGGTATGACGACCACTTCGGCCGTGAGGTAGGCGGTGGAGATAAACGAGCCTTCTTCCAGTGTTGCCGACAGCGCGCCCTGAATATCTTTTAACGAGGCATTGGTGATGTGAATGTTGAGAACGGCAATAAAGGCACCAAGCACACCGCCAAATACGGTCAGCCAGGTGCCTACCGAGACAGATTCTTCATCGGTAGCGGGAGAGGTGTCTTCAGCAGCAGGGCTTGTTGCGTTACTCATAGTGGTCGTCCGTATTCGCCCCGCCTGTTAGCGGATAGTTAATGCAGGTCTAGTAAATAAGTCGCGCTACGTACGGCTCTGTTTATTGGGATAGAACGACAGTGGTTGCGCTTTCAACACCTGCAGTCTCTTCATTTGCACTAGAGCGCGTATCAATTTTGGCGAGTACAGACATGCCGGGGCGGAGCAATTTAAGGACGGGGTTATTCGGGTCGAGGAGGATTTTGACCGGCACGCGCTGTACAATTTTAGTGAAGTTACCGGTGGCGTTATCCGCTGGTAACAGGCTGAACTCCGCACCACTGGCAGGTGACAGACTTTCGACCACACCTTCAATCGGCTGGTCGGGAAAGGCATCGATTGTCACAATGGCTTTTTGTCCCGGCACCATTCCGGTGAGTTGGGTTTCTTTGAAATTAGCGCTAACCCAGATATGGTCGAGAGAGACAATAGCCATCTTGCGGGCGCCGACGTGGATATATTCACCACTTTCGACATGCTTTGCGCCGACCACACCATCGCGAGGCGCACGAATATCGGACAGGTATAGCGCAATTTTGGCGAGGTTAGCTTCGGCCTCAGCACGAGCCTGTTCGGCGCTAATTTCTGCTTTTTCAGCCGTTAGTACATCCAGCTGAGCAATGGCCGCGTTTACATTGGCACGGGTGCGAGCGAGTTCTGCCTCTGCACTGCTGACATCGGTGAGGTCGTGGTCATAGCGCTGCTTTTCGGCATAGCCTTTGTCTTTGAGTGTTTTGGAGCGCCCTAGATCCAAATTGGCTCGTCTTAGTTGTGCTTCAGCCGCTTTCACTTCTGCACGGCTGGCGGCAATATTGGCATTTTGCAGGCTGGTCTGTGTATCTACCCGTGCAAGGCTGGCCTGAGCTTCGGCGATATCTGCCTCTGCACGCGCTACGGTGGCATTAAAGGTGGGTTTGTACATAGATATAAGAATATCGCCTGCTTTCACTTTCTCATTGGCACGGACATTGACCTTATCGACGATGCCAGGCACTTTCGCGCTGATAATAGTGATATCACTGCGGGTGTAGGCGTTGTCAGTCGACTGCCAAAAGCGCCCTTCAAACCACCATTCTTTGGCCCAGAGGCCGCCAAAAATGATGCCGGCTGCAAGAACCCCAAGGAGAATAATTTTACGCATTGTGATTACCATTTCGTCAATATTAGGAAGAACTATCGTGATTCACTTTCGTTTGCCAGCCCCTCTATAAGATAGAGAAAAATAGAGGACTCAATAAATAACCTGTGTACTTGTTATTACTTTTGTTTAGCAGGTTGCCTTGTCAATTGAGGGAAATAAAGGACTTGATTAGTTGCGGTACTGCGCCGTACCCTAGCACCGTGTCTATTTTGATGCAAGCCATTGAGACATTGTTTAAATGTGTTGGATGGATGACTTAAGGCTGTGTTATAAGGCATTTTTAACAGGCGGGATGTGGTTGATCTGTCTGCTTGATAGAATGTTAACGTGCGTTTGTTTACTGATTTAAATGTAGCTTCGAAGTGCGAATGACAATAAGGACAAATTTATAACCATGGTGACAGTTGAAAAAAGTACCGAGCAAATTCGCCGCGATACTATCCTTCAAGCGGGTGTTGATGTCTTCCTGGAATATGGCTATGTCAGTGCGAGTGTGGATGAAATAGTACGACGAGCCGGTGGTTCAAAGCGTACAGTCTATAAATATTTTGGCAATAAAGAAGAGTTGTTTGCGGCGATTATTGCCAGTCTTGCCGTGCAAATGTTGTCACCCCTTGGCTCTGCCATTGATAGCGATAGCAATTTACAGAAAACCCTTGAAAAGCTTGGCAAAGCTTATTTAGACGTGCTGTTGCGCGAGGACAGCCTGGCTATTTTCCGCACCGTTGTTTCAGAGGGTGTTCGCTTTCCCGAACTAGCGAAGACTTTTTTTCTCAACGGCCCCAATGCGGCAGTGACGCGATTGTCGAGCTACCTTGAACAGCAGGTTAAAAGTGGTAGCTTAAAGCTTGACGATACCCATGCAGCGGCGCGACAGTATTTCGGCATGATTCGCTCTGACCTGCATATGCGTGCGGCATTGGGTTTGGAGTTGCCGTCGGAACTTGAAATAAATAAAGAACTTAAAAAAGCGGTGTCGATGTTTTTACGTGAATACAGCGCTTAGCCGTCGCCATCAATGACTTGTGAGTTCTAGCTCAACAATAATCGGTAGATGGTCGCTGGCGACTTTGGCAACCTGGTGCCGGCAGGGAATGGCCGAGATAGCACGTAAATTACCCCGGTAATAAATTCGGTCGAGGCCACCCCGGGGTGCAAAAGAAGGATAGGTTTTGATCGGCCGGGTGCGCAATCGGGTTTCTGTATCGGTGGCGCAACGCAGTGACATGCCTTCAACGAAAAGCGCTCTCAAGCGTGACAACCAGTCATTAAAATCACCGCCGACGATGCAGGCTGCACCGGGATTAATATCCGTAAATTCTTTACTACGCATTAACATACCTGCCTGGCGCTGGCGCTCGAGGGGTGACAGGCCGAGGTGAAGATTGAACACGTCGAGTTGCGTTGTACCCTCTTTACCTGTGGGGACTTCAATAGCCGTATGTTGGCAACCCCGTCGCTTGCGGTCACCGATGGTTAAATCAATATTGCGCTCCCGTGTAATGGGGTAGCGGCTTAAGGTGGCATTGCCATAGCGGCCTTTGCGTAGGCTGACATTGTGCCCTGCGGCGTAATGGTCGTAGCCAAGCTCTGCGGAAATTTCCCGCGCCATATCCTGCTCTCTCGAGCGGGGTGCGCCCTCGTCAACTTCCTGCAGTAAAACAATATCTGCATCGTGATCACCGAGTATTTTAATAATACGCTCGGGCTGATAGCGCCGGTCAAGACCAATCGCACGGTGGATGTTGTAAGTGATAATACGTAGTTTCATTGCAGCAAGCCCATGGCGAAGTCCCTTGTAGATAGGGTGATTTTATCATTTGTCAGGGAGTTCATCGTATAAATATAAGGCCGTTACTAGCGAGAACAGGGTCTAGGAATTGACTGATAAATAGAGAAAGGATTTTGATTGGAGGACGACATCCCCGCTGCCGACGTGTCGATCGACAGCGGGGATGTCGTCTCAAGGTAAGGGGTTTGGCCAGTAGCGTAATCGACAGCTCTCAACCAGCAGAGTAGCCCGCATCAATCACCAGCTCAGAGCCGGTCATGTATTTGGACTCGTCAGATGCCAAATAGAGTACGCCATTGGCGATATCGTTAGGTTCGCCTAGTTCACCGAGGGGCGACATGGCTTCAAACTTCTGTTTAATTTTTTCCGAACCGCCGTATTTTTTGATGGTGGCCTCCACACCAGGCGTGCGAATAACACCGGGGTGAACAGAATTAATCCGTACCTTGTTTTTTAACTGCGCAAATTCAACGGCTGCGGCTTTGGTGAGCATTTTTACCCCACCTTTTGCGGCACAATAGGCCGCCGATTTGTCGAGACCGATAATGCCGGCGATGGATGAAATGTTAATGATGGAGCCGCCACCGGACTTCTCCATAGCATCCGCACCATATTTAACACCGAGAAAAACGCCATCGAGAGCAATGCTGTTTTGCCATTTCCAGTCTTTTAAGGTGGTGTCTTTTATCGACTTGGCAATAATCACTGCGGCATTATTCACCAGTACGTCGAGCTGGCCATAGGTCTCGAGGGTGGTGGCGATAACCGCTTGCCATTCTTCGTCACTCGATACGTCCTGGTGAAGATAGCTCGCTTCGCCACCCGCTTGTTTGATGAGTTCTACGGTTTCGTTACCGCCCCTGTCTTCCCAGTCGGTGACCATGATTTTGGCGCCTTCTTCGGCCAGGCGTACCGCTGTTGCCCGGCCAAGACCCGATGCGGCACCGGTAATGAGTGCTACTTTTCCTTCAACGCGTCCCATATTTTAATTCCTGATTAATAGTTTTTATTAGATTTATTTTCCTGAAAAATTAGGTGTTCGTTTTTGCAAAAAGTGAGAAACACCTTCTTTAAAATCTTCGCTGCTGATACTGGCTTTCATTTCAGTGTGGGCCATGTCCAGCGCTGTATCGAGGTCTTGAAACAGGGATTCCCACAACTGCTGTTTAATAATGCGCATCGAGCGGGGTGAGTTGTTATTGGCCATATCGTGGGCAATTGCCATGGCGTTGTCGAGGAAGTCTTCCTGGGGCAGTACGCGATTGACTACGCCCAGTGCTTTGGCCTCAGTACCATCGAAAACCCGGCCGGTGAGCCACACATCCATAGCATTGCCAAAGCCCGCGATGCGGGGTAACAGCCAGGAGCCACCGTATTCGGTGATCAAGCCACGTTTCACAAAAGCGGAGGTGAACTTGGCATCGGCAGCGGCAATGCGCATATCGCAAAATAGGGTCAGTACCAGACTGATGCCGGCACAGGGGCCATTAATGGCGGCGATAATAGGTTTGGGTACGGCGGGAAAGTAGGAGTAAGCCTGCTTAAAGTCGGGGCGTACATCCTGTGGAGTGGGTTTGGGCTTCTCTTCTTTGGCGGTCTTTTTTCCGCTGCCCTCACCCAGGTCCTGTAACACACTCATGTCGGCACCGGCAGAAAAGCCTCGCCCCGCACCGGTGATGACAATGACGTTAACGTTTTCATCTTCAGTGGCTGTCATCGTCGCATCCTGAATTTCTTCCGCCATGCGAGTGGTCCAGGCATTGAGCTTGTCGGGCCGGTTCAGTGTTATTACGGCGACTTTTCCATCTACGTGATAAAGCGTTTCGCGGTATTCCATTTTGTTCTCCTCAGTTTACCCCTGTAGGGGAATTGTTATTTTTAGTATTATTTTTTAAGAGGCGTTTACTGGCCTTTAATCCATTTCGGCGAAGGCTTTTATTAATTGATAACCGATGGCCATTGGCGGCGGTAACAACACGCCCTGGTCGGTGGCACCGTTGAGCACATCGCGCAGTACGCTGCGAGATACCCAGCGCGCTTCCTCCAGCTCTAAACCGTCGATGGTGATTTCTTCACTTTCCGCTTCGGCAAAGCAACCGATCATTAGCGATGAAGGCCAGGGCCAGGGCTGGGTGGAGTGGTAGCTAACGTCGCCAACTTTAATGCCGGCCTCTTCCATAATTTCACGGCGCACGGCTTCTTCGATATTTTCACCTGGTTCAACAAAACCGGCGAGACAGGAATACATGTGCTGGGGGAACATCGCCTGACGACCAACCAGACACTGATCACCGCGTACAGCGAGCATAATGACCACCGGGTCGGTGCGGGGGAAGTGTTCGGCGTTACAGGTATCGTTACTGCATTTACGCATATAGCCGGCGTCGCGCATTTCAGTTTTATTACCGCAAACCGCGCAGAAACCGTGGCGCGCGTTCCAGTCGAGAATGGCTTTGGCGGTACCGAGTGTGGAGGGATCGCCGAGGGGCAGTTGCAGGGCGATGGAGCGCAAGTCCATAAAACGCCCGAGCTGAATAAAGGGCTCGCTTTTATTGGCGTCTTCAAACACGGTGATATCAATGGCGAAGTGGGCAATACCGTCGCTATCGTTGCCGAGGAAAATTGTCGGTACACCGCTGGATAAATAGTCTGCGAGGTCGACGGGTGATAACCAACCGATACCATCGCGGCGGCGAGTGACTAAGGGCTGCTGCTTCCATAGCGGCACGATACGCGTAGCGGGGTCGGCCAGTTGTGTGCTTAGCCACTCGCTGTTGGTGCGTAAATGGCTGGCTCTATCGAGTGGGCCGCCAGCAAAAGTATGGACGTCAGACATGGTTTTTCCTTTTATTTATCGAATAAGGGGCTTAGGTAATTCAGGGCGCAGGCAATTCAGGGTGTATTAATTGAGGGGCTTACATACGGTCGGAAACAAAGCCGTTGGTTTGGCGCTCCTGGCCGAACGTCGACATGGGGCCGTGGCCGGGAATAAATTCAACATCATTACCGAGGGGCCAAAGCTTTTCGCGAATCGAGCTAATTAAAGTGTCGAAGTCGCCTTTGGGGAAATCGGTGCGGCCAATGGAGCCCTGGAACAACACGTCGCCAACAATGGCCAGGCGCTCTTTAGGGTCGAAAAAAACCAGATGCCCGGGCGTGTGGCCGGGGCAGTGGATAACGTCAAGGGTCTGATTGCCAACGCTGACGGTATCGCCATCGTCGAGCCAGCGGGTCGGCACAAACGTTTTATACGTTTGGCCATCACCCAGACCGAACATTTTGCCTTGCTCGGGCAGGTTGTCGATCCAGAACTTTTCCTCTTTATGAGGCCCTTCAATGGGGATGTTTTTTTGCTCGGCAAGATCGGCAACCGCACCGGCATGGTCCATGTGGGCGTGGGTGACCAATATTTTTTCGAGTGTTACGCCGTTGGCGGCAATGGCCTGTTCAATGCGCTCGATATCGCCGCCGGGGTCGACAACGGCAGCGCGCAGGGTTTCTTCACACCACAGTAAAGTGCAGTTTTGCTGGAAGGGTGTGACGGGAATGATGGTGAACTTCATGGATACATCCGTTAGTTTGAGAGGCGTTAGTTAAAGAGGCGTTAGTTAAATAGACCCTTGTTAAGTAAGTGCCAGCTATCAGGCACCTGGGGCAAAGGCCTCAATAACCCGAGGGTCGTAGCCTGGCTCACCGTCGGGGCGCAAGGCTTGTATACAGACATGGTCGGCACCGTTTTGCCAGTGGGCTTCTAGGCGTTTTTGAATCGTTGCTTCGTCACCCCAGGCGACAATGGCATCGACCAATCTATCGCTGCCACCGTTTTCAAAATCATCGTTAGTGAAGCCGAGGGTTAGCAAATTATTACGGTAGTTGACGAGCCCAAGATACATGGCCATAAACTGGCGGGCTATGGATCGAGCTTCGCTGGGGTCTTTAATCAGCAGGACTTTCTGCTCGGGGGCGAGGAATTTATCGGGGCCGATAATCTGCCGTGCGCGGGCTGTGTGTTCGGGTGTGACAAAGTAGGGGTGAGCACCATCGCTAGCACTGCCCGCCAGGCCGAGCATTTTTTCACGCAGTGCCGCTAGTACAACTATCCCTTGTTTTGCCGGCGGTGGTGCGGTGTACATGGCTGCGTTCATGGCTTCAAGATACGCACGCATGGTGCTAACGGGCTTACCGTAGTCGTGGCTGCGTATATCGCTAACCAGCTCCCGGTGGGATACGCCGAGGCCGAGAATTAGCCGGCCACCGCTAAGCTCGTCAACCGCATTGCGGGCCGAGGCCATCGCCATTGGGTCACGAGCATAGACATTGGCGATGCCCGTGGCGAGATAGAGCTTTTCAGTTTCGCCAGCGAGCATAGTGATGGTGACGAAGGGGTCGCGGCCAAAAGCCTCTGGCACCCACAGGGTTGAATAGCCGAGTCGTTCGACAGTTTGGGCGAGTTCAATGCATTGTTTGTAGTCGCAGGCATCGAGGAATCCCCAAACGCCGAGTTTGCCAATATCAGATGCTTTCATGGTTTCTCTGTGATCTTTTATTTGGCACCCAGTCTACCCTTTGGCAATCGCTGATTTCAACGCTTGGATACTGACGCTCCAGGTGTGCGCGGCTTCAAGATGACCGGGGTGATGGCTTTCCTTGACGGGAAGCAGGTAGAGTAGACCGGCAGATCCCCCATTCACCGTTTCTGGAACATCCTTATGATAAATATAAAAACAGCCAGCTCTGAGCAAATGGCTAAATTACTGCCCTATCTGAAAGTATTCTCTTCTTTAAATGAGAAAGTCTATCGCCTCACCAGCGGGCGGGTAATGGGTAAGTTGAATGGTTACGACGTATGCCTGGTGACGATGACGGGTGCGAAGTCGGGCAAACAGCGGGTGATTCCCTTAATGCATGTGCCTTACAAAGAGGGCGTGATAATTGTTGCCTCTCAGGGTGGAGCGCCGAAAAACCCCGTTTGGTTTAACAATTTGGTGGCCAACCCTGATGTCGACGTGCAGTACAAAGGGAAGAAAATGAAACTGCGAGCACGCCGTGCTGATGCTGAAGAAAAGGCGGCGGTATGGCCGGTTTGTTGTGAGCATTACCCTGACTATGATATCTACCAGAGCAGGACGGGACGAGATATCCCGGTGTTTATCTGCGAGCCGCGTTAGGCTTTGTTTCCAGGTATTGTGTACATAAATATTTACACAAGCCTGATTTGTTGTCTTTAATTAAAGCCCATAAAACGACAGCTTCACCAGAGTGGGAGCGGGACTCCTGTGAGTTGTGAGCCTCGATATCGAGGCTTCAGTAATCGTCGTCACTAAATACAGATTCCGGCTCTATATCTCTTAGTGGGTCATCCACGGGTGCTGTGGTGAAGGCTTTATCAGGATCAACACTGTCTTCCTTCGCCAACTCGTAGGGCGCACTCCAGTCTTCAGGGGGCTGGGCGGGTAACACTAGCATTTGGTGCCAGGTGTCGTAGTCAAACTCGCCGATTTCGCCATCGGCGTATTGAATGTCGATGCAATCGCCGTCTTCGTCCAGAGCCACCACCTCAAAGATTTGGTTTTCTTCGATGTCCTGATACCAAGCACCGATGACCGGTAATTTCCTGCTCATATTTACTCTCCTTTGTACGGGGTTAACTCAAGATAGCACTGCCAAAACGCGATGACATCAGTATTTCAATAAGCAGAAACACGGCTATTTCAGAGTGTAATCAATATACAAGTTGATGCTTCAGATGTAACTTGCTGATATGTATAAATATGTTTGAAATCAACTATTGGTTGTTAATTGCCAGTGGGAATATCAGCAAAATTGTAAATGCGCAATTTGTCTAATACGGCGGGATAAGCGGTAAAGCCATTGACAATTAAAGGCAGCGTTTCTATTGTCCGGCCCACTAATGAGTAATGGATAATGACAATGGCTCCAGGCCCCTTGATGCTCGATCTGGAAGGTACTTCGCTGAGTGACGACGAACGCGATTTATTACTGCAAAGTGCAGTTGGCGGCGTGATTTTTTTCGCACGCAATATCAGCTCGAAGGAACAATTCATAGCCTTGACGGCAGAGGTCTCCGCTCTGCGCCCCGAATTGCTATTGGCCACCGATCAGGAGGGTGGCCGAGTGCAGCGTCTTCGCGAGGGCTACACTATCCTGCCGCCAATGCAGGTTCTGGGTAATCTGCTGGTTGAGGACGGTCAGCGAGGGGCTGAGTTATTACGCAATACGGGCTGGTTACTGGCCGTGGAGATGATCGCCAGTGGTCTCGACTTTAGTTTTGCCCCGGTACTCGATCTCGATAGCAGTCATTGTGAAGTGATCGCCAACCGTTCCTTTGCTCTCGACCCTGAAATCGCTACAACGGCGGCAGGGTTTTTTATTGAAGGTATGGCGGAGGCGGGGATGGCAACAACGGGTAAACATTTTCCCGGCCACGGCGGGGTGACAGCCGATAGTCATCTCGAAATACCCTATGATTCGCGTAGTCTCGAACAGCTACAGGATCGCGATCTGTTGCCCTTTAAAACATTGAGTCATAAATTACAGGGCATTATGCCCGCCCATATTGTCTTTCCCGAAGTGGATGACAAAGCCGTCGGTTTTTCGTCCTATTGGTTACAAAATATATTGCGGCAAGAACTGGCTTTTGATGGCGTGATTTTTAGCGACGATCTGTCGATGAAGGGTGCCGACCAAATGGGATCTTATGCCGAAAAAGCCGATGCGGCATTGCGTGCTGGCTGCGATATGGTGCTGGTGTGTAATAATCGCCAGGGTGCGTTGGAGGTGCTCGATTTTCTGCAAACGAGCACAGAGCTTGTTACCTCACCTCGTTTGCCGGTGATGAAGGCACAAGCACAATGGCAGTGGGCTGAACTAATGAGTGACGCCCGCTGGCTGGCGACACGCGAGGCCTTGTCGACACTGAATTGATTTTTACATAAATAGTGTGTCTGCCACTGGTGAAAACACGGGTGGCTAAAAGCGGATAAGTTTTGAGGAAAAAGTAAATGATTGAAAGTTTTGAAAGCTGGCTGAGCGAAATGACGGGTGCGGAATCAACCTGGTGGATTCAAGTTTTTTTGGTTGTTTTTGCGTCGCTTTTATTAGGCTATATCGCGAGTCGAGTTTTTAATCGTATTTCAGCCCATGCTGCAGCGACTAAAACGCTCTGGGATGACGCGCTGATTGAAGCGGCACGCAGACCTTTTGTCTGGTTGGTCTGGGTGCTGGGTATTAATATTGCCGCAGGCATCGCGGCCAGGGCGGTTGACTCTGGCTGGTCTGATTTGATTGACCCCGTTAATCGGGCGGCAGTTATTCTGCTGTTGGCGATGTTTTTATTAAACTTTGTCAAACGGGCAGAAAGTAATTTGGTGAATCCCGATTACTTAAAAGAGCCTCTTGATGCGACAACGGTACGTGCAATCGCCAAACTGCTTCGTGTCTCCATTATTATTTCCGCTGTGCTGATTGCCTTGCAGCTGTTTGGTTTTAGTATTTCTGGCGTACTGGCCTTTGGCGGCATTGGTGGTTTGGCGGTCGGTTTTGCGGCAAAAGATTTACTGTCGAATTTCTTTGGCGGTTTGATGATTTATCTTGATCGACCCTTCTCCGTAGGTGACTGGATTCGCTCCCCCGACAAAGAAATTGAAGGTACGGTGGAAGATATAGGCTGGCGTTTAACACGCATTCGCACCTTCGATAAGCGACCCTTGTATATTCCCAATGGTATTTTCGCGAATATTTCCGTTGAAAATCCGTCGCGAATGCTCAACCGCCGCATCTACGAAACCATTGGTTTGCGCTATGACGATATCAACAGCATGGGCGTCATTGTGAAAGACGTAGAGGCGATGCTGCAAAACCATCCTGAAATTGATACTACGCAAACCTTGATGGTGAACTTTAATAGTTTCGCCGCAAGCTCGGTAGATTTCTTTATTTACACCATGACCAAAACAACAGACTGGGCGAAGTATCACGCCGTTAAACAGGATGTACTTTTAAAGATCGCCGATATTATCGCCAGCCATAAAGCGGAGATGGCCTTTCCGACTTCAACCGTACATATCGCCGATCAGCCCGACGGCTTTGTGGTGCCGCGAGTTAAGAAACAGTGAATCAAGTAAAGATAAAACCGGCCATTATTGCGGGTAGTGGTTTATTGTCTATGCCGGGACTGGTTATTGATGACACCTTGCATGTTGATACCCCCTGGGGGCAGCCCTCAGGCCCTGTGTATTGCGGACGATTGAAGGGTGTTGAGGTGCTATTTATAGCCCGCCATGGCGACACTCACACTATCGCGCCCCATAAAGTTAATTACCGCGCCAATATCGCCGCTCTACAACAGCAGGGGGCAACTCACTTGCTGGCTTATAACGCGGTGGGCGGTATTTGTGCCGATTGCGATGCCGGGAGTTTGGTGGTGGCAGATCAAATTATCGATTACACCTGGGGCCGTGAACAGACTTATTATGATGGCGAAGAGGGGCGTGTTGAGCATATTGATTTCACTTCTCCCTATGATGAAGCCTTACGGCAAGTGCTTATTACTGCCGCCGATAGTGCCGGGGTGACGATTATTGGCCAGGGTGTTTATGGGGCGACTCAGGGGCCGAGGCTAGAGTCAGCGGCTGAAATAACAAGAATGGAGCGCGACGGTTGCGACATTGTCGGTATGACAGGTATGCCCGAAGTAGCTCTTGCGCGGGAAAAAATGCTGCCCTATGCCAGCCTCTCGCTAGTGGTTAATCCGGCGGCGGGTAAAGCCAGTGGGCCTATTGGTATGGCTGAAATAGAACAGGTGATTGTTGAGCGCATCCCGGTTGTGTGTGACATTATTAGTCGTGCCTGCACGCTTGTCAGCGAACAAGCCCGCGCCAGTTGATAGAATTTTTCACCACATTATTAAGTGAAGAGGGCGGTTTACTCGGCTTAGCTCTTAGCGCTTTTTTGTCCTCGACACTATTGCCCGGTGGTTCAGAGGTATTACTGTTGTGGCTGGTGGAACAGGGCGAAAGTCGATTGCTGGTTTTACTCCTTGTTGCCAGTATCGCCAATACGGCGGGTGGCCTGCTCACTTACTGGATGGGCCGTTGGGCAGAAAAAGGTGTTGAGCGGCTGAGGCATCGTCCGCCGCCATCGGGTGCTGTTATTGGCTATATTCAGCGTTGGGGTTACCCCGTACTCTTGCTCAGTTGGCTACCGATTGTTGGTGATGGTTTATGCCTCGCTGCAGGCTGGCTACAGCTACGCTGGCTACCGAGCCTGGTTTTTATTTTTATCGGTAAAGCCTTACGCTACTGGCTGCTGATTTACGCGTTTCAAATATTACAATAAATTAATTTTTCAAAGAGTATTAAAAATATAATGCAAAATAGTTGTCGTTATCAGCAGGGTATTTCCCTGTTGTCAAAAATTTATATTGTCCTGATTATTACTACTGGCGCATTGTTTTTCTATTTATACGACAGTCATACGTTTGGTGTTGAATATACAACGCCGGGAGCCTTTGCCTACCCTGAAAGCTATACGCCCAATTGTGCGGGTAAAAACAGTGGGGTGGCCGATCATATTCAGCACAAAGATGACCGCAATATGCATTTTAATGTCACGACGCCGACTAACTATCGCAGTGACTATGCCCACCCCTTATTGGTTGTTTGGGCACCATCGGGTATGAGTGAAGGTTTGTCAGAGAGCTTTACGGGGCTCACCCGACAGGCAACAGAAGCCGGTTATGTGGTGGTGCATACGCGCAGTATTCCCCTGGGTTTCAAATCTTTAACGTCTTTGAGTTTCATTCCCGCAGAGGTGGTTGAAAGCTGGTGCATTGATCCCGCGCTAGTGTTTTACACCGGCCACTCCGACGGAGGCACGGTCTCCAATGCGCTATCCGTTATGCCCGAAAGCGCCTTTCGTCCACGGGCACTGGCCCCGAGTGCTATGGGTATGCAGGGCAAAGACATGCAAGCTTATGAGTGCCCCAGACCCACCAGTGTGATGCTGATGCACAATAAAGGCGATGGTCATTTTCCCGATTATGGCAGCGAGGTTGTTGCGTGGTGGGCGGGCTGCAACCAATGTTCCCAGCAGGCAGTGGCATCTGACTTTGCAGGCTGTGTTGAATACACCTCTTGCGCAGAGGGAATAACAACACTTTTTTGCGAGGCCGAGGGCAATCATGCTCACTGGCCCGGGCCTGAGCATGACCCCATTCGCTTCTTTTCAAATATTGTTAAGGCTGAAAGGAACCCTGTGCCCGTCGAATAATATGATAAAAAGTGCGGGTAATTGATTTCTGTCAATTCTTTTTTAGAGCCATTTTTTTATTCTTCGGAGACTAAAATAACGAGAGTAATGAAACGTGGAAGAAACAATTACAGACAAGCAGGTGTGGACACGAATTGGCATTACCATTGGTAGTCTTGTTGGGCTTATGGTTGCTGCTATTATTGCCGCTAATATTATCGGCTAGATCGTCTTTAGCATTGCCTTGTCGATTACCTACCGTGTTTTTGATGAGTGCTAATAATAAAAGGGCGGCATAGTAGTCGCTAACGGAGGCTGTTCTTTACTGATATTTTTGGCACAATAACTCTGTTGTTTATTCATCGGGAGTAGATGTTGTGTCTGCACAGTTAAGCAAAACTACACTAACGAAGACCGCGCTAATAAAAACCAGGATCAGCGTCGAGCCTGAGTGGGTCGATTACAACGGCCACATGAATTTGGCTTTCTACGTTTTGGCCTTCGATAAAGCCACCGATAATTTTTACGATCAACTCGGTATTGGCCTCGACTACCGCGCTGAGCAAGACAGCTCAATGTTTACTTTGGGTATTAATGTCGATTACTTGCGTGAAGTTTTTCAAGGTGATGAGCTGCTTATTACCACGCAATTACTCGAGGTTGATAAAAAGCGCCTGCGCTATATTCATCAAATGTATCAGGGCGACGATGGGCAGCCCGTTGCTGTGAATGAATGTCTGGCGATTCATGTCAATATGAGTAGTCGGAAAAGCGAGCCATTTCCTGTGCCAACACAGACCCGTATTAATACGGCTATGGTTTCTCATCAGCAATTAGCTCAGCCTGCGAGTGCCGGTCGGCTGTTGGGCAAAAAGCTGTAATAGAGTAACACCCTTAGATTCAAGTCTGTTTTAAGGCCCAGTAAGCCGCATTTGCCTAACCCGCTTAGGCCTAAACCCCTTGGGACTGAAACGACTGGCCGCTACACTGTGCGGCCTCAAACAGTTGCGGCATTATCTATGAGCTTATTACCCTGTGAAATCGTTGAAACCCAGACGCAAAATATTGATGCCTGCGTGATTTGGCTGCACGGCCTGGGCGCGAGCGGCCACGACTTTGTCCCCGTGGTGAGTGAGCTGCGCTTACCTGAAACGATGGCCGTGCGTTTTGTCTTCCCCCATGCACCCGCCATCCCCGTTACCATCAATGGGGGCATGGTGATGCCAGCCTGGTATGACATTCTCACCCTGGCCGGTGCCGATAGGCGATTGGATACTGCACAGCTTCTGGCCAGTGTTGACGCCGTTGCCGCGCTCATTGCCGATCAGCGTGAGAAGGGCATAGCGAGTGAGCGTATTGTGCTTGCCGGGTTTTCACAGGGCGGTGCCGTGGCCTACCAATTAGCCTTAACCTATGCTGAACCGCTCGCAGGCTTGATGACAATGTCGACCTATTTCCCCACCAGTGAAACTCTGGTTCCCAGCTCTGCCAACGCCTCATTACCGATCCATGTTTTCCACGGCAGCCGTGACCCAATGGTGCCAGAGAGCATGGGGCTCGATGCCCTCGCGTCGCTAAAAACGCTGGGCTACCAGCCTGAATACAAAAGTTATGCCATGGAACATGAGCTTTGCTTTGAGCAAATTCAGGATATTTCTACCTGGCTACAGCGGGTGCTTGCCTAAGTAGATAGGGCGCTTGTCTATGCTCCCTTCCTTTTGGATTTCAGCTAGAATGTTCACCCTTAAAATTCTAATACGTCTTTTTTAACCATAATAAGAGCATTAACATGACAGAACCTTCTAGCAAAATCCCAAATACGGATTACGATGTAATTATTGTCGGCGCTGGCTTTGGCGGCTTAACGGCCCTCCATCGCATGCGCGAACTGGGCTTTAGCGTACGCCTGTTTGAAGCCGCCCCTGATGTTGGTGGCACCTGGTACTGGAATCAATACCCGGGCCTTAAAGTTGATGTGGAGAGCATTGAATACTCGCTGTCATTCTCCCATGTGGTCGAGCAGGAATGGACTTGGTCTGAGCGTTATTCCGGCCCACAGGAACTGTGTCGCTACGCTAATTTCGTTGCCGACCGTCTCGATCTGCGTCGCGATATCCAAACCGGTACGCGTATTGATGTCGCCGAATTTGACGAAGAGACGGGCGTTTGGGCCTTAAGTACCAGTGGCGGTGAAACCCTACGCTCACGCTTTGTAATAATGTGCACGGGCATGCTCAATCAGCCGATTAAACCGCAATTCCCCGGCCTCGACAGCTTTGAGGGCGACCAGTACCACAGTGCTCGCTGGCCTAAAGAAGGCGTCGATTTTACGGGTAAACGCGTGGGCGTTATTGGCACGGGCTCTTCTGGCGTACAGATTATTTCCACGATTGCCAGTGAAGTTGGCCATCTGCACGTCTTCCATCGCACCCCGGGCTACTGTTTGCCCTTGCGTAACCACGCAATGCCTGAAGAGTACACAACCCGTGTTAAGGCTAATTATGGCGCGTGGCGGGCCGCTGAGCGCTATAACTCCTTTGGTGGCTGGGTTGCCCTTAATTATGAAATCGGTGAGCCAGTGACAGGCTCTGCTCTTGACGCAACGCCGGAAGAACACCAGGCGCTTTTTGATGAGCGCTGGAAAAGCGGCGGCCTGAGTTTTTATAACGTCTACCCCGATACCTATACGGATTTGGAAGCGAATGCTGTTTTAAGCAAATATTTACAGGCCAAGATTCGTGAGCGTATTAAAGATCCCAAGCTCGCCGAAATTCTCACGCCCAAGTACCCGGCACTGACCAAACGTCTTATTGCCGAGACGAATTACTACGAGGTTTACGAGCGGGACAACGTTGAACTTGTCGACCTGCGTGAGAATGGTATTGATGAAATTACGCCCAAAGGCGTGCGCGTTGGCGATACGGAATACGAGCTCGACAGCCTGGTTTTTGCAACCGGTTTCGATGCCATGATTGGCTCGCTGAAGGCCATGGACGTACGCGGTCGTAACGGCCTAACCTTTTCTGAGCATTGGGATGACGGTGCCCGCACCCACATGGGCTTGATGAGTGCCGGTTTCCCCAACCTGTTTATTATTAATGCGGCCGGTAGTCCCGCGCCTTTATTCCAGCCGATTATTCTTGGCCAGGAACAGGTGCAGTGGGTGGCCCGCTTAATTACCAAGCTGGCCGAACGCAATATTAACTGTATAGAGCCCACATCTGAGGCGGAAGATACCTGGGGTGGCCTGTGCGAAGAAACGGTTACCGCTACTTTATTTCCACTGACCGACAGCTGGTATCTCGGTAAAAATGTACCCGGTAAATCACGCACCGGCCTGGCTTATTTTGGTGGCATGGAAAATTATCGTAAGATAATGACCGATGCCGAAGTCGGTGGTTACAGCGACGGTTTTGTTTTGAGCACTTTGCCCAAAGCGGGTAACTAAGGGCCTTAAAACCAAGGGGCTTTAATGAGAGACCCGTTCATTCGTTCAGTATTCCTGGCGCAATGAGCCGGGCCTTATTATTTTATGACAGTATAAATATGAATAGAAAAAAGAAAGTACACGCCATTTTTAAGAAAAAGCTGAAGAAAGCGAAGGCCCGAATGAACCCTTCAAGTAAGCCTAAATACATTAGCAAGGCGGATCGGGCGAAGCTTGATATAGAGCAGGGTATTACCCCTGCCCACAGCGATGAGCGGGATGCCTAATGCCCGGTCCTTAGCTATTTTAATGGACTTGGTTTATCGCTTAGCCTTGGTGTCGGTTGTGCTGACACCGAGGAAAGTGCCGCTTTATTTTTGCATAATAAATATACGTGAAGATTATTTCCTTTCTTATTAAGGCTGAATTCAGATAACGCCTAAGCTAAGGCGCGCATTTCTTTGCGCGTCCCAGCCAGCGTGTTTTTTCTGGCGAACTTGATTTATTTGTTAGCTGGATTTCTGTTGAACTTTTGTACGGTATTAGTAGCATCGATTTTCAACATAATACTAACCGCGACACATGCAAAAAATAAGAAGGTGAGCTGTAAAATAGACCTTATCCCATTCCGGCAAGAAGAAGGATAAGTCCATGTCTTATATACAGCTCACCTATGAAGAAAGAGTAACGTTATCCGCCCTGTGCCAGCAAGGCTTTTCAGTGCGAGCGATAGCGCGCATCTTGAAGCGCCATCCTTCCACGCTGTACCGGGAACTCGATAGAAATCGCTGTCATGTCACTGATGGTGCTTACCGACCATCTAAAGCACAAAGGCGTACACGGGCGAGGCGCAAACGATCACGGAGAAATCGGCACTACACCAGGATGGATTTCTTGTTGATCTGCAAGCTACTCAGACAAGCCTGGTCACCCGAACAAATTGCAGGGCATATCAAGCGCTTTCATCTGATGGCACGACGCATAAGCCATGAAATGATTTATCAATATATTTGGCGAGATAAAGCGAGCGGCGGTTCACTTTGGACGCACCTGCGACAGTCTTCCAAACGACGACGGAAACGCTATAAAGCCTATGATAGTCGAGGTCGATTGGCTGATAAGCGTCATATTACAGAGCGCCCTGACAGTGTTGAAACGCGCCGCTATAAAGGCCATTGGGAGATAGACACAGTGCATGGCAGGGGCAGTAATCACTGTATCGTGACACTTCTCGAAAGGAAAACGGGCTTCGTCATGATCGGTAAATTACCCAACAAAACAACGGCCTCTTTAAATAAGAAAACGCTTCGTTTGATTGATCGAGATCCGCTGAGCTTCAAAAGCATTACGGCAGATAATGGAACAGAGTTTCATCAATACAAGAAAATTGAAGCGCGCTGTAATGCCAGATTTTATTTCGCCAACCCTTACCACTCGTGGGAAAGAGGCAGTAACGAAAACATCAACGGACTCATTCGCCAATACCTTCAAAAAACTGAAAGCATGGCCAGGCTAACGCAACAGCAATGCAATCAAATCGCCGACAAACTTAACCGTCGGCCTAGAAAACGCTACGCTTATAAAACACCAGAGGAAATGTACTATGGGATTTAATTATTATTGTCGCGGTTCAAACTTGATACTAGGACTCAACATTATCTGAACTCAGTAGTTGACGACTATTACGCAATGTTAGTATTTTAATCTCATGTTCAATTTTATAAATTATGCGATAGCTACCAAAGACTATTTCACGATAACTTGAACCTAACAACTCAGGTACTTTACGCCCCATTTCAGGTTGTGAACCAAGTAGTTCAGTACGATTAAATATATCATTTACCCATTCTTCAGCAGCTGATGGTTTATCAAGAGCGATAAATTTTGATGTTGTCTCTAATTTTTCTAGTGCTAAAGGAGACCAAACTACTTTCAATTTTTAATAATCTTCAAAATTTTTGATCGAGCATCTGAGTTAGATATACCTAGCCCAGCAGAAAGTTGAGCTTCAGCTTTTTGTACTTCTTCAAGCAGTTCGATCTTTTCTTGCATGGCTTCATACTGTGAAACATCAATAACTACAGCTACGCCTTTTCCTCTTTGGGTAATAACAATTGGTCGCCTTGTTTCATTTATTTGTTTTATGAATGAAGCGGCGCCAGCTCTAAAATCTGATAGGGGTTGAATATCTTGATCAAAATGAAGTCTACTCATGACAATGCCTTTAGTTGTACTCTATATGGTACAGACTATAGTGCGAGCTAGATGTTAACGCAAGACTTTGATTTTGAGTTATAACGTTTACATAAGGGGCGCGCGTTTCTTTGCGCGTCCCAGCCAGCGTATTTTTGCTGGCGAACTTGATTTTTTTGGTACGCCCGTCATGGGCATGAACTAATGGGGTGTAAGTCCCCTGTGGGTGAATCCCCGTTAATCATGTTATCAAGATTAACGGCAACCACTAGCGAATGGCAAGGGCCAACCTGTGAGGGGCGGTCTGGAGGAAGCCGCTAGCAAAACTGTGGGTCGATGAACAAGAAGGCCATGTGAGGCCTATGCGCCAGGTAAGTGAGCCAAGCATCACGAAGCCATAGTAGTCAAATACCTGGATTAATACCCTGGACAAGGCGAAGGGCCGAACGATAAACGATAAGGAGGAGGCATGTCAGACTTGGCCGCATCACACGCTCTGCCAAGAGCGGATGACGAACAGCGTCTCGATAAATACCCAGCCTTAGGTGTAAACCTGATGGCACAAATCACATCACGCAGCAGGCTAAATGCGGCGTGGAAACGTGTACGTGCCAACAAAGGTGCCGGAGGTGTTGATGGAGTGACCATTGATACCTTTATTGAATGGTTTAAGCCCCGCGCCCAAGCTGTTCAAGAACAACTCACTAACGGCACCTACCAACCATTACCCGTGGAGCGCGTCACCATTCCCAAACCGGAAGGCGGCGAACGACACCTGGGTATCCCCACGGTTCTTGACCGTATCATCCAACAATCCATCGTCATGACGCTGGAGCCTTACATTGATCCATCATTCTCTGACGCGAGTTACGGCTTTCGCCCGAATCGCTCAGCCCATGATGCGATTGATAAAATTCGATCTGGTATCAATGCAGGTCGAAAGGTTGCAGTGGATGTTGACCTGTCGAAATTCTTCGATCGGGTTAATCACGATGTGCTGATGCACTTACTCGCCAAGCACATTGATGACAAGGCCGTGCTCAAACTCATCGGACGCTACCTAAGGTCAGGTGTAAATGAGAACGGGAAAATAGTAGCGAGCCGAAAAGGCGTCCCACAAGGAGGTCCGCTGTCGCCGCTGTTATCGAATATTGTCCTGGATGTACTGGATAAAGAGCTGGAAAGTAGAGGGCACCATTTTGCCCGCTACGCCGATGATTTTATGATATTAGTAAAATCACAACGAGCAGGAAAGCGTGTACTGAGTAGCATCACACGCTTTCTAAGTGAGCGGCTAAAACTAAACGTGAATGCAGAGAAAAGCCAGGTGGTTAACTATCATCGCAGCCAATTTCTGGGTTTTACATTTAGGGGGAAACATTTACAGATACACCCTAAGAGTCTACAGCGCTTCAAGCAGCGAGTCAGGAAACTGACCAGCCGCACGTGGGGCGTTGGCATGAGCACGAAGATAGTAAAGCTAAGCCGCTATTTAAGGGGATGGATTCAGTACTACGGCATAGCGAACAGCTATCAGAGATGTACGGATCTTGACCACTGGATAAGGCGCCGCCTTCGCATGTGCTATTGGAAGCAGTGGCGGCGGGTACGCACAAAAGTCAGTAAGTTACTATCGCTAGGAGTTCCGACGACTTTATCGGTAACAACGGGTTCCTCGAGAAAAGGCTACTGGCACAGTGCGAAAACGCCGGGGATTAACTGGGGTTTATCGAATGAGTGGTTGTTGAAACAGGGTTTGGTTTCATTGCGAAGCCAGTGGATTACACTTCACTACGGTTAACGAACCGCCCAGTGCGGATCCGCATGCTGGGTGGTGTGGGGGCTGAGGGAGAGAAACCCTCAGCTACCCGATTTAGGGCTACACTTTTCGAACACGAATATTTCTATCGCTGCTTTTCGACTCTCGCCATATTTCAACTCTATATTGATCAGGCCTTATAGCGAGTATTCTTTCCTTTGGTTCTGAAGGCTCCCTCCTATCATCATCCTTCATCGAAGGAGAAACAGGTATGAAATCAATCCCTTCAATAGGCAGTGATAATTGAGATGGTGTGTTGTCTAAGGACTCTTTTAGTTGCTCCATAAACTCTGGAACTTCATCACCAAAGAGGTTCCTAGCTAAGATCATAGCTTCATCGGGGGATGTTGAACCATTCGCAACTCGCACAAAGAGTGATTGTAATATTGAAAGAGCTTCACCTCTATTTCGTAACTTTGGTTTGGTTTTTGCCTCAGGAAAAGGAGATGCGGCCCTAACACCAAGGTAATTACCAACAGCTCTTACATCGGAGTAAAGGTTTTTTGCTCCTGAAGAAATAGACCCGTATGTGGCTAGAAAGGTGCAGATAACCCCAGCCCCAACAAGTATTTTACTTTTTGCGCTAATCGAACCCTCTTGAACATCTAGGGCTAAGTAGTAATCAGGCAATTGTAAAACATCACCGACATACGCCTCTCATTCATCGAAAAGTTTAGTCGAATAGGACTCAAACTCCTCTACAGGAAGGCTTGCTACATCTAAGTAAAAATCCGTTGTTCCTATGTTAATCATATTCCATCATCTGATTAGATTGAAGCCCTAACGCCTGCTTAAGGGGCGGAAAAAGCGCAGCTTTTGACGTCCCTGCCCGAAGGGCACTTGCTTGAAGCAATTGTTAGGGCTTACATAAAGCAGAAAATCTACAAGGGTGCTATTGTGCATAATCTCCAGCTATTTTCTCTAACACATAAAAAATTAGAAACGACATATAGCCGCCAACACAATATCCTACAGAAATACTAGAAATTGCATTTAAAAAGTCAGATGAAAATGTCCATTCTAAAAAATACCCTAATGCTGGATATAAAAAAAGCGCCCCTAAACATAAGGAAATATAGCGGGCAATCTTAAATTGATATTTTGCATTAGGGAACTCTTGAACATGGAGTCGCCATTTATGAACCCATTTTGGCACCTGGAACACATTGTTTTTTTCTTGCCAAGAATTATTATTATCTTCTTCCTTTGGCGGTTCTTTTGAGTCGCTTCCAAATTTGTGTTTTCGTGAACCTGATATTCTCTTCGTGTAAGAAACGCCAAGAAAAGATATAGTTGTTCCAGGCAAGGCAATCGTATGCACTACCCACCAGGCAATTACAGTTAAAGGTATAGAGAGAATAGGGCTAACTGACAAAATTATATCTTTCATATTCTTACTTGTTTTAACATATTTATTTCAATTAAATCGAAGAGAGAACCTCTAACAAAGCCCTAACGTTTTGCTAAGCGGCAGACAAAGTGATGGGTTTTTTGTGCAATAATTTGCAAAGCAAATGCACAAAAAAACCAGCGCTTTGGCTGTCCAGTGGAGGCGCTGTTTTTTGCGCCGGAACGATGCTTGAGCAACTTGTTATGTGACACATTTACGAGAATTCTCCCGCTAGAAAAACTATTGCAGCTGCGGTTGCATTTACGACGTAGGCTGCCACATGAGGGGATACGTTCTTTGATTGCGTTCCTGCGCCGTGCGAGGAGCTTAATCTGTTCCTTAGGGTTGCTATGAGTATCAATGGCTGCTCCCAATAGCTATCTAGTTGGGAATTCTGCAACAATGATTTTAAAAGCGCTGAAGCAGTATCAGTTTCTTTGTACTGAATTGAATTATCTTTGCAAAGTACTTTCATGGTGCTTTCGAATGCGCTTCCACACTTAGTAAGGCAATCTCGGTAGTCGCCGCTTCTTTGGTCTTCGAGCGCACATAGGAATTCGCTATTAGCACTACTGAACTCCTTGCCGCGGAGAATGTGTAAGGCTGGTTTTAATGCAGATTCGTGTAAAACCTCGCTATCTTTTCGAATGACCTGTGGGTATTGAGTGAGGCGCATTCCAGTGGTGGGCGTGCCATGAAAAGATGTTTCGTACTCTTCCATTACATAGGGAGTTAAATGGTAGGGCAGGTTATCAATTTTGAAAAAATCGTTGATAGCAGGGATCATTCTATTGTCTGGCCATGAAACTCCCTGAATTTCAGAGTTGAAAACCAATTCAATTACGTCGAGAAAGTGCTCATCTTTGCAACTGAGCATAAAGTTGAGTACATCATCACTAGCTTCGCCATGGCTGCGGGTTTCATTTAGTTCGAATTTTCCATGCAAGTAAGCCAGCTTGTTATAAAGAGTTGAAAGACAGGTAGCAAAAGAACTTTGTAGTTCGTCTCGAAGTAACATTACTACCCTGTTTCGAAACTCAATAGGTAGCGAAATCGTCTCTGACTTTGCTACTGGTTTTTCGCGTCTTGAAAACACGTTAAATATCTTATCGAGCATTGATTAGTTTCCGTGGCTCATAACGCCTAAGCTAAGGGGCGCACCGCTTTTGGTGCGTCCCAGTGAGCGCAGCGAACGCCTTAAGCTTTTTGTTAGCGCAAGACATTGCCGAACGTGCTGATCTTTGGCTGGCCTGCATTGCTAGCAGGATGTGTTGTTTTGCACTTGCCGGATATCGCTTTGTTCATTATTGGCTGCCCGGTAGTTGAGTTACGTGCTGTAGCTTACTATTGATGGCCTGTGAACCAAAGGTTTTCATGCCCTGAATTACGCTCAGATTGGCTGCGATAAATGAACGTACGGTACATCTTGCTTTGGACGAGAAGAATGGCGTTTTTGCCTGGCAAGAAAGTTTAACCCATGCTTTTTTACGGTGAACTTTCAGCTTGCGTTGATTAACAAAAGGCCCGTATTCAGGCGCTAACAGTTAACTATACAGAATGAGATATTAAGGTGCTAGACAGATTCTGTCTAGCACCTTAATATCACTTCATGTCAAAAAATGAACAAGCCATTAAAAATACGAAAGAAAGTGCTAGCCATTCCTCTAGTTCCGGCTGGCAGTCGTATTTAACAGCCATGCTAGGCAGAAAAGTGCCTGAAGCTGCTCGCCGATGGTATGTGCGTCAGTTAAAAGCCTTTATTGCACATTTGAAAACGGAGGGTACTTCTTTAGCTGCCGTTAATGGGGATGAGGTCAAGAGTTACCTGCGTCTACGTGGTGCAGATTCGTCGTTGGAAGGTTGGCAGTTTGTCCAATGTGTGGATGCACTCGAGATCTATTTTGCGGATGTTTTAAAACCTGTTTGGTTAAATGACATTGACTGGGCTTACTTTAAGGCATCATCTAAAGCACTTGATGTTGATCACCCGACCATTGCCCGGGCCAGCATTCATGGACAATTGCGCAACAATACTCGCGTAGCGCCGCTGGGTGCTGAATATGCGTCACCCATTCAAGCGTTAGTTAACGCAATTCGCTTGCGTCATTTTTCCATTCGTACCGAGCAGACTTATGTTCATTGGGTTCAACGTTTATTTCGATCTGCAAAAGGTAAGCCGGTTGAACAAATTGGGGCAGCAGAGGTAGAGGCTTTTTTGTCCGATTTGGCGCTGCGCCGCAATGTTAGCCCCAGTACGCAAAGCCTTGCCTTAACGTCTATTGCGTTTTTCTTTCGGGAGGTGCTGCAGCGCCCGCTTGAAGGCATGGAGTTTGCCCGGGCGAAACGTTCGCGACGTTTGCCGGTTGTGTTGTCGCCCCTCGAAATGAAGGCTCTGCTCGATAATATGTCAGGGGTTTATCTCTTAATGGCGGGCCTAATGTATGGCAGCGGTATGCGTTTGATGGAGTGCATACGGTTGCGGGTTAAAGATGTAGATTTTCATTATTCGCAACTAACGGTGCGCGATGGTAAGGGCAATAAAGACCGTGTTGTACCTTTACCACAGCGTTATAGCGAGGTACTGCAAGCGCATTTAGTCAGTGTTAAGGCTTTGCATGATAGCGACTTGAAAGACGAGTCCCTTGGTGAGGGGCGAGGCGAGGTATTTTTGCCTCATGCATTGGAAAAGAAATACCCTCATGCTGCGAAGGAATGGGCCTGGCAATATGTTTTTCCATCGTCGCGGCTTTCTCGTGATCCGCGCAGTGGGGTGACACGACGTCATCATTTACATGAAAACTCCTTACAAAAGGCCATCAAAAAAGCGGCGACTCTTGCTGCTATTCCCAAGCAGGTGAATAGCCATGCTTTGCGCCATTCCTTCGCGACGCACTTGTTAGAGACGGGTACAGATATTCGTACGGTGCAGGAATTGTTGGGCCATGCGGATGTGTCGACCACGATGATTTACACCCATGTGTTGAATCGGCCGGGTATGCCGCCAGTGCAAAGCCCTGCAGACAGGCTTTAGACTTGTTTAAGTTTTAATGTTCGGCGTTAATTGTTGGTCTTCGCCAGCATCGCCCGTGCTACCCCAGAATCATTCTGCCGCCCCAGTTGCGTAATAATATAATCACCGGCCTGCACCAGCTTCTCAAGATCAATGCCGTGCTCTATACCCATGCCATTGAGCATATACACGACGTCTTCTGTTGCGACATTGCCGGTTGCTCCGGGTGCGTAGGGGCAGCCACCCAGGCCAGCCACGGAGCTGTCGATTACGGCGACACCCATTTCTAAAGCGGCGTAGATATTGGCCAGTGCCTGGCCATAGGTGTTGTGGCAGTGCATGGCAACTTTATTGATGGGAATGGCGCTGGCGACGGCGTCAACGATGGCTTTGGTTTGCCCGGGTGTGGCAACGCCGGTGGAGTCGCCGAGGGAGATTTCGTAGCAGCCCATGTCGAGTAGGGCTTTAGAGAGCGGGGCGAGGGTGGCGGGTTCGATAGCGCCCTGGTAGGGGCAGCCCGCAACAACGGAGATATAGCCCCGCACATCGAGGCCTTCTGCTCGGGCGACTTTGGTGAGTTCAGCGGCGCGAGCCAAGCCCTCTGCGATGCTGCAGTTAGTGTTCTTTTGGCTGAAGGCTTCGCTGGCGGCGATAAATACGGCGACCTCGGTAACGCCAGCCGATATGGCGCGTTCAAGGCCACGCATATTGGGTGTGAGTGCTGAGTAGGTGACGCCGCTTTGGCGCGTTAAGGTGCCAAATACAGCTTCGCTACCGGCCATTTGTGGCACCCACTTGGGGCTGACAAAGCTGCCGCTTTCGATAGCTTGTACACCAGCGGCGGCGAGTTGTTCAATGAGTTCGACTTTGGTGGCCGTGTCCACCGGGGCGGGTTCATTTTGCAGGCCGTCGCGAGGGCCAACTTCAAAAATTTTAACGCGCTGTGGCAGGCTCATAAGTTTTGCTCGGGTTTTCGATTGCTGGTATATCAGATAAGGAAGGGTGCCCTTTACTCATGACGCGCTGTAAATACTTCCCTGTACGCTCGGTGTCGGCATCCATGCCTCCTACGGTCATAAGTAAAGAACACCCTCCCTCTGTAGAGCGCTTAGCCTTACTCGCTATCAGCCGCTTCAAACTTAACCAGCTCTGCGCCGCCGTCAACTAAATCACCGGGTTGGCAATAAAATTCAACGATGGTGCCATCGGCGGGGGCGCGAATGGTGTGCTCCATTTTCATCGCTTCCATAATCACGATGGCCTGATCTTTCTTCACTGTGTCGCCGGCTGCAACGGGCAGGGCGACGATGGTGCCGGTCATTGGCGCGTTAAAGCCCGCTTCGGCTTCGTCGTCCTGGTCGCCGTAGTCGGGTTCGACGAGGCTGAATTGCAGGGCGGCATCTTGTGTAAAGAGGCTATACACACCGTCGTGAGAAACCACCGAGGCATGAATGCGATGGCCGTCAATGTCGGCGTGCAAGTCGTTGCCGTTCAGTGTGCCGCTGAGTTGAATATTCATTTCGGTGTCGGCACCGGGTGTGCTCAGGCTAAAACGACCGGGGCTCGTTTCTTCGGCAAGCACGGTGACTTCGCTGCCATTAATCAGCAGCGGGAAGTCGTGCACATTGGCACTGCCGCTACGCCAGCCATTAGAGGCATGCCAGGGCGAGTAGGGGTCGCTGCTCTGCGAGGCCTGGTCGGCCGTATCCTGGTCGCGCTTGAGGATCAAGAAGAGGGTGGCCAGCGGTACATAGCGTTCCAGCTCGGCTTCGCTCTTGTGGAAGATCAGCTCGCGGTGTTTTTCGATAAAGCCAGTGTCGAGGTCGGCTTTGCGGAAAGGTTCGGATGTCGCGAGGTTGTAGAGAAAGTCGACATTGGTGGTCATGCCGCTAATGCGGTATTCGCTCAGGGCTTTGGCCAGGCGGCTTAACGCGCGGTCGCGGTTTTCGTCCCAAACGATGAGCTTGGCGATCATGGGATCGTAATAAATGCTCACCTCGTCGCCCTGTAATACGCCGGTGTCGACGCGTACGTTGGCGCTTTCTTCGGGGGGCTGAAGAAAGGAGAGGGTGCCAGTCACGGGCAGGAAGTCGTTGTCTGGGTCTTCGGCGTAAATACGGGCTTCGAAAGAGTGGCCGTTAATCTGCAATTGGTCCTGCGTTAACGGCAGATCCTGTCCGGCGGCGACGCGCAGCTGCCATTCGACCAAATCCTGGCCGGTGATCATTTCGGTGACCGGGTGCTCGACTTGTAGGCGGGTGTTCATTTCCATAAAGAAGAAGGTGTCGTCGGTATCGAGTAAAAACTCAACCGTGCCCGCGCCCTCATAATCGATGGCTTTAGCAGCGAGCAGAGCGGCATCGCCCATGGCGGCGCGCACGACCGGATTCATGCCGGGGGCCGGTGCTTCTTCAATGACTTTTTGGTGGCGGCGCTGTACCGAGCAGTCGCGTTCAAACAGGTAAATGCCGTTACCGTTCTGGTCGCAAAAGACTTGTATTTCGACGTGACGGGGCTGGGTCAGGTATTTCTCGACCAGCATGCGGTCATCGCCAAAGCTCGACAGGGATTCGCGCTTGGCGGCTTCCAGTGCCTCGTCAAAGTCTTCGCTCTTCCAGACTTCGCGCATGCCTTTACCACCACCACCGGCGGTGGCTTTAAGCAGTACGGGGTAGCCCATTTCGTCGGCGTGCTTTTTCAAAACGGCTGGGCTTTGGTCGTCACCGTGGTAGCCGGGCACCAGGGGTACGCCGGCTTTTTCCATAATGGTTTTGGCGGCAGACTTTGAACCCATGGCTTCAATGGCACCAACGGGTGGGCCAATAAAGACGATGTCGTTGGCTTTACAGGCTTCGCTAAAAGCCGCGTTTTCAGAGAGGAAGCCGTAACCGGGGTGAACGGCCTGAGCGCCGGTAAGCTTCGCGGCTTCGAGTACGCGGTCAGCCAGCAGGTAGGATTCTTTCGAGGGCGCAGCGCCAATATTGACGGCTTCGTCGGCCATGCTGACATGCAGGGCATCGGCGTCGGCATCGGAATAAACGGCAACGGTGCGAATGCCCATCTTGCGAGCGGTGCGTATGACGCGGCAGGCAATTTCGCCACGGTTGGCAATTAAAATCTTGTCGAACATAGAGTTATCTTCCTTGCCGTTGAGGCTGTGTTGCCCTTAACGACTACTTTGTTTCTACATTAAGTTACTACGCTAACTAATTGTTTTAACTGATTTATAGGTCTCTTTGGTAGAGGGTGGCTACATTCTAAAGACGCCGAACTTGGTCTCTTCAACTTCTTTGTTGAGGCTGGCTGAAATACACAGGCCCAGTACCATGCGGGTGTCGGCGGGGTCGATAATGCCGTCATCCCAAAGTCGTGCGGAGGCAAAGTAGGGGTGGCCCTGCTTCTCGTACAGGTCGATCACCGGCTGTTTGAACGCGGCCTCTTCTTCGTCGCTCCAGGTTTCACCCTTGCCTTCAATCTGGCCGCGCTTAACGCTGGCGAGTACGCCACCGGCCTGTTCGCCACCCATTACTGAGATGCGCGCATTGGGCCACATGAATAAAAAGCGGGGGTCGTAAGAGCGTCCGCACATGCCGTAGTTACCCGCACCGAAAGAGCCACCGATAATAATGGTGAACTTCGGCACTTTGGCACAGGCCACTGCGGTGACCAGTTTTGCGCCGTGCTTGGCGATGCCACCGGCTTCGTACTGCTTGCCGACCATGAAGCCGGTGATGTTCTGCAGGAAGACCAGGGGGATTTTGCGCTGGGCGCAGAGCTCGATAAAGTGCGCGCCTTTTTGTGCCGACTCGCCAAACAGTATGCCGTTGTTGCCGAGTATGCCAACGGGATAGCCGTGAATGCGGGCGAAACCGCAAACCAAGGTGGCACCGTAGAGGGCTTTAAATTCGTCAAATTCAGAACCGTCGACTACGCGGGCGATAATTTCACGTACGTCGTAGGGCTTCTTGGTGTCCTTGGGGACGACGCCGTAAATCTCTTTGGCCTCGTAAAGGGGTTCAACGGATTCTTTCACGTCGAGCTGCTTTGGCTTCACACGGTTTAAGCGGCCGACGGCCTGGCGGGCCAGTTTCAGCGCGTGGTGATCATTCTGTGCGTAGTGGTCGGTCACGCCCGAGGTGCGGCAATGCACATCGGCACCGCCCAGTTCTTCAGCACTAACAATTTCGCCGGTCGCGGCTTTTACCAGGGGTGGGCCACCGAGAAAGATGGTGCCCTGTTCTTTAACGATAATCGACTCATCGGCCATGGCAGGCATATACGCGCCACCGGCCGTGCACGACCCCATGACCACGGCAATTTGTGGAATCCCCTTCGATGACATTATCGCTTCGTTAAAGAAGCTGCGGCCAAAGTGCAGGCGGTCGGGGAAGATTTCGGCCTGCATCGGCAAGAAGGCACCGCCGGAATCGACCAGATAAATACAGGGCAGATTGTTTTCGTCGGCGATGGTTTGCGCGCGCACTTGCTTGGTGCAGGTCATCGGGTAGTAGGTGCCGCCTTTGACCGTGGGGTCGTTGACGACAATCAGGCATTCCTGTCCGGCGACACGACCAATACCGGTGATGATGCTAGCGCCGGGCACGTAGTCGTCGTAGCACTCCCAGGCAGCGAATTGTGAGAATTCCAGAAAGGGGCTGCCGGGGTCGAGTAGATATTTCAGCCGGTCGCGGGGCAGTAACTTGCCGCGCGCTTCGTGGCGGTCGCGAGATTTCTGGTTGCCACCGAGGCTGAGCTGGGCGATCTTTTCATTCAGATCGTCGACGATGCTCTGCATTTGCGCGGCGTTGTCGGCAAACTCGGTGGTACGGGTGTTGATTTTCGATTTTAGTACGGCCATGGAAGTTGATCTCTTCGGCTGGATTGCAGGAATGGGTCTAAAAAGGCGCTATGACGGCCCCTCGTTTATTGCAAGATTTTTGGGAAAGTGGCGCGATGGAAGCCGTTGTAGGCGTCGTTATTACGCTGTGCACGTTTGATTTTACGGCCCAGTGGTGAGCTTAGGCACAGCGAGCTGCCGCCATCGACTTTCAACGTGACGCCATTAATATACTTCGCGCCATCGCTGAGTAAAAAGCAGACGGCTGAGCTGACTTCTGATTCAGTACCGACCCTATTGAGGGGTACTGACTCGGGGAAGTGGGGAATACACTCGACCATTTCCGGGTCTTCGTAAGTATCGAGGCCCGATGAGCCGAGATAGCCCGGTGCCACGGCATTGAGCCGCACGCCCGCATAAGCCCACTCGACGGCAGCGGTTTGGGTGAAGTTCTCCATACCGGCACGGGAGGCACCGGAGTGGCCCATACGTGGCATGCCGCCAAAGTTGTCGGCGGTAATGTTGACGATGGCACCACCGTGCTCTTTCATCGATTTCAGGAACACCGCTTTGGAGACAATAAAGCCACCGAGCAGGTTGGTGCGCACCACGGCGAGAAAACCGTTGGGACTGATGTTCTCAAGGTCGGCGGGGAACTGGCCACCGGCATTGTTGACCAGGCCGTGAATGGGGCCGTGGTCGGCGATGAACTTGTCGATAACAGACTCAACGGCGTCGGCATCGCGAATATCGGCGCAGCCGTAGTCGACGATAGCACCGGGGTTGTCGCCCTCGATTTCAGCTTTCACCGTTTGTAGCTTTTCTTCGGTGCGGCCCATCATTAAAACGGTCGCGCCTAATGAGGCCAGCTCGTGTGCAATACAGCGGCCAAAGCCACTGCCGGAGCCGGTAACCAAAATTGTTTGGCCTTTAAAGTGGCCTGCCTGCAGTACTGATTGATAGCTCATAGTTGCTCCCTTTAAATATTTTGTTTTATTTATTAATTTTCTTTTTTAATAAAATCAATGATTTACTTTGATTCGTTAAAGAGCTCTCTACCTATCAGCATGCGGCGGATTTCCGAGGTGCCAGCACCAATTTCGTAGAGCTTGGCATCGCGCAGTAAGCGCCCGGTGGGGTACTCATTAATGTAGCCATTACCGCCCAGGGCCTGTATCGCTTGCAGGGCCATTTGCGTGGCTTTCTCTGCAGTGTACAAAATAACAGCGGCGGCATCTTTGCGGGAATCTTCGCCACGGTCACAGGCTTTGGCGACAGCGTAAAGGTAAGCGCGGGAGGTGTTGAGGTCAACATACATATCGGCCAATTTGCCCTGCATCAGCTGGAATTCACCGATGGGTGTGTCGAACTGTTTGCGGTCGTGGTAGTAAGGGATGACGATGTCCATGCAGGCCTGCATTAAGCCAACGGGGCCGCCGGAGAGCACGGTGCGCTCAAAATCGAGGCCGGACATCAGCACTTTTACGCCCTGGTTTTCTTTGCCGAGGATGTTTTCAGCGGGGACTTCGCAATCGACAAACACCAGCTCGCCGGTGTTGGAGCCACGCATGCCGAGCTTGTCGAGTTTCTGCGCACGGCTAAAACCGGGGAAGTCGCGCTCAACAATAAAGGCGGTAATGCCTTTCGAGCCTTTGGTGGGTTCGGTTTTGGCGTAAATGACGTAAGTGTCGGCATCGGGGCCATTGGTGATCCAGAACTTATTGCCGTTGAGAATATAACGGTCGCCTTTCTTTTCTGCCTTTAGTTTCATACTCACCACGTCGGAGCCAGCACCGGGTTCGCTCATCGCTAGCGCACCGACGTGTTCGCCGGAGCAAAGTTTGGGCAGGTATTTGAGCTTTTGCTCGTGGTTACCGTTTTTGCGAATCTGGTTAATGCACAAGTTAGAGTGAGCGCCGTAAGACAGGCCAACAGCAGCGGAGGCGCGGGAGATTTCTTCCATCGCCACTACGTGGGCGAGATAACCCATGTTGGTGCCGCCAAACTCTTCTTCAACCGTCATGCCCAACAGGCCCATGTCGCCGAACTTTTTCCACAGATCAGCGGGGAAGTTGTTGTCGATATCGATCTGTTCGGCGCGGGGGGCAATTTCACCCTGGGCGAATTGATAGACGGCATCGCGCAGCATATCGACGTCCTGACCGAGATCAAAATTCATACTTTTAAAGGGTGCGTGCATGGTGATGTTTCCTTGGGTCGTGACGGGAGTGTTGGGGGAATGAGTCGCTATGTCTTTTTTGTCAGTTTGCTGTGGGCTTCAAGTTCGGCCTTGCAGCCAGCCTCAGCCTTGTTCAGTTCGTCGAGCATGGTGCTGATGTCGCGCAATTGTTGCGACAACTTTTGTCGTGATGCGCCGATATATTCTACAGTGCGCTCAAGCTGGTCGATATTGTTTTTGCCGGGTTCGTACATGTGTAGTAGATCGCCGCTTTCCTGCAGCGAGAGACCGAGGCGTTTGCCGCGCACGATGAGCTTCAGTTTGGTGCGGTCGGCAAAGGTGTAAATGCGCTTCTGGCCCTGTCGTTGAGGTGATAGTAGGTGCATATCTTCGTAGTGGCGAATGGTTCGTGTGGTGACACCGAACTCTTTTGCCAATTGAGAAATGCTAAATGTTGTGTCTGTCACCATGACTGCCAGGCTGCGCGGGGAGTGAAATATAACTTACGTTAACGTAAACTTCAATTTGATTGAAAGAGTGGCTCGGGTGTTGCCCATAAAACAGGCAGTGTGGTTTGCTAGCGCCGCCGGGTCTTGGTAAATTGCGCCATCTTGCAGGCCGGTAGAACTCGGTCGCTGAGGTGCTATACGCGTCAATAATGACATTAAGGCCATCGGCCGGAGACAGTATGAAACTCGAAAAAAGTTATATGTGCGGTGCGGCCACCGAGCCGTTGATTTACGACACCATCGGTAATCAGCTGGATTTGGCCGTAGAGCGTTTTGGCGATAGCGAAGCGCTGGTCGTTGCCCACCAGAATATCCGTTGGACCTATCGTGAATACCAGCACGAAATTGAACGCCTGGCCACCGGCCTGCTGGCACTGGGTATTGAGCCTGGCGACCGCGTCGGCATTTGGGCACCGAACTGCTACGAGTGGTGTTTAACCCAATTTGCCACGGCAAAAATAGGTGCCATTCTGGTTTGTATCAATCCAGCCTACCGTCTTTATGAGTTGGAATATGCTCTGAATAAGGTGCAGTGCCGTGCCATTATCAGCGCCGAGTCATTTAAGAGTAGCCGCTACCTCGACATGTTGTGCGAGCTGGCACCCGAGCTGGCGAATTGCGAGCCGGGCAAATTGCGCGCTGCGAAATTCCCCCAACTCGAAACCGTGATTCGCATGGGCGAGGCAATTACCCCGGGTATGTTCAATTTTGATGAAGTGTGCGCCATGGGCACAGTGGAGGAGCACACTCGCCTGGTTGAGCTAAAAGATCTCATCATGCCGGATGATGCCATTAACATTCAGTTCACCAGTGGCACTACGGGTAACCCAAAAGGTGCAACGTTGACACACTGCAATGTGCTCAATAATGGCAAGGTGAACGGCGATGTGATGCGCCTCACTCACGAAGACAAAGTGTGCATTCCCGTACCGCTCTACCATTGCTTCGGCATGGTGATTGGCAACCTGGGGTGTATTTGCCACGGCGCGACGGCGGTCTTCCCCGGTGAAGCTTTCGAGCCGCTGAGTGTCTTGCAAGCGGTTGCCGAAGAAAAATGCACGGCCCTGCACGGCGTGCCGACGATGTTTATTGCCGAGCTTGACCACCCTGAGTTCGACACCTTTGATTTGTCCAGCTTACGTACCGGTATTATGGCCGGTGCTCCTTGTCCTGAGTCGGTGATGAAGCAGGTCATTGGCAAAATGAATATGCAGCAAATTCTTATCGCTTACGGGCAAACAGAACTCAGCCCGGTGAGCCATGCCACCGAGCCGGACGATGCCCTCGAAAAGCGTGTTGGTACTGTGGGCAAGCCTTGTCCCCATCTTGAAACCAAAATTGTCGATGACAATAATCGCGTTGTGGCCATTGGCGATAAGGGTGAGATCTGTACCCGTGGTTATGCTGTGATGCGTGGCTACTGGGACGACGAGGAAAAAACCCGCGAGACGATAGACGAGGGTGGTTGGCTGCACTCCGGTGATATCGGCATTATGGATGACGAGGGTTATGTGCGCGTGACCGGCCGCATTAAAGATATGATTATTCGCGGTGGTGAAAATATTTACCCGCGCGAAGTAGAGGAATTCCTCTACACCCACGAGAAAATCCAGGAAGTGCAGGTGGTGGGCGTACCCGATGAGCGTCTCGGCGAACAGGTGTGTGCCTGGATCAAATGCCATGAAGGGCAGTCACTGACAGAAGAAGAGGTGAGGGCTTTTTGTAAAAACAAAATCACCCACTTTAAAGTCCCTGTTTATATTCGCTTTGTGGAAGACTACCCGATGACCGTAACGGGTAAAATTATGAAGTTCAAAATGCGTGAAGCGATGATTGAAGAGCTGGGTTTTTCAGGTTAATTGCTTACGAAGCGTAGAGTCACTAACAGAATTGCGGGGCTGTGTGTAAACTCACGGCCCCAACCCCAGTCGCCAAGACTACTAACCAAGAAAGGAGAGAAATTGTGGATTTAACCAATAAAGTGGCCATCGTTACCGGTGGAGCTTCCGGCCTGGGCCGTGCAACAACTGACGTACTGGCAGCTGGTGGCGCCAAAATCGCTATTTTTGACCTCAATGCCGAGCTGGGTGCCGAGGCTGTTAAAGCGCTGGGCGAAGACAAAGCCGGTTTCTGGTCAGTTGATGTGGCCTCTGCTGAGTCAGTCGAAGCGGCCGTTGCCGCCGTTGTTGAAAAATTCGGCCGCATCGATGTGCTGATTAACTGCGCGGGTATTGGCCCGGCGAAGAAAATTATTGATCGTGACAACAACCCTATGCCGCTGGAAGACTTCTCCAAGCTGATCGGTATCAACCTCACGGGTAGCTTTAACGTTGCCCGTTGCTGTGCCGCTGAAATGGCGAAAAATGACTTGGTTGATGGTGAGCGTGGCGTGATTATTCACACTGCTTCGGTTGCTGCTTATGAAGGTCAGGTCGGTCAGTGTGCCTACTCTGCCAGTAAAGGCGGTATTGTCGGTATGACTTTGCCGATGGCAAGAGATTTAGCCAAAGTCGGTATTCGCGTGAATACCATTGCGCCCGGCATTATGGGTACACCTCTGTTGCGTGGTATGCCGCAGAAAGTACAGGACTCATTAGCGGCCACTGTGCCTAACCCCAGCCGTTTAGGTGAGCCTAGCGAGTTTGGTCGCTTAGCGGGTCATATGGTTGAGAATGGTTACATGAATGGCGAGACTGTTCGCCTTGATGGTGCAATTAGAATGCAGCCGCGTTAAGAAGCCGCGAACCTAGCCGTGTGTTAAGAGCTGACAGCACTTAGTAGAGGGTTAGCAGAAGTAGAATGTTGCCAGTGGGGCTGATCATTTTCGCTGAGTTGGTTACGTAGGTAGGCGAGCTGGCGTTCAAATAAGGATTGCTGCTCGCTGCCTAAATCGGCAAACAGAAATGCCTCGCTACCCTGAGTGTTGTTCGTGCTGGCACCGGCAAGTGCTTCAAAATAGATACCTGCTTCGGCGGGTATTTTTGTTTTTACCGTTTCGTTTGTGAGCAGTTGCCAGGGGTCGGCGAGCAGGCTGGTGGCGGCGAGTTGTTGCAGGGCCGCTTCAGTGGCGGTGTCCTGCATAAACTGGCAGTGACTGTTTGCATCAATACTCGCTTCTGCCGTGTTGATGGCCAGCGCACTACTTAAAATTAACCCGGCACCTTCGTCAGAGGCTTGTTCGCGCTGCAGCTCAACCAGGGCGAGGTGGCTACTGATGGCGCGCAATAAAAAATCCCTGTCGCCGGCCGTGGCGATAAAACGTAAATAGATACAGTTGTTTGCACCGCTTAAGCGTTCACCTTTAAAGAGTTCGCCCGTGGTGGCAATAATATCGTCAAAGCGTTTTAGTACCCGGTGAAGATTGTCGTGACTGAGGTGGGCCTGTAGTTGAGGCAAATTGATACAACGAATCGCCAGATAGCAGGATTCCAGGGTTGGCGCTGTTGCCTCGGGTTCGTTGCTTGTCGCCGCCGGCCTGAGTAACAGGGGCTCGATACGCTTTTCCAGCTGGCTTATTTCATCATCTTCCGTACTGTCTTCATCACCGGGCAGGCAGGCGCTTAGGCTTTGCAGGCGCGTTGCGATATCCTTTCCCATACGCCGCGCCCAGTACATCAGCAGTGCGCAGAGCGCCAGGCCGACGCTGATAATAGACCAGAAAATACGCATGATCTGGCGATTGATGTCGCGGGGGTCGAGGCTCAGTTGTACCTGCCAGTTAGCCGTGTTGGGCAGGCTCAGGCTCTGTTTGAAGGTTTTATGATGGGTGATATTGAGGGCAGGCGAGTGCTCTAGGCTTTCAGCAAATAGACTATTGTCAGATTTGAAGACGGCAGCATGCTTGACCATGGCTGTGTGCATTACCAGATTGTCGAGTACGACCTGTAGGCTAACGGCATCTTCGTTAAGCAGGGGTTGGCGGATTTGGCCCGTTAGTTGCCGGCTCATCGTTTGGCCGAAGAGCTGTACTTGCGACTCAGCCAGTGAGACAGTCTGAACATAAAGCAGGGGTGAAATAAGCAGGCAATAGAGCAGTGAGAGGAGGACGGCGAACAGCGTCAGCTTTTTCTGAATACCCGCTTTTCTTAAATGTTCGCTTAGAGTGTTCATTCTGCGTTCTATCTTTTCAAGCGCTCAATTATAATGGCTGCGAGAACGATTTATAGTGCTGACTAAATTATTTCTTGGATTCAAATCTGAAGTGCATAATTTATCTGCTATTCACTCAATGGTTACAAACAAATATGAAGGTTGTTGTTCTGTGAAAGAAATTTTACTGATTATTGTGTCCGGAGAAGATAAGCCCGGTGTTACTAGTGCCGTAGCGAATGTGCTGGCTGAATACGAGGTGAATGTGCTCGATATCGGCCAGTCGGTAATTCATAACAACCTCAGCCTTGGCGTGCTGGCCCAGGTGCCGGCTCACCGGGAGTCATCCCCAGTGTTGAAAGACGTGCTGTTTAAACTGCACGATCTCGATATGCAGGTGCGCTTTGAACCAGTGAGTGAAGCCAGCTATGCCGACTGGGTTGCCCAGCAGGGCAAGCCTCAGCACATTGTTACCCTGTTGGCGCGTTACATTAGTGCCGAACAAATTGCCCGTATCACTCAAGTTAGCACCGAGCAGGGTCTGAATATCGACAGTATTTTGCGTCTCTCCGGCCGGGTTGAGCTCGACCGAGTTGATGCTAAGAGTAAAGCCTGTGTCGAATTCTCCATTCGCGGTGATGGCTGTGATATTGCCGAGTACCGCAAATCTCTGCTTGAACTGGCTGGGCAACTGAATGTCGATATTGCCTATCAGGAAGATAGCGTGTTCCGCCGCCATCGTCGTTTGGTGGTGTTTGATATGGATTCCACTCTGATCGATGCCGAAGTGATTGATGAGCTCGCCGTGGAAGCGGGCGTTGGCGAGGCCGTATCGGGTATCACGGCTCGGGCAATGGCCGGCGACATTGATTTCCAGACCAGCTTTAAAGAGCGAGTGGCACTGTTAAAAGGGCTCAATGCCGATGTGCTCGAAAAAGTCGAAGCGCGCCTTGAACTCACTGAAGGTGCGGAATATCTAATGAGCACTCTGAAATCCCTCGGTTATAAAACGGCGATTTTATCCGGTGGCTTTACCTATTTTGCCGAAGGCATTCGACAGCGTTTGGGTATCGACTATATGTACGCCAATGAGCTGGACATTAAAGACGGTGTGGTCAGTGGCGAGGTTAGCGGGCAGATTGTCGATGGCCCGCGCAAGGCTGAGTTACTACGGCAGTTGGCAGACAAAGAGGGCATCTGCCTTGAGCAAACTGTGGCCGTGGGCGATGGCGCTAATGACCTGCCAATGCTGGGCATCGCCGGGTTGGGTATAGCCTTTCGTGCTAAGCCCCTGGTTAAGGCTAACGCTAAGCAGGCGATTTCAAATATCGGCCTCGACGGGGTGCTGTATTTGATGGGCATTCGTGATCGAGATTCGTCGTCGAGTGCCGGCTCCCGCTAAACGTCGTCCTTTATCGGGCTTCGATAAAGTGTGATAGGCGAGCTGAATGAAAGTGAGGCGTACAAAACCACAGCGCTCAGGTTAAGTCTGCATAGAGAGCTCGAGTGCTCGGGTAGCGTTGAGAAAGACACGTACCTGCGGCGGAGTTTTGATGCCGTTGCCATTCTGATGGTATTCAACCTTCCTCGGTTCTTCTTGCGGCCAGGGAAAGCTTTGCTTTGTAAATAGACACAAATTTTGGCCAATATGCGCCGCCTTTGATTTATTAAAATCTGGCTCGAGTGCTTGCTTTTTATGACTTCTCATTTTAAAAAGTGAGGGCCGGTCGCTCTCTTTTTTCAGTGCTATTCAGCTAATATATTCACTTGCTTCCAGTATTTTACAATCACCTCCTATGATATGGATTTAAACGACATGGACTTAAACCTATGAACAAACGACTTCTTCCTATTCTTGCTCTGATTCCTGCTGTTTGGGCAGGTGCTACGTGGTTTACATCACAAAATTCTGAGACTGTTTTGGATGAATTTATGGCGCAATCAAATCAGCAAATAGCTGAGACGGTGCCATTTATTACTGTAGAAAAAACATCATTTGATAAAGGTTTTATTCAAAGTTCAGCACAATCTATCATCACTATTGCGCCGACTCTTTTTAGTAAGGAAGCGGCGGAACCTATTCAGATAGGGTTTAACCACAAGATTTATCATGGCCCTCTAATGATGACGTCTAACGGTATCAAGATAGGCACTAGTTATATCCTCACTACACTTGATCAGTCATCACTTTCTGAAGAGGTGACATCTATAATTACGACCCTTTTTGGTGACGCAGAACCTTTTGTTTCAGGTGTTACCACCGGTTTAACTGAAATGATTGATACTGATTTTATCGTTGCGCCTTTTTCCATTAATGCCGAACAGATTGCAGAATTAACAGGCAACCCTGCGGGGGATGAAGAGGTAGAGCTTTCTTTTACTGGATTCTCAGGTGACATTGCCAGCAATGTTCAGGGAACCAAAATGAAGGGCCTGATGAGCATCGGTGAGCTAGCAGTAAAAGTGCGTGATGGCGCTACAACGTTTGATATCACTATGGCTGCTTCAACAGTCGATATGGATGTTGATGAGCTCTATAAAGGCTCTCTTCTTGATGGCAGCATTGTTATGACTATTCCTAGCATCTTGTTTTCTGACGGTAAGGGATCAAGTGCTACTTTTAGCGAGATGCGTTTTAACTCTTATGCGGAACCCGATAATGGGCTGATGAATGGCACCGGTATATTTGATGTCAACAAGATACACATTAAATCATCGAAAGCAGGGTTCGATATTCCCGATGCCAAGCTGCATACAAGCTTCGATTTTAGCGGCATTGAACGAACCGGGATTATTACGTTGTTAGACCTTGAGCAAGAGATGACGCGGTCTCAGATTATGATGCTAAGTCAGAATGATGCCGACCCTGATGCCCTGATGTCGTCAATGAATGCTTATTATCGAGCCGCTATCGAACTGGTTAAACAAGGCGTTAAAATTGGTTCCGTGTTAGAAATTAGCACTGATACCGGTAGTGCAGCACTGCGCCTTGACCTGAATTATATCAGCGCAAAACGACTGTTCTCCCTTAAAACCGTTAAGGATCTTGCAGCGGCGACCCAGGGTAATATCAGCGTTAGTATTGATAAAAGCATGCTTGCTGGCACACCATTGGCCGAAGCCATTTCCATGCCTGTCGGGATGGGTTTTGCTGTTGAGAAAGCGGATCGATATGAGTCTTTGGTCCTTCTCGATAAGGGCGAGTTATTGCTAAATGGCAATCCCGTACCCTTTTTAGATGCGGTTGGCGACCAGCCTTTAGAGTGGGATAACCTCCTCGGGATGTAAGCTTTGTACTCCGACAATGGCCGTAGTTCCTGTCAAGTACTGCAACGTTGTTGCGGGACACCAGAGGAACGCCCATACCCGCGTTGAGCCTTTTGCGAAGGGCTTACGGGGCGGTCTTCGCTGCGAAGCACGCCTTGTCTGAATGCACCTAGAGTCTGCCCCATGAGAACAGCGAGTGCTTTGGGTATTGTTAGTGCCATGATTGCTGACAGACCCACTGAACCCTTCAGTTCAGGATTGTTGGAGTATCAGGCACCCCCCTGTTTTTTAATTTGCACATTGGCTAATGTGCTTGACAGTACCACTGACAGAAAATAGTCTGGCGTTAATAATAATCGTCTGAGTGTGAACTCAGGTCATAAACGCCAGATTATAAAATCGGGCAAATAATCCAGGAGTAATACCTATGAAAGCAGCCGTACTCGAAGCGTTTGGTTCACCAATGAAAGTGCATCAAAATTGGGCAGACCCAAAGTGTGGCCCTGAAGATGCCATTATTAAAGTGGCTGCCAATGGCGTTTGCCGCAGTGACTGTCATGTGTGTGACGGAGACTGGGAGTGGATTGGCCTGCAGCCCGAACTACCTCATGTGATTGGCCATGAATTCTGCGGTGTTGTGGAAGAAATAGGGGCCAATGTTAAAAACTATAAAGTCGGCGATAGAGTGGTTTGCCCCTTTATCTTCGGTTGTGGCAACTGTTCTTTCTGTCACTCGGGCCACCAGAATGTTTGCATCAATGCTGACTTGGCAGGCTTTGGCTGCTCCGGTGGTTACGGGGAATTCGCCCAGGTAGCTCGTGCTGACCTCAACCTTGTGCCGCTCGACGAATCAATAGACTTTGTTGAAGCCGCCAGCATGGGTTGTCGTTTTATGACCTCCTTCCACGGTATTGTCGACCAGGCAAAAGTGGGTGCCGGTGACTGGGTGGCGATACACGGTGTCGGCGGTATTGGTCTTGCTGCAACGCAAATTGCCAACGCCCTCGGCGCGAATGTTGTCGCCGTTGATATTAATGACAAAAACCTCGAAATGGCCAAGAAGATGGGTGCCGTTGCTACGGTTAACGCCTCAAGCGGCAATGTTGGCGAAGCCGTTGTTGAAATCACCGGCGGTGGTGCTCATATATCTGTCGATGCCCTGGGTATTGCAACCACCTGCCTGAATTCAATTATGAGCCTACGCTCACGGGGCCGACACCTGCAAATTGGTCTGACCACACAAGCGGAAAAAGGCTTTATTGCACTGCCAATTGACCTCATGGTCGCCCGGGAAATTGAATTTATTGGCACCATCGGCATGCAGCCCCAGCGCTACTCTGCCATGCTCAATATGGTGACATCCGGTAAATTAACCCCGGGAGCCATGGTGACCAGCGTGATTCCCGTTGAAGAAGCGGCAGGGGTGATTGAATCCATGCACGGTTTTGGTAATGTGGGCACTACGGTTGTTAAGTGGTGAGTTAAGTACCGTGTTTTAAAAAAATCCGCGTTCGAGAGAGGGCGGATTTTTTTTGCATGTCTTTTCGCTTAAAAATTAGAGGCGAGTCCAGACGTTCTTCATGAGCTTCTTGAATTAGACTTTTCGACTTTCTCTAATAAAAAGAAGCCCTCCCAGTCCAAATACAATACCGATAATAAGTGTTACATAGTCAGTGATACGTGGCTTAGGCTGTTGACCTTGCTTTGCAACATAGTATCTATCATTTGGCTTATCGGGGTCGTAGATGACGTTAAGCTTATTTCCAACGCGGTAGGTGGCCCCTTTTGGTGACGAGAGATTTACTCTCACTTCTATGTTTTTTCCCTGTTTACTTTGCCATTGAACAATGGGGATATATTGCCCCGAGTCTCCCTGCTTTGAGGGCGATAAATAGTCAACCTTAATCACCGTTGCCTGGGTTTGTTCTCCCGTATCAATCAGTGAATTTAAGTCTTCTAATTCCTGGTATCCAAATAATCCTGCTATACAACCAGCAGTCACTAGAATAATGCCCAACACAAGATTACCTGATTTATTATTTGGCAATTGAATTCACCTGATTGATGTTTGAAAAGGGTTTGGGGTCGCTACACAAGATCCTATATGGACATCGCCTACGATGCCAGGCCTGGCCTTTTATTGCTCAAAACAGTACCCGGCAGTCTATTATTTCATCCCTGTGTAGGCCTGTGTTGATGGAAACCTTGGGCAAGTTGAGTGATTATAGGGCCTGACAAAAATAACAAGAGTAAGGAGATTATCTTCTGATGAGTAAGCCAAGCCCGGTGGCTATCGCCGCCGTATCCGAAATGAAGCCGGGTCGTTATCCAGATATGGATGGTTACGATCTGTACATCGAGGTCATTCGCCAGTTTCTTGCCGAGTGGTCGTTGAAACCCTCTGATATACAAGGCCTGTTAGCGTGCCCATCGGGCATGGCCGGGGGTGGTAGTAATGACATTTTTGTCCATGAGCAGCTTTACGAAGAGATGGGCATTAAGCCCTTGTTTGCCGACACCATGAATGCGGGTGGTTCAACCTATGGCCTAATGGTGCAGCGGGCGGTGCTGGCGATTCAGCAGGGCAAGGTCGAGAGTGTGTTGTGTGTTGGTGCCGGTAAATTCCCCAAGGTGAGTACCGGGGGTGCGGAGTCTATGGCGCGCATGGTCAGCCATGAGATTTACGAATTTCCCTATGGCACCTTTATTCCCGCTTTATATGCGCAGGTGGCGACGCGGCATATGCATGAGTACGGCACGACGGTGGAGCAGTTGGCCGAGGTTTGTGTGTCGAGCCGCGAGTGGGCGTTATTAAACCCCGATGCCAGTATGTACGGTAACGAAGCACTAACCGTCGAAAAAGTACGGCAGTCGCGACCCATTGCCTCGCCCTTTAATCTTTACGATTGCTCTATTCCCCTCGAGGGCGGAGCCGCCTTCCTGGTGTGTAGCGAAGCCTATGCTAAACGGCTCAATCAACAACCGGCCTATGTATTGGGCATGGGTGAGTTTCATAATCACCGCAATATTCACCAGGCCTCAAGTCTGACCGATATTGGCTGTAGTAAATCGGGCAAGCAAGCCTATGAGATGGCAGGTTTAGCGCCTGGCGATATCGACTTTGCACAAATTTACGATGCTTTTAGTATTAACCCGCTAGTGTTTATGGAAGAGCTGGGGCTTTGTCCGCAAGGCAAGGGCGGCGAGTTTTTCCAGTCGGGTGCGGCGCGGCCGGGGGGTGATTTTCCGGTCAATACCTTTGGTGGTTTACTGTCATTTGGCCACACTGGTGATGCCTCGGGTATGTCGATGATTGTTGAAGGCATACGTCAGATTATGGGTATTGCCGGTGAGCGCCAGCTCGATAAAGCGAATGCCGGTATCATTCATTCCTACGGTGGCATGATGAGTGAGCATTCAACATTAATTCTGGGTCGCAGCGCTTAATTAACTTGAGGTTAATTATTTGCGAGTCCTGAGAAAAGGATACCCTTTACTCAGGACTCGCTGTAAATACTTCCCTGTACGCTCGGTGTCGGCATCCATGCCTCCGACGGTCCTGAGCAAAGGGTATCCTCTTCTTTCGTTTTGTTAGTTAAGCACTATAAATAACAGGTAAAACTTATGAATGATTTAACGACGGGCGAGACAGCTTCTCTCGAAAAGCCTCAACCTCGAATCACAAAGTGCGCAGAACCTTACTGGCAGCACGCGAAAGATGAAAAACTGGTGCTGCCCTATTGCGGCGAATGTGAAGCCAGCTTTTATTATCCCCGCCTCTGGTGCCCCACCTGTTTTAATCAGGATATTAGCTGGAAGCAGTTGAGTGGCAAGGGCAAGGTGTACAGCTACTCGGTCATTTACCAGTCGCCACTACCGTCTTATCAGGGCGATTTACCCTACGTGCTGGCAATTATTGAACTGGACGAAGGCCCGCGCATGATGGCCAACGTGCTTAATTGTGATGTCGACAAAGTGTCTGTTGATATGACCGTTGAAGTGTTATTTGAAGCGCGCGGTGAAATGAAAATTCCACAGTTCCAGCCTACAAAATAATAAGAGGATACATTAATGAGTGAAACATTTAACGAACCCTTTCCCCTGGCTTACGGCACTTACGAAGATGCCGTAAAGCTGCTGAATAAGCCGGGTGAAAAAGTGGTTTCTGAATTTTCAGTAAATTGGGAAATGATTAAGATTTATTGCTCCATGGTGGAGGATGGTAATCCCAGCTATTGGGATGAAGAATACGCCAATAAACAATGGGGCGGCATTGTCGCGCCATCGGGTTTACTGCTGACCTGGCCCATGTCTTTACAATGGCATCCGCAAAAAGAGCGCAAGCACTACTTTATTGCGATGACCATTCCTCTGCCGGGCGATACGATTATTAATGTCGCGACGAATACGGAGTTTCATCGCCACTTGTATCTGGGTGACCGGGTATCGGTTGTTGATGAGCTGATCGATGTGTCAGAAGAAAAGAAAACCCGTTTGGGTGTTGGGCATTTCCTTACCACTAAAGCGCAATTCTTTAATCAGCGCGACCAACTTATTGCTGTGCAAACGAATAGCTTATTTCGTTATTACGTTCCGGAGGAAGAATCATGAGCCGCGAAATTACCTTTAAATACTGGAATGAAATTAGCGAAGGCGATGCGGTAACGACCATCACAATGGATGTCCCCTTCGAACGTGTGATTTTAGATGCAGCGGCCACACAGGATTATTTCCCTGGTCACCACAATCCCGCCTATGCTCGGCACCAGGGACAAAAAGAAATTTACCTCAATACCATGGCTATTGAAGGATTTATTGACAGGGTCGCAACAGACTGGGCTGGCCCCCATACCTTTATTCGCAAGCGACAAATGCAAATGCGCAGCTCTATTTATGCGGGCGATATGCTGCAGGGCGAAGGTAAGGTCGAAAAATGTTATGAGAATGATGGCCAATATTTGGTTGATGTGACAATCAATATTTCGACAGAGAGTGGGCTTTGTGTTCCCGCAGAGTTGACACTTGAATTGCCAGCCGCAAAAACGTCGTAATCTTTTAAACCAATAAAAATAATTTAATGAGGCTTTTGCATGGAAGATAATTTTTCTTTCAGGCAAGGTGAAAATGCGCGCAGAGAGGGAGTTTACAAGTGTAAATGACCGATTGAGCACATTTTTACCAAAGGTAGGCGTTTTAGACGACGCAGCATGAGAGCAAAATGGCTTTCGTGCAAAGGTCTCAATGAGAGAAACCTATGGCTTTAAGTACATTTACCTCATGGTTTGACCAGCCCCTGTCGGGGCAATATTACAACGAGGACCACGAGGCCTGGCGTCGTGCACTGCGTAGCTTTGTCGATAAAGAAATTTCACCCTTCGTCGAAGAGTGGGAAGAGGCAGGCACTTTCCCCCGTGAACTCTACAAAAAGGCGGCGGATATTGGCTTGCTGCAAATGGGCTATCCCGAAGAATACGGTGGCGTAGAAAAGCCCGACCCCTTCTTCGATATTGTGACTTGTATGGAGTTGGCCCGGGCTGGTGGCGGGGGAGTACACCCTAGTTTAAGCAGCCACACCATTGGCATGCCGCCTATTCTTGCGATGGGCTCTGAAGAAATGAAAGCGCGTGTCGTGCCATCAGTCCTCCGTGGCGATAAAATATCTGCTTTGGCTGTTACCGAGCCGAGCGGTGGCTCTGATGTTGCCAACCTCAAAACTACCGCCCGCAGAGACGGCGAGCACTACATCGTTAATGGCTCAAAGACCTATATTACTAGTGGTATTCGTGCTGACTATTACACGGTAGCCGTACGCACCGGCGAAGAGGGGCGTAAAGGTATTTCCCTTTTATTAATTGAAAAGGATACACCGGGTTTTACCCAAACTGAATTAAAGAAAATGGGCTGGTGGTGTTCCGATACTGCCACGCTGTTTTTTGATGAGTGCCGCGTGCCTGTCGAGAATTTGATTGGCGTTGAGAATAAAGGCTTTTCCGGCATCATGCTCAATTTCAATTCTGAGCGCCTGGGTATTATTGCCTTCGCTACCGGTCTTGCCATGGTGTGTATGGATGAGGCAGTGGCCTGGGCTCGCGAGCGCGTGACCTTTGGCCATCGCTTAATGGAGCATCAGGTGATTCGTCATAAGATAGCCGAAATGGCGAAGCGTATTCTTACCTCGCAAGCCATGATGGAACGTACCGCTTTGCAAATGCATCAGGGCGAAGTGCCGGTTATTGAGCTTAGCTTGCTAAAAGTGCACGCCACCGAAACCATGGAATACTGTGCTCGCGAGGCGCTACAAATACTCGGCGGCATGGGCTATATGCGCGGTAATAAAGTCGAGCGCATTTACCGTGAAGTGCGTGTTTACGCGATTGGCGGTGGCTCGGAAGAGATTATGCGTGATTTGGCGGCTCGACAAATGGGCTTGTAAGCAGCGGCCCGATTTCATTTAGCCCCTTGCCGTAAGGTCTGGGGCTAATTATTGACGCAATCTTTTATTTTTAATCCTCTTGTCTTTTATGTCTTGCGCTGCATTATTTGTTGAGGATTTCCTCATTTTAAGTAGAAATAGTTGAACGCTGGGTCAGACACCGCTAAGTCGCTAGAATGCCTCCCCTTTATTATCTGACAAGCAGAGACGCTCTCTGCTGTCCTAACTTGTTGTTTCGTTTTTCGATTAAATGCCTTTTCTGCTGATAGCTTTTTTCAGGAATTAAGCTGGACGTAGGATGTTTTTTACCGGATAGCGAAAAGTTATAGAGGATTCAATATGGCCCTTAGCGATTTCACTTCCTGGTTCGACCAGCCTCTCAGTAAGCTCTATTACAACGAAGAGCATGAAGCATGGCGGCATATGTATCGCCGCTTTGTCGATAAAGAAATAGCACCGAACCTCGATGATTGGGAGGATAAGGGTATTTTCCCTCGAGACCTCTATCTCAAGGCGGCGGAACTGGGCGTACTACAAATGGGTTACCCGGAAGAGTATGGCGGCGTGCCCGACACGGATCATTTTTTCAGTATTATCTCTGCCCAGGAACAGGCGCGCTCCGGTGGTGGTGGGGTTAACTCCAGCCTGATTACCCACACTATTGGCATGCCGCCCATCGTTAATTTGGGCACCGCGGCGATGAAAGAGAAGATCATCCCCGGCATTGTCTCCGGTGAAAAAATATCAGCGCTGGCCATTACTGAGCCCTCGGGTGGTTCGGATGTCGCAGCTCTGCAAACTACGGCAAAGCGTGAGGGCGACCATTACATTGTTAATGGTTCTAAAATGTTTATTACCAGTGGCACACGGGCTGATTTTTTTACCGTTGCGGTGCGCACCGGTGGCCCCGGTCGTGCTGGTATTTCTCTGCTATTAATTGAAAAAGACACGCCGGGATTTACCGCGACCTCATTGAAAAAAATGGGTTGGCACTCATCCGATACAGCTGCACTGTATTTTAATGACTGCAAAGTGCCTGTCGAAAACCTGATCGGTGAAGAGAATAAAGGCTTTAGTATTATTGTCGGTAACTTTAATGCCGAGCGCCTGGGTCTAGCGGCCATGGCCAATGCGCTGGCGATGGTCTGTATGGATGAAGCCGTCGCTTGGGCCAGAGAACGTATTACCTTTGGCAAGCGCTTAATTGAGCATCAGGTCATTCGCCATAAGTTTGTCGAAATGGCGAAGCGTATTACCGCTACCCAGGCATTTATTGAAAAAACGGCCTGGCAAATGGAAAATGAAAATATGCCAATTACCGAATTAAGTATGGTTAAACTCATGGCGGCTGAGACCATGGAATATTGTGCTCGTGAAGCGGTACAAGTCTTTGGCGGCAGTGGTTTTATGCACGGTAACAAGGTTGAGCGGATTTATCGTGAAGTGCGGGTTTACGCTATTGGTGGTGGGTCGGAAGAAATTATGCGCGAGTTGGCAGCCAAGCAGATGGCTTTTTAATTAAGACCTCTAGCACAGGGAAGGGTATCCTTTTTCATTACCCGGTAATTATTGAACGTAAAAAAAGTAAAAAATAAAAAGGTAAAAAAATGAAAGCGTTAGTAGTGGGTGGTACTGGGCCAACTGGGCCTTATCTGGTCAATGGTTTGTTGGAGCGGGGCTATGAAGTTACTATTTTTCACCGGGGCACCCATGAGATTCCTGAAATTCCACCCGAGGTCGAGCATATTCACGGCGACCCGCATTTTCTTGAAACTATCGAAGAATCACTCGCCGGGCGCACCTTTGATTTAGCCGTCGTTACCTATGGCCGGGTGCGTTATTTAGCCCAGGCACTGGTCGGTAAAGTAGGGCGCTTTGTAAGTGTCGGCGGGGTGGCGAGTTATCGGGGTTATTTTGAGGCAGAGGCTCTTAACCCTGCGGGCCAGTTATGTCCTGTGTCAGAAACAGATGCAGTGGTCGACAGCGAAGCGGAGCACCGTTTTTCTTATCTCATCGCACAAACTGAGCAGACAGTACTCGAACATCATCCCGAGGCAGCCCATTTTCGCTACCCCTATGTTTACGGCCCTCGGCAACTGGTGCCGAGGGAGTGGAGCATCATGCGCCGCATTCTCGACAAGCGCCCCTACATTGTTTTACCCGATGCGGGCTTGTCGTTGGTAACCCACGGTTATGTCGCCAACCTCGCTCATGCGGTGTTGTTGGCGGTTGATAAACCCGAGGCATCGGCCGGTGAAATTTATAATTGTGGTGATGAAAATCAGCTGACCTTGAATCAGGTTGTTGAAGTCGTTGCCAATAAAATGGGGGCGTCGCTACCCGTTGAATCTATGCCCTGGGAGATCGCCCATCCCGCACGGCCTTATACGAATTGCCCCAGCACCCACCACCGACTGCTCGACTTGTCCAAACTCAAGCAGCAGCTGGGTTATCGGGACGTGCATTCGAGTATCGATGCCCTGGGTTTAACCGTCGACTGGCTGCTTGAAAATCGGCCTACTCCCGGTGGTGATGTTGAAGAGCGCATGCAGGATAGTTTTGATTACGAAGGCGAAGACCGTTTGATTGGAGCCTGGCATGACTGTCTCGATAAAATGCGTGCGGTGCCTTTTGATGTTGTCACTGAACGGCCCCACCCCTATGCGCATCCGAAAAAGCCCGGTGAGAAGGATCATCGCAATCGTTGAGTCTTAACGCGTGGCTTGATATGCCAGTGCATTTCTACGGGTTTTAGTCGCGTCCGCCAGTCCTGTTTTCATAGTTGCTGATGCTTGGTATTTACAGTACGCCGATGCTCTGCATTTGCAGTACAATGGCGCCTCATTTTTACCCTCCCAACCTGTAGAGAATTGTTGATGCTGACCCTTCGTGGCGCTCCGGCCCTATCCCCCTTTCGTCGTCAGAAATTACTCGCCGTACTGGCGGTAGAACATCCCGCTGTTAAAGGGCTTTACGCCGAATATGTTCACCTGGCCGATGTGGCCACAGCGCTAAGCGATACTGAGTTGGCGACGCTTGAGGCCTTGCTTAGCTACGGGCCTGCAGGCGAAGGTGAGCAGGTTTCCACTACGCCCACTCCGTTACATACGATGAACTGTATCGTGCTGCCACGGCCGGGGACGATTTCACCCTGGTCGAGTAAAGCGACGGATATCGCCCACAATACGGGTCTTAGTCGTATTAAGCGCCTGGAGCGGGGCGTGAGTTATCGCATCGACAGTAAAGTGGAATTAGAGCCGCAGGAATGGCAGGCGCTGACGGAGCTACTGCACGACCGCATGACCGAGAGTGTGTTTGCTGAACTCGGCGATGCAGAACGCTTATTCGAGGCCCACACACCGAAGCCCATGGCGCTGGTCGATGTGCTCGGCGGTGGTCGTGAGGCACTCGTTGCGGCTAATACCGATTTGGGTCTGGCGCTGGCCGATGATGAAATTGATTACCTCGTCGAGAATTTCGTAGCCCTCGGTCGCAACCCGGTCGATGTTGAGCTGATGATGTTTGCCCAGGCGAACTCTGAGCACTGTCGCCATAAAATCTTTAATGCCAGTTGGACACTCGATGGCGAAGAGCAAGCAAACTCCCTGTTTGGCATGATCCGTAATACCAATGCCTTGGGTGGGGAGAATGTGCTGTCGGCCTATTCCGATAACGCCGCCGTTGTGGCGGGTAGTGAAGGCGGGCGCTTTTTTCCCGATCCCGCTTCGGCAACCTATAACTATTCCCAGGAAGACATTCATCTATTGATGAAGGTGGAAACCCACAACCACCCAACAGCCATTGCGCCGTTTCCCGGTGCAGGTACGGGTTCGGGTGGTGAAATTCGTGACGAAGGTGCTGTGGGTCGTGGCTCAAAACCGAAGGCGGGCCTCAGTGGTTTTAGTGTGTCAAACCTGCGTATTCCCGGCTTTATTCAACCCTGGGAAGACGATTACGGCAAGCCAGGGCGCATTGTTTCTGGCCTCGATATTATGCTTGAAGGCCCCATTGGCGGCGCTGCGTTTAATAATGAATTTGGTCGACCGAATCTCTGCGGTTACTTCCGCAGCTACGAGCAGGACGTTGCCGGTGAGCGCCGGGGTTATCACAAGCCAATAATGATCGCCGGTGGTTACGGCAATATTCGTGCTGACCACGTCGATAAGCCGCCTTTCGCGCCGGGCCATAAATTGGTGGTGCTGGGTGGGCCGGCGATGTTGATCGGTCTTGGCGGCGGTGCTGCATCGTCGATGGCGACCGGCAGCAGTAGCGAGAATCTTGACTTTGCTTCCGTGCAACGCCAAAACCCTGAAATTGAACGCCGTTGTCAGGAGGTCATCGACCGCTGCTGGCAGTTGGGCGACGACAACCCCCTGGCCTTTATTCACGATGTCGGTGCTGGTGGTCTGTCGAATGCTTTGCCTGAATTAGTGAAAGATGGCGGTTGCGGTGGCAGTTTTGAACTGCGCGCCGTGCCCAATGCTGAGCCGGGCATGTCGCCCCTGGAAATTTGGTGTAACGAAGCACAGGAACGCTATGTGCTGGCGATTGCCCCTGAAAACCTCGATGTTTTCGCTGCGATCTGTGAACGTGAACGCTGCCCCTTTGCCGTCGTTGGCGAGTCCACAGAAGAGCAGGCGCTGAAGGTGAGTGATAGTGAATTTAATAATTCGCCGGTCGATTTACCGATGTCAGTGTTGTTTGGCAAAGCGCCGAAAATGCACCGCGACGCGACCAAACACGACCTCGATCTGACGCCTCTGGCGCTCGACAATATTGACCTTAACGACGCCGTCGACCGGGTGCTGAGTCACCCCACGGTCGCCAGCAAAAGCTTCCTCATTACCATTGGTGACCGCTCAATTACCGGCATGGTTGCTCGAGACCAAATGGTGGGCCCCTGGCAGGTGCCTGTTGCCGACTGCGCCGTCACTACCGTGTCTTACGACAGCTTCGCCGGTGAAGCCATGGCGATGGGTGAGCGCACACCACTGGCGCTAATTGATGCTGCGGCATCGGGCCGTATGGCCGTGGGCGAGTCGCTGACCAATATCGCCGCTAGCCGTATCGGCCAGTTGTGCGATATTAAATTGTCCGCCAACTGGATGTGTGCCGCTGGGTATAAAGGCGAAGACGAAAAGCTCTACCGCACAGTTGAAGCCGTCGGCATGGAATTGTGCCCGGCGCTGGGCATCACCATTCCCGTGGGCAAAGATTCAATGTCTATGCGCACCGCCTGGCGGCAAGACGATGATGACCGCGCCGTCACCTCGCCCATGTCCTTAATTATTACCGCCTTTTCCCCCGTGCTGGATGTGCGTAAAACACTGACACCGCAACTGAAAGATGGTGATGTTGAAACCACTCTGTTGTATGTCGATTTGGGCCTCGGCAACTATCGTCTTGGTGGCTCAGTACTGGCTCAGGTTTATGGGCAAACCGGTGATACCTGCCCTGATCTCGACAAGCCCGCCTTATTTAAAGGCTTTTTTGAGGCGATGCAGGAGTGTTTGGAAGCCGATGAATTGTTGGCCTATCACGACCGTTCCGATGGCGGCCTGTTAGCCACATTATTAGAAATGAGCTTCGCAGGGCATTGCGGTATTTCGGTGCAATTACCCGAAGGTGTCGAGCCTTTGGATATGCTCTTTGCTGAAGAATTAGGTGCCGTTTTACAGGTTGAAACAGCGCTGCTTGATTCCGTACTGCAGCGTTTTAAAGCTGTCGGTTTAGGCACTTATTTGCACAGTATCGGCACCACGAATAAATCAGATCGCGTGGAAATAAGTAATGCGAGTAGTTTACTTGTGTCACAGCCACGGGCCGACTTACAGCAACGTTGGGCGGAAACCAGCTATCGCCTGCAAGCACTGCGCGATAACCCGGCCTGTGCACAAGAAGAATTCGAACAGATTGCCAAAGCTGACCCCGGTTTAAGCGCAAAACTGAGTTTTGATTTAAATGACGATGTGAGCGCGCCTTTTATCAATACCGGTGTTAAGCCTCGTATAGCCGTGTTACGTGAGCAGGGTGTTAATGGCCAGGTAGAAATGGCCGCCGCTTTTGACCGCGCCGGCTTCGCCGCTGTCGATGTTCACATGAGCGATATTATTGCTGGCCGTACCAACCTCGTCGATTTTAAAGGCATGGTTGCCTGCGGTGGTTTCTCCTACGGTGACGTACTAGGAGCCGGGGAGGGCTGGGCAAAAACCATCCTCTACAATTCTGCCGTAAGGGATATGTTTGAAGGCTTTTTTCAGCGCGATGATAGTTTCAGTTTGGGGATTTGTAATGGCTGCCAAATGTTGTCGAATCTTAAATCATTAATTCCCGGTGCCGACTTGTGGCCCCATTTTGTACGCAATACCTCCGAGCAATTTGAAGCGCGAGTGGCTTTGGTTAAAGTGGAAGTGTCGCCCTCTATTTTCTTACAGGGTATGGCAGGTTCACATATGCCGGTCGCTATCGCCCACGGTGAAGGCCGGGCGGAATTTACAGATACATCGGCTTTTGAGGCCTTGAATACCTCGGGCCTTACCGCCCTGCGTTATGTTGATAATGAACTCAATGTTACCCAGCGCTACCCAGCCAACCCCAATGGTTCGCCGGCAGGTATTAGCGGCGTGACGACGGTAGATGGCCGCGTGACTTTAATGATGCCTCACCCAGAGCGAGTGTTCCGTGCGGTAACAAATTCATGGTATCCCGGCGACTGGAATGAAGATGGCGCCTGGATGCGACTATTTAGAAATGCGAGGGTTTTCGTAAAATGAATGAGCCAACAGGTAACTCGATGGACGGTTTAATGGTTTCAGGTGTGGCTTCAGGTATCTCTGAAAATATTATTGAAATTAATGAGCAGAATTTTCAAACTGCCGTGCTTGAAGAATCAAGCAAACGCCTGGTTGTTATCGACTTCTGGGCCGACTGGTGTGCTCCTTGTAAGGCCTTAATGCCGGTGCTTGAAAAGCTTGCCAATGAATACGCCGGACAGTTTTTATTGGCAAAAGTGAATGCCGATGAGCAGCAAAATATTTCAGGGCAATTTGGCATTCGTAGCCTACCCACTGTTATTTTTATGAAAGAAGGGCAGCCTGTCGATGCCTTTCAGGGCGCGCAAAGCGAGAAAGAAATTCGTGAGTTTCTTGATAAACACCTGCCCAAACCCTGGGATGCCGAGCTGGAAAAAGCGCAGAAAATGCTGGCGGACCAGGACTATCAGGCCGCCCTGGAAACTTTGCGCCCTGCCTATAAAGATTCTGAGCAACGTTATGATATAGCCATGTCGTTGGCATTCACATTGATTGAAATGAATCGCTGTGACGAGGCGCAAACGGTAATGGACGCTATCGCCCTGGCGGATAGAGATCCCCATTACGACCGCCTGTTAGCCACGCTGCAGTTAAAGCAGGAAGCGGGCAAGTCGCCAGAAATTCAGGCGTTGGAAGAGCAGCTAAATGATGACCCGAATAATCTCGATCTGGCCTATCAATTGGCGCTGCAATTTAGCCAGAATAATCACTATAAAGAAGCCCTCGATTTGTTATTGACGGTGATTAAAGAAGATAAAGAGTTTCAGGAGGGCGCGGCTAAAAAAGCTTTTCTCGATGTTCTTGCATCACTCGGCAAAGGTGAACCTCTGGCGGTAGAGTATCAGCGTAAGTTTTTTAATATGCTGTATTAAGTGCCGACAAACTAATAAATTGTTTTTCCGATAAGCATGTACAAGATTTGCTTTTATGTGCCCGAAAGCCATTTGGAGCAAGTAAAAGACGCGCTCTTTTCAGCCGGTGCCGGACGTATTGGTAATTACGATAAATGCAGCTGGCAGTGTCTCGGTGAGGGGCAGTTTCGCCCACTCGCGGGTAGCCAGCCGGCGATTGGCCAGCATAATGTTGTTGAAAGCGTCGCCGAATATAAAGTTGAACTGGTTAGTGCCGATGAGTGTATTGGTGATGCTGTTGCTGCTTTAAAAACGGCCCATCCCTATGAAGAACCTGCCTTCGATGTGGTGAAAATAAGCAGCAATTTTTAGTTCCCATCCCTCTTTGTTATTTATGCATTGCTTGATCTCCAGCAATTAAATGGTTCGCTGCAATTGCAAATCAATGCTTCGTCCCCAGATAAGTAAGTACTCCAATAACCTTCTATTGATGATTTCAGTGGGTCTGTCAGTGTTCATGGCAAGGCGTGCCTCGCAGTGAATGGCCGTAGTCCTTCGCAAGAGGCACAACGCGGGCATGGGCGCTGACAGATCCACCCTTCGGGCGCTCCTGTGGTGTCCCGCAACGGCGTTGCAGTGCTTGACAAGGACTATGGCCATTGTCGGCACACTGCGTCTTGTTGCGAAACACCACAGGAACGCTGAATCCATCAATAGAAGGTTGTTGGAGTACCGATATAAATGCTTTGATGGAGAAACTGAATGCAACAAGATCGTTTAACCACTCAATTACAAAGTGCCCTCGGTGAAGCCCAGTCATTGGCTGTTGGGCGTGACCATACAGCTATAGAACCCCTGCATTTAAGCCATGCCTTACTCAATCAGCAGGGCGGTGCCGTGCGGCCTATGCTTGGCCAGGCGGGTTTTGATGTGGCCGGTTTGCAGGCGGAACTCAATACGCAATTAGATAATCTACCGAAAATACAAAGCCCGACGGGCGACGTCAGTATTTCTCAAGGTTTGTCCCGCTTGTTGAATTTGGCTGACAAGCTGGCCCAGCAGCAGGGTGATCAATTTATTTCTAGTGAAACCGTGCTCCTCGCTTTAATCAATAGCAGCGATGACGCGGGTAAGTTATTGGCTAAATACGGCGATAAAAAACGCTTACAGGAAGTGGTTGCTGAGGTGCGTGGTGGTGAGGCAGTGAATGATGCGGGTGCCGAAGAAAATCGCCAGGCACTGGATAAATACACTATAGATCTGACTGAGCTAGCAGAGAAGGGCAAGCTTGATCCGGTGATTGGTCGTGATGATGAAATTCGTCGCACCATTCAAGTTTTACAGCGTAGAACTAAAAATAATCCGGTATTAATCGGTGAGCCGGGTGTGGGTAAAACAGCCATTATTGAAGGCCTTGCCCAGCGTATTATTAATGGTGAAGTGCCCGATGGTTTAAAAGATAAGCGGGTATTATCCCTTGATTTAGGGGCTTTGTTGGCGGGTGCCAAATTTCGTGGTGATTTTGAAGAACGGCTTAAAGCGGTGCTTAATGAGCTCGGCAAGCAGGAAGGCCGTATCATTTTATTTATTGATGAATTACACACGATGGTGGGTGCGGGCAAGACGGAAGGCTCAATGGATGCCGGTAATATGCTTAAGCCTGCCCTGGCGCGGGGTGAGTTGCACTGCGTTGGTGCGACCACTTTAAATGAATATCGCAATGACATTGAAAAAGATGCCGCCCTCGAAAGACGCTTTCAAAAGGTGCTGGTTGAGGAGCCTTCGGAAGAAGACACCATTGCCATTTTGCGCGGTTTGAAAGAGCGCTACGAAGTTCACCACGGTGTCGATATTACCGACTCGGCGATTATTGCGGCGGCTAAATTATCGCAACGCTACATTACTGACCGGCAATTACCGGATAAGGCGATTGATTTAATAGACGAATCTGCCAGCCGTATTCGTATGGAAATTGATTCCAAACCAGAGGTCATGGATAAGCTCGAACGACGCTTAATTCAGCTTAAAATTGAGCGCGAGGCCTTGAAAAAGGATGATGACGAAGCCTCGAAAAAACGTCTGAAAAAAATCCAGGATGATATCGCTGAAATCTCACGAGAATTTGCCGATCTGGAAGAAATCTGGAAAGCAGAAAAGTCTGCGGTACAGGGTTCGGCCCATATTAAAAGCGAATTGGAGCAGGCGCGTTTAGATCTTGAAACCGCGAGTCGCAGTAGTAATCTCGAAAAAATGTCGCAACTACAATATGGCTTGATTCCTGATCTTGAAGGTCAATTGGCCGCCGCTAGCGAGGCGGAAACTCGCGAAATGCAGCTCTTGCGCAATAAAGTGACGGAAGAGGAAATTGCCGAAGTTGTCTCCAAGTGGACAGGTATTCCCGTATCAAAAATGCTCGAAGGTGAGCGCGATAAATTGTTGCGTATGGAAGACGCACTGCACGAACGAGTGATAGGGCAGGATGAAGCCGTCGTTGCCGTGGCCAATGCCGTGCGGCGCTCGCGAGCGGGCTTGTCCGATCCCAGCCGCCCCAATGGTTCCTTTTTGTTTCTTGGCCCAACCGGGGTGGGTAAAACGGAGTTGTGCAAGTCGCTGGCCTCCTTTTTGTTCGACAGTGACGAGGCCATGGTGCGCATTGATATGTCAGAGTTTATGGAAAAACACTCTGTTGCCCGACTGGTGGGCGCGCCTCCGGGCTATGTGGGTTACGAAGAGGGCGGTTATTTAACCGAAGCCGTTAGACGTCGCCCCTATTCTGTACTGCTGCTGGATGAAGTGGAGAAGGCTCACCCCGATGTCTTTAACATCCTCCTGCAAGTGCTCGATGATGGCCGCCTGACGGATGGGCAGGGCCGTACGGTTGATTTCCGCAATACGGTTATCGTCATGACCTCAAACCTGGGTTCAGATATTATTCAGGAGCTTTCTGGCGAAGATAATTATGAATCAATGAAGTCTGCGGTAATGGATGTTGTCGGCACTCACTTCCGCCCCGAGTTTATTAATCGGGTCGACGAGGTGGTGGTATTCCATCCTCTGGCGCGAAACCAGATTCGCGGTATTGCCGATATTCAAATCAGCCTGCTGCAGTCGCGGTTGGCTGATCGTGAGCTCAGCCTTGATCTTGACGAAGATGTGATTGAAAGCATTTGCGAAGCCGGATTTGACCCTGTTTACGGGGCCAGGCCGCTCAAAAGGGCTATTCAGCAATTGCTGGAGAATCCACTGGCACAGGAAGTACTGGCCGGTAGTTACCACCCCGGGCACACCATTCATGTGACATTGGGTGATACGGGGTTTGTATTTAAGTAGCGCAATTAAGTAAGGCTAGCGCCATCGAGAATGAAACTCTCAGGGACACGTCGTTTTGTTTCTGGGGGTTTTTCGTCATAGGGAATAAATAAGACTCGAACAACGGGTAAATACGACCTGTCCCAGTATGAATGTCCACTAGCTCTCAGACTGGGGGTGTGAGTATTGGCAGTACCTGTAGCTTGAATTAGACTCGGGTCGTTTTGATTTTGGAAAGCATTCAGTGACTCTGTTTCGACAGCTATTAAGCGCCATATTGGCGGCAATGCTCCTGCTCTATATCGGCAATATGGCCGTGGGCCTGCGCAATGGCAAGAATTTGGTTGAGCATCAAATGCGTACGCATGCGCAGGATACGGCGACCTCCATCGCCCTGTCGATGACGCAAGCGGCGGGCAGTCAGGATATTCCGGCCCTCGAAACGGTGCTCAATAGCGTGTCTGACAATGGCTTTTATCAGCGTATTTATTTTCATGATGTTGAGGGCAACCTGCTTATCGACAAGGGCTTTGTCGGCCCGGCTCATACCGCACCCCAGTGGTTTGTCAGTTTTATTGCTCTTGCTCGCTACGAGGGTGTGGCAGAGGTTTCATTGGGCTGGACGCGGCTCGGCACAGTCGTTGTGGTTGGTCATCCTGGCCATGCTTATAGCGATTTATGGCACCTTGCGCTGGAGCAGTTAGCCTGGTTTGCGCTAGTCAGCGCCGGGGTTGGTCTACTGCTTTGGTCTGCTATCAGGCGTTTACTGACGCCTCTGCAAGCCCTTGAATCGCAAGTTGAGAGTATTAGTCGGCAAGAATTTGTCGAGCAAGTGGCCATTCCTCGCACGCGAGAGCTAGCAAGTTTAGTCACCGCCATGAATCGCATGTCGAGACAGCTGCAAAGACTGTTTGGCAGTCAGCTCGATTTAATCAGTAATTTGCGTCTGCAATCCCATACCGACCAGCTTACCGGTTTGTCGAACCGCGCCGATTTTGATGCCCGGCTCAATAGTTGTGTGGGTGATGATCGGGGTCATCACTCTGCCGTACTAATGATTTTTGCAGTGCAGAAATTGAATGAAATTAATGACCTGGCAGGCCGGGTCGAAGGTAATAACGTTTTAATATCGCTGGCCGATTGTTTGACGAGTGCGCTTACGCAATACGATCAGGCCGTGATCGCCCGCCGTCAGGGCCGTGAGTTTTCTGTATTCATTAGTGACATTCCAGCCGATGAGGCCGACCAGCTGGGACAGCGTTTATTCGATGCAGTGGTGCAACTCGGCTGGCTTGGTCAGCATGATCAGCCTTTGGCGATACACATGGGTTTTACCTACAGTGACCGAGTCGCCAATGGGCCCGAGTTGTTGAGTGAGGCTGACATGGTGCTACGTTCTTTTGTGCAAACAGAAGCCAGTGAATGGGCGCGTTTTGTCGACATTGTCGGGGCAGAGCCCCCTTTGGTCTCTATTTCGGCCATCGACTGGCAGGCATTTACTGAACAGGCGATTGCCGAGAAAAAAATACAACTCAATATTCAGGGCACCTTTAGTGCGACGGATCGTGAAGTGCTTGCTTATGAAGTACTCTCCAGTTTTCCCGATGCTAGTGATGGCCCTGCGTTGGCCTCGCGAATTGTTATGCCAGCCTTTGAGCGTACTGGCCTGGCACCGGAGTTAGATCAGATGGTGCTGACTGAGCTTTGCGAGCAATGGCGTGACAGAGACAACCCTGTCTGTGTGAATATTTGTCTGAGTTCGTTGAAGTCCGCGGAGTTTCACTGCTGGCTGGATGAATTCCTTACTCAGAATCCGAAGTTTGCGGGCTTACTAACGTGTGAATTTTCAGAACACATGTTCCACCTTGCGGAAGAGGATATTCGTGTTTTTGAAGTCATATTGGCTCCCCATGGTGCCGGTTTAGCGATTGATGGTTTTGGTCTCGGCACTTCGGGCTTTGCCTATTTGGGGAGTTTGCCACTGCGCTACTTAAAGGTTGACCGAAGCTTTAGTCGCAACATTCACGCACAACAAGACAACCAGTTTTACATTAAGGCATTGGTGCAGCTCGCTGAGGCACGCTCGCTGCCTGTCATTGCTGTCGGTGTCGAATCCCAGGCCGAATGGGATAGTTTAATTAGTTTAGGCATCGCCGGTGGCCAGGGTTATTTGTTTGATCGCCCAAAAGTCATCCACCAGGTTCGTTAAATCACGATATAATTCCCGGCTCTATTTTCTTTAGCACGGGTGTTCCCTCTATGACTGTTCGTACGCGCATCGCGCCTTCCCCGACGGGTGACCCCCACGTCGGCACCGCTTACATTGCCCTGTTTAATCTTTGTTTCGCACGCCAGCACAAGGGTCAGTTTATTCTGCGCATAGAAGACACCGACCAGGCGCGCAGTACGGCTGACTCTGAAAAAATGATTTTTGATTCACTGCGCTGGCTCGGCCTCAGCTGGGATGAAGGCCCCGATGTCGGTGGTGATTTTGGCCCCTATCGCCAAAGCGAGCGCATGGATATTTACCGCCAATACGTTGATCAGCTTGTTGACGATGGTCACGCCTTTTACTGCTTTGCTACACCCGCTGAGCTAGACGAGATGCGCCGTGAGCAAATGAGTCGTGGCGAAACGCCGAAGTATGACGGCCGCAGTTTGGCACTATCGGCCGATGAAATCGAAAGCCGTCTCGGGGCAGGCGAGCCCTACGTGATTCGCATGAAAATACCGGAGGAGGGCACTTGCACCTTCAACGATATGCTGCGTGGCGAGATTGAAATCCCCTGGTCGCAGATCGACATGCAAGTGCTACTCAAAGCCGATGGTATGCCTACCTATCACCTGGCCAACGTGGTGGACGATCACCTGATGGAAATCACCCACGTGATTCGCGGCGAGGAGTGGATCAACTCCGCGCCCAAACACCAGCTGCTGTACCGCTATTTTGGCTGGACTATGCCCGAGCTGTGCCACATGCCGCTGTTGCGCAACCCCGATAAAAGCAAGCTCAGCAAGCGTAAAAACCCCACCAGCATTAACTTCTACAAGGCTATGGGCTACCTGCCCGCAGCCGTCATCAACTACCTCGGACGCATGGGCTGGTCGATGCCCAATGAAGAAGAGAAGTTCTCGCTGACAGAAATGATCGACAACTTCGACATCAACAACGTCCACCTCGGCGGCCCCGTGTTCGACGTTGAAAAACTCGATTGGCTCAATGGTTGCTGGATACGGGAAGACCTCTCCGATCAGGCCTTCGCACAGGGCATGGCTGAGTGGGCGATTAATGAGGATAGGTTGGCGCAGTTTATTCCGCTAATCAAAGAGCGCGTTGAAAAGTTCAGTGACGTAGCGCCGCTGGTCTCCTTCCTGCTCTCAGGCCTGCCTGAGCTAAGCCCAGAGAGCTTTGAAAACAAAAGCCTCGATACCGCACAACTGCAAAAAATTCTTCAGTTCAGCGTCTGGGCGCTGGATGAGGTGCAAGACTGGCAGCGAGACAAGCTGTACGCAGCGCTGTCCGCTTTAGCAGAACCGATGGAGCTGAAGCTCAAAGCTTTTTTAGCACCGCTATTTGTCGCCGTTGCCGGCAGCTCCTCGGCACCACCCCTGTTTGATTCGATGGTTGTGCTCGGCCCCGACATGGTTCGTGCCCGTGTGCGGCATGGCCTTGCAGTGCTAGGTTCGCCCTCAAAGAAACAGCTGAAAAAGCTCGAAAAGGAATATCGACAAATAAGTGCTTAAAGTTAGGTGTTTATCTTGACAGTAGGGGGCCGGCTACATAGAATGCCGATCCTCTTTTGGGGCCTTAGCTCAGCTGGGAGAGCGCAACACTGGCAGTGTTGAGGTCAGCGGTTCGATCCCGCTAGGCTCCACCAAAAAAGCATCGTTAAACCGATGACAAAAAAGCCCGCTTAATCGCGGGCTTTTTTGTGTCCGCAGCTTCTTGTTCCCACGAAAAAAATGGGAGAGAGGCTTGGTTTGGCTTACTCGGGCTGGTGTCAGAAGCATGCTTCGACTGTGGGCGGCGGTCCGGTGAATGTGAAAAGAAAAGCTTGATCAGCTTGTCGGACGGCAAAGCACGGCTATATCTTCAGTGATGTATTGGAATTCTGAAGGTAAGCCCATTATCGCGAGGGAATTCGTCGAGCGTATGTTTGGTGATTGGCTACAATTTTTTAGAATGAAGACAATTTGCGAGAAATATGGCGTGATCCCACAACGCGAGAGAGGTTATTAAGTGATTTAAGCGAAGCGGGTTACGATGCTGAAAAACTCGATAGCATGAAAGAGCTGATCGACGCGAAAGATAGCGATGCCTATGACGTGCTGGCCTTTGTCGCTTACGCTGTTGAAACACGTACTCTAATCCAAGCGCGAGGTTAACTTCGCTCCCGTTAGAGCGGGTTAAGTAGGTAAAGATTTCAATTGCCAAAGTACTTGCTGATTATAAGCAGCAAGAGTTTATCGATTTTATTCTGAGTAAATATGTGGAAGATGATGTGCATGAATTGGCTGCAGCGAAGATGCGTAGCCTGATAGAGCTTAAACACAATGCCATTAGTGATGCGGCGGCAGAGATTGGCTCGCCAGCACAGATAAGAAAAACCTTTGTGGGCTTTCAGAAATATTTGTATCAGGTGTAGATAAATTATTTTTTGCAATAAAAAGCCCGGTTAAAAAACCGGGCTTTTTATTGTTTGGCGCTAAGTGATTAGCGTTTGCCGAGAGGCGTTACGCTGCGCTCTGCGGGGCCGGTATAGAGCTGGCGGGGGCGACCAATTTTATAGCTGTTGCTGATCATTTCATCCCAGTGGGCTATCCAGCCAACGGTGCGGCCAGTGGCGAAAATAACAGTAAACATTTCTGTGGGAATACCAATAGCTTTCATAATGATGCCGGAGTAGAAGTCGACATTGGGGTAGAGTTTTTTGCTGACAAAGTACTCGTCTTCCAGAGCGATTTGCTCGAGACGCTTGGCGATTTTGAGAAGTGGATCATTTTCCATGCCCAGTTCGGCCAATACTTCGTCGCAGGCTTCTTTCATGACTTTGGCGCGGGGGTCAAAGTTTTTATAAACGCGGTGACCGAAGCCCATGAGGCGGAAGGGGTCGTTCTTGTCTTTAGCGCGTTTCACAAAAGCGTCGATATTCTTTTCATCTCCAATTTCGTCGAGCATTTCCAGTACGGCCTGGTTGGCACCACCGTGAGACGGCCCCCACAGTGCTGCAATGCCGGCGGCGATACAGGAGAAAGGGTTGGCGCCGGAAGAGCCAGCAAGACGCACGGTAGAGGTCGATGCGTTCTGCTCGTGGTCGGCGTGCAGGATAAAGAGTTTGTCCATAGCCCTGGCGAGCACGGGGTTAACATTGGGTTCTTCGCAAGGGGTACCGAACATCATGTGCAGGAAGTTCTCTGCATAGCTCATGCTGTTCTTTGGGTACATGTAGGGCTGGCCGATGTAGTGCTTGTAGCACATGGCGGCGAGGGTCGGCATTTTTGCGATCAGGCGGTGCGCTGTGATTTTACGGTGCTGGGGGTCAGCGATATCCAGTGAGTCGTGATAGAAAGACGACATCGCGGCAACCACGCCACACATAATGGACATGGGGTGGGCGTCGTGACTGAAGCCGGACAAAAACTGTTCAATCGAGCGGTTGACCATAGTGTGGCTGCTGATCAGGTCTTCGAAGTCGCTCTTTTCGCTAGCGTTCGGCAGCTCGCCATTGAGCAGCAGGTAGCAAGTCTCAAGGTAGGTGGTATTTTGCGCCAGGTCATTAATGGGGTAACCGCGGTGCAGGAGCACGCCTTCGTTGCCATCGATAAAGGTGATCTTCGATTCGCAGGAAGCGGTTGATGTGAAGCCGGGATCGAAGGTGAAAACGCCGTTGCTGGTCAGCGAGGCGACATCGATTACATCGGGGCCGAGAGTGCCTGTGTATATGGGCAGTTCAATAGCGTCGGCGCGGCCCTCAATGCTGAGAGTGGCTTTCTTGTCGGTCATAGGGTTCCCCTGGGAGATAATTCGGATGGCAGCAGCGTGACTGACCATGTATTACAAAGCCCGCGACTCTAGCCTTCTCGACGGCTGTTTGTCAATTTGCATGGCGCTTTTATTGGTCTGGATCAGGTCTTGGTATTATCGTGGTGCATGGTGGAGGTTGGGCGCACAACAAGGGTGCGGTTTTTGCGATTGCTGCAGTGTTTATAGGGTGCTTTAGTGCTTTGAAATAGAGGTCTTACGTGTTTTTGTTTCGTTGTAATTGGCTATTAATACTCCTATAATGCCCCGCGTTCAAAGTTGCTGTGGTTGCTGCTGTCGGCTGTTTTCCTCGGTAATTGTGTTGTCTCCTGTTTTTATTTGGCACCTGAAAAATAACGCCCTTTTATGGGTTTGAGGTATAGCTAGTCGTGAACGATAAAAGACCTGTCAATCTGGATATTGGAACGATCCATCTTCCAATTACCGCTTATGTTTCTATTCTGCATCGTGTCTCCGGTGTCGCTTTGTTTGTTATCAGCGGCCTGTTTATATGGATGCTCGATCGTAGCCTCACCTCCGAGGAAACCTTCGCTGCCTTGCAAGGCCTGCTGACTCATCCCCTGGTTAAATTAGTGCTGTGGGGTATGTTGGCGGCGCTGGCCTACCATATGATTGCGGGTATTCGTCATATGTTTATGGACTTCGGTATCGGTGAAACGCTGGAAGGCGGCACTTTGGGCGCGAAGCTGGTGCTTGTCATCGCCGCACTATTGATTCTTTTCGCAGGAGCCTGGGTATGGCTGTAACAAATGTAACAAGTTTTGGCCGTAGCGGCCTGTCCGACTGGGTCGTGCAGCGAGTCAGCGGTGTGGTGCTGACAGTTTATTTGCTAGTTATTGCGGGCTATTTACTACTGACGCCTGAAGTTGATTTTGCTAGCTGGAAAGAACTGCACAGTGGCTTATGTATTCGCCTGTTAACTGTCTTTGCTGTTTTGTCGCTCGCTGCCCATGCCTGGATTGGTATGTGGGGTGTGCTGACTGATTACGTTACGGTTCGTTTAATGGGGCCTAAAGCCACCTTGTTAAGGGTGTTTTTGCAGCTGGGCATGATCGCGGTGATCTTTGTCTACGTGGTCTGGACTGTCGCTATTCTTTGGGGGAACTAGGTTAATGGCTAAAATGAGAACGATCTCTTTTGATGGCGTCATTATTGGCGGCGGCGGTGCGGGTATGCGCGCCTCTTTGCAGCTGGCGCAATCGGGCTATAAAACAGCCGTTATCACCAAGGTGTTTCCAACGCGCTCCCACACGGTATCTGCCCAGGGTGGTATTACCTGTGCTATTGCCAGTGATGATCCAGAAGATCAGTGGCAGTGGCATATGTATGACACCGTTAAAGGCTCCGATTACATCGGTGATCAGGACGCGATTGAATATATGTGTCAGGTTGGTCCCGAAGCGGTATTTGAGCTTGAGCACATGGGTCTGCCGTTTTCCCGTACTGAAGAAGGGCGTATTTATCAGCGCCCCTTCGGCGGTCAGTCGAAAGACTACGGCAACGGTGGTCAGGCAGCGCGTACTTGCGCAGCAGCCGATCGCACCGGTCATGCACTATTGCACACGCTTTACCAGGCCAACCTGAAAGCCAAAACGGTTTTTCTCAATGAGTGGTTTGCCATTGATCTGGTGAAAAACAAAGACGGCGCCGTTGTCGGTGTTATTGCCATTGATATTGAGACTGGCGAGACGGTTTACGTTAAATCGAAAGCCACCGTTTTTGCCACCGGTGGAGCGGGGCGTATTTATTCCTCGACTACCAATGCTCACATTAATACCGGTGACGGTCTTGGCATGTCTCTGCGAGCTGGTTTCCCAGTGCAGGATATTGAAATGTGGCAGTTCCACCCAACGGGTATTCACGGTGCTGGTGTGCTGGTTACCGAGGGTTGCCGAGGCGAGGGTGGTTATCTGGTCAATAAAGACGGCGAGCGCTTTATGGAGCGTTATGCGCCCAATGCGAAAGATCTTGCCGGTCGCGACGTTGTTGCCCGCTCGATGGTACTGGAAATTCTTGAAGGCCGTGGTTGTGGCCCCGATGGCGACCACGTGCACCTGAAACTCGATCACCTCGGTGAAGAAGTGCTGCACAGTAAGTTGCCGGGTATTTGTGAGTTGTCTGAAACTTTTGCCCACGTCGATCCGGTGACAGATCTGGTACCTGTGGTGCCAACTTGTCACTACATGATGGGCGGTATTCCGACCAATGTTAGCGGCCAGGCTTTAACGCTGGATAAGGATGGTAAAGAAGAAATAATTGACGGCCTGTTCGCCTGTGGTGAGGTAGCCTGCGTATCGGTACACGGCGCCAACCGCCTCGGTGGTAACTCGCTACTTGACCTGGTGGTTTTCGGTCGCGCTGCTGGTTTGTTTATTGAGAAATCACTGCGTGAAGGCGTTGCCCTCGCTGATGCCACCGAAGCTGATATTGATGTAGCCTGTGCTCGACTCAATCGATTGAACGGTAGTGACAGCGGTGAAAAGACAGCCGATCTACGCAAAGAGCTACAAACGATTATGCAAAATCACTTCGGTGTATTCCGTCGTGGTGACTTTATGCAGGAAGGTGTAAAGAAACTGGCCGATCTGCGCAAGCGTATCGAAAATGTTCAGCTGGAAGATAAGTCGGCGGCCTATAACACCGCTCGTATCGAAGCGCTTGAATTGCAGAATTTGCTCGAAGTGGCTGAAGCGACAGCGATTGCCGCCGAAGAGCGCAAAGAAAGTCGTGGTGCTCACGCCCGTGAAGATTTTCCTGACCGCGACGATAAAGAATGGCTGTGTCACTCGGTTTATTTTCCCGATGACAAAAGCGTTTCCAAGCGCGAGGTTAACTTCGCTCCCGTTACCCGCGAAGCCTTCGCTCCGAAAGCGCGTGTTTATTAATTTAAGTAGGGCTGCCTAAGATATGCTCAAAGTAAGTATTTATCGTTATAACCCCGATACGGATTCAGCGCCGTATATGCAGGATTTTCAGCTGGACACCGAAGGCAAAGATATTATGGTGCTGGACGTACTCGAGCTGCTCAAGGCTGAGGATCCAACACTGGTTTTCCGTCGCTCTTGCCGCGAGGGTGTCTGTGGTTCTGATGGCGTCAACATGAACGGTAAAAATGGTTTGGCCTGTGTCACGCCATTGTCGGAGTGTGTAAAAAAGAACACTTTGATTTTGCGTCCGCTGCCAGGCTTGCCAGTGATTCGCGATCTGGTTATCGACATGGCGCAGTTCTACGCCCAGTATGAAAAAGTACAGCCTTATCTGATCAACGATACTCCAGCGCCGGCTATTGAACGTTTACAGTCGCCGGAAGAGCGGGAAAAGCTAGATGGTTTATACGAGTGCATACTCTGCGCCTGTTGTTCAACCAGCTGCCCCTCCTTCTGGTGGAATCCCGATAAGTTTATTGGCCCAGCTGGCCTTTTGCAGGCTTACCGATTTTTGGCGGATACTCGTGATACGGCGACTGAAGAGCGTTTGTCAAAGCTGGATGACCCTTTCTCGGTCTTTCGTTGTCACGGGATTCAGAACTGTGTATCGGTTTGCCCAAAAAGCCTAAACCCTACACAGGCAATTGGACACATTCGTAGTATGCTACTTAGCAGCGGCACCTGATAAGCTCGCCAAGTATTGAGGGGGAGGTCGAACTCCCCCCTGTTTTGTAAGCCCCTCATTCGGTAATTACTAAGTCAGGACTAGAAAGATGCAAGACAGCATCATGGAGCAGTTTCTCAGTTCCTCCCATTTTTCAGGGGGCAACGCAGCCTATATTGAAGGCTTGTACGAAACCTACTTGCATAATCCCAATGGCGTACCAGAAGAATGGCGCGCCTTTTTTGATTCCCTGCCGCACATCAACGGATTTTCCGGTGCCGATTCATCTCACGAGACGGTTCAGGCGCATTTTGAGCTGCTGGGCCGCAAGCGTTCTCGCCCTCTGCCTACACCTGGATCAGGTGGTGTTAATGTTGAGCACGAGCGCAAACAGGTTAAAGTCCTGCAGCTGATCGCCTCCTATAGAGAACGAGGCCATCAAAAAGCGAATCTTGACCCTCTTGGCTTGATGGAGCGGGAAGATGTTCCCGATTTAAAACTCGGCTTTCACGGTTTAACCGATGCTGATATGGACACTACGTATCAAACCGGGCCTCTTTATATTGGTAAAGAAGAGGCTACACTGCGTGAAATTACTGAGCATATGGAGGCAACCTACTGTGGACAGGTTGGCCCTGAATTTATGCACATTACCTCGCTGTCTGAAAAGCAGTGGTTACAGCAGCGTTTTGAGTCTGTGCAGTCGCGCCCAACCTATGGCGACGAAGCTCGCGTTGGTGTCCTGCAACGCTTGAGCGCCGCAGAAGGTCTGGAAAAGCATCTCGATTCAAAATACCCTGGTACCAAGCGTTTTGGTCTTGAGGGTGCTGAGAGCATGATTCCGATGCTTGATGGCTTGATTCAACGCGCAGGTGAATACGGCGCGCGGGAAATAGTTCTCGGTATGCCCCACCGCGGGCGCTTGAATGTACTTGTTAATGTACTTGGTAAAAACCCTTCCGAATTGTTTGACGAATTTGAAGGCAAGAAGTTACTCAATACATCGGGTGATGTTAAGTACCACCAGGGTTTTTCGTCCAATGTAATGACCCCCGGTGGTGAGTTGCACTTGGCCCTCGGTTTTAACCCCTCCCACCTGGAAATATCTGCTCCTGTCATTGAAGGCTCAACGCGGTCGCGACAGGATCGTCGTGGCGATAGTGAAGGTACCGAAGTGGTGCCGATTATTATTCACGGCGATGCGGCTTTTGCTGGCCAGGGCGTAGTGATGGAAACCTTCCAGATGTCACAGACCCGTGGTTATAAAACCGGCGGCACAGTACATCTTGTACTAAATAATCAGGTGGGTTTTACCATTAGTCGGCGGGAAGATGCGCGTTCGACGGAGTACTGTACTGATATTGCAAAAATGGTTCAGGCACCGATTTTTCATGTCAATGGGGATGATCCCGATGCGGTGATGTTCACCACACTTCTGGCCATGGACTACCGCTATCAGTTTCGTAAAGATGTGGTTATTGATCTGGTTTGTTACCGCCGCAGTGGCCACAATGAAACGGATGAGCCATCGGGCACACAGCCCTTAATGTACGAAAAAATTCGCCGACATAAAACTACGCGAACACTGTATGCGGAGGCGCTTGCAACTGAATCGCTGATCTCTATTGAAGCCTCTCAGGCAATGCTCGATGACTATCGTGATAAGCTTGATCGGGGCGAGCATGTTGCCAGTAATCTGGTTTCAGAACCCAACGAAGAGTTATTTGTCGACTGGTCGCCCTATATCGGGCATGACTGGGATGCGGAGGGTGACACCTCGATTGATCTCGCCCTGTTGAAACAGGTGGCGGAAAAAGTGAACCACATTCCCGAGGGGATTGTGGTGCAGCGTCAAGTGCAGAAAATATACGACGATCGCCGTAAGATGGGTGGCGGTGCCTTGCCACTGAACTGGGGCATGGCTGAAATTCTCGCTTATGGCACATTACTCGAGCAGGGCTATAGTATTCGCATGACTGGGCAGGACTCTGGTCGGGGCACTTTTTCTCACCGTCACGCAGTGGCCCACAATCAGAAAGATGGTGAAGCTTACACGCCGTTAATGCACATTAAAGAAGATCAGCCCCTCTTTGCACTGTACGATTCTTACTTGTCTGAGGAGGCGGTACTGGCCTTCGAGTACGGTTACAGCACGGGTACACCTCAGGGCCTGGTGATCTGGGAAGCGCAGTTTGGTGATTTTGCCAACGGTGCTCAGGTGGTGATCGATCAGTTTATTACCAGTGGCGAGCAAAAGTGGGGGCGTTTGAGCGGCCTGACTATGTTGCTGCCCCATGGTTATGAGGGGCAGGGCCCTGAGCATTCGTCAGCTCGGCTGGAACGCTTTCTACAGCTCGCTGCTGAACACAATATTCAGATTTGTAATCCCACGACACCTGCTCAGCTGTTTCACATGTTGCGTCGTCAGGCCATCAGGCCGATGCGCAAGCCCTTGATTGTGATGAGCCCGAAATGGATTTTGCGCCACAAGCTGGCAACTTCTTCGCTGGAGGAATTATCCGAAGGCGCTTTTCAGGCGATTATTGCTGACGATCTTGAGCCGAAGAAGGTCAAGCGAGTTGTCCTGTGCAGCGGTAAGGTCTATTACCATTTGCTTGAAGAGCGAGAGCTGCGCGAACAGGACGACGTGGCTCTGGTGCGTATAGAGCAAGTCTACCCCTTCGATGAGAAGGCTTTGACCGCGCAACTGAAGCGTTATAAAAACCTGCAGGATATTCTCTGGTGTCAGGAAGAGCCATTGAATCAAGGGGTTTGGTTTAATGGGCAACACCATATTCGCAAAGCGATACATGCTAGTAAAAGCCCCTTATATTTGCGCTACGTAGGCCGTCCCGCTCGCGCAGCACCGGCGGGTGGCTATATGTCCATGCATTTAGAAGAGCAAAAGAAATTCGTTAACGAGGCCCTGGATCTTAATTATTAAACTCCTTGTTAGTGGTTTGAGTGATCCGTTTCAATCAGGAAGGAAGATAGCCGATGCTAATCGATATTAAAGTCCCCGCTTTTCCCGAGTCTGTTCAGGAAGGTGAAGTTGCCACCTGGCACAAACAGGTTGGAGAAAGTGTGCAACGGGACGACTTATTGGTGGATGTAGAAACCGATAAGGTTGTACTGGAAGTTGTCGCCGCCCAAAGTGGTGTACTGGTGGAAATCCTCAAAGAGGAGGGTGCCATCTTACTCAGCGGTGAGATTATGGCGCGGCTCGATAGCAGTGCCAGTGGTAGTGCTGAGGCGGCAAGCCCTGCGGTAGAGGAAACAATTGGTGCGTCCGAGGTTGAGGGCGATGCAGCTCCGGCCAGCCCGGCGGCCCGCAAGCTGGCCGATGAGAGAGGCGTCGACCTCGCTGCCGTTGCCGGCAGTGGCAAAGACGGGCGCATCACCAAAGAAGATGTGGTCAATTTTGTGCCGGTGCCAGTGGCCCCTGCTGCTCCAGCCGCACCTGTTAGCGCAACACCGGCGGCACCCGTGGCCCCAGTCGAAAGCGGGTTAACGCTTAGTGCCGGTGAGCGCGTTGAAAAGCGTGTGCCGATGACGCGCATGCGCGCCCGTATTGCCGAGCGCCTGCTTGAGGTGACTCAGACGACTGCGATGCTGACCACGTTTAATGAAGTGGATATGCATCGTATTATGGATTTACGTAGCCAGTTTAAAGACCAGTTCTCTTCCGTGCATAACGGTACACGTCTTGGCTTTATGGGGTTCTTTGTTCGCTCAGCCGTTGAAGCATTGAAGCGTTTCCCACTGGTTAACGCCTCACTTGATGGTTCTGATGTGGTCTATCACGGTTACCAGGATATTGGTGTTGCCGTCTCCAGTGACCGCGGTTTGGTCGTACCGGTATTGCGTGATGTGGATCAAATGAGCATCGCTGAAATTGAAAATAAAATTGCAGAGTACGGTGGCAAAGCCCGTGATGGAAAACTGAGTATTGATGAGATTACCGGCGGCACCTTTACGATTACTAATGGTGGTGTTTTTGGGTCACTGGTTTCAACGCCTATTTTGAATCCGCCTCAGGCTGCCATTCTCGGTATGCACGCCATTAAAGAGCGGCCTATTGCAGAAGATGGCAAGGTAGTTATTCGTCCGATGATGAATCTCGCACTGTCCTACGACCATCGTATTATCGACGGTCGCGATGCGGTGCTCTTCTTGGTAGCTATTAAGGATATGATCGAGAACCCTGCGAAAATTTTACTTGAGATATAAGCGTTAATTTATTGATTAATAAAGGTTTATAGCATGTCTGATAAATATGATGTTGTTGTGATCGGTTCTGGCCCTGCAGGTTATGTCTGCGCTATTCGCGCCGCACAGTTGGGTTTGAAAACCGCCTGCATTGAGAAGTATCAAGCGGCGGACGGCTCGGGTGTGAATGGCGGTACCTGCTTAAATGAAGGATGTATTCCCTCCAAGGCACTGCTCGATAGTTCGATGAAATTTCACGAGACTCAATGCGACTTAGAAAAGCACGGCATTAAGGTCAAAGGCGTGAGCGTTGACGTTGAACAAATGATCGCGCGTAAAAATGACATCGTGAAGAAATTAACCGGTGGCATTTCATCTTTGTTTAAAGCTAATGGTGTTACCTCTCTTTACGGTACAGGTAAGTTGCTAGCTGGGAAAAAGGTTGAATACACGACTCAGGATGGCAAGGTTTCAGTGATTGAAGCAGAGAATGTTGTTCTTGCCACGGGTTCTCAGGCGATTGATATTCCCGTTGCGCCGGTTAACGGTGAGACGATCATTGACTCTAAGGCGGCCCTCGATATGACCAAGGTGCCAAAGCGCCTGGGCATCATCGGTGCGGGTGTGATCGGGCTTGAACTTGGCAGTGTCTGGAATCGCCTCGGCTCTGAAGTGATATTACTTGAAGCTCTCGATGTTTTCCTCGCTATGATGGACAAACAAATTGCTCGTGATGCTGGCAAGATCTTTGCCAAGCAGGGCCTCGATATACGCATGGGTAGTCGTGTTACGGGCAGTGAAGTAAAACGCAACAAAGTACATGTCACTTATAAGACAGAAGACGGCGAAGATCATCAGGAAATTTTTGACAAGCTCATCGTCTGTGTCGGCCGAAGCCCCTTTACTGAGAATTTGCTGGAAGAAGATAGTGGTGTAAACCTTGATGAACGCGGCTCCATATTTGTCGATGAGCACTGTGCCACTAACGCACCGGGTGTCTGGGCGGTGGGTGATCTGGTTCGCGGCCCCATGCTGGCACATAAAGGCTCAGAAGAGGGCGTGATGGTCGCCGAGCGAATTGCCGGGCAAAAAACTCAGGTCAATTACGATATTATTCCCAATGTCATTTACACCCACCCGGAGATTGCTGCCGTGGGGTTGACAGAACAGGAAATCAAACAATCGGGTGATGATTACAATGTGGGTATGTTTCCTTTCGCGGCCAGTGGTCGTGCATTGGCTGCCAACGATACCGATGGTTTTGTGAAAATTCTCGCCGATGGCGAGACTGACCGTATCCTCGGATGCCATGTTATCGGTCCATCAGCGGCCGAATTGGTGCAGCAGGTTGCGGTGGCAATGGAGTTCGGTTCAACAGCCGAAGATTTAGGCTTGATGGTGTTTGCTCATCCGACTATGTCGGAAGCTGTTCACGAGGCTGCATTGGCCGTTAATGGGCATGCCATCCACGTGGCCAACAGGCGCAAGCGCAAGCCAAAATAGAAGTTAGGTCTAGCGTATAGGTGGCAAAATAGTCACCATGCAATAGCTTATTGTTTTTTTTCTCGTCAACGAGTTGGAACTACAACATGAATTTACATGAATACCAGGGCAAACAACTGTTTGCTGAATACGGCTTACCCGTATCAAAAGGCATTGCTGCCGCTACGGCGGAAGAAGCAGTAGCAGCGGCCGATAAAATCGGTGGTGACAAGTGGGTAGTTAAAGCACAGGTTCACGCCGGCGGTCGTGGTAAAGCGGGCGGCGTTAAGCTGGTCACTACTAAAGAAGAAATCAAGGCGTTTGCCGAGCAGTGGTTGGGCAAAAATCTGGTGACGTATCAGACCGATGCCAACGGCCAGCCCGTCAGCCGTATTCTGGTTGAAACCTGCACCGAAATCGCCGACGAGCTCTATCTTGGTGCAGTTGTTGATCGCTCAACTCGCCGTATTATCTTTATGGCCTCTACCGAGGGCGGTGTTGAAATTGAGACCGTTGCCGAAGAGACGCCTGAGAAAATCCTCAAAGCTGAAATTGACCCATTGACCGGTGCACAGCCTTACCAGGGTCGCGAGTTGGCTTTTGCCCTCGGCCTCAAAGGCGCGCAGATTGGTCAATTTACCAAAATCTTCCTTGGCCTGGCCAAGTTGTTCGAAGATAAAGATTTGGCCCTGCTAGAAATTAACCCGCTGGTGATTACCGACGAAGGCAACCTGCATTGCCTCGATGCCAAAATGACCATCGATAGTAATGCTATGTATCGTCACCCCGAGCTGAAAGAGTTTCACGATCCTAGTCAGGAAGACGCGCGCGAAGCACAAGCCGCCGAATGGGAACTGAACTACGTTGCCCTCGATGGCACCATTGGTTGTATGGTAAACGGCGCTGGTCTGGCCATGGGTACCATGGATATCGTGAAGATTCACGGTGGTTTTCCCGCTAACTTCCTCGATGTAGGCGGCGGTGCAACCAAAGAACGTGTTACAGAAGCCTTTAAAATTATTTTGTCCGACTCCAACGTAAAAGCCGTACTGGTGAATATCTTTGGTGGCATCGTACGTTGTGATTTGATTGCTGAAGGTATTATCGGCGCGGTTGAAGAAGTGGGCGTCAATGTACCCGTTGTCGTGCGCCTCGAAGGAAATAACGCAGAAATTGGCTCTAAAGTGCTGGCCGATAGTGGCTTAAATATTATCGCTGCCACCAGCTTGACCGACGCAGCAGAATCAGTAGTGAAAGCAGCGGAGGGTAAATAATGAGCATATTAATCAATAAAGACACCAAGGTTATTTGCCAGGGTTTTACCGGCTCACAGGGCACTATGCACTCCGAGCAGGCGCTGGAATATGGTACTAAGTTAGTTGGTGGTGTAACGCCAGGTAAAGGTGGACAAACTCACTTGGGCTTGCCTGTTTTTAACACTGTTGCCGATGCTGTTGCTGAAACGGGTGCTGAAGCATCGGTTATTTATGTTCCCGCTCCTTTCTGTAAAGACTCTATTCTTGAAGCGGCAAATGCTGGCATCAAGTTAATCGTCTGTATTACTGAAGGCATCCCGACTCTGGATATGCTGGAATGTAAAGTGAAGTGTGACGACCTGGGCGCGATACTGATCGGCCCTAACTGCCCCGGCGTTATCACACCCGGTGAGTGCAAGATTGGCATTATGCCCGGTCACATTCACCTGCCCGGCAAGGTCGGTGTTGTATCGCGCTCTGGTACTTTGACTTATGAAGCCGTGAAGCAGACCACTGACTTTGGTTTTGGTCAGTCAACTTGTGTCGGTATTGGTGGTGACCCCATTCCCGGTTCCAGCTTTATCGATATTCTCGCGTTGTTTGAGAAAGATCCGCAAACCGAAGCCATCGTAATGATCGGTGAAATTGGTGGCACTGCTGAAGAAGAAGCAGCTGCTTACATTAAAGCTCATGTGACCAAGCCCGTTGTTTCTTACATTGCTGGTGTTACCGCACCTGCAGGTAAGCGCATGGGTCACGCCGGTGCGATTATCTCTGGTGGTAAAGGCACGGCCGACGAAAAGTTTGCCGCTCTGGAAGATGCCGGTGTTAAAACCGTGCGTAGCCTTGCTGAGATTGGCAATGGCCTGAAAGAAATCACTGGCTGGTAGTTTTAGTCTGGTGATGAAAGAAGCGGCTTCGGCCGCTTTTTTTGTGCCGTTTTTTTATTAGATATTGAGTGCTCGTATGCTGAAGTAAGCTAGTTCAATTTTTGCAGTGAGATAAATTTGTTGTCCTCATCGTAGTTCAACATAAAGCGGCCCTGCACGCCGTTGTGGCTAACGAAGCGCCGTAGGTGTTCTGCGGGAAAGCTTAAGGTTGCCCCGTCAGTGCCGCGTACTATGACCTGGCGGGCAGCGCCTTTATAGACGCGTAAATACTCCTGAGTGGAAATGTTCAGGTAAAACAAGCTACTCGGCATGCGCTATATTCAATAATTCGTGGGTTAGGGTTTATATTTTAGCGCAAGTATTGAATGGCCATGGGTTAAACTGCTGTTGACTTTAGTGTCAGTTCAATCAAATTGATTAAGGATCAAAAATGAAATCACGTTTGAGCTCAATGCTTGACTTACAGGACGCCATGAACAGCAAAGTGAATACCGACTGGCGTCAACAGGGCTTCCCCTGGTATCGAGCCATTTGGGTTGAGTGTGCAGAACTGCTCGACCATTATGGTTGGAAGTGGTGGAAGCACCAGCAGCCGGATATGGAGCAGGTGAAGCTAGAGCTTGTTGATATCTGGCACTTTGGTTTAAGCCAGTTATTGCTCGATAATGCTGACGAAGAAGCATTGGCGACTGATTTAGCGAAAGTGTTTCAGACCGATGATGCTACTGGTGCGGGTGATTTCCGTGATCAATTAGAATCCTTTACTTTGAGCACCCTCAGCACAAAGAGCTTTGATCCCCGACAGTTTGTCATATTGCTTAATAGTGCCGAGCTGGATTTCGATGAGCTCTATACCCGCTACGTCGGTAAGAATGTACTCAATTTTTTCCGTCAGGATAACGGCTATCAAAGTGGCACTTATTCAAAAAACTGGGGCGGGCGCGAGGACAACGAGCACCTGGTTGAGCTGAGCCTCGAACTCGATGCCACTGACCCAGCTTTTAAAGATACATTGTACTCAGCCTTAAAGGCCCGTTACACCGAACTAACGGCTTAGATTGAGTGGTGTTCTTCATAGCTATATCAATATCCAATCACCCGGCTAGCTCGGGTTGAAAATAGAGGCGTGAAGTGGTGTATTGCCGTATAATTCGCGCCTCGAAACCCCCTCTTACATGAATGACCAAGGAGATTTTCCGTGAAAGCACCTGTTCGCGTTACTGTTACTGGCGCCGCTGGCCAAATTAGCTACTCCCTCTTATTTCGTATTGCCGCTGGCCAAATGCTCGGTACGGATCAGCCGGTTATTTTACAGCTGCTGGAAATCACGCCCGCCCTAGAAGCACTGAAAGGTGTGGCGATGGAGCTTGACGATTGCGCCTTCCCACTGCTGGCGGGTATCGTACAAACTGATGACGCCAACGTCGCGTTCAAAGATACTGACTATGCTTTGCTGGTTGGCGCGCGCCCCCGTGGTCCAGGTATGGAGCGTAAAGACCTGCTCGAAGCCAACGCTGCTATCTTCTCTGCTCAGGGTAAGGCGATTGATGCCAATGCCAGCCGCGATATTAAAGTACTGGTCGTCGGTAACCCCGCTAACACCAATGCCCTGATCGCCCAGCGCAATGCGCCGTCCATCAATCCACGTCAATTCACTGCCATGACACGTCTCGATCACAATCGCGCCATGTCTCAGCTGGCCGACAAGACTGGCACCACCATTAACGACATTACTAACATGACCATTTGGGGCAATCACTCGGCGACTCAGTACCCCGACCTGCACCACGCCAAAGTGAATGGTAAAACCGCTATCGACCTGATTGAGCAAGACTGGTACGAAGCTGACTTCATCCCCACTGTTCAACAGCGTGGCGCAGCGATTATTGCTGCTCGTGGCGCTTCCAGTGCGGCATCGGCTGCCAACGCAGCGATCTCTCACATGCGCACCTGGGCACTCGGTACCGCCGAAGGCGACTGGGCGAGCATGGGTATTTACAGCGACGGTAGCTACGGCATTACCGAAGGCCTGATTTACTCTTTCCCCTGTGTTTGTAAAGACGGTGACTGGAGCATTGTTCAGGGGCTTGAAATCAATGATTTCTCCCGTGGCAAAATGCAGGCTACTCAGCAGGAATTAACGGAAGAGCGCGATGCCGTTCAGCACCTTTTACCCTAAGCTGTTACCGGTTTAGAGGGATATAAAAGAGCGCCGTAGAGGCGCTCTTTTTTTAATAGCGAGTTTAATGCGTGACCCGCTTATAAAAAATAAAACAAAGTGAAAGAGGACATCGTAATGACCCTGCCTAAAATTGGTAATTTATCTCCCGTCTTTACATTGCAAAATCAGCGTGATGAAACGGTGACGCTGAAAGATTTCCGCGATAGTAAAAATGTTGTTTTATATTTTTATCCGAAGGCGATGACCCCCGGTTGTAATGTGCAGGCCTGCGGCATTCGCGATAGCAAAGCAGAGTTTGCCAAGCTCGACACCGTGGTACTAGCGGTTAGCCCCGACTCTGTCGATCGCTTGCTACGTTTTGAAGATAAGCAGTCATTGAACTTTGATTTATTGTCAGATGAAGATCACGCCATTGCCGATAAATACGGTGTCTGGGGTATGAAAAAAACCTTTGGCAAAGAATATATGGGTCTTAAACGCACCACTTTTATTATTGGTAAAGATGGGCGTCTCAAACATGTTATTGCCAAAGTGAAAACTAAAACCCATCACGACGATGTACAGCAGTGGATAGTGGAAAACCTGTCTGATTAATAGATGGCCATTAACCTTAAATAGTGAATTAACAGATTTTATTTGAGTAGCTTTAGGAGCTTAGACCATGTCATTTTTTATATCTTCAGCCCACGCAGCAGCACCTGCGCCAGGTGAACCCGATCCGCTGATTACTATGGCCATGTTTGCCGGCCTGTTTGTGTTTATGTATTTTATGATTATTCGTCCCCAGCGCAAAAAGCAGAAAGAGCATCGGGAGCTAGTCACCAGCATTACCAAGGGCGATGAAATCGTCACGAATAGCGGTATTATCGGAAAAATTAACAAGCTCGAAGGCGACTACCTGGTACTTGAAGTCTCCGATAAAGTGGAGCTGAAATTCCAGCGCAATGCTATTCATGCCGTTTTGCCAAAAGGCACTATCAAAGCGATTTAAGATCTGACTATGTTTGGGGGCAGGACATCGCCCCCTGCTTCAGGATAGTTGCCCCCAATTTTATCCCCGCGCTCATTTTACACTCTATGCTATGGTCATAGGCCATTTCTGGCGAAGGTCCAGGGTTGATGATTGTAGATCCCGACATTGATTATCCCGAACGTCTGGCACTGGCTCAGTTGCCAACGCCACTCCAGCCTTTAGATAGATTGTCTGCTCAGTTTTCAGGGCCGCGTATTTGGGTCAAGCGGGATGACCTGACAGACTGCGCCCTCAGTGGCAATAAAATCCGCAAGCTCGAATTCACTCTGGCGCGGGCGCTTGCCCAGGGCTGCGACACCCTGATTACCTGCGGCGGTGTGCAATCAAATCACTGTCGCGCCACCGCCATTCTCGGTGCCCGTTTGGGGCTTAAGGTTCATCTCCTGCTTAGGGATGAGGAGCTTAGAAATGAAGAGCCTGGCGATGGGCAAACCACAGGTCCCGATGGCAATTTATTTCTCGATTATCTCGCTGGCGCCGAAATCTCAATTTACCCCAAGGCAGAGTTTCAGACTCGCCAGCGTGAGCTGTTTGAGTACTGGTCTCAGCACTACGCTGCTCAGGGTCACAAGCCCTATTTAATTCCCACCGGTGCAAGCGATGGCACGGGTATTTGGGGTTACATCCGCTGTGTTGGAGAGCTGATCACTGATTTTAAACAAGCTGATATTCAACCTACGCACATCCTTCATGCCACGGGTTCCGGTGGCACACAGGCAGGCCTGAGCCTGGGTTGTGCTTTGCACCAGCTAGATGCTCAGGTAGTGGGTGTTGCCGTGTGTGATAACGCCGCTTATTTTCAGCGTAAAGTCATGGGGGATATTAGCGATTGGCAAAGTTGTTATGAAATTACTGCTTTGCCCGCGAGTTTATCGATACAGGTGAATGATGACTTTATTGGGCCGGGCTATTCTAAAGCAGGGCCTGAAGTATTTGCGACCATTAAAAAGGTAGCTGCCCTTGAGGGTTTATTACTCGACCCTGTTTATACGGGTAAAGCTTTCCATGGCATGCTCACGCTAATAGAGCAGGGCTATTTCGCCGGGGCTAGCGATATTGTCTTTGTTCACACCGGCGGTTTATTTGGCTTGTTTGCCCAGCGCGAACAGCTTTCTTTTTGATGATGTTTAAAGTATTTCTGTAAAATCTTATTCAATAAAACCCAATGGGGAAAACTCTTGAGAATAAAAAATAATAATGAAATCAATTGAATCCCTGTTAAGCAGCATTAATAGTTTCGCCTGGGGGCCGGCGATGCTGTTTTTCATCCTCTGCACCGGCCTTTATCTAATGTTGGGTCTACGCCTGTTACCCCTACGCAAACTCGACTTTGCCTTTGTGCAATTATTCAAAGGGCGCAAGGCGAGAGGCGAGGGCGACATCAGTCCCTTTGCAGCCTTGATGACATCACTATCGGCCACCGTTGGCACCGGTAATATCGCTGGCGTTGCCACTGCTATCGGCATTGGCGGGCCGGGTGCTTTGTTCTGGATGTGGTGTACGGCACTGGTGGGCATGGCGACAAAATATGCTGAGGCGGTGCTCGCTGTTCACTACCGTGAGACTGATGACTCGGGCCGCAAAGTGGGCGGCCCAATGTATTACATTAAAAATGGCCTTGGCCAACGCTGGTTGTGGCTTGCAACATTGTTTGCGCTATTCGGCATGCTGGCAGGTTTTGGCATTGGTAATACTGTGCAGGCCAGTGAGGTTGCGCGTGTTCTTGAGAGTTCTTTTCAGGTGCCCCATTGGGTATCTGGCGCGGTGATGGCGACCCTTGTCGGCATTGTCCTGCTTGGCGGCGTCAAGGTGATTGCCCGCGTTGCCTCGACCTTGGTACCGCTGATGGGCATTGCTTATATTTTGGGCTGTGGTGTTGTTATCGCCCAACATCTCGGCGAAATTCCTGCAGCATTCAGTTTGATATTACACAGTGCTTTTAATCCCGTAGCGGCAGAGGGCGGTTTTGCCGGTGCTGCGGTGCTGCTGGCGATTCGAATGGGTGTTGCCAGAGGCGTGTTCTCAAACGAGGCCGGTCTGGGTAGTGCGCCCATTGCCCACGCGGCGGCGGAGACTGATAGTCCAGTACGGCAAGGCAGCATTGCTATGCTGGGCACCTTTATCGATACCCTTATTATCTGCACCATGACCGGCCTGGTGATTATTCTTACCGGGGTCTGGACGGGCGATGCCCAGGCAGCGGCGATGACGGCCTCGGGCTTTGCTTCGGCTTTCCCCGGTCTCGGCGACAAGTTTGTCGCTGTCACTTTGGTGCTCTTTGCCTTCACCACTATTCTGGGCTGGAGTTACTATGGCGAGCGTTGCGCCGAATATTTGTTTGGCCTTAAAATCATCGTGCCTTATCGTATTCTCTGGACACTGGCGGTTTATATCGGTGCTGTGAAAGGTTTGGGTATTGCCTGGTTGCTGGCTGATACACTCAATGCCTTAATGGCGATTCCAAACTTAATTGCGCTGCTTTTATTAAGCCCGGTTATTTTCCGTTTAACCCTGTCCTGGTTTTCAGCAGAGGCAGAGACCGAGAAATAAGCAGAGCAGGTTTGAACGACCTTGTATTCATGGGCTAAACACCCACCCACTTTGAAAAATGGGGAAGATTAAAACGTGTCGAATACCCAAGATAAGAACAACGAAAAACTGGTGATTGCCATTTCTTCCCGGGTTTTGTTTGACCTGAAAGAGAGCGATGGGGTTTTCCAGCAGCAGGGCTTGAAAGCCTATTCCCAGTACCAGATTGAACACGAAGATGAACCCCTGGAGCCGGGCGATGCCTTCCCTCTGGTGCAAAAGCTATTGCGCATTAATGAAAAATTTGCCGCGCCTCGGGTCGAGGTCATTTTGCTGTCACGCAACTCTGCAGACACCGGTTTACGTATTTTTAATTCTATCGAACACCATCAGTTAGATATTACTCGGGCGGCCTTTTGCGGCGGCGAAAGCCCTTATCGTTATGTGGCTGCTTTTGGCTGCCACCTGTTTTTATCGACCCATGCCGAAGACGTACGCAACGCACTGAAATACGGTATTGCGGCGGCGACCCTTTTGTCATCGGGCGATACTTCTGCTGATGATGGCGATGAACTACGTTTTGCTTTCGATGGTGATGCCGTGCTGTTTTCCGACGAAGCAGAACGCATCTATAAAACAGAGGGGCTGGCCGCCTTTGCTGAAAGCGAAAAAGCAGCGGCCAAAACACCGCTGAGTGGCGGCCCCTTTAAAAACTTTCTCCAGGCCTTGCAGCTTTTACAGGCTGAGTTCCCTCCTGAGACTGGCCCCATACGCACCGCGCTGGTGACAGCCCGTTCAGCGCCGGCTCACGAAAGAGTGGTGCGCACTCTGCGCGAGTGGGGCATTCGCATTGATGAGTCATTATTTTTGGGCGGTCTTAATAAAAGCGAGTTTTTGCGGGCCTACGGTGCCGATGTGTTTTTTGACGACCAGCAGGGTCACTGTGAATCGGCGAGTACCAAGGTGGCAACTGGTCATGTGCCCCACGGTATCGCTAATGAAGAAAGCTAGGTTTCTCGCTAGCGGTTAACTCGTAGCAAAGTGCACACCCATGCCGAGTAACAGGCACGCTAGCAGCGATTGCAACACATGGCCTGGTAGACGTGAGGCCAAATGCGTACCCAGTTGAATCGCCGGCAGAGAGCCGGTTAACAGGCAGGCCAGCAACACAAAATCAACGTTACCCAATAACAATAAATGGCCAAGTCCGGCGATCAGTGTCAGAGGCACCGCGTGGGCGATATCCGTCCCCACCACATGCAGGGCGGGCAGGCGAGGGTAGAGCGTCATCAGCAGAGCGGCGCAAAAAGCCCCGGCGCCAACGGAAGACAGGGTGACGAAAACACCGAGGAATATACCGCTGAATAGAGTGACGTATTTAGCATGGCTTTGAAAAAACAGACCAATTTGCCCCGGTGGTTTTTCGCTTTTTTGGCGCAGTACCTTTTTAAACAGTAATACCAGCGCCGTGAGAATAAGCATAATACCCAGACTGCGGGTCAAAATATCCTCGTAAGCATCGGCTTCGCTAAAGAGAGTGTTGAGAAAGTAGCTAGTCAGTAAGGAGGCTGGAATACTACCGGCAGCGAGGTAGCCGACAATTGGCCACTGAATACTCTGCTTGCGCTTGTGGGCGGCAACACCGCTGGCCTTGGTGGCGGCGGCATAGAGCAGGTCGGTGCCAATGGCGACGTTATAGGGGAAGCCAAATAGAATCAGCAGTGGCGTCATTAGCGAGCCGCCGCCGACACCGGTTAAGCCGATCGCCAGTCCGACACCAGCGCCAGAGAGAATGTAGAGAAGTATGTCGGCCAAGTGAATCCGTTAACCAGTGCAATAAATAGATTGGCAACTTTACCGATAAGGCTCTATGCTTCAAAGGAATAGTTATTTATATTTTTATATCTTAGTCGTCTAGGGAAAGTGTTCATGAAATTACAGCAATTGCGCTATATATGGGAAGTGTCTCGCCACGATCTCAATGTATCAGCCACCGCTCAAAGTCTGTACACCTCTCAACCCGGCATCAGCAAACAGATTCGTCTCCTGGAAGACGAGCTAGGATTGGAAATATTTTCTCGCAGCGGTAAACACTTGACGCGAGTGACGACTGGCGGAGCGGAAGTGCTGGAAATTGCCGGGCAAATACTCGGTAAGGTTGAAAGTATTAAGCAACTGGCTCAGGAATACAGCTCGCCGAATAAGGGTAGCCTCTCCATTGCCACTACTCATACCCAGGCCCGCTACGCGCTGCCTGATGTTATTGGCTCTTTTATCGAGCGCTATCCCGATGTTTCTCTGCATATGAATCAGGGTACGCCGATTCAAATCTCTGAGATGGCCGCCGATGGTGATGCCGACTTTGCCATCGCTACAGAAGCCCTGGACCTGTTCAATAACTTGTTGATGATGCCCTGTTATCGCTGGAATCGTTGCATCCTCGTGCCCAAGGATCACCCTCTTTGCCAGCTCTCGGAGCTAACACTTGATGAAGTCGCCAAGCACCCGCTGGTGACTTACGTCTTTGGTTTTACCGGCCGCTCAAAGTTGGATGAAGCCTTTCGCCAGAAAGGTCTAGACCCGAAAGTCGTGTTTACAGCAACCGATGCCGACGTTATCAAAACCTATGTGCGTCTGGGTTTGGGTATTGGTATTGTTGCCCACATGGCCTACGACCCGGTACAGGACAGTGACCTGGTTGCGCTTGAAGCCAAGCACCTGTTTAAGTCCAGCGTCACCAGCATTGGCTTTCGACGCGGTACTTACTTGCGTACTTTTATGTACGACTTTATTGAGCGTTTTGCGCCTCACCTCAACCGCGATGTGGTGGATGAGGCCTGCAGTATTAGTGCGAGAGAAGATCTGGATAAATTCTTTGCGGGTTTTGATTTGCCAGAGTACTAGCGCCGTCTGCTAAACTGCTAAAAGGCCTGTTCGGGATAAGTGAATGACTTATTTTTAACGGGCCTTTTTTATGGGCGGCTACTTATAACTCGAGTTATGGTGCGAGTTGTTGCTCCAGTTTTTGCGTTAGCTTTGGTGCAGGCATTACTCACTTGCACCCCGGCACCAAACTGGTAGAGTAACGCCGATTTTTAACCAATTGGAGCCTTGTTGTGGAAATAGCCTGCCTTGATCTTGAAGGGGTATTAATACCTGAAATCTGGATTGCCTTTGCCGAAGAAACAGGCATCGAGGCCTTAAAAGCCACAACCCGTGATATCCCCGATTACGATGTGCTAATGCAGCAACGCCTGCGAATACTCGACGAGCACGGTCTGGGTTTGAATGAGATTCAGGCAGTGATTGCCCGCCTAAAGCCCCTCGATGGTGCCGTCGAATTTGTCGACTGGCTGCGGGAGCGCTTTCAAGTCATTATTTTGTCGGATACCTTCTACGAATTCTCACAGCCCCTAATGCGCCAACTGGGCTTCCCGACATTGCTGTGCCACCAACTTGAAGTGGACGAGAAAAGCGGTCGCGTGACGGACTATAAATTGCGCCAGGCCAATCCCAAGCGCCAGGCCGTATTGTCCCTGAAGAGTCTCTACTATCGCATTATTGCTGCCGGTGATTCCTACAACGATACCACCATGTTGTCCGAAGCCGACGAGGGTATTCTGTTTATGGCCCCGGACAATGTGGTTGCCGAGTTTCCGCAATTCCCTGCGATCTATGGTTACGACAATCTCAAGCAGGCATTTATTGATGCCAGTAATCGGCCGCTGAGTTTGTAGCTCGATAAATTTATTGGAAAGGTTTTAAAGTTTGGTCAATGTATCCATTAACAAAGACACCTTGGCCAAAGATTCCAGATATTCGCTATCGGCCTGTGAATCACTAACAATCGCGCCGCCGCCCCAGCAATGGAGTTTGTTCTTTTCCGCGAGCAGGGTGCGGATGGCGATATTGGTATCCATCCGCCCATTGGCACTGATGTAGCCAATGCTGCCGCAATAAATTGATCGCGGTACTTTTTCTAATTCGGCAATAATTTCCATGGCCCGTTTCTTTGGTGCGCCGGTAATTGAGCCACCGGGAAAGCAGCCCGCCAGTAAGTCCAGCGCGCTGACGCCTTCACGAATACGCCCGGTTATCGTGCTGACCAGGTGGTGGACGTTGGCGAAGCTTTCGAGGTTAAACAGCTTCGGTACGCGAATTGACCCCGCTTCACAGGACTTGCCCAAATCATTGCGTAGCAGATCGACAATCATTAGATTTTCTGCGCGGTCTTTGCTGCTATTCATCAGCGCGATGGCCTGCTCCTGATCTTCTTCGACAGAAATACCCCGGGTAATTGTGCCCTTAATGGGCTTGGCTTCAACCTGGTGCCCCGATGTTTTTATAAAGCGTTCTGGCGATAGGGATAGCAGCGCTTTGTCATCCCAGCTTAAAAAGGAACTAAACGGGGAGGGCAGAGCCTTGCGCAAGTGCAAATAGGCGCTCCAGGGTTCACCCTGAAATTCAGCCGAAAAATGTTGGGCATAGTTGACCTGATAGCAGTCACCGGCAGCAATGTAATCTTTTACCCGGGCGACGTCGGCTTCATATTCACTGCGGGTGGTACTGGCTTGAAAGTTTGATGTTAAGGAGAAGTTATCTTCGGGCAGAGCTGCTGGGGAGACGAGGCGGGCCTGTATATCTCGCCTCAAACTTCGTGGGCAGGCGGGGTGAAAAACCAGATGGGCCTGGGATATTTGTTGGTTAATCACTAGCGCCCAAAGGTAGTAACACTGACGCATGTCGGGAATATCAGCGGGGCCCTGGCTGGGCTCACTGACGGATGCGCTCCCCAGCCCATAACCGAAAAAACCGGCAAGACCACCAACAAAGGGAAGTTCTGTGAGCTTGTCACCTGTTAGGGCGAAGTCATCCATCGTTTCCTGACAGAGGGCGAAGGGGCAAGCCGAACTGGTTTGGCTGTTTCCCTCGCTGTCGCTAATCAGCGTTGTGTTGCTATGGGTTTCGAGAATACGCGCGGGTGCGGCGCTGATAATATCCAGCCGCCCCTGCAGAGATCGTGGCTTGCCGCTGTCGAACCAGACCGGACTGGGCAAATCGCGCACGGCATTGAAGAGTGCTTCAACGTCACTGCGAAAAGGGTAATCCAGTACGATCATCTCGGGCATTGACCTGCGGTGCTCACAATTAAAATACAGAGGTTGCTATTTTATAGGCTCTTGGGTGTCGATAGGGTATTTGTGGAAGAATAAATCAGAGCTGGTGAGCAGGCTTTGCGTATAATCAGCGCTCTAATGAACTGAGTACTGCTGGAGCAAGCCGATGACCGACCTTACCCCCGATTTATGCGATGACAACCCCGAGCTGGTACGAGTGCTCGAACCTATGATGTCGAACTTTGGTGGCCGCGAAGCCTTTTTCGGTGAAATCGTCACGGTGAAGTGCTTTGAAGATAATTCACTGGTGAAAGAGAATTTAGGCACGCCCGGCCACGGTCGCGTACTGGTGGTCGATGGTGGTGGCTCACTGCGCAGAGCTTTACTGGGTGACATGATCGCCGAGAATGCGCAAAAGAATGGCTGGGAAGGGGTGATTGTTTACGGCTGCATTCGCGATGTAAGCACTATTTCAGAACTCGACCTCGGCGTGCAGGCGCTGTCTGCCATCCCGCTAAAAACTGAAAAGCGTGGCATTGGCGACTTCAATATCCCCGTGACCTTTGGCGGCATTACCTTTAAGCCCGGTGAATATATTTATGCCGACAGTAATGGGATTGTCGTTTCTGAAGAGGCTTTAACAGAAAATACTTAAGTGCTTGTACTCTCAAAGAGTAAAGTTTTTAAGCCTTTGTCGGCATCGGCTTCTGGGAAAGAGGCCGGTGTTGCAATCACCTGTTTTTCGGTGAAGCCACCGATGTCAGAAAATAGCTCGCGCAAAAAAACAAAGCTTAAATCCGGTGAGTTTAAACAGGAGATAACTTGGCCATTTGGGTTCAGTAAGCCGGGCAGTTTTCTGACAATCTTTTGATAATCTTTTTTGACATTAAAACTTCCCGCCTGAAAACTTGGTGGGTCGATAATGACGATGTCATAAGGGCCGTACTTGCGGATCTTGCCCCAGGATTTGAAAATATCATGGCCCAAATAGGAAACTGAACGACTGTCGATATTGTTCAGTTGATGGTTGAATCTACCCGTGTTGAGCGCCCCTTTTGCCATATCAACATTCACGATTTTTGCTGCGCCGGCCTCTGCGGCCACCACTGAAAAAGCACAGGTGTAGGCAAAGAGATTCAGTACGCTTTTATCTTTAACCCGTTCTCGAAGTACTTGCCGGCATTCAGCCATATCGAGAAAAAACCCGACATTTTGATTAGCTTTAAAGTTGAGCCTAAATTTCAGCCCCTTTTCCACGGCGTAATAGTCGCCGGCAATATTGCCCTTCAGGCTTTCACTCGGCGCACCCTGTAAATAACGGTGTTGCAGAATGATATTTTCAATGTCGCTGTGTTTATCAAACAGGCTGATTGCATCACGAAATTGCGCCAGCCATTCAGCATCGGGTTCTTTATAAAGGCTGATCAGCAGCACCGGTGAAAACCAGTCGACGCTGACAAACTCTAAACCTGAATAGCAATGCCCTCGGCCATGAAACAAACGGCAGGCATCAATACCCGATTTGGCCCCGCGTTGAATGCTTTCTACGATTCGCTGCATAAATTAAGGCTTAAATTTTGATCGAAGGAATGATTGAAGGGCTGATTGAAGGGATTGGCTTAATCGTGGACGGTGTGTATTTTATGAAATTGCTTGGCAACTAAAAGCATCATTATTAAAGATAGCCGCTCGATCAGCGCATTATGCTCAGGCCTGTTTTTTTCTATTGTGGGCAGTAGTGAATGAATTAGCGATTGCAGTGTGCTGAAGCGATCAGTCTTATCGGCATCGAGCTTAGCAATGGTTTTAATTACCGTGGCCATAACGTCGTCATAATCACGTAGTCCGAGTTTTGCTAATAATTTACGGGTATGACGCTCTAGCTCCCGGGCCTTCATTTGTTTGAGTTCGGTTGTCAGTGTCGCTTCGGGGCAGGACAGGAGGTCGAGTGTTTTCATGGGATTAAGAGCGCTAGTAGGTCGTGTGAAATGGTTGCGGATGATACCTGAAACTAGCGCATTTTTGCTAATTCATGGCTGTTTACGGTGCCACCGTATGGTGGTCATTTTGCCTGTTACAATATCTGGATTATTTCCATCCTTTGTCTGTGCTCGATGAATGGCTACTGCTGCTATCGAGTGCCGATAGAGGGGAAACTCATTTAAAACAGGAACCCATTATGACGAATGCTACACACCCCTCAATCGATCTTTCCGAACTCGATTTCGACCCCAATGCCCTACGTGAAAAGTACCGCATGGAGCGTGACAAGCGCATCCGCAAAGAAACTTCCGAGCAATACCAGACAGTGACGGGGGATTTCACTAAATACGTTGACGATCCCTATGTTGAAGAAGAAATCACACGTGAGCCTCTGAATGATGAAGTTGAAGTGGTTATTGTCGGCGGTGGCTTCGGTGGTCTGTTAGCCGGTGCTCGCCTGCGTGAAGCCGGTGTTAAAGATATTCGTGTCATTGAGAAGGGCGGTGATTTCGGCGGTACCTGGTACTGGAACCGCTACCCCGGTGCCCAGTGCGATGTTGAAGCCTATGTGTATTTACCCCTGCTCGAAGAGCTGGATTTTGTGCCCACAGAAAAGTATTCCCACGCGCCAGAAATTCTCGCTCACTCCAAGGCCATTGCCCGTAAATACAACCTTTACGACAACGCCTGTCTGCAAACAGAAATCACCCACATGCAGTGGGATGAAGACTCAGCTCGCTGGATTATCGAAACCAACCGTGGCGATCGCATTAAGGCCCACTATGTGGTGATGTCTAACGGCCCTCTTAACCGCCCAAAACTGCCCGGTATTCCCGGCATCAACGATTTTAAAGGCCATACTTTCCACACGAGTCGTTGGGATTATGACTACACCGGCGGCTCCTCCGAAGGTGGCCTCGATAAACTTAAAGACAAGCGCGTCGGCATTATTGGTACCGGTGCAACGGCGGTTCAGTGTATTCCCCACCTCGGCGAAGCGGCTCAGTCATTACACGTTTTCCAGCGCACGCCATCGTCTATTGATGTGCGCAATAATCGCCCCACCGACCCCGAGTGGGCGAATAGCCTGCAGTCCGGTTGGCAGCAAAAGCGCATGGACAACTTCAATATTATTACCGCCGGTGGCTTTCAGGATGAAGACCTGGTCAGCGATGGCTGGACGGAGATCTTCCGCAATTTATCCGGCCCCATACAGCGTAAGTTAAATCCCCATATGAGCTCGTCAGAAGTGGCCGCCGCTCTGGAAATTGCCGATTTTAAAAAGATGAATCAGGTCAGAGCGCGGGTCGATACTATTGTTAAAGACTCTGCAACTGCGGAATACCTGAAGCCCTACTATCGTCAGTTCTGTAAGCGTCCCGGTTTTCACGACGAATATCTCGCTACCTATAACCTGCCCAACGTGACCCTCGTCGATACCCAGGGCCAGGGCGTTGAGCGCATTACCGAAAAAGGCGTAGTCGTTGACGGCGTTGAATACGAACTGGATTGCTTGATTTTCGCCACCGGTTTTGAGGTGGGCACCAACTTCACCCAGCAGTCGGGTTATGACCTCGCGGGTCGTAATGGCGCTACCCTCAGTAAGAAATGGGCGAATGGCCTTTCAACTTTCCACGGTTTATACAGCCATGACTTCCCCAATGTTTTCACCATGGGCCTGACCCAAACCGGCTTCACCACCAGTATTCCCCACGCCTTAAACGAACAGGCCAAGCACCTGACCTACGTGCTAAAACACGCCATGGACAACAATGCCCGCACTATAGAAACGACAGTGGAAGCCGAAGACGAATGGGTGGCAACAATTAATAAACTGGCCAACCTCGGCAAGCGTTTTTACGCCGAATGTACCCCCGGTTATTACAACGAGGAAGGTAAAGAAAACGGCTCCGGATTTTTCAGCGGCCAATACGGCGGCGGTGCACCGGAGTTCTTTAAGATTCTTGATGACTGGCGCGATGAAGGGCAGTTGCAGGGGCTGGAGATTAAGTAAGTCTTTTGATTCGTCAATTAGTGAAAAACACCAGATAGTATCGTCGCAGACGGAAAGCCCCACTGCTTGCAGTGGGGTAGCTTTTTTCTGTTATGCGGATTGATACTGTTGCGCAACATGCTACACTTTGCAAATGATCAAGACCTTCAAACATAAAGGTTTAGAAAGATTTTATTCCTCCGGCAGTACTAAAGGAATACAGGCAAAGCATGCAAAAAAATTACGCATGCAGCTTATGGCTCTTGATACTGCTCACCATATTGAAGACCTTGATATCCCAGGCTATCGCTTACATCCACTGAAAGGCCGGCTCAAAGGGTGCTGGTCAATTACTGTAAATGCAAATTGGCGCATTACTTTTGAGTATTCTGATGGCAATATTTATATTGTGAACTACGAGGATTATCACTAATGGCTATGCACAATCCCCCCCACCCTGGCGAATTTATTCGCGCTACATACATGGAGCCGTTTGATCTAAGTTGTCGTTATTTAGCAGGGCAATTAAATGTAGCAGCATCTACACTTAATCGGGTTTTAAAAACTCAAAGTGGCGTTAGCCCAGAAATGGCGCTTCGTCTGTCTAAAGCACTGGGGCGTAGTCCTGAGAGTTGGCTTTCTATGCAAGATGCATATGATTTATGGCAGGCTAAAAAGCGTATTAAGCTTGGCGATGTGCAAAAGATTCATATGAATGCCGCATAGAAATAACTACAGTTCGCACTTAAAATGCCATTGAGCATATCCCTTCGTTTCACATGGACACCGTGAATTGGGAATTGTTGGCATATTATTTCAGGAATAGAGCGGCAGCACCCCAGGGGTTATTTTTCTCAATGAATTCTTTGAGCTAGTCTTGAAACAAGAGGTGTGGTCAAGTAATAATCACCCAACAATAAAAAAGCCCCGCTGTCACCAGCGGGGCTTTTTTATGACTTCAGTTTTAACGAATTAAAACTGATTCATGGTGTTGTCTTTACCCGAGGCTTTTAGCGCCTGGTCACCAGAGAAGTACTCTTTGTGGGCGTCGCCCATGTCAGAGCCAGCCATGTTTTGGTGCTTAACGCAGGCGATACCCTGACGGATTTCTTTGCGCTGAACGCCGGCAACATAACCGAGCATACCCAGGTCACCGAAGTAGTCTTTCGCCAGGTTGTCAGTCGACAGTGCAGCGGTGTGGTAAGTCGGCAGGGTGATGAGGTGGTGGAAGATACCGGCTTCGCGAGCTGAGTCAGCCTGGAAGGTGCGGATTTTTTCATCGGCAACCGTACCCAGCTCAGTCTCGTCGTAACTTTCGTTCATCAAGTCATCGCGGGTGTAGGCTGATACGTCTTTACCGGCTTCGGCCCAGGTGTCGAACACTTGCTGACGGAAGTTAAGCGTCCAGTTGAACGATGGTGAGTTGTTGTAAACCAGCTTGGCGTTGGGGACGACCTTGCGGATTTCATCAACCATGGCACCAATTTGGCCAACGTGGGGCTTCTCAGTTTCGATCCACAGCAGGTCAGCGCCGCTTTGCAGTGACACGATGCTGTCGAGTACGCAACGCGCTTCGCCAGTACCGGCTTTAAAACGCATCAGGCCGTTGGGCAGGCGTACGGGGCGAACCAGTTTGCCGTTTTGCTTGATAACGAGATCGCCGTTACCGAGGTCGTCAGCAGAGACTTCTTCAACTTCGAGGAAGGCGTTGTACTGGTCGGCGAGATCGCCAGGCTCTTGTGACACGGGGATTTTCTGTGTCAGGCCAGCACCCAATGAGTCGGTGCGCGCAACGATAACACCGTCGTCAACACCCAGCTCTAAAAAGGCATAGCGAACGGCATTGATTTTGGCGACGAAATCTTCGTGAGGAACGGTCACTTTACCGTCCTGGTGGCCACATTGCTTGGCGTCAGATACCTGATTCTCAAGCTGGATGCAGCAAGCACCGGCTTCAATCATTTGCTTGGCCAGCAGGTAAGTGGCTTCTTCGTT
>MAAS01000012.1 GCA_002162755.1 Gammaproteobacteria bacterium 50_400_T64 | reverse complement strand
CAAAGACGAAGGTGGTCGACACACGCCTTTCTTTAAAGGCTATCGTCCCCAGTTCTACTTCCGTACCACAGACGTAACGGGCGCTTGTGAGTTGCCCGAAGGCGTTGAAATGGTCATGCCCGGCGACAACGTGCAAATGGTTGTTACCCTGATTGCTCCCATCGCCATGGAAGACGGTCTACGCTTCGCTATTCGCGAAGGTGGTCGTACTGTTGGCGCGGGTGTTGTAGCTAAGATTTTCGAATAAATCTCGATCCTTTGATCGGTTGACAGCAGTCAGATGTGTAGCATCTGGCTGTTGTTGCGTTGTCCGTAATTCGATTTTAGTTTGATAGTTGATTTAATAGGCCAGTAGTTCAATTGGTAGAGCATCGGTCTCCAAAACCGACTGTTGGGGGTTCGAGTCCCTCCTGGCCTGCCAAAATAACCAGGCGAAGAAAATGAGTGCTGCAATAGACGAAAAAGAATACCGCCTTGATGGTGCTAAGTGGTCGCTGATAACGATCCTTGTCGGTGGTGCTATTTATGGCAACTACTACTTTTCTGCTGAACCCTTATTGTATCGGGTGCTAGTGTTGATCGTGGTTGCTGTAATTGCAGGTGGAATTGCTTTGCAAACAGCTAAGGGCACTGATTTTTGGGCGCTAGCTAAGGGTGCTAAAACCGAGGCTGGTCGAGTTGTCTGGCCGACACGGCAGGAGCGTAATCAAACGACATTAGTGGTAGTCGCTTTCGTCTTGGTGATGGCGATGCTGTTGTGGGGTCTTGATGCGTTTTTTGGCTGGTTAGCCGCGATGATAATAGGGTAGGCATTATGTCGAAGCGTTGGTATGTGGTGCATGCTTATTCGGGTTATGAAAAGAAGGTCGCTCTAGCCATAAAAGAGCGGGTAGACCTTGCTGGAATGGAAGATCAGTTTGGTGAGGTGTTGGTCCCTACGGAAGAAGTTGTAGAAATTCGTGGTGGGCAAAAGCGTAAAAGTGAGCGCAAGTTCTTCCCTGGCTACGTGCTGGTGCAGATGGAATTAAGTGATGATACTTGGCACCTGATCAAAGAAACGCCGCGCGTGATGGGTTTTATCGGGGGTAAGGCTGATAAGCCAGCACCGATTACTGAGCGTGAAGCTGATGCTATCCTTGCAAGGGTCCACGACGCAGAAGAGAAACCTCGACCGAAGACCTTGTTTGAACCCGGTGAGATGATTCGGGTTATTGATGGGCCCTTTAATGACTTCAACGCAACCGTTGAGGAAGTTAATTACGATAAGAGTAAGCTGCGGGTTGCGGTGACGATATTTGGTCGCTCAACCCCGGTAGAGTTGGATTTTACGCAGGTCGAAAAGGCCTGATATTAGTCTCGCTGAAAGGCGAGACGGGAAGCCTGAGACGGGTTGTTTGAACCCCGAGGCGTTACACCCAAACGGAGAGAAGTAAGATGGCGAAGAAAGTAGAAGCTTATATCAAGCTGCAGGTTCCTGCAGGCCAGGCAAATCCAAGCCCTCCTGTTGGTCCCGCACTGGGTCAGCACGGCGTTAACATTATGGAATTCTGCAAGGCGTTTAACGCCCAGACTCAGAGCATTGAGCAAGGTTTGCCTATTCCTGTTGTTATTACGGTTTATGCTGATCGCAGCTTTACCTTTATTCAGAAAACACCACCTGCTTCAGTTTTACTTCGCAAGGCTGCAGGCATTCAGAAGGGAAGTGGTCGACCCAATACTGAAAAAGTCGGCAAGGTTACTCGTGCCCAGCTGGAAGAGATTGCGACGCAAAAAATGCCAGACCTTACGGCAGCTGATATGGATGCCGCGGTTCGTACAATTGCGGGTTCTGCACGTAGTGCTGGTCTTGAAGTAGAGGGTGTGAAATGAGTAAGTTAACAAAGCGCCAGCGTTTGATTGCAGAGAAAATTGAACACGGTAAGTCGTACCCTATCGAGAGTGCCCTGGAATTGTTGAAGTCTTTTCCTCAGGGTGGCTTTGCGCAAACCGTTGATGTCGCGATTAACCTCGGAGTTGACCCACGTAAATCAGACCAGGCTGTGCGTGGCGCTACGACGCTGCCGAATGGTACTGGTAAAGACGTGAAAGTCGCCGTTTTCGCCCAAGGCGCTAATGCAGATGCCGCGCGTGAAGCGGGTGCTGATGTGGTTGGTATGGAAGATCTAGCTGAGCAAATTAAAGGCGGTGATTTAAGTTTCGGTGTCGTTATCGCTAGCCCTGATGCCATGCGCGTTGTTGGTCAGTTGGGCCAGGTACTTGGCCCCCGCGGTCTGATGCCCAACCCGAAAACAGGTACTGTTACTCCCGACGTGGCGACGGCAGTAAAGAATGCCAAGGCAGGCCAGGTGCGCTATCGCACAGACAAAAATGGCATTATTCACGGTGGTATTGGCAGTATTTCTTTTGATGCGGCAGCAATTAAGCAGAATCTTGAAGCTTTAATTGCCGATTTGCACAAAGGCAAGCCCGCATCCGCTAAAGGTATATATTTGAAAAAAATCACGGTATCCACCACCATGGGTCCGGGTTTGCTTATTGACCAGTCTTCACTCGAAAGCTAGAAGGCTGATTACAGACTTTGGGGTTCACGCTTCACTTTGAAGTGCGAGCCGTTAAAGACCGCAGGTGCCCATTGGGTTTAATTGTAGTCTTGAAGCCGTTTCGGTCGATTGATACTACAGCCCGCGCAAACGGTGTGACCCGATTCAGTTATTACAACTGGGTTTGATCACCGAATATGTTTCGCTCAGCACCATCGAGTGGAACTTAACTGGGATTAGTTTCAACTAATCAAACCCAGGAGACAATGTTATGGCATTAAATCTCGAAGACAAGAAAGCGATTGTCGCAGACGTTAACGAGACTGCCAGCAACGCTGTGTCACTTGTTGTTGCCGATGCGAGGGGAGTCAATGTTGTTGATCTGACGGAATTGCGTAAGCAAGCCCGTGAAAACAACGTCGACCTTCGTATTGTCAAAAACTCATTGGCGAAGCGTGCGTTTCAAGGCACTGAATTTGAGTGCATTGAAAGCGCATTAGCTGGGCCGTCGCTGTTTGGATTTTCCATGGAAGATCCAGGTGCGGCAGCCCGCCTGTTCAAAGATTTCGCGAAAACTAACGAAAAATTTGAAGTTAAGGCTCTGTCGATAAGTGGTCAGCTACTTGAAAAAGAGCAGCTTGATGTACTCGCCACCCTGCCAACGCTTGAACAAGCGCTGGGTCAGCTGGTGAGTGTGATGATTGCTCCGGTAACCAAGTTGGTACGTACCTTTAATGAGGTACCAACAAAAGTTACACGCGTTGTGGCAGCCGTTCGAGACCAAAAACAAGACGCCGCTTAAGCGGTATCTTAAATTCAGTAATTAACTAAATCGGGAGATTGAGTGATGGCTCTATCTAA
>MAAS01000001.1 GCA_002162755.1 Gammaproteobacteria bacterium 50_400_T64 | reverse complement strand
TCTTCTGGATAGGCTTTACCAATGTCGCCGGTATTACCGATCAGGGGCATTAGCGAGGTGAGTACACCTGCGCCCATGGTGCCTTTGGCCAGTTTGTCCATAAAAAACCGGCGGCTGTAGTCAAAATCATACTTCTTGATGTGCATTATTAAACCTCATTATTATAATATTTAGGTACCGGCCCTGGCCTAGCCTCAACTAAGTCGATGGGTTGACGTTATTTCCGATAGGTATTTGAATAGCCTTTATTATGCGACTTTGTACTATATGACTTTATATTATGCAAGGTATTCGCCCCGGTAATCACAATAAACATATGGCAATGTATTGACATTGCATGCAGCCCGTAGCAAAAATTTATTGCCTTTTACGACTTCGATCAAGCGACTCAGATGCACCAATCCCAATTATTATTTTCAAGTATCCATAATTGACCCGCAGCCCATAAATCCTCTCATCTACCCTTAAATCAAGCCACATACTCCAAAATATAAGCCAAAAAAAAGCACTCAAATGAGTGCTTTTTTTACGATAACGATGAATTAGAACTGGTAGGTAATACGCATTGTAAAGTCATCTGACCAATCAAATACACCCAGCGAAGAGGAGTTGTTACCATCGATAATATTGGCAAAGGCTTCAACCGTCCAGGCACTGCTTGGCTTATAGCGCACTGCAGGTTGGAGCAAGAAACCACCTTCCATGTCGTACAGCAACGAGCCATCAAGACGCCACTTTAAACCGGGGAAAGGCTGCTGAAAGGCCAGCACTAAACCATGCCAACCGCGATCTTGCTCACCACCACCAGGCCGATGATTCACATCACCGCCTAAACCACTCAAATGACGACCCAACAAGTCACTTTCTTTACGATACATGTATTCAAATATCATAAAGGTCGCAGGAAAACTGTCACTAAAGCGATGGTATTTTTCAAGAACTAGACTTGCCAACAGCTCGTCTTCCTCAATAAACTTATAACGCAGGTTGTTGGTGAACTTTTTGTCAGGCGTATAGCTCATTTCAAAACGAACCACCAATTGGTCGAGAAAGGAATTCGGATCATCGGCATAGATAATATGGTTGACGCCAAAGCCAAAGATATTCTCAGAGGCGTAACTCACTCTCATCAGGCCACTAAGACCACTTCCACCAAGAGCGCTATCCAATGCACCTAAGGCCCCATCTAAAGTACCGCCACCAGCCGCGCCTGCTCCCCAAAACAACTCTAAGAAGTCCGTGCCATTCATACCATTAGGCGTCAAAGCACTGACATTGTGCCCACCACCGGACTGAGTTGTCAGCCACTCACCATTGCCATCCTGTGTCATACCCAAGCTTTGAGCAAAACCCTTAATCCAGGCAAAATCGTCAATCAGACCATTAATTACGTCCAGGCCATCGACACCACCTACGCCTGAGTTATAAAACCACTCATCAGGACTAGCAGTACCTGCTCGGCTACCAGGCTCATAAATAAAGGGCTGGGTTTCAAAACCAGCCCCAAAGGCGGCATTAGGCACACCACCCGGGAACAGAGTGAAAAGCGGATCAGGGTTATGTCGCGCTACAGCAAACAGCTGCACGCCCCAACTACCGTCTTCACCCAGGCTCTGACCCTGAATGCGAATACCGCCGTTGATTTGATCATCAACTTTGTCAAAACCTTCCTCATAGCCCTTGTTCATATTAAAACCTGACTGAATCAGGTTATAAGGTGAGTAATTGGTCGGCAGAATCGTGGGCTGGAACATCTGAGCAAAAACTTCCACTTCCCAGTTTTGATCAACCTGATAACTGGCACGAATACCAGGGGACGCTAATCGCTCGTCTGAATACTCTTCGGCACCAAAATCAAAAATCATGTGGCGACGAAAGTCCAGGCCATTAGCCATATCAGCAACGCGGAAAAATAACGCCTCACCCCAGGCAATCTGCTGCTGACCAATACGCACCCACAGCGGCCCCTTGGCATAGTCCAGATACATAGAGGGGATATCGAGCATGTAGTCATCATCACTGATCGACAAATAAGTTGCCTCATTGCCATGATTGGGAACCCCAAACTGGTCGGGTAGCCCTTTTTGCTCGTCGCCATCGGCGAAACCGCTTTTATCAACCTGATTAAAAACATCGGGCTGATAGTAACCACGGAATTTTATAAAGCCCGTCAAGTTGTTAGTAAAATTAAAGCTAACATCAACTTCGGATTTAGTGGCGAATACATTCCAGTCATTATCGGTGGAAAGATCCCTGCGACCGGAAATAATCGTACCCTTAGGTACACCTCCATAATTTTCTAATAGATCACCTTTAGTGGCATAACCTTTGCCATTGTAATGATTACCACCCGTAGTATTTGGGTTTTCATTATTATTGAGTTTATAAGCCATCTCCTGACGTATAAAACCCGATACCGAATAGTCAAAGGCCGACACCGTGGGCGACAGAAAGGGTGCCCCCGCCAATGCCAGCATGGATACGCCAAACTTTGCTTGTTTCTTATTAATCATTTAATACCCCTATTATTTCTACTTCTTAATTATCGTTTTAGTTCTACTTTACGATATACCACGTATTAACCAGCGTTAATTAATGTGCTTTTATTATTGGTATTGTCGTCACCAATAAACGCTGTATTCCTCTTCTTTTCTTATATTAATTATTAGCTACCCAGTCGACGAATAGCCTGAATGGTCAGGTACTTGTCGTAGGCGTCTTCGGTATCAAAGGCCATTTTTACACCACCCTTAATACTTTGGGCGTTGTTAAAGCGGGTGAAGCGGTTGGTTTGTATGTCGTGTGCATGCACGTAAGACCAGGACCAGGCTGGCTTGCCATTCTTTTCAAGGTGAGCCAGGTCGCCTTGGACTTGTTGGCTGCTGCCAATTTCAAAGGAGCGCCACAGTTCACCACGACGGTCGTAGGTAACGTAGGCAATGGCGAACATGTTGCGGGTGTCGATC
>MAAS01000031.1:184517-220356 GCA_002162755.1 Gammaproteobacteria bacterium 50_400_T64 | reverse complement strand
GCTTTAACAACGCCCAAAGTATTAAGGGCGGTGTAAAAATGGCCTTTGATACCGAAGACGCCTACGACAAGTACCTGACCATTCAGGCTATTCGTCGACTGGGTAGCTAATTATTAAAGCAGAATAAATAGGCCTGAAATTCATTTGAAATAAATATGAAGCGGGCTAATTATTGAATTTAACTCAATGGTTTTTAGAAAATTATAACGATAATGATTAATTATAAGAATAGGGGTGTTAAATGATAAATAAAAAACAAGCAAAGTTTGGCGTTTCCATACTGGCATTGGCGGGGGCACCCTTTCTGTCGCCTACGGTGTCGGCCTTTGACTATTCGGTATCGGGATTTATTCGCCAGGAAATGGCGTATAAAATTAACAGTGACCAGAATCCGCAAAACCCTAACGGTGATCCTGCAAATGGATCTTCCGTGACAAATCTAGCCCCGTTAGACCCTCGTTCATGCTCACTTATCAATGTTTTGGCTGGCGGCACACCAGGGGCAGGCGCTTGTTCCATGGGGTTAATTCCACCAACGTTTGATAAACCTAAACTAGAGCAAGAAAGCGATTGGAATGTATTTGCTACTCGGGCTGAGATAGATGTAAATATAAATTTTACTAATAATCTAAGCGGTGTCGTTAAGGTCCGCGGCTATTACCAGCCGGATGTTTTTGATGATTACGGTGATCCCAACCTTTTCTCTGTCAATAACCACGGTAACGAGGCGACATACCTATCCATCAGTGATGATGACTATATGATCGATTTACCATCCCTTTATCTTGATTATGCTAAAGGGCCACTGTGGGTGCGTGTCGGTAACCAGCAAATTGCTTGGGGTGAAGCCTTGTTTTTCCGGGTGGCAGATGTGGCTAACGGCTTGGATCTTCGTCGTCATTTGTTCTTGGATTTTGGCGCAGAAGAGTATGCGGATGAACGTTTATCAGCACCGGGTGTACGCGCCAGTTATATTTTGACTGAAGGCTGGGAGCTTGAGGTCTTTGCCCAGATGTTTCAGCCCACGGTGTTACCCAATCGTGGTTCGCCCTACAACCTGACGCCCTATCCTCTGACGATTGATTTTGAGCCAGGCTATGACAAGGTAGATGACCAAATTAATGGTGGTATTCGACTCCAGGGGCAAGTGGGTAACTTGGGTATGCAGTTCTTTGCAGTGAGTCGTCATAACCCCGACCCCATTTTTAGATTGACGCCCGGGGGGTTGTCAATGCCCGGGACGGCACTTGAAGGGCCGCTTGGGCCGTCTGGATTAACTGTGGGAACTCAGCCATTTACCCAAGATTGGACAGGTGAGTTTGGGCTTAATTCATGGAGCGACTGGTTTGCTTCTACGGGTTTAGCGGGTTTAGATGGTCTACAGGTACTTAATAGTCTGGTGGATGAGTGGGGCTACCTCACAGACGCATTTACTGTATTCTCGTATTTTGGCCTTACTGATGCTCCGGGTGATCCTCATGTGAGTACAAAAATACAAGGCGATCTTATTGTTGATACCTTGGTCACGGCTTTTGGGGCACCGTTGCAGGCGGGGGCGGAGGCTATTTACGCCTCTGAGAATGTCTTTGGGCTGGGTTTTAATTACATCTTCTATGCCGATCCAGGTTCTCTTTTAGACCAGTTAGTCGTGCGTTTTGAGGCGAGTTATACGCCTGACAAAAAATTTACAGCAACAGGTGTGTCTAGAAGCTTTATCGAAGAAGATGAGTGGGTAACGAGTCTGGTGTTTGAAAAATACCACCGTTTTAGTGACACCTTTCCCGCAACCTTCTTTATTTTCGAATGGATGCATAAGTCTGAGAGTGACATGCTGGGTCGACATTTAAGTGGCCTTGGTGGTGATGCCAACCATCTACCTGGTGGCGGTGAGGATGGTCGCGGTTGGGATGGACTGGTGTTTGCCCTTCAGCAACCGTTTCCTAACCTTACGTGGCGTGCGGATTTATCGGTACTTTATGACTTAAATGGCGGCATGATGATACAACCCGCTGTGCGTTATAAGCCATCAGGCGAGTGGACGATTGAGGCATTTGCAAACTTTATTGATGCGAAGGATAGCGCTTCGGTATTTGCCCCAATGGAGTGGTCGGATGACGTGACAGTTCGTTTGACCTATCAGTTTTAATTAGTTTCGTAGTAAAAAAGCACCCATTCGGGTGCTTTTTTTTGCATTGCTAATCAATAAATTACCTGGGGAGAACCTGTTTTGTTTCGTGTCATGATGTGCTTGATGGCTCAATAACGATTCCCCCAATATTGTCTAGTCAGTATTTTAACATTAACTCCCTGGCTGCTATTGAACATTCTTGATGCCGAATGCTGATGATAATAAATTAAACATTTATATTTTTTAAAATTTCTAGGTGTCGTTGCTGTCGGTTTTACACCTGTCTATGCTTAGGGGGATATATCTTTATTCTTAGTATGAATTATATTTACTGCGAAGAGATTGGTGGTTTACTAGATCAGTTGATCGTTCTTTTTGAAACCACCTATACACCAGGTTGAAATTAGGCAACCAGTGGTTCTCGGAAATACATTATTGGGGGCGAGTGTAAAACTTGTTTTACATTGGGGAATTACTTTTGTTTATCGCCCCGACTTCACGCAATATTCTTTTCGTTCCAGTGGGCGAGCAATAGAGAAATTCTTTTGTTGGCAATCAGCTGAACACATTAGATGGTTCTTTAAATAAATATCTATCCGATAAGGGCTGGCTTTGATTTTTATGCGGCTGATTTCCTACAGCTATAGCCTGACTTAACGTGGAGATTTCACTTTTCACTTTTCACTTTTCACTTTTCACTTTTCACTTTTTATGATTCTAATGATTCATGGTTGTTGCAGGTCATTGGATGATGAGCGATAGAAGTCAATGGAGATTGTTAGTTTACATTGATGATGTGGGTGTTCGCCTAACTTGTGAATTCTAGTATTTGATTGGTTAGTTAAGAATAAAGATGATGTAAATGGATTGGCATTTTGTCTCAATTATTTTAGTTGCGTTATAAAATTTCCAATAAGTGCTGTTTTTCCTGGTATTACCTGGCGAAGTTTAATAGGTCTGATAATTAGAAATAAAAAGAAAGGTAAATATATGGATTGATGGTTCATGTTCTGAAAAACAGATGAGGATAGTTAATATTGAAATTCTAACGGCTATGGCTTGGTGGTTCTTGTGACGAGTAGATAAGGGCGTTTTTTAATAATATTTAAAATTATATATGATCTTTGATGTCGTTAAATTCATGCGTGGCCCTACAAGAGATTTTTGCCGCTGGTCGCTCTTATAATCCTTTAGTCTGGGTTTTGATGATAAGACTGTAATTAAATTCGCGCATGTGCTTTCTCCACAAGACTCATGAAAACACTTTATTATAAATAACTATCTTTCAAGCGGGTGTTCTTGCAGCTGTTCGAGGGTTTGATCACGTTTAAATATTTTTTGATAGTTATAATTTGCGCCTTGTTTGCTTTGGCTGATTCTAGATCCCATACGTTTTAATTTAAAATGTATTCCGGTAATTTCCAGGCAAGAAAAAGTTACGCATAAAAATATATGGAGGTTGATTTTATGACTAAATACAGTGCTCGTAGAAATAATGCTAAACGAACAGGGTTTGTTCGGTTGGCGATTTCAACGTTAGCGATTACGATTTCAGTATCAAGCCATGGGGCGTTGAATGCTAATGAAATGGCTCGACTGGGGCTTGAGGGGACAGAGTTAACACCGGCAGGGGCAGTCCGGGCAGGGAATTCCGAAGGTACAATCCCTGCATGGAAGAATGAAGCAGTAAAAGCGCCGTCGTCCTTTAAGACAGGCATGTTTCATCCTGATCCGTTTGCTTCTGATGAAGTTGCATTTACTATCAGTAATAGCAACTACCAGCAATATTCTGACAAGCTCACAGCTGGCCAGAAAGAAATGTTTGAAATCTATCCAGAATATTTCATGAATATTTATAAAACACGTAGGACGGCAGTTTTTAAGCCTTACATTTATGATGCGGCTCTCGAAAATGCAAAGAAAGCCGAAAGTTTTAAGTCGAAAAATGGTCGGCTTGGGTTTAAACATGCCGTTATTTCGTGGGCATTTCCCATTCCAAGAAATGGTGATGAGGCATTGTTAAATCAAGTGACGCGCCCACTCCAGCCCTGGATTGAAAGCTGGGATAATGCGGCGGCTGTTACTAGCAGCGGTGATTATGTCTTGAGTGAGATTTCTGTGCAGCAGCACTGGACGTGGAGTGAGCCTGATAATACGGTCGAAAATTTTGATCCAAGTGTTGATTCGATGTTTTATTTTCAGACCATAAAGGCACCGGCAAAATTGGCTGGGCAGGTGATAGTGGCGAATGATCCGGTGCATTTTGTCGATAAATTTCGCAGTGCCTGGGTCTATAATCCGGGTCAACGACGAGTAAAGCGTGCGCCACAAATTGTCCATGATAGCCCGTTGACGGCGAGTGATGGCCTGGCAACGACAGATCAAAAGTTTGGCTTGAATGGGCCAAAAGATCGTTTTGATTATAAGTTGTTAGGAAAGCGTGAGGTTTATATTCCCTATAATTCGTACAAAATCAATTCTGGTGACCTTAAAAATGATGACGTAATCAGCCCGAGCGGGCGATTGAATCAGAATTATGTTCGATATGAACTACATCGTGTATGGGTGGTTGAGGCTTCTTTGCGGGAAGGTCATAGGCATGATTATTCTAAGCGTGTCTTTTATCTTGATGAAGACTCCTGGTGGATCGCGCTAATGGATGGCTATGACCATGATGGTGATATTTGGCGTCTTCAGGAAATCCATAGCCTTATGTGGTACGACGTAGGTTTTCTCGGCTCTACTCTCGAGGTGCAATATGACATGAGTGCCAATCGTATGTTGGCCATGAATCTTGATAATGAAATGGATGCTCCGGATTTTAGTGTTCGTCTTAAAAAGAGATATTTTACACCGGCTTCTATTCGACGACGAGGGGTGCGTTGATCTTAAAGATGGGCGTTTGGCTTTGTGGGATTCTGCTATTTTTATGGTGGTAATCTATCGTCATGTCGACATCTGGAAATGGAATTTTAAGTTATTTTGTAAATAAAAGGTATTTTTATGTCTATAAAAAAAATTCTAGTTTGTGATGATTCTAGGGCTGATCGAACGAACTTGGAAACGATTGTTAGTGGTGCGGGTTGCGTCGTTATTTCAGCGACTTGCGGTAAAGATGCTTTGGTAAAGGCTGTTTCAGAGCAGCCCGATTTGATTTTTCTCGATGTCATAATGCCGGACATGGACGGCTTTGAAACATGCAGGGCTTTGCAGAATGACCCTCTTACAAAATCCATTCCTATTATATTTGTTACCAGCAAGGGGCAGAAGGCTGATCGTGTTTGGGCGCAGATGCAGGGGGGGAAGGATCTGGTTTCAAAGCCTTATTCTAGTGAAGATATTATTGCTCAAATAAATAAGATCACATAATTATTTGGTGAGGTAGCACTCTATATTGATACGTTAATTGATTTAAATGAGTGCTTTAGTGAGGCAGGTTGATGTTGTCAGTAAAAGATAGTGTTTCTGGTGGTGGGCAGTTTTCTCCGTCAAGTGTATTGAAAAGAGAAACGTCGGCTGTTAATTCGATGATTGATAATCATGAGCTCGTTGATGATGCCCGAATTCGTTACGGATTTAAGATTGCAGGAATGGGGTTGTTGGTGGATTCAGCTGAGGTTGCCGAGGTTGTGCCAAGACCAAATCTTGCGCGTATACCGCGAACTCCGGCTTGGTTTTCTGGTTTAAGTAATCTGCGGGGGACCCTGATTCCTATGTTCGATCTTAAGTTGTTAATGGGCTTAGATGACAAGGGTCGTGGCAAGGAAAAATTTTCCCTGATAATTGGTCAGGGAGATAAGGCAATGGGGTTTTTTATCGAGCAATACCCCATTGGCCTAGAAAATATGGAAGCTGTTGCTGAACAACCCCCTCTTCCAATGTTGTTGCTGCCCTTTGTGGGGCAGGCTTATTTTACTAATGAATCTATTTATGTCGAATTGGATTATTCGCATTTTTTCTCATCGTTATCTGAGAAGCTTAAATCATAAATATTAAAGTGAATTATTAAGAATTTATTTGTAAGGGAATTTATACAATTATGAAATTTAAAGCTGAAGAACTTGTTAAGAATAAAAAGCTAGTACTTAGGAATAGTGTTGGTAATCGTCTTGCTGCCGCTGTTTTCGCCATGGTATTACCCATTGCGTTATTAACGTTTTCAGTTTACGACGCTCAGGAGGAAAAGCTCTCCCAGGCCGTTGCTGAGGAGCAGGGTATGTCATACCTTCGACCAGTACTTGACTTAATGGTGACGCTTTCTGAACGCAGAGATATTACTGCTTTGCAGCTGAGTAGTTATTCTAGTTTTCAAAACTTGCTTGAAGAGCAAACAGCTCGTGTTGACGATAAGATTGGTGCTGTGAATTTGGTTCACAATCGATACGGGAAATCCTTTGATCAATCCAATAATTGGCAACAAGTTCAGGCTAACTGGCAGGCTTTGCGTGAAGATAGTTTGAACTTTTCTGAGGATAGAGGATTACCCGAGCATAATTTACTATTGACTGAGCTGTTTCAGCATAGCTCGCGTGTCGCCAATCAATCTTCTCTTAATCTTGATCCTGGTGCCGAAAGCTCCCAAATGATCGAGATGTCAATTAACACAATGCCTCGTCTACTCGATCAATTAGGTTTACTACGTTTGCGTATTACAGAAGTCTCGGAACGAGGCAGTTTGACCATTGAAGATAATATTGATTTGACCGGTGCTAAGTATATTGTTGTTGAGCAGCTTGATGAGCTGAAAACAGATTTTAATTTGGCTTTTCCTGAGGGAACTCAACTACGTAATCAATTAGATACAACCTTTCAAGCCTTTGTCCACAGTGTTGCCCAGGTAACGGAAGATGCCAACATCATTGAGGATGATTTCTTGTTGGGTATCGAGGCCAACACAGGTGAAGGCTATTTGCTGGAAGTTGAACTTGAGAGTAGGACGGATAAGGTTTTCGAGAATGCTACACAGGCTATTACCCTAGGAACCGACTTTTTACGGACGGTCGATCAAAACTTGAAAATTCAGTTGCAAGCACGTGTTGACGCAGCTGTTGCTACTCAGAATATATACCTTGGCTCTGCGGCTCTAGCGTTTATCGTTGCTCTTTTACTGTCTGTATTTACTATTCGCTCCGTAACCACACCAATTGCTGCTCTTAACGCTGTTGCATTGGCTGTTGCACGGGGTGACACGGATGCCCGTTCGGGTCTGTCCAGCAATGATGAAATTGGTCAGCTCGGGCAGCAGGTTGACAAGATGATTGAGACACAAGTCGAGACCGCTCGACAAATCTCTGAAGAAAATGAACAGCTCAACGATTCTATTATCGGTATTCTTCAGGCGGCTAATGCACTAACGACTAACGACCTGACAGTGAAGGTCCCGGTTGCTGAAGACATTACGGGTGCTATTTCTGATGCGCTTAATACGATTTCACGCTCTACCTCTGACGTATTGGGCGAGGTTGTTGGTATTGCCGAGCTGGTAGCGGAACGGGCTGATGAAGTTCAGGATCAGGCAGCAACGGTAACGTCGATTTCTGAGTCAGAGCGCAAGGTTGTGACCAGCGCCAAACAACGTCTTGATACTGCTTCTGCTTCCATGATGAAAATTGCACAAACGGCGCGCCTTTGTAATGACGCAGCCGGCGAGGCGATTGGAACCACAGAGCAGGCTCAGGCGACAGTAGGGGACACCATTGAAGGTATTAACCTTATTCGAGATACCATTCGAGAAACGGAAAAACGTATTAAACGCCTTGGTGAGCGCTCTCAAGAGATTGGCGGTGTTGTTAGTCTGATTAACAATATTGCTGAGCGGACTCACATCCTTGCCCTTAACGCGAGTATGCACGCGGCCTCAGCAGGTGAAGCTGGTCGAGGTTTCGCCGTCGTTGCAAACGAAGTACAGCGCCTTGCTGAGAACTCACGTGAAGCAACAGCGGATATTGCGAGCCTGGTTAACAATATTCAGGTCGAAACGGCTGATACTGTTGTAACAATGAACGATGTGATTAGCCGAGTGGTTTCGGGTACGGCTTTGGCAGAACGGGCTGGTAACGAAATGAAGGAAACCAGAGAGACTACTGCTAAGTTGGTGCACCTTGTAGAGCAAATTGCGAGTGATTCTTTAAGTCAGGCCAAGCTGAGCAAGGTCTTACGTGAAGACCACGATGCAATTGAAGATAGCTCAACGCAAACCTATGAAAACCTTGAAGTTCAGATGGGACACACTCAAAGCCTGGTAGGGCTGTCGACTCGCTTGCTCGAGTCTGTTGGTGTGTTCACCTTGCCGACGAAGACCGCTGATATAACTTCTATTGAAACGGCTAGTGTGGCCGATATTCATTTGCAAGCCGCAGACCTTAGTGCGTAAGCAGAGTCTTCTAATAGTTTGGAGAGGCTGAAAAATAATGGTTGAACGGACACAAATGGAATTCGCGTTACTTGATCTTGACGGTCTACCTGAGGCTTTTGTGGAGCTAAGCTCTGCAATGGCCAATAGGCCAGATTCTCGACAAGAAGCAGCGAGAGAATTTTCCAAATTGCTATATCACACGGGTGAATTGGCCGTTATTGATGGCTGGATGGGTTTACTCGATATTTGTTCATTAATTGCAGAGCAGCTAGAGGTGTTCAGTACGCAGCCTGAGGTTTTGAATACTGATGTGGTCAGTGCATGTGGTGACTGGGCCGGCTTGTTACAGAGCTACCTCAATCAACCTCAAGATACGGCTACCAGCGAGGCTTTGATTGGCTATTTGTGCCAGCCGTGCTGGAACTTGGCTATTGAGCCGGGTCATGCGGAAGATATGCTGCAAATGCTTGGGTTTATACCCGCAGATGATGCTGGTTTCGATGATTACTCTTCTCTACCTGAGTCCTCTAATCCAGATGGTCTTCTTGAACCTCACTGCGGCGAAGTCGACGCACTGGATCTGATGGCGGCCTTTGCTGAAGATATTGGCTCGGAAGAGCTGGCAGACCTCACGGGTTTAGCTAGCCTTGAGACGGAAGATGAGCCCCGCACGAGTAATACTGATGGTATTGGAGAGGCTATTATTGTCGACTATTCCATAGGCTTAGTTTCTGAGATTGACGTTGATGTCGACTCAGCCTGGACGGCACTTGAATCACTGGCTGATAGTGAGTCAGTGGACGCCAGCCTGGAGGAAACAGGTCCGCTAGTTGATATCGAGAATGATAGGGCAGGGGTGGGGGTGGAAGAAGAGGCATTGATGGCTGTACACGATGGTACAGGTGGCTTGGCAGATATAAGTGCTGGCGCATTACAGATATCTATCGATGTTGATGAACCTGCGTTTTCTGCTTTGATGTGTACTGCTACAGATAATATTTCGCCGGCAGACTTTGAGAGCATGTTGGATCTTGATGTAGAAGACAGTCTCAAGGCTTTTGCCGATGAGCTGGTTGCTGATGAGCTGGCCTCTGCTGATCTTGTCGCTGATGAGGTTGGCTTGCCAGAGGGTGTTAGCCAGCTCCTGTCTATCTTGATTGATGAGTTACCTCAGATTGAAGTTGCCCTGCGTGAATGGTTGGGCCTGCTGGCTTCGTCAGATGTGGCGGAAGATATTCAGGTTGAAGCTTGCGCGATGGTTCAAGAGCTTTTTGGACGATTACAGGTGGCTTCTGAGTCTATGGGGCTGCTGGGTCTGTCGCAGACATGTGACTTTGCGGTTATTAACCTGGCTATGGTTGATGGCGATCAAGATCAGTCACACTGGGTGGCGATCTTATCTTTACTTCGTGATTATTTGAATGAACCATTAAAAGTAGGTACGGCTGATAGCCTGGTTAGTTTTTTAAGTAATGCTCGCTTGCCTGCCGCTATTACTGATGTCGAGGCCACGGAACTGCTGCGGGCTCTGTCTCAGCCCGATTTTTCTCACTTTGAAGAAGAAATAGAAGAAAGGCTGCAAGAAGCGACAGTTGAGCATGTGAGCCTTGAGGTTGGAGACGACGTTAGCGCCGAATTGTTAGACGGTTTATTGCAGGAATTACCACAATTTTGCGAGGAGTTTTCTTTAGCGATCCAGCGCCTGATTGCGGGCGGTAGTATGGATGATATGCATGAAGCTCAGAGAATTGCGCACACCATAAAAGGTGCTAGCAACGTAGTGGGTGTTCGTGGGGTCGCTGAATTAACGCATCATCTCGAAGATATTCTTATCGTGCTGGCAAAGTATGAGACGTTGCCCGCAAGCGCTCTCGCAGAGGCTTTGATCAAGGCATCAGATTGCCTTGAAAGTATGTCCGATGCCCTACAAGGTTTTAGTTCTGCACCCGATAACGCACAGCAAGTGTTACAGGAGGTGCTTGACTGGGCGAATCTGATTGACCTTGAAGGCCCACCTGATCCCAGTCTTGATGCGGGTGCAGATGTCGAGTCAGTTCATGAGGCAGAATCACTAGCCACGACTTCACGTGTGGACGAGGTGGGAAGTAGTACAAGTGTCCCTGGAAAACAGTCTGTAGAGAATATTGCGAACGTTATCGCACCCGCTTCATCCGCTACAGCTAATGCTGAAGAGGCGCGGGAAAGTAAGAGTGAAGGCGCAATATTGCGTGTTTCGGCGGGGTTGGTTGATGATTTACTGCGTCTAGTTGGCGAGGCGACAATCCTCAATGCTCAGCTGCGCGAACGGGTGGAGCAGACTAAGGAGCGGGCGCAGCTGCTTGACGCGCAGCTTGGCTCGATTCACCAGTTAGGTGCTGAGCTTGAAGAGCTGGTTGATATTAAGGATTTCTCGAATCAGCGTGAGGATGATAGTCATTTTGACGCTCTGGAAATGGACCAATATAACGAATTACACAGTTACAGCCGCCGCATGATTGAAGCTGCTGTCGATGCTAAAGAGATGGGTGAGGAGATTCTCGGTGAGCTGGATAAGCTCGACGATATCATCGTTACTCAGGGTCAGCTAAATAGTGAAACCCATGAAGGTGTTCTTAAAACCCGCATGGTGTCGGTCGACTCGGTGTTTGCTCGTTTGCAGCGTTGTGTTCGCCAAACCTGCCGTACGACAGGTAAACAAGTGGATCTGATTTTGTCGGGCGGCGATACCATGATGGATAGCGAAGTGCTGAGAGATGTGGTCGACCCGGTAATGCACTTGTTGCGTAATGCTATTGACCACGGCATTGAGAGTGCAGATAGCCGAGTGAGTGCTGGAAAAAGTGCAAACGGCAATCTGGAATTAGGGTTTTTCCGGGACGGTAACCATATTCTGGTGCGCTGCAAAGATGATGGTGCGGGCCTGGATTATGATGCTATTCGGGTTGCAGCAGTACGTGACGGCTTGATCGATGCCGACGTCGATATTGCTGAGGACGAGCTAAAGCGTATGGTGCTGCGGCCTAACTTTACCACTCGTGGTGCGGTTACCCAGGTCTCTGGGCGAGGTATTGGTCTGAATGCGGTTTATGGGCAAGTGATTGGCCTGAAGGGCTCGTTACAGCTCGACTCGGTGAAAGGCGAGGGCTGCACGATGGATATTCGTCTACCGGTAACACTGTTGTCCACCCATGCTCTGTTAGTACGGGTTGACCAGCAGACCTATGGCCTCGCGACCCGAGGGGTTGAGCGAATTGTGCACGCTGAAGATGGTGAGTTTTCATTTTTTGGCGGCGAATTAGTTTATCGCCTGGATCATCGCCCCTATCGTGTTCGTCGACTATCGAACGTACTTGGGTTGGAGGCTGAGGCTACTGACGGGATTGATCAGACAGGTTCTGTAATTCTGATGGAAATTGATGACAGGGTTGAAGCCGTTGTCGTTGATGAGGTTATTGGTAGTCGAGAGCTAGTGGTGAAAACCCTGGGGCAATATATGCCAAAGTTGACGGGTATTGTCGGCGCAACCATCCTTGGTGATGGGCAGGTATCGCCGGTTCTCGATTTAGTTGAAATGTTGATGCAGCCCATTGCCTTTGAGCAATGCGCCATTAATGAATATGGCCGTGTGAGTAGTGAGGTTTCACTCAACCAGCCTATTGCGATGGTGGTTGATGACTCCTTAAGTGCGCGTCGTGCGCTGAGCCAATTATTGTCAGATGCTGGCTACGCGGTGAAAACTGCTCGTGATGGTCTGGAAGCTGTTGACCTTCTGGGTTCGGTACGTCCCGACATTATGTTTGTCGATATGGAAATGCCCCGTATGAACGGTATTGAATTAACCAGCCATTTACGCTCGCGTGGTGGTTTCGAGGAGCTGCCGGTAGTAATGATTACCTCTAGAAGCACCGAGAAACATCGCCATCAGGCAGAGAATGCTGGTGTTAATTTATATCTCACCAAGCCTTACTCTGATGACAAGTTACTTGCTCAGATCGAATATTTAACCGGTAGTTTTGCATGAACAGTCAAGTGACTCCTGAGATTGGGGGGCAGCAAATGGCAGTGATGAATTTTCCTGGTGTGCGTCTGGCGGTGCCACTGGTGGAGGTACACTCTCTGGTTTCAGTGTTCGATTTGGATGAAAGTGCTGCCAATACTTCTATGTTGGCTCAGGTTGAGGTGGACGGCCAATTGTTGCCCGCAATTGGTTTTGATGCTGAGCTGTGTACTTTGTCCGCTCTGCCCGATGACTATCGGGTGTGTGCGAATTTGGGTTCGGGTAATCCTATGCTGGGCATTATTTGCCAGAGTATTGATACGCTCAAGCAATCTATTCGAGAGCAGGTGTTGCCGGAATGCATGCTGACCAAGGCGTCTTTTATTAAAGGACTCGCTTTAAATGACGGCGAGGTATTGCTTTGTACCAACCTCTCGGCGCTCGTCGAGTACATCAGCGCAGCTGATAAATTGGGTGATGGTTTTTTGTCAGCAAGTCTGGAGCTCAGCTGAGATGGCGGTGCAGGTGCAGGGTAAACAAGTGGTAGCGTCTGTTGATATATCAACGTCAGCAGAGGATACATCACCAGCATGGCTGCTCGATATATCCGGTGGTTTGACGGTAGCCGTTGCAGCGCAGGACGTGATCTATGTGTTTCCGCAGGTGCCTCAGGTCGTTCCTGTTCCGCAAACACCCGATCATGTAACGGGTGTTCTCGTATGGCAGCAACGGCTGGTGCCAGCGATTGATTTGGGTATGTATCTGGATCTTAAGCAAACGGCTAATGATGAAATACAGGCTGAGGTTATGGTGCTAGTTGCGTTGGCGGGCTCAAAGCTGGGTGCTTTGGTACTGCGGCAAATACCTGAGCGAGTAGATGTAGCGGATAGTCGTCAATGTGACCTGCCGCCAGTTCTGCACGGTTGGGACTGTCTAGCACCTTCCTGCTTTATGCACGAGGTTCGCGGTGTCGTGCCAATACTAGATCTTAATACTGTGTTTGGTCGGAACCTAAAAACAGAGATTAAAGATTGAGAAAGCTCAATGCGCATAGCACATGGCGCAAAGTCTTATACATGGATTTTATTTAACTATAGGGAATGGACAGAGAGTGGATAATATTCTTCGAGTATCGCAAATAGGTTTGTCAGCACGGGAAGTGACTGTGCTGAGAAGTATGTTTGGAGTGCTACCTCAGCTGAAAAATGGTCATGTATTTGTTGATTTGGACGAGGGGATAAAGCCTAGTGTGGTTCTTCTCAATGCTGACTCACACCAGGCTATTGCCGATTGGAAAGCCTTTGCCGCAAAGAATAAAGGAGTTGTCCCCGTTTTGACATCGGCGACCAAGTCGAGTGAAAGTGTCAAACATTTAAAATTAATCTTTATGTCTCGCCCTATTACCGTCAAGCGATTACTGACTATGCTTGAGCAGGTTGTTGCGGCAAGCCTGTCAGCTAGAGCTGCCAGGGTGACTAGTGTAAAGACTGAAGGAAAAAAGGATGATTTTCGTATACTCGTTGTTGATGACAGCCTTTCTGTGCGTAAGTACATGGAGTTAAAATTACCAGAAATTATTTCTGGGCCCCTGGCGATTGATTTTGCCAGTAATGGTCGAGATGCAATGGAATACATCTGGTCGAAAGATGTTCATCTGGTTTTTCTCGATGTGATTATGCCGGGGATGGATGGTTACAATGTCTGTAAAGCGATTAAAGCCGAGAAGCTGTCAGATGTGATTATGCTCACCGGTAAAAAGTCTCCCATCGATAGAGTGAGAGGCTCTCTGTCGGGCTGTGATGCTTATTTGACGAAGCCTCCTCAGGATCGGAAATTGAGAGAAGTCGTGCAGCAGAGTTTGAGGCGTTTGGGGCGAGAGGGCATTAATTCATTGCATCAAATTAATGCTGGCCCGAGTCGTCTACGGTCAATGGTTGGACGACCTGCGGGCAATTTATAATATTATATTCATGGCTGGACAATCATTAGAGACATAGCGTCTGCCCGAGTGATTAGGCTTTCATAGTCATTTTTAATGACCAAAGAAATATACGAGTAACCGATCGTTTATCTGGTTTTATATATGGACTCTCTGTTTTTGTTCACTCGGGGCCGCAAGTAGGATTGCGACGCTTTTTGCCTGCACGCCAACTTGCTACCTTCCGTTGTTTGAATACCTCCCCTTCGGTAGGAAAACCCTAAGCCCGACAGGCTTCAGCCCTCAATTTAAAAACAACACCTCTTCTTCAATATTAGCTCGGGGCACGATAGTCTTGTTGGCTGGCACAGCGGTGTCTTCATAGCCGAAAGAGATGCCTATTAGTACGGCAAGACCGTCGTCTAACCCGAAATGCTCGCGAATAATATCGGGATAACGGCTAACACTGGCTTGGGCACAAGAGCCGATACCGTGGGCCGTCATCGATAACATTAAGGTTTGAGCATACATGCCGACATCAATGGCGACGGATTCATTGAATATTTTCGGCATGGAAATAAAGGCGATATGAGGCGCGTCAAAGAGCTCAAAGTTGCGCATCATCGCCCACTGGCGTCCCTCTTTGTCCCCCCTGCCTATATTCATATTGTTGTAGAGCTCAACGGCAGTATCGACCTGGCGCTGGCGAAATACACCTTCGAAACGCTCGGTGCGAGAGTAGTCGGGGTTGGGTGTTACTTGCTGCTCAACGGCGGCTACCAGCTTGTCGCGCAGGGCTTTACAGGATTCTCCCGAGGCGACGACGACATTCCAGGGCTGGATATTACAGTTTGAGGGTGCCTGTTGGGCGAGGGCAAAAACCTTATGTAGTTCTTCTTTCGGTATGGCTTCAGGCAGGAAGCCGCGTACGGATTTACGTCGTTCGATCACCTCGTCAAAAGTCAGGGCGCGTACGTTTTTATTGTTAGTCATGGTTGGGCTCTATTTTTAGTGGTTTTGTGTTGTGGATGAGTGATTGGCGCTTAGTTTACTACGAGAAAAGTTTGCGTAGGGTGGGATGTGTAGGCACCAATTTGCCGAGTCGTATCTAGAGCCCCCTCGGTGATATAATTTCACTTCCACATTTATGAGTAAGAGGAAGAGAAATGGCCGGTTATTATTTTGAAGATTTTGAAGAGGGCGCAGTTTTTGATCACCAGGTGCGTCGTACTGTGAGTGAATACGATAATACTCTGTTCAGCTGCCTGACCATGAACACTCAGCCCCTGCATATTGATGCTGAGTTTTCCAAAGATAGTATTTATGGTGAGCGTATCGTAAACAGTATGTTTACCTTGGCTTTAGTGGTTGGCGTGCAGGTGACAGAGCTGACGCTGGGAACAACACTGGGTAACCTGGGCATGACGGATATTTCTTTCCCCCGCCCGACTTTCCACGGCGATACTATTCGTGCGCGCACTACTGTACTGGATAAGCGTATCAGCAAGTCGCGCAATGACTCGGGCATCGTTAACTTTCTCCACGAAGGCTTTAACCAGCGTGATGAGTTGGTTGCTACCGTTAAACGTACTGCCTTAATGGCGACACGCCCCAAAGACTAAGTAGCGGAGAATATTTATGCGATCAATGCTTTTTTTACCCGCTGATAGCGAGAAAAAAATTGCCAAAGGCTCGGGTACCAATGCCGATGGCCTGATTCTCGATCTGGAAGATTCCGTTGCCCTGAGTCGTAAAGACGAGGGCCGACGTTTAGCACGGGAATACCTCGATGCTAACCCTTTGGGCTCACGCACCAAGAAATTACTGGTCAGAGTGAACCCCCTGTGTGGTGATATGACGTTGGGTGATCTTGCCGCCGTCGTGGGTGGTGCGCCAGATTATATTTTGCTGCCGAAGTATCGTACTCGTGAGGACGTGATTCGCTTTGACCACTATATTAGTGCCCTCGAAGCGCGAGACGGTGTACCTGCTGGTCATATTAAAATACTCGTGATAGGCACAGAAACGGGTCAGGGCGTGCTCAGTATGGGAGGCTTGACCGACTGTAGCGACAGGTTGGCTTACGTTAGCTGGGGTGAGTTTGATCTCTCTGCCGATGTTGGTGCTGAAACCCACCGCTTGCCTGATGGTAACTGGGATGATCTGTTCCGCACGGCGCGCAGTTTGTGTTTGGCCGCAGCGGCCTCTGCGGGTATTGAGCCTTGCAATACTGTGTTCACCGATTTTAAAGACGATGATGGTTTGCGAGATGCCTGTCTGGGTGCTCGCCGTGCGGGCTTTACCTGCATGATGGCGATACACCCCAATCAGGTCGATATCATCAATGAATCGTTTTCGTTTACGGCTGAGCAGTTGGAGTGGTCGCGACGAGTGGTTGAGGTTTTTGAAGCCAACCCTGACATGGGTGTTGTCGGTCTCGATGGCATTATGTTGGATAAGCCCCATTACACCCAGGCGCAACGAATGATTACGCGTTCTAAAGCGTATTGATTTACCCTTGTTTGGGAATTTCGACTAGCGCACGGTAGTGATAGCATTCCTTTGTTATGCTTTTACTCTCTTGCGCTGGTCTGATTCTGAGTACCAGTATGTAGATATTTTGTTCCTATAATAAAAAGGTTTCGGCCATAAGGGATATCATGTGTCAGATCTAGTCTATGTGGCTCGACAGTCAATTTATGATCGGGACTTTAATGTTTCCGCTTATGAGTTGCTCTATCGCTCGGGTAACGTTAACTCTGTTGAGGTCGATGACCATGGTTTGGCAACAGCTGAGTTATTGGGCAACGTTTTTACCTCCATTGGTTTTGAGGATCTGGTCGGTGACAAGCCAGCCTTTATCAATATGCCTCGGGAATTCCTGGTCGGTCGTTACCCGATACCTGAAAGTCATTGCAATATTGTGATTGAAATTCTTGAACATGTAGAGCCTGATGAGCAGGTCATAGATGCTCTTCTGGCTTTGAAAAAACGGGGCTACACTCTGGCTCTGGATGATTATATTTTTGACCCCATACATGAACCCTTCCTCGGCATCGTTGATATTATTAAACTTGATGTGGCTGATATCGGTCTCGATCAGTTGAGTACGAAGCTTCCTGAACTCAAGCAATATGGCGCCAGATTATTGGCCGAAAAGGTCGAAATAGAGGAGGAGGCTCAGCAATGCCTTGCTCTGGGTTTTGACCTTTTCCAGGGCTATTATTTTGAGCGCCCCAAAATTGTTAGTGGCAGAAAAATAAGCGGTAACCAAATCGCCATTGTTGAGCTGGCCAATAAAATACATCAAGCGAATGTTGACGTGAGTAAGTTGACCGAGCTGATCTCACACGATGTGGCGCTAAGTTATAAATTGTTACGCTACGTCAATTCGGCAATGTATGGTTTTGAGCGAGAAATTACATCGATTGATGAAACCGTATTTACACTCGGCCTCGACACGTTGGTTCGTCTCGTACATGTGGTGATGGCGGGAAGCTTTAGTGAAGACAGCGCTCATGTTCTCGAATCTGCCTTAGTCCGCGCTTTGATGTGTGAATCCCTGGCGCTGGAGCTCGGTAAAGAATCAGATCGAGGTACCTATTTTATGGTGGGTTTATTTTCTCTCCTCGATGCTTTATTAGGTGTTCCATTAGATGAAGCTTTGGCAGAATTACCCATTAGCGATGATGTTAAGCAAGCCCTACTTCAGGGTGCAGGGGAATTGGGTAAAGTATTGTCCATGGTCGTTGATTATTGTGAAGGTAATCTCGCCGACGCTATGATTGGGTCTGTGGACTCAAAGAAGTTGATGGAGCTTTACCTGAATGTTGTTCCTATGGCGCGCCAGTACGTGCAGTTCAGCAGCTGATCTCTCGGTTCTTCATGCGCTAGCTGTACTTTCCCTTTTTCTTCGTAGTCCGTTATATAAAGATATTAACCTTTGAACCACGTGTTGTAGGGATGTCTGTTTCCTGAGCCTTAAGTAATAAAGTATTGAGGTCGGCCCTGGCTTCTACGGCCAGCTGCTGAGCATTGGCGGCCACTCTGCGGTCTTGCTGGGAGGGTTGAGCCGGTGCCAGAGCAGTGCGTTTGAGTTGTAAGGCTTTTTGCAGTGTTGCTTTGGGATCGCCTGCTATTTTACTGCTGTCGATATTGACATGTCCGGAGCTGGCATATTGCCGGCCATCGGGGCCTCGGGTGTACTGATAGTTTGGTGCCCCGGTGAAGGGTCCGCCAACACTCGCGTGAGCTTGTTCGTGAGCTCTAACCTCGCGGTCGCGGGTTTTTAGTAGGCGCAGTTGTTGCGATTCTTCGTGCGTTAGCTGCTGAGCGACATCTTTTTGTTGTGTGCGAGCGCTAGGCTTTGTCAGTTGCTCGACTTTATTCTCGTTGTCAGCTCCAGCCGCGCCCCTGGCTTCATCGCCAGTCTGATGCCTGTTAAGTGCTGGGGCTGAAAAGTGGCTGCTAGAGGACACTTGCACTGATTATTACCTGATCTGTTTTCCGGTTTCTTAGTTAGTTTAGTCGCTGTGGCGAAAAATTCCGGTGGGTTTGATTCTAGTAGTTTTGAGGCTAGTTGCTCTCAATGATGCGGTCAATAAACTCTTTCAGTTCGCGCTGGGCATCGTCATCAATAAAAGTAAATTCCAGCTGGCAGTAAAACTGTTTATCTAACTCCTGTACGTGCAGCACTTTGGCATACACTTCGCTGGTCCGGTTGGACATCATCGACAGGGCAAAGTGGATTTTAATTTCGGCGCTGGGCTGAATGGGCATGGGTAGAACAGCCATCATGCCGTTATAGCTGATGTTGTTAATACGCCCTTCGTATTCTTCAGTCTGTACAGTCTTACCTGCCACAGTCTGGAAGTTGAGTGGCATATTGACGGCGATACGAGGGCTTTTACGTATTTCTCGTTGGGGAACTTCCAGCTGCTTTGGGCGGCTGGTTGATAGCAGCTCATAGAGGCGAACACTTTTGGATCGACCTTTGACCAGCACGTCATTAATGGTGCCAACGGTTACGTATTCTGCGGCCAGATCATAAGTACTTTCGCTGAGCATGATTTGCCCGCGCAAGCTGTGCGCTTCAATACGCGAAGTCAGGTTCACTTCATTGCCGATAACGGTATATTCACTATGCAGTATTGAGCCGAGATTTCCCGCGACTACCGTACCCGTATTGAGGCCGATGCCCATGTAAATATTGGGCAGGCCCAAGGCTTGATTGGTCTCGTTGACATCATTCATGGCAAGCTGCATTTCCACGGCACAGGCGAGCGCTCTCTCTAGATCGTCCTCGTTACTGGAGGGCGCGCCAAACAGAGCCATTACGGAGTCACCCATAAACTTATCAATGGTGCCGCCGTAGTGGAGAATGATTTCGCTCATTTTGTGGAAATAGCGATTCAAAAGATCGATCAACTCTTTCGCCGTATGTTTCTCCGACATGGCACTAAAGCCACGTAAATCAGCGAGCAGTATGGTCACCTGCTTTTGTTCAGATTTATAGTGGTCACCCGTGGCCTCACTAATGAGCGTGTAAAACTCTTTAGCCAGGGCGCTTTCATCAAGTGTTTTTTGTACACCGCTCGATACTACGGAAGCAGGACGTTTGCGAATGCTGTGAAGCAGGTTCTCAATCAGGATCTGTTTCTCATTTTCTTGCATAAGTTGTTGTCTGCTCGTTGACAAATTGGTAAGGCAATTAAAAATTGATAGCGGCATTGTAATTGGCTAGCGAGCAATTTAACACTACTTGAGATAAGGCCATTAAAAGGTGATGAAGTAGGCCTTGTAATGCTTAATCCGCTTCCTTAATACGAGTTGCACTTGGGCTATCGAATTGATGCTGGTTTTGATTTCTTATAGATACAAATTGAGGCGACAAAATTTCTGGTCACAGAAAAGAGGCCGGATTCGCTAAAAAACGTCTGGATTGTTTGACACTCACCCCGCTGATTTGGAAAAATGTAAATACCTTTACAGGGTTGTTTGCATTACCCCTTTGCCCGGGCTGCAAGCTTGAATGACTAAATTAATAATAAGGATGGAGATAACATGGCTACTCGTAAACCAGGTATTTCAGCGGACTCTCACATTGTAGAGCCGCCCAACACGTATATTGATTTTATTGACCCCAAATTCCGTGATCGTGCACCAACGGTCATTGATGGCCCAACCGGCGGCTCCATTTTCAACATTCCCGGCCTTGATGACATTATCCCTCTGGCCCTACTCGGTGCCGCAGGCGTCCCCGCTGCAGAATTGCCGAAGTATCGCAATGCCAAGTTTGACGAGCTGCCCAATGCAGCCTGGAACCCTGACTTCCGCGCTGAAGTGCAGGATCAGGACGGTGTGTGTGCCGAAATCATCTATGCCTCTGTTGGCATGATCATATGTGGCCACCCCGATCTTGAGTATAAGAATGCCTGCATGCAGGCTTATAATCGTTGGCTGGAAACTTTCTGTGGTGCCCAGCCCAACCGCCTCTTCGGTTTGGGGCAATCTGCTGTTATGTCAGTTGATTCCGCGATTGAAGACGTGAAGCGCGCCAAGGCTCAGGGCATGGTCGGCATGATGATGCCGGGTCGTCCCGGCTATGCCGATTATGATCACCTCGATTACGATGCTCTGTGGCAGTGTTCAGTTGATCTGGATATGCCCATGTGCTTCCACATTCTCACTTCTGACGATTGTGGTGTTAAAGAAGTACTGGCACCCAAGCGTGGCCATGCGGCTAACGGCTTTATGAACATTATCCGTGGTGTTCAGGACGTACTGGGTGTCTTCCTGTTTGGTGGTGTTTTTGAGCGTCACCCCAAACTGAAAATGGTTGTTGCCGAGGGCGATGCCGGCTGGATTCCTCACTACAAGTACCGTGCTGATCACGCCATTGCTCGCCTGGGGCCAGCGGTTGAATGTTCATTGACGCGTCGACCGAGTGAGTACATCGACCAGAATGTCTCCTTTACCTTCCAGGATGACGAGACGGCTTATCGCAACCAGGATGTCATCGACAGCGGTTGCTTAATGTGGGCTAACGACTACCCGCACACCGATGCTTGCTGGCCCATTTCGCAGCAAATTCTCGACGAGCAGATGGGCCACCTGAGCATCGAGCAGCAGAATGCCTGTGTTCACGATAATGTGAAGAAGTTGTTCAACTTGAACGTAAATGTGTAATGTAAGTTAAGCCTTTCTAAGGTTTAGAAGAACCCCGTAGCTGATTGCTGTTACGGGGTTTTTTTTGCCTTTGAATTAGCCAATCGGCATGATTAATTATTTTCTGCGAGGTGCAGCAAGTGTCAACAATAATGAATAATCGTTTCACGGCCCTACACGGTGAGAAAATTGTAACCCCCCGTTTGACAGCGGGTTGGGAATGCAAGCGCATGACCCCAGCCAGTGCTTTATTTGGTGCCAATGGCATGCAATTTGGCACCGATGGCCGGTTGTATGTCGCACAGGCTATGGGCAGCCAGGTAACGGCTATTGATACGGCGACGGGTGAGTTAGAAGTGATCGCTGAGAACGGTGGGCCAATCACCGGGCCCGATGACGTTGCTTTTGATTCCGCTGGCAATATGTACTCCACCGAAGTGATGAGCGCCCAGGTGAGCATGCGCAAGCCCGATGGTGAAGTGACTATCGTTTCTGACGAACTCCCATCGGCCAATGGCGTCACCGTGTTTAATGATCGTTTGTTTATCGATGAACACCGGCCAAAAGGTCGCCTGTTTGAACTCTACCCCCACGACGATAGACCACCACGTTTAATCGCCAAAGACCTCGACAGCCCCAATGCTCTGGCGGGCGGGCCCGATGGGAAGCTCTACTATCCACTGGTGTCGAAGGGTGAAATCTGGCGCGCCGACCCCGAAAGCGGTGAGCTGGAGCAAGTCACAACGGGCCTGTCTCATCCCACAGCGGCTAAATTCACACCTTTTGGTGACTTGTTAGTCCCTCAGGCGGGTAATGGTGAGGTGGTGAAAATTGATACTGAAACGGGTGAGCAAACGGTGGTTGCGAAGGTGCGGCCGGGTATCGATAATCTGGCCATCGATGCCGAGGGCAAACTTTATCTCTCTCATTTTGTCGATGGCGGTGTTGCCGAGGTGGCGATGGATGGCAGTAATGAAGAGCGCGTGCTGGTTGAAGCTGGTTGGGTGGGTCCCTGGGGCATCGCCTGCGATACGGCTTCGGGCACTTGCTTTGTGGTCGACGGCCTTAGTCTGGCGATGATCTCTCCCGCAGGTGAGCGAAGTGCGGTCGGTAGCCCGCTGGATAATTCCGCGCCTCGCTTTGTGCGTGCCGTTGCCCAGGGCAAGCCCGGTGAGTTTTTGATGACCACGGCCCGAGGTGATGTGCTGCGCTATGATTTTGCTTTGCAGGCGACTGACATGCTGGTGCCCAAACAGGGGCAGTTAAAAGGCCTCTGTGCCGCAGATGATGGCGGGGTGCTCGTGGTGCGGGAAAACACCAACTCCGTACTCGCTATTAGCGCCTCGGGTGAGGTTCGCACTTTAGTCGATGGCTTGAATGCACCGACTGATGTTCTTATGTGGCAAGGTCAATGTTATGTGTCAGATACGGGTAGTGGGCGAGTTATTGCGGTGAGTTCGCAGGGTGAAGTGTCAGTTGTACTTGAGGGCCTGGTCGACCCCCGAGGTCTGGCGGCCATTGATAATACCCTCTATGCCCTCGACAGGGCGACCCGCTCAATTTGGGCGGTTGATCTTGCCGGCGATAATCAGCCTCAACAAATCGTCACCCATTTACCTGTAGGTGCTGCTTGCCCGCTCGATTTTGCCGGCGGCCTTTGTGTTGATGGTAAGGGTGCTTTATTACTTGCTGCCGATGGCGAGGGCAGTATTTTACAAATAAGCAGATCTTGAGCTTAGGTTTTACACGATAATTTACGCGATAAAAAACCCTCCGCTGAATAATCAGGGGAGGGTTTTTTTGTTTGAGCGTTATACCTATGGTTTTTTAAACGGCACGCCCGTCATCCCGCAGCCAGACATACATGGCAGGTATGATGATTAAAGTGAGTATCGTCGACGAAGCCAGACCAAACATCAGCGCCACACCCATGCCGTGAAGCATAGCGTCGGGCAAAATAAAGGCCGAACCGGCAATGCCCGCGAGGGCGGTGAGGAAGATGGGTTTTGAGCGTATGGCTGCAGCTTCAAGGGCTGCAGTGCGCATCGGTACGCCTTCCCGGCTTTTCATGTGAATGAACTCAATCAATAAAATCGAGTTGCGCACTACGATGCCCGAGAGAGCGATCAGCCCGATGGTGGAGGGCATGGAGTAGGTGGCATCCATTATCCAGTGGCCGAGAATAATGCCGGAAAAGCCCAGCGGCACCGGCAGCAATACCACTAGCGGGGTTTTGAAGCTGCTGAACTGGCCGACCACCAATATGTAAATGCCGAGAATGGCGTAGTTAAAGGCAGAGCCGAGTTCGACGAAGGTTTCTTTGGTGACGTCCCACTCACCCATCCACAGCAGGGTGGGTTTGCTCTCATCTTCCGGCTGGTTGAAGTAGCGCACCTCGGGTTGCATGCCCTCGGGCCAGTCCATTTTTTTAATGTTTTGTTCAACATCGTGCAAAGCGTACATGGGGGCGTCGCGGTGCTCGCCACGAATACTGGCCATTACCAGATCGGCGAAGCGACCATCGCGGCGGTAAATGGGGTAGGAAGCGGGTTCGTGGGTAATGGTCACCACATCGCCCAACTCACGGGTTTCACCGGTCATGGTGGGAATGGGTGTCGACAACAGGCGCTCGCCCACAAAGAGTGATTCTTTGGGCTGGCGCATAACGATGGGGATGGGGTTGCGCCCATCGCCACGGTGGGAGTGCCCGAGGTTAACGCCCTGTAGCAGGGCGGCGAGAGTGCTGTAAACAGCGCCTTCGTTAACCTGGTGGAAGTCGAGGTTCTCCTGGTCGATGGCAATACGCATGCGCATGGCGGGGTTGCCCAGGGAGTTGTCGGTTTCCGCCAGAGCCGGAACTGCGTCTATCGCTTGTTGGATTTTGCGCGTGCTGGCACGGCGGGTTTCGGCATCGGGGCCGTAGACTTCGGCCAGCACAATGTAGGGTGCTGGTGGCCCAGGGGGAGATTCGACCAGTTCTACGGTGGTGTTTTCTGGCAGTTTAAGGGCCTTTAAGCGCTGGCGAATTTCCATGGCGATTTCGTGACTTTCACGATCGCGTTCCCAGGTTGATGATAGGCGGATGCGCACTTCGCCCAATTCTGGCGAGTTGCGCAAGTAGTCCTGGCGTACCAGTCCGTAAAAGTGGAAGGGCCCGGCGACACCGGCGTAGAGCTGCATGTTTTGAATTTCTTCAATATCGCCGATTAAATGACTGGCCTCGACCAGTATGCGATCGGTCGCTTCGAGGGTGGAACCCTCGGGAAGATCAAACTGTATTTGAATGTCCTGTTTATCATCGAAGGGCATGATTTTGAACAGCACCAGTTTGTAGTAGGGGATTAAAAAGGTCAGTAGGGTCAGTCCGACAATGACAAATACAGTGTATTTGGCGCGTTTTGGGGTGCTCAGCAGGCCACCCAAAGTGGCACGAACGGCGCTGCCAAAAACACCGCCCAGAGCCTCTTTTTCATCGTCGAGTTTTTCGGCGGCTGATTCACTCTCTTCATCTTTGGTCTCGGGGTGCAATTTGAGCATCGCCCAGGGCACTACCGTGAAGGCGAGGATGAGCGAGAAGATCATCGCAGCAATGGCGGCGATAGGAATGGGCTCGAGAAAGGGGGCAATAAAGCCACTGATAAAAAGCATCGGTAGCATCGCCATAACGACGGTAAAGGTGGCGATAATAGTGGGGTTACCGACCTCGGCCACGCCATCAATGGTGGACTGTAGCAGGCTGCGGCCATCGTGCATTTTCCAGTGGCGGGAGACATTTTCTATCACCACAATGGCATCGTCGGCGAGGATGGCAATGGAGAAAATAATGCCGTACATGGTCAGGCGATTGAGCGTGACGTCGAGCATCCAGCAGGTGAAAAAGGTGAGCAATATGGTTGAGGGAACGACCAGTAGTACGACAATACCCTCTCGCCAGCCTAAAAAAGCGCCCATAATAATGACGATGGCAGCAGTGGCGAGAACCAGGTGAAGCATCATTTCATTCGATTTGTGCCCTGCTGTTTCACCGTAGTCGCGGGTTACTGCCACGTTAATGTCATCGGGTATCAAATTGCCGCGCACTAGCTCAAGGCGCTTTAATACACCTTCGCTAATGGCCACGCCATTGGCACCATTGCGCTTGCCAATAGCCAGGGTAACAGCGGGCAGGCGTTCGTAGCTTTTGCCACTTTCACCGTCACTGGCGGGCAGTAGTTGTGAGACACGGTGCTCGCCGAGACTTGCACCGATCACAACCTTGGCGACATCGCGTAAATACACAGGCCGACCATCGGTGGTGGTGATTACCAGCAGGCCAATTTCGGTAGTGCTGTGCAGGGTCTGGCCAACGATGACGGGGGTGAGTTGATTAGTATTGCGCAAATTACCGGCGGCAAATGAGAGGTTGGCGTTGCGTACTTTCTCGACCACCTGATTAAGGGTGACACCGTAGAGGGACAGTAATTCGGGGTCGGGTTCGATACGCAATTCTTTGGGCTGACCACCAATAATATACGTCAGGCCGACGTCGTCGACTTTGATGATTTCGTGCTTTAGCTCTTCGGTTAAATCGTAGAGCGTCTCGGCGCTCCAGCGGCCTTTATTACCGGGCTTGGGTGACAGGGTGAGTACCACTACGGCGGCATCATCAATGCTGCGACCGATGACCAGCGGCGGTGGCAGGTTTGCAGGTACGCGATAGCGGTTGGCGTCGATGGCGTCGTTGACCCGCGCCACGGCGGCATCGTCGTCGAAACCGGTATCAAAACGCACGGTCAGGGCGATGCCATCGTCACGGGTCATTGAATAGACATGCTCAACATTGTCGATGCCTTTGAGAATGTCTTCAAAGGGCTTGGTCACCAGTTCGACCACGTCTTCTGCTTTCAGGCCGGGGGTGTCAATAAAAATATCGACGAAGGGTACGGTGATCTGCGGGTCTTCTTCCTGGGGCATGCTCAGCAGTGCCATGCCGCCGAGAATGACGGAGACGATAAGAATCAGTGGCGTGAGTGCCGATTGTATAAAGCCCTGGGTAATGCGCCCCGCAATGCCTGTAGACACAATTATTGCCCCGCGTTATTTGAGTGGGCGGGGGGCTGTTGTGGACTTTGCTGGGTACGTTGTTGCTTAAGTTTCTGTATCAGCATGTCTCCGTTTTGCAGACCGGATAGCACTTCAATACCGGTGGCGAGTTGGCTGCCGGGCTGAATAACGATTTCGCTGCCATCACTTAAATAGACGAAGCTCAGGCCGTAACGGCGGTGGATGTAGGATTCGGGAATGACATAGGCTTCGCGCTGGTCGGTGGAGACCCAAACTCTGACCCGCTCGCCGACGAAAAAATCACCGAGCCCGTCGACCTGAACATCGGCAACCACGCGGCCGTTGTCGAGCTCGGGGTAAACCTGGGAAACAATGCCTTCGCGCCGGGTTGCCTGGCTGGCATTATTGCTGGTGTTAGGGTTGGTGTTAGTGCTGATGTCGAGCATGCCCCGCTCTGCAACTAAGACCTTGTCATCTTTTTTGATAAAGCGAGCGTGGCGCTCAGGCAACATCAGGCGCAGGATGTAGTTGTCAGCCGCGATATCGGCAATGGGCTCGCCGGGCATGATGACCGCGCCCTGGGTGACGTTGACATTCAGTATCCGGCCTCGGGTTGGCGCGAGGACATCGCCCTGAGCCTGGGCTTCGCGAACGACCTCCTGTTCCAGCTTAAGCGCTGCAATATCAGCGGTGACGACGTCGACTTGCGTCTTTGCTTTGTCGAGCTCTGCCTGGCTGGCTTTGCCGGTTTTTTGCAGGGTGGAAACCCTTTTTAGCGTGGTTTTGGCCAATTTTAACTGGGCATTCAAAGAGCGTAATTTCGATTCAAAAGCGGCGATCTGCAATTTTTGTTTGGCATCGCGTACCAGGGCCAGTTTTTGTCCGGCTTCAACAATGTCCCCCTCATCGACCAGCAGCTCAACCAGGGTGCCGCCGATGCGGGCTCTGCCCTGGGTGACATCCATAGATTGCACTGAGGCAAAGACAGACTTCAGGTCGTAAACGGTTTGCTGTGTGACCGGGTAGGGCCTGGGTGCGGCGCTGGCGCTAAACGTAGCGAGTAAAATAGTTGCTTGTGCCGTATAGCGAAAGCCCGTTAATAAGCTCTTTAAAGAAAGCGTCATGCCCAGTGGTTCCCTGATTATTTGATCAATTTGGTACGGTTTTATTATTCTGCGTTTAACCTGGAGGCAACAGTTGGTGTGCGGAAATTCACACATGCCAAGACTGTGCGCCTATTCAATAAAGGTGGTACTGCGCAGTTTACAAGATGGGGACTTTACGAAAGATGCAAGTGCTAGAGTAGGTCATTAAATGCCTCTGGGGGTGCCGATTAAGACAGCGCTGTGTCATTGCAGGGGCTTTCGCGGCATTAGCTTGCCGGTTTATTTGCGGCGAATAGCGTCCGTTCTGATGGGGAATAGACCGGACTCCCTATCTTTGAAAAATTGCTTCAGTGTCTTCTTTACCGAGGGGAAGGCAATATCATCCCAGGGTATTTGGTGTTCTTCGAAGAGTTCAACTTCAAGGGATTCTATGCCCGCTGAAAACTCCGGCTTGGCTAGCTCGCCGCGAAAAAATACATAGACCTGATTGATGTGGGGAATATCTATCATGCTGTACAGCTCAAGGGAATGCAGGTGGGCGTTGGCCTCTTCCACACATTCGCGCAGGGCGCCTTCGAGCATGGTTTCACCGTTTTCCATAAACCCGGCGGGCAGGGTCCAGTAACCGTAGGCGGGTTCAATGGCGCGGCGGCAGAGCAGCACTCGGCTTTGGTAGACGGGGATGCAGCCAGCAATAATGCAGGGGTTTTGATAGTGTATGGTTTCGCAGTCATCACAAACGTGGCGGTGGCGATCGTCCCCTTCGGGGATGCGGTGGTCAATGTCGCCGCCGCAACTACTACAGTATTTCAAGGTGCTCGCTCATCCTGAGTGATTTATGACAATAAGTTTCTCTGAGTATAACCTTGAGAGCATAACCTTGCCCATTCATTCGCTTAAAGCAGCAGGTTTTATTGGTGTTAAAGAAAATTTCTGATCAGCTTGGTACTTTGCCGCCCGACCCCCTGCAGCCCGTAGAGGGGGTTCGAGAGGCCGCGGTGTTGCTTGCCTTAACGCGAGAAGTTGATCCCCGGCTGGTACTTATTCAGCGTGCGCAACATATGAAAAGTCACCCTGGGCAGGTTGCTTTCCCGGGTGGTAAGTGGGAACAGGGCGATAGCAGTTTGCTGTTTACTGCGCTGCGCGAAAGTGAGGAAGAGGTGGCGTTGGCACCGGGAGAGGTTGAGCTGGTTGCGCGATTGCCTCAGCGTTGCACCCGATTAGGTGTGCAGGTAACACCTTACCTCGGTTTTATTCGCCCCGGTTTACCTCTGTTGGCAGACCCCGGTGAGCTGGAGGCGATCTTCCACGTGCCGCTGTCGTACCTGCTAGAGCCGCAGCATTTAATTAAGAAGCAGGTGGATGTGCTGGGTAGCCAGTGCTGGATGCCCTGTTATCATTACGCGGGCTACACCATTTGGGGTTTTACGCTAACGGTGCTGGTGGACATGCTCAATCGTGTGTTTGATCTGGGTTTAAGTGCCGAAATTGATCGGGCTGATTTGCCTGCAGAGTTACGCCAACAATTCCCACGCTTCCCAGAAGGAGAGTCCTGAGGGTGAGCAAGAGGTAAGAATCAATAAAAATTGAAGGGATAAAAAATGATTTATCAATATGAAGACCGGGTACCGACAGTGGGCAAAGATGTGTTTATCGCCCCCAGTGCCGATGTCATTGGCTCCGTGAATTTGGGTGATCAGGTGAGTGTCTGGTTTGGCGCGGTGATTCGCGGCGACACCGATATTATTAATATCGGTGCTGGCACCAATGTGCAAGACACCGCAGTTATCCACACCGACCCGGGCATACAGGCCAATATTGGCTGCAATATCACCATCGGCCATTGCGCGATGATCCATGGCTGCACCATTGGCGACAACTCGCTGATAGGGATTAATGCGGTGATTCTCAATGGCGCGGTTATCGGTAAAAACTGCTTGATTGGTGCCAATGCCCTGGTGCCCGAAGGCATGGTGATTCCCGATAACTCGATGGTGCTCGGTACGCCGGCGAAAATTGTTCGTCAGCTGGATGAGAAAACCATCGCGGTGTTGCAGGGTTCTGCTGCTACCTACATTGAAAAAGCGGCGAGCTTTCGTACGTCGCTAATTCCCATGGACTTGCCCTCTTGAGGCGCCGGGAGAAAATGAGGCTAACTGAGTGATGAGTGGGGGTAGTAAATCGGCCACCGGTGGCGATAGCAGCGATGTTGAAGAAGCGCCGGTAGTCTCACCCTGTGTCGCAATTTGCGTCCTCGATACGGATGATATCTGTACTGGCTGCCATCGCAGTGGCGATGACATTCGCCAGTGGATGTTGCTGGATAACACTGAGCGTCGGGCGGTGATTAAAAAGGCGCACGCTCGGAGTAAGGTGGGCAATCCCTTCGCTTGATGTTGGGCAGGTCGCTACATAATGTCTAGAGCTCTTCTTTTTCCTGGGGTGCTGTTATCTGCCAAACTTTGAGTTTACTGATCATTTTTTCCGAGAGCGCGAGCACTTCCAGTCGGTAAGTGTCGATGTTGAAGCTGACTTTGGCGTCGGGGAAGCTCTCGATGTGCTCAAGGGCCAGGCCGTTCAGTGTTTTCGGTCCGTCCACGGGCAAATCCCAGTTCGTGGTTTTATTAATGTCGCGAATGTTGGCGGCACCATCAATCAGATAACTGCCGTCATCCTGTTTGGCAATTTCATCCTCGTGTTCGAAAATATTGGTGGTGAAGTCACCGACGATCTCTTCGAGAATATCGTCGAGGGTCGCCAGGCCCTCAACTTCGCCGTATTCATCGACTACCAGTCCGAGGCGGTATTTGTTCTTCTGAAAATTAATCAGCTGAATATGCAGAGGGGTTTCAGCGGGAATAAAGTAGGTGGGGTTGGTGAAGCGTTTGAGGGCTTCTTTGGTTAGCTCGCCTTCGCCGCCACGTAATATACGACTGACCTTGCGCATGTGGAGGATGCCGACTATCTGATTAATATCGCCCTCGTAAACAGGCAGGCGCGTGTGCTCGGTATTGACGATGCGTTCGACCAGAGTGTCGATATCATCTTCCAGATTGAGGCCGAGGATTTCACTGCGTGGCACCATAATGTCATTGACAGTGATTTTTTCCAGGTCAAGAACGCTGATCAGCATGTCCTGGTGGCGCGAGGAGAGGTTCTCCTCTTTCGCCTCATCCACCACCGTGCGCAGCTCCTCTTTGCTGAGGCTGTCGTCCATTTTCTTCAAAGGGTTGAAGCCGAGCAGGCGCACCAGTGCGTTGGAAAGATGATTGACAACCCATACCAGTGGGTAGGCGATTTTCAGTAAGGGTTTAAGAATATGGCTAGCTTTAAACGCCACCGCTTCAGGGTGCAGTGCGGCGATAGTTTTTGGCGTTACCTCAGAAAAAATTAAAATGACAAATGTGAGGCCAAGCGTGGCGACAAAAATACCCAGCTCAGGACCAAACAGGCGAATGCTGATGATGGAGGCAATAATAGAGGCGAGAATATTGACCGCGTTATTGCCAATCAGAATGATGCCGATCAGGCGGTCAGGGCGTTTGAGGAGTTTCTGGGCGCGGCGGGCACCACGGCTTTTTTTGGCAAGATGTTTCAGCCGGTAACGGTTGAGAGACATCATGCCCGTTTCGGAGCCAGAGAAAAAAGCAGAGATAATCAGGAGGCCAGTTAGCACACTGGCAAGCAACCAAGTCGGGGCGTCGTTCAAAGAGGGGCTAAGCTCTCGTAGCTAAGGGGCGCTCATGTTGAAGTAGTTTGTAGCGCTTGGCAACTGGCTTTAGGCCAAAATTACCTCGAGGACAAACTTGGTGCCCCAGAAAGCGAGCATTAACAGGGTGAAACCGCCGAGAGTCCACAGGGTCGCCGTTTTGCCGCGCCAGCCCCAGCGGAAATGCCCCCACAATAAAATGCCGTAAACCAGCCAGGCAACGATGGAGAAAATTGTTTTGTGTACCAGATGTTGGGCGAAAAAGTTGTCGACAAACAGCAGGCCGCTAGCCAATGCTAGTGTGAGCAGGGTAAAGCCGGTGATCACCAGACTAAACAACAGGCTTTCCATGGTTTGCAGGGGGGGCAGTATGCGCATTAAAGCGCTGCTGTGATGTTGGTGCAGTTGTCGGTTTTGGTAGGCGAGAAAAAGGGCCTCCAGCGCGGCAATACTCAGCAGGCTGTAGGCGATAATCGAAAGCAGTATGTGCCAGCTCAGGCCCATCGGCAGGTTGTTGCGGGGTGGGCTTTGCCAAAGGGGCAATAAAGAGAATGCCAGAGCCAGAGCGCTGAAAGGAAAGAGCAGCAGAAAAAGACTGTGAAAGGGTCGGCGTAGACTGCCGGCTACAACCATAAAATTGATAACCATAAATATCGCTACCGACAGGGGTAGCAGACTGAAGCTGGTGCCCGAGTCAGTAAAGATCTGCTGCCAACTGGTGGCAAAATGAGCAATTAAAGCCAAGCCGCTGAGCCCAAGTACCGAGCCTTTAGGGATGGAGGTGGTGTTACCGGGCGGCTGAAGACTGGCGCGAACCTGCAAGCCAAAGGCGGTCAAGTAGCAGGCGATGGCGAGTGTGGCAGTAAGTTGTACGGACATAACAGCTGTTCGTGTTGATCAGATTCGTCGAGTTTGGCACAGAAAGCCAGTGGCGCAAAGCCTCGGGCGACACTGGCTTCAATTGATCGTTATGGGTCGCGCCTTGTTTTTTATTGGAGGCATGTTGCTGCCGAAGAGGATCTTGATCAGTTATACTGCAAGGCTTATTTGTCTAATTTCTAGCGCCTAACGTTTAGCGGGAATAAATTACCATGGCTCTATTTGAAAATCTTAGTGATCGCCTTTCCCATAGTCTGAAAGCCATTTCCGGCAAATCGACTCTGAGTGAAGAGAATATTAAGGATACTCTGCGCGAAGTGCGTATGGCGTTGTTAGAGGCTGATGTCGCCCTGCCAGTGGTCAAGACCTTTATTGACCAGGTGCGCGATAGGGCAGTGGGTCAGGAGGTTAACCTCAGCCTTAACCCCGGTCAGCAATTTCTAAAGATTGTGCAGGATCAGCTCGAACAGGTAATGGGTGCCAGCAACGAGAGTCTTGATCTTGCTGCGGCACCACCAGCTGTTATTTTAATGGCTGGCTTGCAGGGCGCGGGTAAAACGACATCTGTTGCCAAGCTGGCTCGCTACTTAAGCGAGCGTGAAAAGAAAAAGGTGATGGTGGTTAGTGCCGATGTCTATCGCCCGGCGGCAATTAAGCAGCTCGAGGTATTGGCCGCAGAAGTTGGTGCGGAATTTTTCCCCAGCGCCGCAGAGCAGAGCCCGGTTGATATCGCCAATGCTGCGTTGGCAGCGGCGCGCAAAAGCTTTGCCGATGTGCTGATCGTCGATACCGCAGGTCGCCTGCATATAGATGAAGCCTTGATGACTGAAATCAAGGATCTTCACGCAGCCGTCAAGCCGGTTGAAACGCTGTTCGTTATCGATGCCATGATTGGCCAGGATGCCGTGAATACGGCCAGCGCCTTTAATGAAGCGCTGCCGCTAACCGGGGTTATTCTCACCAAGGTTGACGGCGATGCTCGTGGTGGTGCAGCGCTTTCTGTGCGACAGGTTACCGGCAAGCCGATTAAATTTCTCGGTGTGGGTGAAAGAACCGATGCCCTTGAGCCTTTCCATCCCGAGCGGGTGGCCTCGCGTATTCTCGGCATGGGCGACATGCTCTCGCTGATCGAGGAGGTCGAGCGCAAGGTCGACAAGAAGAAAGCTGACAAGCTGATCAAAAAGGTGCAAAAGGGCAAGCGCTTTGACCTTAATGACCTGCGCGACCAATTGCAGCAAATGCAAAATATGGGCGGCATGGGCGATATGCTTGAAAAGCTGCCCGGCATGGGCAATATGGCGCAGATGGCGGAGCAGGCGAATCTTGGCTCCCAGATGGGTCGTATGTCCGTCATCATCGATTCGATGACATTGGCCGAGCGATCCAACCCCGATATTCTCAATGGTTCGCGCAAGCGGCGCATCACCCAAGGTTCGGGTACCAGTATTCAAGATCTTAATCGTATGCTCAAACAGTACAAGCAAATGAGTAAGATGATGAAGAAAATGAAAGGCAAAGGCATGAATAAAATGATGCGCGGCATGGAAAGTATGATGGCGCAAAGCGGTGCTCAGGGGGGTGGCATGCCCCCCGGAGGCTTCCGGCACTAGTTGCTTGAAAATTGTTCTGAGAAGAAGGTTTTCTTTGAGCTGGAATTGACGTAAAATACCGCGCCTTTCCGTAGGGCTGTGTGTGGTTTTACTTCGCTTCTGATTTTGATGCGTTGTTGAAGCAATACCTAGGCTCTGCGTAATGTACGACCGAGTGCTTACCCTCGGTAGACTTTACCCCGGCATAATTATCCCGGTAAAAACAGGAAAACAGATTTCATGGTTACAATACGTCTGGCACGTGGTGGTTCAAAAAAACGCCCTTTCTATCATCTGACAGTCAGCGATAGCCGCCGTGCGCGCGATAGTCGCTACATTGAGCGAGTTGGTTTTTTCAACCCTCTCGCCCGTGGTCAGGAAGAGCCGCTGCGCGTCGATCAAGAGCGCGTCGATTACTGGGTGAGCAAGGGTGCTACCTTGTCTGATCGCGTTGCAAGCCTGCTGAAAAAAGCGGCTAAAGCTGCCGCCTGATTTATTGGCCCGGTTGGTTTAGGGCCAGGTAAACAGGTTTTTACGTGGGTATGGAAAAGCCAGACAACTATGCGGTGGTGGCTCGGATTACCGGAGCCCACGGTATTAAGGGTTGGGTAAAAGTGCATTCCTATACTCAGCCTGCAGAAAATGTCTTTAGCTATAAACCCTGGCGAGTAAAGCTTGATGGGCGTTGGCAAGAGATAGAGGCTGATAGCTTTCGAGCACAAGGCAAAGGCAATGTCGCACACTTGTGCGGTATTGATGATCGCAATGAGGCTGAGGCTTTAAGTGGTCTTGATATTTGCGTGTTGCGTGAACAATTTGATGCTCTTGAAGGTGGTGATCACTACTGGTACCAGCTTCAGGGTTTGAAGGTCTTTAGTGTCGATGGGGATTCTCGAGTACTTCTTGGTGAAGTAGCGGGTTTTCTCGAAACGGGCGCTAATGATGTTCTGGTGGTCAAGGGAGTCACTGATAGTATTGATCAAAAAGAAAGGCTGATTCCTTATGTGGATCAGTTTTTGCTGAAGGTCGATACTGATGCTGGAGAAATACTGGTTGACTGGGATCCCGAGTTTTAGCTTTGGTTGGCTACTATATAAAGAAGGAAGCAGGATCGATTGTCAGTGTGAGCGACATGCAGTTTAGGTGTTATAGCTCGTGAAAATAGCACTGGTGACGCTGTTCCCTGAAATGTTTAAAGCGGTAACGGATTACGGCGTAACGGGGCGAGCGCTCAGCAAAGGTTTGGTGGAAGTCGGATTTTTTAATCCCCGAGACTACACTGTAGACCGTCATCATAGTGTAGATGACAGACCCTATGGTGGAGGGCCGGGCATGGTGATGACCCTTGGGCCTTTGCGTGAAGCGATAACGCAGGCCAGGGCCTGGATGCAGGGCTCGTGCAAAGTGGTGTGCTTGTCGCCACAGGGGCAGTTACTGAAACACCAGGCGGTTGCCGATTTTGCCGGGCAAAGAGAAAATCTGGTGTTGATAGCGGGGCGCTACGAAGGTATTGATGAGCGACTGTTGTCGCTAGAGGTCGATGAAGAGTGGTCAATCGGTGACTATGTGCTCAGCGGTGGCGAGCTGCCAGCGATGGTGCTGATGGACGCTCTACTCAGGCAGTTGCCGGGCGTACTGGGTCACCAGGCATCAGCTGAAGAGGATTCGTTTGTAGAGGGTTTGCTCGATTGTGAGCATTACACGCGACCTGAAGTTTATGAAGGCATGGCGGTTCCCGACGTATTACTCTCGGGCAATCATGAAAAAATACGACGTTGGCGTTTGCAGCGTTCGTTATTGAGAACACGGTCGAGACGACCGGAGCTGTTGGCGGCATTGAGGCTAACAGAGGAGCAGGAAGCCATATTGGCCACCGCTTCAAAAAAGTAGTTTTATAGTAGTAATGGGATGGGTCTTTTTGATTTGCCCCTGGAAACAATGAACAAAA
>MAAS01000031.1:56911-184509 GCA_002162755.1 Gammaproteobacteria bacterium 50_400_T64 | reverse complement strand
GCTGTGAAGCCGTATAAAGAGAGTTATCTGGAGCTGGTCATGAGCAAGAACAAAATTATCGCTGAACTTGAAGCGGAGCAAATGGGTAAGGAAATTCCTGACTTTAGCCCCGGTGATACCCTCGTTATTCAGGTTAAAGTCCGTGAAGGTGATCGCGAGCGTCTTCAGGCTTTTGAAGGTGTGGTGATTGCTAAGCGCAATCGCGGCCTGAACTCAGCGTTCACTGTACGCAAAATTTCCAGTGGTATCGGTGTGGAGCGAACGTTCCAGACTTACAGCAAAGTAGTTGACAGTATTACGGTTAAGCGTCGCGGTGACGTGCGCCAGGCTAAGTTGTACTACTTGCGCGAATTGTCGGGTAAAGCGGCACGAATCAAAGAAAAGCTCGGCTAGGGGTTTCCCCTGTGGTGTTAAGAAAGGCGGCTTCGGTCGCCTTTTTTGTGTCTGCAGGAAGGTTGTTTTTGTGTGTGGATATGATCTCTACTGCTGTTTTTCGGATCAGTCAATGACGTTTACAGGGGCGCTGCCGAGCCACTACACTGGGTTAATGAGTACTGCGACGGATGATGAACGTATCGATAAATATATTGATGCGCTGTGGCTGGAAAAGGGCTTGAGTGACAATACACGAGAGTCCTATCGCCGTGACCTGTCTGCCTTTAGCCGTTGGCTGCAGCCGCTGGGTGCGACACTGATGGCAGCCGATGAGGTTTTGTTGGGTGAGTACATGGCCTACCGCCTGGATCCCTCGAAGAGTCCTCGTTCGGCGGCTCGCTCACTGTCTTGCCTGCGGGGTTTTTATAATTACTGGCTGCGGGAAAAGCAGATCAAGGTTAACCCAACGGCGAATATCCCCAGCCCAAAACTGGGGCAGCCGATACCGAAAAGCCTGAGTGAGGTGGAGGTTGGCCAACTGTTGCTGGCACCGGATACGGATAGTGCCATTGGCCTGCGGGATAAAACCATGATCGAATTACTCTACGCCACCGGCCTTCGGGTCTCTGAGTTAGTGACTTTGACTATGAGCCAGGTCAACGTTCGTCAGGGTGTTGTGCGAGTGATTGGCAAGGGTGCAAAAGAGAGGTTGGTTCCTGTCGGCGAAGAGGCGCTCGATTGGCTGACGCGCTATTTGCGCCACAGTCGCCCCGAATTATTGGGCATGAAAGCGAGTGAAATACTCTTTCCCAGTCAGCGCGGTCGCGGTATGACTCGTCAGACTTTCTGGCATCGGCTTAAACATTGGGCGCGTGTGGCGGGCATTGAGAAAACGCTATCTCCCCATACTTTGCGTCATGCCTTTGCGACACATTTGTTGAATCACGGGGCAGACTTGCGAGTGGTTCAGCTTTTGCTCGGCCACAGCGATTTATCGACCACGCAAATTTATACCCATATTGCCAAGAGTCGTATGCAGGAGTTACATGCCGAGCATCACCCCAGAGGCTAATCGTCATCGACGCGGGAACAGATTGCCGACAGTGTGTTCCAACGATCATCTATTAATAGTGAATAGTGGAGTTTCAATTAATGCAGCAATTTTTTAGATACAAGACAAGGGTGTTTTCTAAAGGGCATCTATGCCGGTTGGCCTTTATTAGCGTGTTAATGAGCTGTGTGGCTCAACCTCTATGGGCTGTGGAGCAGAGTAACAAAGTGATAGAAGTGGGCGAGGAGCGCAAAGCGCGGATTATGAGCAGTCTGCGTTCCGCTCGCTCTGATCTTAAGTATGGCGATATTGTGGCTAGCCCCATTCCCGATATTTCAATGGTACAGGTTGAAAATGGCCCCCTGCTCTATATCTACAATGATGGCGAGTTCTTTTTTGATGGTGACCTTTACCAGGTGGGTAAGGGCCGGTTTATCAATCTTAAAGAACAGGCTTTAACTGCTGTGCGTAAAGATCTACTGGCAACAATTCCGCTGGATGAAATGATTATTTTCTCGCCGAAAGCAGCAGTCAAAGGTGTTATCAATGTGTTTACCGATGTGGACTGCGGTTATTGCCGAAAGCTGCATAAAGAAGTGCCTGAGTTGAATGCCATGGGCATCGAAGTGCGTTATTTGGCCTTCCCCCGTGCAGGTGTTGGTTCAGCTTCCTACCAAAAAATCGCCTCCGCCTGGTGTGCTGAAAACCCCCGTCAGGCGCTGACCGCATTGAAAAACAGTAAGGGAATCGAGCAAAATGTCTGTGCCGATAACCCGGTGGCAAAACAGTACAACCTGGGTCAGCAAATGGGTGTCAATGGCACACCTGCCATCGTATTGGCAGATGGCTCTTTGATACCGGGCTATCGTCCCGCAGCTGGTTTAGCCAGGGTGCTGGGTATCAAGGGTGGATAGTGCGGTCGCCCGTTGACAGTCGGCATGGCCGCCTTTAAGGTGGCCATCTTTTTTCTTATCTGCGTGCGGGGGACTCTTTGAAGTCAGTCAATATTGGGATTTGTGGTCTGGGTACCGTTGGTAGTGGCACCTTCAATGTGTTGGCTCGCAACGGGGCGCAGATCAATGCGCGCGCGGGCTGTGAAATTAAGGTGTCCGTGGTCGGTGCTCGTCGCGATAATGCTAACTGCGATACGGCTGAGGTTATTGTCGAACGCGATATTTTTGCACTCACCCGTCGCCCCGACGTCGACATTATTGTCGAGTTGATTGGCGGCACCACCACGGCAAAAGAACTGGTGCTACAGGCCATCGCCAACGGCAAGCATGTCGTCACTGCCAACAAAGCGCTGATTGCCGAATACGGTAACGAGATTTTTGCCGCTGCCGAACAGCAGGGTGTGACAGTCGCCTACGAAGCCGGTGTCGCTGGTGGTATTCCCATCATTAAAGCCCTGCGTGAAGGCCTGTCGGCAAATAAGATCGAATGGCTGGCGGGCATTATTAATGGCACCGGCAATTTCATTCTCACCGAAATGCGTGACAAAGGCCGTGATTTCGCCGATGTACTGGCCGAAGCCCAGGCTCTGGGTTATGCCGAAGCTGATCCCGCCTTTGATGTCGAAGGCACAGACGCCGCCCACAAACTGGTGATTCTCGCCTCCATCGCCTTTGGCATGCCCCTGCGTTTCGACGCCGTCTTTACCGAAGGCATCACTGATATTCAGCCCGAAGACGTGGTTTATGCCGAAGAGCTGGGTTATCGCATCAAACATTTAGGCATTGCCAAACAGCGCGAAGAGGGTGTTGAGTTGCGTGTTCACCCCACCCTGATTCCCGAGCGCCAGTTAATCGCCCAGGTCAACGGCGTGATGAACGCGGTGATGGTCAAGGGCGATGCCGTTGGCCCCACCTTGTACTACGGTGCTGGTGCTGGTGCCGAACCTACAGCTTCCGCCGTGGTTGCCGATATCGTCGATGTGGCGCGCAGCATCGGTTGTGCGGCTGAAAACCGCGTACCCGCTCTGGGTTTCGCCAGTGACACCATTGTTGACCCCGGTGTGCTTGGTATTGCCGATATTGAAAGCGCGTATTACTTGCGTGCCTCGGTGCTCGATCAGCCCGGTGTTTTATCGAGCGTGGCGCAGATTATGAGCCAGCGCGGTATCAGCATTGAAGCTATTATTCAGAAAGAGCCACCCGCCGGGGCGACCGATGTGCCCTTGATTATGCTCACCAACACCACCCGCGAGCAGAACCTGCTCGATGCCGTTGCAGAAATTGAAGGCCTGGCATCGGTGAGTGGCTCTGTTGTGAGAATCCGCTTGGAAAGCCTCGATACATAAATTACAGCCACTACTATTTCGACTTAATTAGCTCGGTGTCGAAAGTTAATAAATAGAGAAAAGGGTATAACGTGAAATATATCAGCACCCGTGGTCAGGCCCCCGCCCTGTCTTTTGAAGAGGTTGTACTGACCGGCCTGGCGCCCGACGGCGGCCTGTTCGTACCGCAAACCCTGCCCCAGTTCAGTCGCGAAGAAATCGCCTCCTGGGCGGGTCTGCCCTATAACGAGCTGGCCTTTAAAGTGATTTCGCCCTTTGTGGATGGCGAAATTCCCGCCGACGACTTGAAGGGCATTATTGACGCCTCTTATAGCGACTTCCGCCATCGCGCCATCGCGCCACTGGTGCAGAGTGGCCATAACGAGTGGATACTCGAACTCTTCCACGGCCCCACGCTGGCCTTTAAAGATTTTGCCCTGCAGTTTCTCGGCCACCTGCTGGACTATATTCTCGACAAGCGTGGGCAGAAAGTCGTCGTCATGGGTGCTACTTCAGGTGATACCGGCTCGGCAGCGATAGAGGGCTGTCGACGCTGTAAGAATATCGATATTTTTATTCTCCATCCCCACGGTCGTGTCTCCGATGTACAGCGTCGCCAAATGACTACCGTGTTGAGCGATAACATCCACAATATCGCCGTTGAAGGTAATTTTGACGATTGCCAGAATATGGTAAAAGCCAGTTTTGGCGACCAGTCCTTTTTGCCCGATGGTCGACAGCTGGTGGCGGTGAACTCCATTAACTGGGCGCGCATTATGGCGCAAATTGTCTACTACTTTTGGGCGGCTCTGTCCGTGGGCGGGCCTCATCGGCCGGTATCTTTCGCCGTGCCAACGGGTAATTTTGGTGATATTTTTGCCGGCTATTTGGCTCGGGGTATGGGCCTGCCGGTCGAGCAACTGGTGATTGGCACCAATGCCAACGATATTCTACACCGCTGTATTAGCGCCAATGACCACAGTAAAAAACCGATCGAGCACAGCCTCTCGCCAAGCATGGATATTATGGCGTCGAGCAATTTCGAGCGCCTGTTGTTCGACCTTTACGGCAAAGACGGTGCCGCTATCGATAAGCTGATGGCCTCTTTAAGTGCCGGTAGCGTCAGTGAGCTTGACCCCGCAGCGCTGGAGCAGGCGCGCAAAGTGTTTAGCTCCTACCGTCTTGACGATAAAGAAACACTGCAGGTGATTAGCGACGAATACGAGAGCAGCGATTACCTGCTCGACCCCCACTCGGCCATCGGCCTGCAGGCGGGTCGCAAATGTCGTCGCTCGTCGGCCACGCCAATGATTTGTCTCGCTACGGCTCACCCGGCGAAGTTCCCCGCTGCGGTGATGCAGGCCGGTTATCCTGAAAGCCCCGCCTTGCCCCATCACATGGCCGATCTCTTTGCGCGCGAAGAGCGTTACCACGTCGAAGCCAATGATCTGGCCAAAGTGCAGGCCTACATGGCAGCCAACATTACTGTTTAAGGCCTGATGTGTCAGCGCTAGCCGCCACTCAATCACCTCTGGTTCGCTATCGCGAGGCCGAGCTGAGCGGTGTCGATTTTGATGCCGCTATGCCCGCGTTGTTACAGCGGGTGTATGCCGGACGGGGTGTTTTTTCCCAGCAAGAGCTTTCACTCAAACTGGCCGAATTACCCCGCCCCGATTCCCTGCGCGGTCTCGATGCCGCTCTTGATTTACTCTGCGATGCCCTGCGCCAAAATCAGTCAATTCTTATTGTCGGTGACTTTGACGCCGACGGTGCTACCAGTACCACACTCGCCGTACTCGCCCTGCGTACTCTCGGTTTTCAGCAGGTCGACTTTCTGGTGCCCAATCGCTTTGACTACGGTTATGGCTTAACGCCCGAAATCGTCGCTCTCGCCCAGCAGAGCAAGCCCGATCTTATCCTCACCGTCGACAATGGTATTTCGAGTCTTGCAGGCGTGCGCGCGGCTCAAGCTGCGGGCATTAAAGTGCTGGTGACAGACCATCATTTACCCGGCACCGAACTGCCCACTGCCGAAGCCATCGTTAATCCCCATCAACCGGATTGTGCTTTCGGTGCCAAGAACCTGGCCGGTGTCGGGGTGGTTTTTTACCTGATGAGCGCACTGCGTGGCCGCCTGCGAGAGCAACACTGGTTTGCAGAGTCGGGCCTGGCAGAGCCGGTGATGGCCGACTGGCTCGACCTGGTCGCTCTGGGTACGGTGGCCGACGTGGTGCCCCTCGACAAGACCAACCGCGTACTGGTCAACGAGGGTTTACGGCGACTGCGGGCAGGGCGCGCACGGCCGGGTATTCTAGCCCTGCTTGAGTTGGCGAATAAAGACCGGCAATGGTTGGTGGCCTCTGACCTCGGTTTTAGTGTTGGGCCGCGTCTCAATGCGGCCGGTCGTCTCGATGATATGAGCATTGGCATTCGCTGCTTGCTGAGTGATGACCCCGCCGAGGCGCGACAGCTGGCCCTGCGCCTCGATGAGTTGAATCAGGACCGCCGCTTAATCGAAGCCGATATGCAAAGTGAAGCGCTGGTGCTGCTGGATGAACTCGATTTTGATGCCGACAATATGCCCTGGGGACTGTGCCTGTACGATCAGGGCTGGCATCAGGGTGTGGTCGGTCTACTGGCCTCGCGTATTAAAGACAAGCTACACCGCCCGGTTATCGCCTTTGCCGAAGCGGGGGAGGATGAGCTGAAAGGCTCCGCACGTTCCATCCCCGGGTTTCATATTCGCGATGCTTTTGATGCCGTTGCCAGCCGTCACCCCGAGTTACTCGATCGTTTTGGTGGTCATGCCATGGCCGCAGGGCTGTCACTTAAAAAGACAGACTTCCCCGCCTTTGCCGCCGCCTTTGATGAGGAGGCCCGTCGTCAGTTGTCGACCGATGACCTCGCCGCAGAGGTGCTCACCGATGGCGAGCTAGAAGTGGATGATTTCAGTCTCGACCTGGCCCAGCAGTTGCGTGACGGTGGCCCCTGGGGGCAGCACTTTCCCGAGCCCTGTTTTTATGGCGAGTTTAGTGTTGTTCAACATAGAGTAGTGGGCGGTAAACATCTGAAGCTGGTGTTGGGCTATGGCCCTTCCAGCCAGCAAGTAGTTGATGCTATTGCCTTTAATACAGTGGAAGAGGGCAGTGTGCCCACCATGCCTGAGCGAGTGTCTGCCGTGTACCGGTTAGATATTAATCGCTTTCGGGGGCGGGAATCCCTGCAGTTAATGGTCGAACATTTATACCTTTAACAGGCCCTTCTCATTTACACGAGTACCAAAAGTAGGCCTCACGAGAGAGGACACCGGCTTTGGCATCCTCTCTCGTCTAAACGCTTAGAGCCTGCCCCATGAGTATTTGCGAATGCTTTGGGTGCTTTTGGCCATGGAGTCGCCCGCTTATTTACTTGGTTTTGCCTTGTATCTGACTCGGATTAGCGAATTTAAGCAATCTATTAAGCGTGAGCCAACGTTCGTTTTCTAATCATTTTCTGCTGTCTTTAATCGTTTACACGGGCCGGTATATTCGGGCTTCTTGTGCTGCTTGATATGTGTCATGGCTGTGTCTTAATGCGCGTGGGAAAATGTAGGCATCATCAAAAGAGGAGACGTTTTTAATGCCATTAGATAAACACGATTTGTTGCATGAGCTGCCTGAATACAAAGATTTAATTCATGACCTGAAAGTAAGTGATCGACACTTTTCGAAGCTTTTTGCCGAATATCATGATCTCGACCATGAGATACACCGCTTTGAAACGGGTGTTGAGAATTGTGATGATTCTCATCTTGAAGAGCGAAAAAAATTGCGCCTGAGTTTAAAAGATCAAATGCTGGATATGCTGAAAAAAGCCGCCTAGCTTGTACTTTCAACACGCGACATAACACATTTTAGTGACAGTCACAGGCCCTGGCGCAGGGCTTTGTCATGACTGTGATCTTTATCGCGGTAGCTTTAAAAATAACTTGTTATTTTAAACCCCTGATAATTACTCAATACGATAGATGGGCCCGGGGCGGTATTTATTAGAACCGGGTTCGTATCGATGACCTCTTTGTACAGGGAAAAAATGAAAACACACAAGTACCGAACTTCACGCTGCATACTGAAAACAAATAACGAGTTCTTGATGGTCGTGCACAACAATGTCCGTGGTGAGAATACTGGTATTTGGGGTTTGCCCGGTGGTCGTATCGACTGGGGTGAGAAGCCCCTCAAAGCGGCCCGGCGAGAAATCCATGAAGAACTCGATACAGCGATGGGTGATCTGCTCGATGTTGGTAGTTATTCTTACAAAGGTTATCAGCACAAAGTGTACGGCACTTTGTTTGATGGCAAGATCGGTCGCATAGACCACAGTGAGTTGCTGGAAGTTGACTGGTTTACCCTCGGTGAAGTCAGAGAGCTGGCCAAACGTAAAAAGCTGCATGCGGGTTTTGAGCTGGAATCGATTGAGATGTTCACCAGTATGCTGGATTGTACTGGCTAGTTTTTTAACTCTACTGTACTTTTATCCGCCGTTTATTTGCGGTAGAAAATCCTCTCCCCTACCTTTTTCTTGACCTTCCTGTTGCTGTAAGGCTTAGATTGAGCTTCAATCTTAATAAGTCTTACAGCGAGCTTCGCCATGAATATCAGTGAGGCAGCCAAACTCAGTGGCCTGCCAGCAAAAACTATTCGCTATTATGAGAGTATTGATCTACTTAGCCCTCCTCAGCGGTCGGCGAATGGCTATAGACACTATCAAAAAGCGGACATCAACTACCTGTGTTTCCTGCGTCAGGCCCGCCAGTTTGGTTTCAATATTGAGCAATGCCGACTCTTATTGGATCTGTTCAAGAACCCTCAACGGCGCAGTACTGAAGTTCATCAGCTGGTGAGCGACAAGCTTGAAGAGGTGGATACTCATATTCGAGAGCTTGGTGAAACCCGGGATTTGCTGGCGCAGCTGGTTGGTGCGTGTGCAAACGATGAAAAAGCAGAGTGCGCCATTATTGACACTCTGGCGGGCCAACAAGAGCAGGGTCAAATTTTAGGGGAGAGTAAACAATGAGTGACTGCTGCAAAAAACCTGAGCCAGAACCCACGCCAGAGGTCGCCCAATCTTCCTGCAGCGCAACCAAAGTTGAGACCTCCTGCTGCCCCAGCGAAAAAAACCAGCGCGACTATTTATTGTGGGTATCGGGCAGCATTGTGCTGATCTGTTATCTGTTGGGTTTCTGGTTTGACGACAGTGATACTTTACCCCGCTGGTTAGCAGTCATGAGCAGCGGCATTTTCGAGCTGATGAATAAAATGTGGTGGGGTTTGGCAGCCGCGGTGGTGTTTGTCGGCCTGCTGGAAAGAATCCCTCGGGAATTGATTATGGCGACTCTGGGTCGGGGTGGCACTTTCAAGGGTATCGCACGGGCCACCTTTGCCGGTTTGTTGTTAGACCTTTGTAGCCACGGCATTTTAATGGTCGGTACCAAGCTCTATCAAAAGGGCGCCAGTCTCGGTCAATTGATGGCCTTCCTGGTTGCCAGCCCATGGAACTCCCTGTCACTGACCATCATTATGTTCACGCTGATTGGCCTTAAATGGACCCTGCTCTACATAGGGCTATCACTGCTGATTGGTTTGATTAGCGGGGTGATCTTCGACCGGCTGGTTGCTAAGGGGGTGTTGAATGCTAACCCGGCGACACCCGATGACAATTCTCACGAACAGCCGCCTGCCGTATGGCCCGAGTTAAAAAAACTCTTCGCCGCTGCGCGCTTTACACCGCAAACAATAGGCGCTTTATTGTGGGATGGTCTGAAAGATTCGCGCATGGTCTTTCGCTGGTTGTTTTTTGGCCTGGTACTCGCCACGGCAATTCGCGCTTTTGTACCTGTCGACACCTACAGCACATTGTTTGGCCCTACTTTGATGGGCTTGTTGCTGACTTTAGTGGCCGCAACTATTATTGAGGTTTGCTCTGAAGGGTCAACTCCCATCGCCGCCGATTTGGTGCTGCGTGCGGGCGCGCCGGGCAACGGTTTTACGTTTTTAATGGCCGGCATCGCCACCGATTACACCGAAATCATGATTCTCAAAGAGCTCACCAAATCCTGGAAAATCGCGCTCTTCCTACCCCTGGTCACCTTGCCGCAAGTGCTGGTGCTTGGCTGGATACTCAACCAAATGCCGCTGTAACTGACTGGCGCCTAAAATCAGGTATCATGGCGCCGACTTTTTCCGGCATCGCCAGTGGTGACGCCACCTCGCACACTAACGAATAGCGGCGCAGAGAGATTATGAGCAAGCAGAGAATACTCACCGGTATTACTACCTCCGGCACACCCCATTTGGGCAATTATGTGGGTGCTATTCGACCTGCCGTTGAGGCTAGCAAAAATAGCGATGTCGAGTCTTTCTATTTTCTTGCCGACTATCACGCACTGATCAAATGCAATGACCCTGACGCGGTGCATCGCTCGACCCTGGAAATTGCCGCCAGCTGGATCGCCCTGGGCCTGGATACTGACAAGGCGGTGTTTTATCGCCAGTCTGATATTCCGCAAATCCCTGAATTAATGTGGCTGCTCAACTGCATGGCCGCCAAGGGGTTGATGAACCGCGCCCACGCTTACAAAGCGGCTGTACAAGATAATGAAACTGCCGGGGAAGATGCTGATTTCGGCGTGACGATGGGCCTGTTTAGCTACCCAGTATTGATGGCCGCTGACATACTGATGTTTAACGCCCACCAGATTCCGGTGGGTCGTGACCAGATTCAACACGTCGAAATGGCGCGCGATATTGCCCAGCGTTTTAATCATCATTACGGTGAACACTTCGCCCTACCACAAGCGCTGGTCGATGACGATGTGCCTTTGCTACAGGGCCTCGATGGCCGCAAAATGAGCAAGAGTTACGGTAATACCATTCCGCTATTTCTCACCGAAAAGCAGCTGAAGAAACACATTAATAAAATCAAAACTAACTTATTAGAGCCGGGTGAGCCGAAAGATGCCGATAGCTCCTCGGTGTTTCAAATTTGGCAGGCCTTTGCCACGCCCGAGCAAATTGCGGAGATGCGTGAAGAATTTGCCAAGGGCATCGCCTGGGGTGAGGCCAAGAAGCAACTGTTTGAATTGGTGAATGCTGAGTTGGCTCCGGCCCGGGAGCGCTATGAAGCCTTGCTCAATGCGCCGGATGAAATAGAGGCCATCTTGCAGGTCGGTGCTGAAAAGGCCAGAGCCATCAGCCAGCCCTTTATGGATGAGGTGCGTCGCGCGGTGGGTATTCGTCCTCTCGCCTAGTACTCCACGTTGATGGTGGATTTAGTCAGGGCCTAGCCTGGATTTAGCACCTCGACAATAGCCGCTGTCAGGCTGCTCAGGTCGGCGGCTTCAATATTGAAAGCGGGCATGACATACACCAGTTTGGCGAAGGGGCGAATCCACACGCCGGCCTCGACAAAGCTTTTTTGCAGCGCGGCGACATCGACAGCGTCGTTCATCTCCACTACGCCAATCGCACCCAATACCCGCACATCGGCCACCGTGCCATGGGCTTTACAGGGGGCGAGTTGGTCTTTCAGCTGGGCTTCAATACGGGCAATATTCCCCTGCCAGTCTGAGGCCAATAACAGTTCGATGCTGGCATTGGCCACGGCGCAGGCGAGGGGATTAGCCATAAAGGTTGGCCCGTGCATAAATACACCGGCCTCGCTTTCACCAATGCCATCACTGACCCTTTCATTGCACAGGGTGGCTGCCAATGTCATATAGCCGCCGGTCAACGACTTGCCCACACACATGATGTCGGGGCTAATACCCGCCCATTCACACGCAAAAAGCTTGCCGGTGCGACCAAAGCCGGTGGCAATTTCGTCGGCAATTAACAGCACGTCGTGTTCGTCACACAGCGCGCGAACGCCCTTTAGATAATCTACTGAATAAAAGTGCATGCCGCCAGCACCTTGCACGATGGGTTCCAGTATCACCGCAGCGAGTTGCTCTTTATGGTTGATTAACTGGTGTTCAAAATCAGCGAGGTAGTCTGGTTGCCAGGCTTCGTCAAAGCGGCAGCGGGGTGATTCGCTAAAAACTTGCGGGTGGAGTACTTCGCTAAACAGATGGTGCATGCCGGTTTCCGGGTCGCAGACCGACATCGCCGCAAAGGTGTCACCGTGATAACCCTTTCTTAAAGTCAGCAGCCGATTTTTTTCTGCGCGCCCTTTGGCCTGCCAAAACTGCAGAGCCATCTTCATGGCGATCTCGACACTGACCGACCCCGAGTCACTGAAAAACACCTTATTTAAGGGCTCGGGTGTAATATCAACCAGCCGTTGCGCCAACTGAGCTGCTGGCTCGTGGATAATGCCGCCGAACATGACATGGGACATTTTCGTCAGCTGTGTGGTCACAGCCTCGTTCAACTGGGGGTGGTTGTAGCCATGAATCGCACACCACCAGGACGACATGCCGTCGATTAACTCGCGGCCGTCGCCGAGCTGCAGGCGCACACCCTTGGCAGATGTGACATGATAAGTGGGCAGCGGTTGGCTCAGCGAAGAATAGGGGTGCCAGACATGAGCCTGGTCAATGGCGTGAATTTGGCTGGCGCTGAGATTTTTTAAATTCATAATTTGTTAAGCGGTTCCGTGAATTAGGGATAGATGGCCTTTGCAGTATGACAGGCGTTATAGCCACAACAAAGGCTCTACGTTAGATTCGCAGCTCAAGGATTGCACCGCGAAATGTAGTTGATAGAGGACAAAATTGTGAAGATATTTAAGCTGGGGTTGAGCGTCGGGTTACTCATGGTAAGTGGGATGAGTGTTGCCGCGCCCGCTTCTGATTATTGGCCGTTGTGGAACAAAAGTAGCGAAGCCAGCCAACGAACGATTGACCACTCTTCCCTCGATTCTATTCTTCACACCTATGTAGTGACTGGCCACGCTTCTGGTATCAACCGCTTTCGCTACGATGAGGTAAGCCGAAAGCACCGCAAGCAGCTGGATCGTTACCTTAAAACTAAGACCTCCATTGACCCTCGGGACTACAGCAGGGCTGAACAAAAAGCTTATTGGTTGAACCTCTACAATGCGCTGACACTGGATCTGATTTTAGATAATTACCCGGTCGACAGTGTTGATAATATTCCCGGTCCAGGCATGAAAGGCCCATGGGATAAAAAAGTGGCCAGTGTGGCAGGGCAAGAAATATCACTTAACGATATTGAACACCGCATTCTACGCCCCCTGTGGCAAGACCATAAAGTCCACTTTGGTCTGGCTTGTGGCGGTTTGGGCTGCCCCAATTTACAGCCCGAAGCTTTTACTGGTGCCAATAGTCGCGAGCTACTGAAAAAAGCGAGCTATGAATTTGTTAAGCACCCGCGTGGGGTGCGTCTGGAAAACGGTGAACTGCATGTGTCTAAACTCTTCGAGTGGTATAAAGCGGACTTCGCCAAGAGTGACAAAAAGTTACTGAAAGTGTTTGCTCGTTACTCGAATGATCGCGACGCCCTCTACTTGCTAGGCTTCAATGGCAAGATTGACTATACCCATGACTGGCGTATCAACGCGCCCTGAGTCAGTGGCTTAGGGGGTAAAAAAACGGCGCTTACAGAGCGCCGTTTTTTTGTACGCACTGTCCGTTGCTTCTGAACCGTGCTTTTGATAATTGGGTGCGGGAGTCGCACTGCCCTTGGTATGTCCAGCGCCGAAGCTTTACAATAGCGCGCCCCTTTTTAGCCCGTAGGTAATTCCCGTGACACACCAGCCCCGTAAAGATCGTCATGAGCTGAACAAGCTGCATAAACGTTTGCGCCGCCAGGTGGGTACAGCCATTGCCGATTACAATATGATCGAAGCGGGCGATAAGGTCATGGTGTGTCTCTCGGGGGGTAAAGACTCCTTCGGTATGCTCGAAATACTGCGCAATTTACAGAAGACCGCACCGATAGATTTTGAACTGATCGCCGTCAACCTCGACCAGAAACAACCGGGTTTTCCCGAACACGTATTGCCGGAATATCTCACCGAGCAGGGCGTGCCTTTTCATATTCTCGAAAAAGACACCTACAGTATTGTTACTGAGCGGGTGCCCGAAAATAAAACCTACTGCGGTTTATGTTCTCGCCTGCGTCGTGGCAGCCTCTATGGTTTTGCCCAGGAAATTGGTGCCACGAAAATTGCTCTCGGCCACCACCGCGACGACATTATTGAAACCTTATTTTTAAATATGTTTTTCGGCGGCAAGCTAAAGTCTATGCCGCCGAAACTGTTGAGTGACGACAAAAAGAATATTGTCATTCGCCCCCTCGCTTATTGTCGTGAAGATGATTTAGAGCTGCTGGCAGAGTACAAAGAGTTCCCCATTATTCCCTGTAATCTCTGCGGCTCGCAGGAAAAGTTACAACGCCAGCTGATTAAAGAAATGCTACAGGGCTGGGAGAAAGAATATCCCGGTCGGCTGGAAACTATTTTTTCTGCGATTAAAAACGTCGCGCCCTCCCAATTAGCCGATACCAAGCTATTCGATTTCACCGGTTTGAAATTACAGCGTGGTAAAGATGCCGTGGATTTTAATCCGAATAAAATTGATATCGTCAATTTGACGGGGAGCTGATCGAGATGATTACAGCGCAAAACCTGGAACTTATTCGCGGCAATAAAAGCCTGTTAAAAGATGCTAACCTGCGGGTGCACGACGGTCAAAAGATTGGTCTGATTGGCGCCAATGGATCGGGTAAATCATCGCTCTTTGCCCTGTTAAAAGGCGAGCTACACGCCGATGCCGGTGATATCGGCTTCCCCGTTCACTGGCGTATTTCCAGTGTTGACCAAGAAACCCCGAGCATCTCTAGCTCCGTACTCGAATACACCATCGATGGCGATAGCGAGTACCGCGCCCTCGAAGCTGAGAAAGAAGCGGCAGAAATCGCCGGGGGTGATGTACTGGCCCACTGGCACCACAATTACGAAGCTCTCGACGGTTACTCCATGGGGCCGCGTGCGGCGCAGTTGTTGGCTGGCCTGGGCTTTGAACACGAGGCCCAGCAGCAGCCGGTGTCGAGCTTCTCCGGTGGCTGGCGCATGCGAGTGAACCTGGCTCGCGCCCTGCTTAAACCCTCTGAATTATTATTGCTCGATGAGCCCACCAACCACCTCGATTTAGAAGCTGTGGTCTGGCTCGAACGCTGGCTCAAACGTTACTCGGGCACCCTTATTGTTATCTCCCACGACCGGGAATTTCTCGATAATCTGGTCGACGGTATTATTCATTTCAACGCCACAGCGCTGGATACCTACGCGGGTAATTACTCCAGTTTTGAGCGCCAGCGCGGCGAACGTTTAATGCTGCAACAGGCCGTGTTTGACAAACAGCAACGTCAGCGCGCTCACCTGCAAGCCTTTGTCGACCGCTTTCGCTATCAGGCTACCAAGGCACGACAGGCGCAGAGTCGAGTGAAGGCGCTGGAAAAACTTCAGGCTGCCGCCCCCATGCATGCCGCCAGCGGTTTTGATTTCAAATTCTTTGAGCCCGACGAACTGTGCTCGCCGCTGATTAGCTTTGACCAGGTGAAGGCTGGTTATGGCGACACCGTCATCCTCAATCACATACACATTAATTTATTGCCGGGTTCGCGCATTGGCCTGCTCGGGCGCAACGGCGCGGGTAAATCGACACTGGTGAAATTACTTGCTGGCGTGATTGAGCCTGTGGCTGGCGATGTCGATCGTGGCCGCCAATTACAGGTGGGCTATTTCGATCAGCAGCAACTCGACGCGCTAGATCTCGATGCTAGCCCTTTACTTCACCTGCAACGTATTGCCGGTGGTGTTAAGGAACAGGAGCTGCGTAATTATTTAGGCACCTTCGGCTTTCGCGGTGACGCTGTACTCGCCCCGGTTGGCCCGTTATCTGGCGGTGAAAAAACGCGCCTCGCTCTGGCGCTGCTGGTTTGGGAAAGGCCCAATCTGTTATTACTCGATGAGCCAACCAACCACCTCGACGTCGACATGCGCGAAGCGTTAATCCTCGCCCTGCAGGAATTTCCGGGCGCGGTTGTCGTCGTCTCCCATGACCGCCACCTGCTACACACCGTCGTCGATGAGCTTTATCTGGTCGCCCATGGCGAAGTCAAACCCTTCGACGGCGACCTCGACGACTACCAACGCCTACAGATTAAAAGCGCCCCCCGGCCCTTAGATACAGGTGCTGACGAGTCCGCAGCTGGGCAGGGCGAAAGTGCCGCGCCCAACCCGGCGGGCAAAGCCCCCGACCGGCAAGAACAAAAACGCATGCAGGCCGAGTTCCGCAGGCAAGCCGCCCCCCAGCGCAAAAAAATCAGCGCCATTGAAAAACAAATGGTCAAGCTGGAAGCAACCCTCGAAACTCTCGCCGAACAACTTGCCGATCCTGCCCTTTATACCGACAAGCCGGTGCAGGAACTGAATAAACTCATGAAGGCCCAGGGCGAGGGCAAGAATGAACTGCAAGCGCTGGAGGAAGAGTGGCTGGGCTTGCAGGATGAACTGGAAATGATGACGGAAGAGTTTGAAGGGCAGTTTTCTGGGTAGTGCTGTTTGAATTGGCAGACTAAATGTACTTTTTGACGGCGACCAACTTATTGATGGTTGCAGCTTATTTTTCACAACAACTTGGGTTATGACATGTCAGATAAATTCTTTTTTATGGGCCGTCAAGATGCGCGCGAGAACCACATTGAATACGGTCGTGACGTGAACGCTAGCCGAAAATTCGGCAGTAAAAAATATCCGTTGGAGTTGCTCGTTACCAGTGAGGCGCGCAAGCAAGAAGTTGAGGCGTTGGTGGCTGAAGCGCAGTTGTATGCTGTGGTTAAAATTGATAGTAGTGAAGATGCAGTTGAGTCTATCGCTGAGCTGACAGTGCTCCTTAACAAAAAGGGCACAGTTAAAATTGATAAGCTTCCTGCACGTAACGAACCTTGCAATTGTGGCAGCGGTAAAAAATATAAGAAGTGTTGCGGGTAATAACTTCTTTATATTTCTGCAAGCCTAAGAGCTTAAGAAATACCCATTTAAAGGGTTAGACCCGAATGGCACTGATACGGTAGTTATGATGATGCAGGTTTTACTGCTAGGTTGTTTGTGCGCTCGCAATCCAGTAAAAATTATATTTGAGCGCGGAGATGAAAAATGAAGAAAGTAGTCATGTTAGGTTTTGTAGTTTTTTTGACTGGCTGTGCCGGAGCAAATATCACTTCTCAAGTTAGAGCTTCTGGCTCTGATGGCTCATCAATGAAGATGCGTTGCGTAGATCTCAGTACAGGTAATGAAAGTAAAATGAACGCAGAATTAAAAAAATATGATGGCTGGAAAATGGTATACGTGTCTGAGTATACAACGCCTAATAAAACAAACTCTGCCGCTGTAATGTGCTTTGAGAAGCCAGTATCATAAATATTATTCAGAGCCCTTGAGCCAAGGTGCGGCGGTAGATCGGGTTCTTTTAGGTCTGTTTTAGCGTGTTAATAATATGGCCAAAGCGCGCCTCAAATTGGGTGCTGAGGGTTAGCCTGTTATCGGGGTTGAGGTTCACGTAGGTCATACAAAATGACGAGCTTCATCTAATCTCAATGGGTGGATCTGACCACGCCGTGAGTAACAGGCCATCTGGCAAGTGCGAACCAATACACATTCTGTTCGTAGCATAGCCCTTTCAACATACACGGCGATATTGTACGCTTGCGCTACCAAAAAGCTTAAGTTGTTTGCTGTCGTTTGCTGCCGCTTGACGCGCCAAAAACAGCGCGCCACTTAGTTTAAACGTTAGGCGTTAAATACACTCTGCGTTTAGCATGTTTGAAGTCCATAGGGTGTGATTTTAGTAGAATAGGGATGACGGAAATGAAAGGTAAATTAAAATCAGCGATCACAGCATCTTGCTTGGCTGCAGTGTTATCCATGCCTGCCGCATATGCAGAGAATTTAATTTCAGCAGAAGATCCTGATGAAATTATGAATATAGCTAAAGGCTTTGGTAGTGCTCGTTTGAAAAAAGATTCTGGAGGTGATCCGTTAATTACCGGAAGGATTGATGGTACGCGATACCAAATATCATTTTATGGCTGTGATAGTGAAGGAAAAAAATGTGACGATATAAAATTTGGAACAGCATGGAGTGGAATAGAAGTTTCGTTAGAAGAAATTAACGAATGGAATAGAGGGAAAAGGTATGGCGTTGCATATTTGGATAATGATGGTGATCCAAATATAGATATGCCTGTAAATATTGATTTCGGTGTAACCTCAGAAAATCTGGAAGATTCATTTAATTATTGGGCAAAAGTATTGAAGTTGTTTAAGAAAGAGATACTGAAGAAATAGCCTAATAAACGACTGTGGCGTAAAGCCACCAGTAATTAAACTCTTCATCTAATGTCATCTCTAGCGATTGCGTTTGGGATGGCAATAAACTTTTTCATACAGACCGTCAGTGCCACTTCTTTGTACTTACCCTGAGTCATCGCTTTTGACAAAAAATTCTTGATGACAGGGTTGCATTGGGTGGCCTTAAGGTGGCTGGGTAAAATATACTTCCGACCAATGGGGTCGGAGTCACTACTGTCCCACTTAGAACGTAATAAAAAGGCTTAAATCCCGACAAATTGTTACAATGTAAGTTCGACCAAACACTGTAATAACAAGGAGATTTAAGCCTTTAATCATCATAACACCGTGTTCTCACAAATATTGAAATTGATGCCTAAAAATCAATTTGCATCTCTCGCTAAAAAACATGATGGCGCACGCTGCAACGATGCCATGAGTCGCTGGACATAATTTATTGCGATGTCTACTGCACAGCTAAGCGGATCGATCAAACGAACCACCCTGGCTCGTGCCAACCAAGATCTTTCCTTTCGCTTTTATGACGCACTTTTTGGCAAGCTCTACGTACGCTGTTAAAACAGCTCTCCTGGCCATAAGTTTCGCTTTAAGAAAAAATATTTTCTCTCGATGCGTCGCTATTAGATGTCTCGATGCGCGTGCTCCCTCATGCAGAATACAATCGTATGAAGGCCGCCTATAAATTACATGTGGGCCATCGATCACGATGGTTTGATTCCTGAGTTTGTAGCTGTAACCGATGGCAAAACGGGGGATCAAACCCAAGCCAAGCTAATGGACTTCCCCAGCGGTAGCGTTGTAGTATTTGATAAAGGTTATGCCGACTATACTTGACATAACCAGTTGACTAGCAAGTGAATATTCTGGGTTACGCGGATTCGCTCGAATGCAAAGTATCGAGTGCTTAAGCGACATGAAGTGAATAAATCACAGGGCATCACCAGTGATCAAATTATTGAATACACCTCTGACAGATCCGTTAAAAACAACCTGAGGCCGGTCAGACGAATTGGGTTTTATGATGCTCAAACCCAGAAGCACTACGCATTTATTACCAACCATTTTGATTGGTCAGCCAAAACGATCGCGGATATCTATAAACAGCGATGGCAGGTAGAACTATTCTTTAAATGGATTAAGCAAAACCTCAAAATAAAATCATTTATCGGCAATACAGACAACGCGGTAATGACTCAAGTATTTGTAGCGCTCTGTGTTTATTTGATTTTGGCATACCTGAAATCCCAGAACTGTATCAGCCAAAGCCTTCAGAAAATGAGCCGCTTAATTCACGTCAATTTATTTTCCCGAAGAGATTTGATGGGGTTATTCAAACCACCGCGCGATCCCGAGGTCAACTCATTGCAGTGGACTTTATTATGAACGGGGAAATAAGTGGGGCAGCAGTGGGTCAGAGTCATTGGTTTTCCTCGCTGAGGAATTAGACGGCCTATCGATATTTATCCTGCAAGAATTGTAGTTAGCCTCAATCTCGATAAACACCAGTCCCAGGTTAGAGTTTGATTCACGCTATACCTGGCTCGATTTGGCGGGGTGCGTATATTGATACCTGGGCTTTATAAGTTCTTTTAGCACCCATTTTTAAACAGGCAGTTTAGCCGGATTTGGCTGTCTGTTTTAAAAGCCCCCGATCTAGAGCGAGTTTGTTATTTTTATGTGGGTCACTACACCGCACATTATCTCATCATCAACGATGTCATCTTTATCTTGAAAATTTTTCATAATAAAAAAACGGGTAAGATAATTCTTAAGTTCGAAATTGAATTACTCCTAGTATTAATAATAGAACGCTATTTATCCGCTTTCCCTTTACGCCGAACCGCCCCCGCACTTAGTCCATGATTCTTTTGAAAGGCCCGTGAGAACGCTGATTCTGAGCGATAACCCACTTTCTCGGCAACTGTAGCAACGTGCTCGCCGGTATCAAGATATGACCACGCCAGTTGCATGCGCCACCAAGTGAGGTATTGCATGGCTGTCCAGCCGCTGAGTTGTTTAAACGTTTGGGCGAATTGGGTGCGGGACATTTGCGCTTCTGCCGCAAGACTTATTAACCCCCATTCGTGATCCGGTTTTTTGTGAATAGCGCTAACAGCACGAGTAATTTTCTGGTGACTGAACAGGGCCACAATGCCAATATTATTATTTTGATATTCAATAAAGTGGCGCAGGCCGTAAGCAAAGAGTAGTTCACAAAGTTTGTCGAGCAGGGGATTGGATGGGGTTTTGCTACTTAGGCTTTCGGCGAGTATTAAATGCAATAATTCCGTTAGCCAGGGGGTGGAGTCGTCGCGTTCAATAACAAACACTTTGGGTAGGGCATCGAGTAAAACTTGAAAGCCGGGGTTGGCAAAGGTGATTTCACCGCAGAGCATGCTGGTGCCTGCGGTGTTTTGTGACTGGCTGATAAGCAGATGTTGTTGCGCCCCCTTTTGCGGCTGTTGGCTGACCATGCTGTGGGCGATTTCCCGGGGGAAGATTACCAGGTCGCCCTCTGCGAGTATCCAGTTGTCGTGCTCCGGCACACTTAACCGGCAGCCGCCCTGAGTGGCCATGTGAAAGCAGGTTTTGCCAGCCGGTTCGGGGTCGGTTTCTATCTTCCAGTCGCCGCAAACACGGGCGTTGTGATAGACCTCTACGTGCAACTTGAGCAGTTTGGTCAGATCGTTTAAGGGTGACACTCGGACTCCTGAGCTGTAATTTCGTCTTATAAGGCATTCATCGTACGACCTTTGTAGCGTAAAGTCATTGTATTCCCCGGATAGCAGAACCATCCTCTCTGCCCCGGGCCACTTTTTACATCGAAGGAGATAACCCATGTCATTTACCCTCTATACCCCAGAAACGGCCCCGCAGGCGGCACAAGATGAGCTGAAAAAATCGATTGAGTCTTTTGGATGGGTGCCGAATTTACATGCTGTGCTGGCGGAAGCGCCGCCGGTGCTCACAGCTTATAAAAACCTGCACGGTTTGTTTCAACAAAGCAGCTTTGATGCCGAAGAACTGACGGTTGTCTGGCAGTCCATTAATCTTGAAAATGAATGCCACTACTGTGTACCGGCCCACACGACGATTGCGGGAATGATGGAAGTGGATTCTGCCCTTATCAATAGTTTGAACGAAGGCAAGGCGCTGCCGACAGAAAAACTGGAGGTGCTGAAAGACACCACGCAGGCCGTGTTAAATCAGCGCGGCGACCTTAATGATGAGCAAGTCGCACGCTTTAACGCGGTCGGTTATGGCAACCAGCAATTGCTCGAAATTATCCTCGGCATTTCCCAGAAGATAATCAGTAATTACACCAACAAGCTGGCGCACACACCGCTGGATGATCAATTTCAGTAATGGACCAATTTCATTGCCGGGCCTTTGTCTATCTGTCGAAGGCTCGGTAATGCCACCCTATTTTGTTGACTGTTAGTCGTATCAAAAAATAATCATTTCTAAGCATCCCTGCCTCTTCCCGTCCTATGACCTGATAGTCATTAGTTTTATAAGCCCCCTCCCTCTATTTGCTTACAATCTGTCAACGCAGGCGTTGATACGCATTGCCCACGCACATCCATAAACGGGAGACAGCTAAATGACATATCAGTATTTGATGGTTGAAAAAGACGACAGAGGTTTTGCACGGGTGCAATTTAATCGGCCCAAGCAATTAAATGCTTTGTGTCAGGGGATGCTCGATGAGCTGCGTGCCGTGCTCACAGATTTTGAAAGTGATGATGGCGTACGGGCCGTCGTACTGACGGGCAGCGAGCGTGCCTTTGCCGCCGGTGCTGATATTAGTGAGCTGATGGACTTTACCGCCGTTGATGCGCGCCGCCATTTTGACAACCCCAGCTGGCGGGCGATTGAAAATTTCCGCAAGCCGATTATTGCCGCCGTTAGAGGGCTGGCATTGGGCGGCGGTCTCGAGCTGGTGATGCAGTGCGACATGGTCGTTGTGAGCGATGACGTTAGCCTCGGTTTACCCGAGGTCACGCTGGGTGTGATTCCCGGCGCCGGGGGCACTCAGCGGTTACCGGGCATCGTCGGCAAGCCTTTGGCGATGGAGATGATTCTTAATGGCCGCACGCTTAACGCCGATGAGGCCATCAATTTCGGCCTCGCGAATTACGCCTGCTCGGGTGAGGAGGTGCTCGACAAGGCGCAGGCGCTGGCAGCTGATTTAGCCAAACGGCCACCCCTGGCGGTGGAAGTGGGTAAAGAATGTGTCAATGCTGCGCTGGACGAAACACTCGTTCACGGGCTGTCGACGGAGCAACGTTTATTCCATTTTCTATTCGCTACCGAAGACAGGGCAGAGGGTTTTAAGGCCTTTATTGAAAAGCGTAAACCTCAGTGGAGCGGTAAATAGTGGAGCGGTAAATAAAGCCACCGTGCGCAATTACATCGATCGACACGACTCAATCCACACCACCCACACTACATCGAGAATCAGTAATAATGAATTTTGACCTGAATGAAGAACAGAGCATTATCCGCGACATGGCTCGGCGTTTTGCCACCGACATTATCGCGCCTGAATTTCAGAAGCTTTCAACCTGCAGCGATGTGCCCTACGACATCCTCCACAAAATGGCTGATATGGGTTTTATGGGCGTGCCTTTTAGCGAAGAGTACGGCGGCGGTGGCGGTGACTGGGTGTCGATGCACTTGGTGATTGAAGAAGTCTCACGGGCCGATATTGCTTTGGGCACACTGCTCGATGTCACCACCAGTGTCGTCGCTCAGGAGATTGACCGCTTCGGTACCGAGGCGCAAAAGAAACAGTGGTTGCCCGATTTATGTACGGGTAAAACCATTGGGGCGTTTGCACTGACTGAGCCGAGCAGTGGCTCCGATGCCGGTAGCTTAAAAATGCGCGCTGAACTTGTCGGCGATGAATGGGTGTTAGAAGGCAGCAAGCAGTTCATCACCAATGTTGGCCTTGACCACTGCTCGCTAGTGGTTGTTGCAGCTCGTGCCGAGATCGAAGGTAAAGAGCAGATTGTCACTTTTATCGTGCCCAAAGATGCACCCGGTTTAGTGGTGGGTCGAAGCTACGACAAAATTGCCTTTGAATCCGGCACCACTAACGAGCTGATTTTTGATAACTGCCGCATTCCCAAAGACAGTATTCTCGGCGACCCGAGTCGCGGTTTTGCCCAGCACCTCGCCGTGCTCGAGACGGGTCGCATCAGTATTGCCGCTGCCTGTGTCGGCGCGGCGCAGGCCTGCCTCGATCATTCCCTGGCCTATGCTCGGGAACGCGAGCAATTTGGCAAGCCCATCTTTGAATTTCAGGGCGTGCAGTTCAAGCTTAGTGACATGGCGGTGAAAATCGAGATGGCACGTACGCTTTATTTAAAGGCTGCCTGGTTAAAAGATGAGGGTCGTCCCCACACTTTTGAAGCGGCGAGTGCAAAACTCTATGCTTCGGAAATGCTGGAGCAATGTGCCAGTGATGCGGTGCAAATACTCGGTGGCAACGGCGTGATGGAAGACTACCCGGTGGCGAGTATTTTTCGCGCCAGTAAAATCATGCAAATTGTCGAAGGGACTTCAGAGGTGCAGCGCATTATTATTGGTCGCCTGCTGGCGTCGGGTGCGCGTAGTTAAGGTATTGGTCGTCTAGATCAGGGCTTGTTCGGTAGAAGCAGTCCTGCCAGACCTTGAAAGAAAAAGCCCCGCAAGATCCGTCAATGTTGATAGAGCTTGCGGGGCTACGAGTGTTTAAGCGCGTAATACACTGCTGCTTAATCTCTCATATCAGACTTATGCTGCTTTTTTGACGGCTTTCTTTATGACTTTAGCGGCCTTCTTCTTACTTGAAATACTCTTTTTCAAAGCAACTTTAGTCACTTTTTTGGCAACGCTTTTAACTTTTTTCTTTTTGATATCAGCTTTTTTAACTGCGCTCAAAGCCAGTTTCTTGACTGCTTTTTTCTTAAGTGCTTTTGCCATTGTCCCATTCCTTCTTTGTTTTACAGTATGTTTATGTCGTTATAACTGGGTAAAAGTAATAACTTATAGCTATTTAACGTGTCAATTTTTAAAAAGTCAATAAAATATAGTCTTTCAGTATAAAATATGGGCGATTGTGCCGTATTGAGTCGTCCCCACACTTGGTAAACCAACAGGAAAGGTATGCAATGACATTTGTAGAGTTTAAAAAAATGCTGCTCGATGCAGGCATCTCTCTACCTAAATTCAGTCGTCTGATTAAGGTTAGTGAAAAGAATTTACAAGCCTATAAAAAGAAGGGTGAAGTGCCAAACCCCATAGCGGTTGCGGTTACCTGTTGTGCGGCCATGCACGAAGCAGGAATGGATTACCGGAGCATTATCGAGCAGCTAGAATTGAGTGCTAAAACAAAAAAAGGGGCCGGCTTTGCCAAGAAAAAGCAGCTCAAAGAGGTCGATGAGGCTTAAGCTGACTTTTGATCAACGCGGCGTTCTCAAAGGCAGTATTCCCGGTGACCCCAGTCGCACCATTAACGGTGTATGTTTTGTGGAAATGTCGAACCAGGAATCGCATGGATTCTGTGGCTATTAAAGGTGTAAGTAATGAATGAGAATAGTCAGGAAGTACAGTCGCTAAAAACGATTACGACGGTGGTCTATGCCCTTCAAGCAGTTTCTTTTTTTATAGGTCTTTCGTTTGTTGCCGCTGTTATTGTTAATTACATTAAGAAATCCGAGGTCGAAGGTACCTGGCTTGAATCTCACTTTCTGTGGCAGATCCGTACTTTCTGGTTCAGTGTGTTGTGGTCGATTATTGGCTTTGTATTAGTTTTTGTTCTTATTGGTTACCTTGTACTGATAGCTGATGCTATCTGGGTTATTTACCGAATAGTTAAAGGCTGGATGAAACTTTCCGAAGGCAAGGAAATGTATGCCGATTAAGTTGATGGCTTAAGTCTGGTTCTATTTTGAAGTTGGCAAGGCATTACCCACATCAATCCATATCTGTTCGGCACAGGCCATTAATTCCCCTGCTGTATTGTGAATCGCTACACCCATAAAACGCTTGCGACCACTGTTGGCAGAGGTTTTCCAGCTACTGACAATATAGTCTTCGTTAGGTTTTAGGGGCGTTTTAATACTGCCGCTGCAGGTGCCGAGTAGTTGCAGCCCGGCATTGGGTTCAGCTGCTTTAATGGCGTAGGCACCGGGGCAGTCGAGGGCTGACCAAACATAAATATCATCGATAGTATCTTTGTCGTTACACAGATTTTCAGCGGGTCGCCATAGGGCGGCGACGATGTTTTTTTCGGTTTGTGTACGCCAGTCAATACCGGCTTCTGGCTCTATGAGTGTATCTAAAGCACCGCAAAAAACGAGCAGGCCATTTTCGCTAGTCCGTGTCGGGCTGCATACATAGCAGCCTTTTGGGTCGGAAGCGTGAATAAATTCAAAGCGCTGGCTGGCGGCGCGGGCGCTTTCTACATTGGGTGGCGTGGGAATGTTGAGTTCGAGCTGAATGCGGCGAGCACTGCCGAGGAGTGTGTCGTCGAGATAAACGCCGATGCCCTTGTCGGTGTCCTTTACCTGTAGCGGCGTTTCCACGGGGAAGGCCGCATTGATGCGGATCTCGGCATCGCCTTCGCCCTCGTCTACGAGAAGACTCGCCAGCAGGCCACTGATATAGCCGCCATTGCCGCAATTAACCGGCCCGTTGTAGATGCTGTCGATAGATATCTGGGCTGGGGATGAAGAGGGCTGTGACATTGGCTGCTCGCTATTTTTTGTCGTTTGATTTATTCGTAGGTTGTGATGATTTTAAGGGTGGTAATGGCAAAGATAAACGCTTTGGCATAATCTCAGGGTGAAAATAGCAGAATAAAAAACAACAGGTCATGATTATTGAGATGCACGACAAGAATAATCCGGCAAATGTAGACTTTGAAACCATCGCGGCCCACGAAGCTGGGCATGTTGTACTTGCCCACTATTACGGGCGCAAGGTCTACGGTGCCTATTTGCAAACTCAGCCCGTTAGTTATTGTGCTCGGGGCGAGCGTAGCCATGTACGTTTTGCGCTGACCCCGCATATTCAGGATATCCACCTCGATCTCGACAAGCTCGAGCAACACTGGCCGTTGGCGGTGCGTGAAACTCTGGTTACTACATGCATCCGATTGGCTGGCCCGTTGGCCCAATCGATGTATCAACAAACACCCTATCGCGATATGGACGGTGGTCAGGACTATCACGATGCGCTTTGTGACCTATTACGTCTTGAGTGTTTGCGACTGAGCCTGCCCAAGCCTCAGAGTCTGGATACCTCGTACAAGCACAAGAATATTCTCGACATGCTGGCGGAAGACATTATCGACCTGTTAAGCGCCACGCTTTATGTCGATTATTTGCAGCGTGTAGCCGAGGGCTTGCTGGCGAAGCAGGAGCTAAGCGCTCACCAAATTAACGGGATACTGAAGGCCATGCCCCGTCATCAATGGCATTCACAGTCAGCATTCGGGCTGAAATCTTATAATTAAAATTATGGAAATACCTTGCTACAATTGAGTTGAAATAAGTTGACGATCATTTTTCAGAAAAATTTTTATAACAATAAAATGGAGAAAATTATGCGCTTTGATTCCTGGGTTGTAATGGTTACTGGTGCCGCTTCGGGTATTGGTTTAGGTACATCGAAACGATTTATCGACGGCGGTGCCACGGTGATTGCCGTGGATATTAATAAAGATAACCTCACTAAAGCGGCTAAAGAACTGGGTGACAAGTATGTGTCTAAAGTGTGTGACATCTGCAAAGTGTCGGAGATTAAAGCTTTAATGGCCGATGTTGAAAGCGAGTACGGGCGGCTCGATACGCTGGTTAACAATGCGGCCTTCGCCAACTTTCAAAGCCCGGAAAATGTTGAAGAGGCGAGTTACGACGCGGAAATGACGGTGCTGGTAAAAGCCCCGATTTTTCTGGTCAAGCACGGCGCTAAATTATTGCGCGCAGCGGACAATGGCTCGGTCATCAATATTGCCTCGGCGGCAGCCATTGTCTCTATCGACAACTACTGCCCCTACGGCATCGGGAAAGCAGCAGTGCTGAAATTCACCCAGGACAGCGTGATTAGCGTGCCCGGTATTCGTCACAATGCCGTGTTGCCCGGTTTGATCGACACGCCTATTTTACCCAACGTTTACGGTGAAGAAGCTTCCGCGATGTTGAAAGAAGAATTCCCCAAAATGCTGCCCTGCAAGCGCGTGGGTCAGCCGGATGATATTGCTAAGGCGGTCTGCTTTTTGGCCTCTGATGATGCCGATTATGTTAACGGCACTACTATGCTGGTCGATGGCGGTATGTCCAAATTAAACCCCTTTAGCATGATGCAAACTTAGCGGGATAAGCCCCTGGCTTAGTTAGATGGTGATAAAAAGGTGTCGATAGTTTCGGCACCTTTTTTTTGCCCGTTCAATATTGTTGTCGCTATAGCTCTACTATCGCCCCGGGTTTATGATGCATGCAGAAATTATTGGCCGGGCTTGTTGGTGGAGCCTCTTGAATAAAAAAATCAGGGGAAAAAAATGTCAGGAGTTTTAGAGGGAATTCGCGTGCTCGATTTTGGGCGCTACGTGGCGGGGCCGCATTGTGCATCTTTGCTCGCCGATTTCGGTGCCGAGGTGATTCGTATTGAAAAAATCGACGGTAGTGAAGACCGCTACGTCGCACCGCTGACCGAAGAATACGGCGCCCACTATATTCACAATAACCGCAATAAGCTGGGTTTAACTCTGAATCCGACCAAACCCGATGGTAAAGAGGTGACGCGACGCCTTATCGAAACTGCCGACGTCGTGGTGGTCAATATGCCCTATCACGCGCTGGCCGCGATGGGTCTCGACTACGACAGTCTGAAAGCGATCAAGCCCGATATTATTCTCACCACCTGCTCGGCCTTTGGTTCAAAAGGGCCGTTTGCGGAGAAGCTCGGTTTTGACGGTGTCGCTCAGGCGATGTCGGGCAATATGTATTTGACCGGTCACGAAGGTGAGCCGATGAAAAACTTCGGCCCCTATGTTGACTACAGCACCGGCATGCTCTGTGCGCTGGGCACGGTGCTGGCGCTTTATGAACGCAAGACCAGCGGTGTTGGCCAAATTGTCGAGGGTGCCTTACTCAATACGGCGATGACCATTACCAATCCTGTGGTGATAGAGCAGGCAGTGCTCGGACTCAATCGTGTGGCGACCGGCAGTCGTGCGCCCACCGGTGCTCCCGCTGATACCTTTCAAACTAAAGATAACTGGGTGATGGTGCAAAGCATAGGTAATCCGTTGTTTAAACGCTGGGTTGATTTAATGGGTGAGCCTGAATGGCTGGATGACCCCCGCTTTGCCGATGATAATTCTCGCGGGGCCAACGGTGCTGTGATTAGTGAGCGTATGGGTCGCTGGTGTGCCGAACGCACGGCCCAAGAAGTGCTCGACCAGCTTGAAGCGGCGGGTATTCCCGGTGGCGAAGTGTTGTCGCCTCAACAAGTACTTGAGCATCCGCAAGTGAAAGGCGCGGGCATGTTGAAAGATGTGGCGATTCCCGGCATCGAAAAACCAGTGCCGGTACTCGATACAGCAATATCGCTGTCGCGTACCCCCGGTGGTATTAAAACGCCGCCGCCCGCATTGGGTGAGCACACAGACAGCTTATTAAAATCACTCAATTACAGTGAAGAAGAAATTGCCGACTTGCGTCGTAAGCGGGTAGTGTAAGCCCCCTTTTCGCACCGACACATATTTAAACTCAGTACATTTAAAATCAGAAATTAACAGGAGAAAAAACATGGCCGAACTCGATGGCAAAGTAGCAGTAATTACCGGTGGTGCCAGCGGCATTGGCGAACGCGCCGTGCGCTTATTTATTGAAGAGGGTGCCCGTGTGGTGATCGCCGATATGCAGGTTGAACGGGGCGAAGCCCTGGCCGCCGAGCTGGGCGATGCCGCCGTATTTGCCAAAGTTGAAGTGCGTCAGGAAGCCGAAGTCAAAGCGGCGATTGACCTGGCTGTCTCCCAGTGGGGCCGTCTCGACATCATCTTTAACAACGCCGGGTTTGGCGGCGTGATTGGCCCGGTGGAAGACACGCCAGCCGATGAATTCGACATGACTTATGACGTACTGGTGCGCGGTGTATTCCTCGGCATGAAACACGCAGCGCCGATTATGAAAAAGCAGGGCGGCGGCAGCATTATCAATACTGGCAGTATCGCGGGTTTGGCTTCAGGCTATAGCCCCCACGCCTACGCCGGTGCCAAGGCGGCCGTTATTCAAATGACCAAATCCGTTGCTATGGAATTGGGCGAGCACCACATTCGCGTTAACGCTATTTGTCCGGGCTTTATTGCGACACCGTTGGCGGCGAATACGGTGGGTCGTTCTGACGAGCTGATCGAAAAAGCCTTACCGAGCTTTGCAAAAACGCAGGCCATTCCCCGCGCTGGTATTCCCGATGACATCGCGCAAATGGCCTGCTGGCTGGCTGGCGATCGCTCAACCTTCGTAACCGGTCAGGCGATGGTGGTTGATGGTGGTTTAATTGGCGGCTTGAAGTGGGAAGATCAGCCTGGCTTTCAAAAAGAATATCACCCCATTAAAGTGTATCGCCCTGAAGAGGAAGAGTGATAGATAGGCCCGGTATTTAAAGAATCGAGTAGAGGCAACAGCATGGATTTTCAACTGGACGAAGAATTCCGTCTGCTCAACGAGACGGTCAATAAATTCGTCGAGAATGAGCTGATGCCTCTGGAGGCCGCCGTACTCGAGCGCGAAGCTCACGGCGGTAGCCATGAACTCACGGATGAGGAGCTGGCCCCGCTGCACGACAAATGCCGCGAGCTGGGTTTGTGGGGCCTCGATTGCCCGGCAGAAACCGGGGGTGCCGACTTGCCCGCCATTGCACTGGTGGGTGTCAATGAAGCATTGGGCCGCACGATTACGCCCTTTACCTTCCCGCCTGACTCCCCCAATTTGCACATGCTGCTGGCCACGGCGAATGATCAGCAAAAGGAAAAGTACCTCGAACCCTATGCGCGGGGTGAAACCATTTCCGCCATTGCGATTTCAGAGCCGGGTGCAGGTTCTGACCCTGCGGGTATGACCACGCGGGCCGTGCGCGATGGTGATGATTGGGTGCTCAACGGGCGCAAGATCTGGATTAGCCGCATGGACAAGGCGGATTTCACTATCGTCATGGCCATTACTGATCCGGAGAAAGGCGCACGGGGTGGTATCTCCGCCTTCCTGGTTGACCGTGATACACCGGGGTTAGAAATAGCCCGCAAAATTTTATTAATTGGCGGCCACTACAATTACGAAATCGCCTTCGATAATTGCCGTTTACCGGCCAGCCAGTTACTCGGTGTCGAAGGGCAAGGCTTTGCCCCCATGCAATTGCGCCTTATTGTGCGACGTTTAGAAATGGGTGCCTGGTGTTTGGGCGCTGCCCGCCGCGCTCTGGATATGCTCTGTGATTACGCGAATCAGCGCGAGACCTTCGGGGCACCATTGGCTGATCGTCAGTCGATTCAATGGTGGGTGGCTGAGCTAGAAACTCGCTGCCACTGCCTGCAATTAATGCTCTGGCATGCCGCCACCAAACAGGATGTTGGTGGAGATGTGCGTACCGAAGCCAGCATGATAAAACTCTACGCTACCGAGCTGGCCACCGACGCCATCGACTGGGCTATGCAAACCTACGGTGCCATGGGCATGACTAAAGAACTGCCCCTGCAATTGATGGCCCAGCGAGTGCGTTTAATGCGCATTTATGAAGGCCCCAGTGAAATACACCGCTGGGTTCTTGCCCGGCAGCGTCTAAAACAAAATGCCTAATAGAAAGCGTTGCACGATTTGATGCAATACAACGACGGCCTCTTCGACAGTATCGCCGATGATATTGCGAATGTTGGCTGCAGTATTCAGCCGAATGCACTTCCGCAACTTTTGCTCGATCAACTTGCCAGGCACGTGCAAACAATGCCCGCCGCCGATTTTAAAAAGGCAGGCATTGGGCGAGATAGCGAGCATCAGTTAAATACTGTTATTCGCAGTGATGAAATTAGCTGGATTAACAACGACAACGCTGCGGGTGCTGCCTGGCTTGAATGGGTCGAGTCACTGCAGGTGTTTCTCAATCGGCATTTGTTTTTAGGCTTATTCTCTTCTGAAAGCCATTTCGCCCATTACGCGCCGGGTGATTATTATCAAAAGCACCGTGATGCCTTTAAAGGTGAGGCGAACAGGGTGTTGTCGATGGTGGTGTATTTAAATCGCGACTGGCAGGCTGAAGAGGGCGGCGAGCTACTTATCTATAAGGATGAAACGTCGCAGGCCGATATAAAAGTCAGCCCCGGTTTCGGCACCGTTGTGGTCTTTTTAAGTGAGGGTTTTCCCCATGAAGTACTGCCTGCCACGCGTGATCGTTTTTCAATCGCCACCTGGTTTCGAGCTAATAATTCCCGCCCATAAAAAATAAACCCACCAGCGCAGTGCTGATGGGTTTATTTTATTTCGGGGTATTAACAGGTATTAGACAATGCGTGAATCAGTCTTCCCCCAGTACTTATCTTTCAAAATACGCTTATAAAGTTTGCCCGTTGGCAGGCGCGGTAGCTGGTCGATAAAGTCGACACTTTTCGGGCATTTATAGTGGGCGATATGCTCGCGGGCATAGGCGAGAATTTCACCGGCCAGGGCATCGTCGCCGGTAATGCCCTTCGGTGTTTCGACCACGGCTTTCACTTCTTCGCCCATTTCTTCGTTGGGCACGCCAATCACGGCAACGTCGGCGACTTTCTCATGCATGATAATGGCGTCTTCAATTTCCTGGGGGTAAATGTTCACCCCGCCAGAAATGATCATAAAAGTAGCGCGGTCGGTGAGGAATAAAAAGCCGTCTTCGTCCATGTAGCCGACATCACCCAGTGCCGTCCAGTTAGGGTGTTGGGGGTGCTGCGCCTCTTTGGTTTTATCTTCTTCGCCATGATAAACAAAGGGTATTTCGGGCATTTCAAAATAAATCAGTCCTGCTTCATTCGCCGGTAGTTCTTTGCCGTCGTCATCGCAAATATGCAGAATGCCGAAGATGGGTTTGCCGACAGTACCCGGGTGGTTGATCCAGTCTTGCGGGCCGGAATGCGTTAAGCCGTTGAGTTCGCTGCCGCCGTAGTATTCATGGATTATCGGCCCCCACCAGTCGAGCATTTGTTGCTTAATGCCATCGGGGCAGGGCGCAGCGGCGTGAATGGCGACGCGGTGGGCGGAGAAGTCGTAGCCCTCACGTTGCTCGGCGGGCATTTTCAAAATACGGGTAAACATGGTGGGCACCCACTGGCTGTGGGTCACTTTGTATTTGTCGAGAGCCTCAAGTGCGTCCACCTCTTTAAATTTGGGCATCATCACTACCGTGCCACCATTGGCGAGTATGCCGTGGCAAAACGCGAGGGGTGCGGAATGGTAGAGGGGGGCGGGCGACAGATAGATGGCGTCTTTATCAACCCCCCAGACTTTTTGCTGAATGGTGCCGATGGGGCCAACCTCGTCGGCGATGCCCCGTGACAGCATGGGGCGAAAAATACCCTTGGGTCGCCCGGTGGTGCCAGAACTGTAGAGCATAAATTGCCCGGCGGGTTCTGCGTCGAGATTGTTGGTGGGCTGGCTGGCAATAGCATCTTCGTAGGCTTCGTAGCCATCCACCGTGCCGTCTACCATCAGCCAGTGGCGGCAGTTGGGGGCGAAGGCTTTAAGCTTGCCCGCGACGTCAGACAAGCGCTTTGAGGCAATAAGGACGTCTGCGCCGCAGTTGTCGACAATGTAGCCCGCTTCTTCGTCAGTCAGGTATTGATTGACGGTGGTTAGGTACAGGCCGGAGCGCAGGGCAGCCCACATCACTTCAAAATAGCGCAGGTTGTTTTCCATAAAGATGGCGATATGGTCACCGGGGCGCAAGCCTCTGGCCCACATCAGCTGAGCCAGTTGATTGGAGCGCTCATTCAGCTGGCGATACGTGGTTGTGGCACCGCTGGTGGAATGGATGATGGCGACTTTGTCGGGGAATTCTTCAGCCCACTTGCCTGGATACATTGATAATCTCCCTGCTTTTATTATTGGTTTTACTGCGTGTCTCTAATATAGAGCAATAGTTTTTAGAAAACACCCGCAGATCAATTCTTCTATAACATTCGGGGTGACCTTCCTCACCGAAAACACAGCACTTTTGGACATTCAACAGGCTGGCGTTTATCCTCTTCTTTTTTAGGAATAGGTAGATTCAGTGGTGACGATGGGTTCAGAGATCATTAAAGGTTTTAGTGGGCTCGATGTCCTGGCCTTTTTCTGGTTCGCATTGTGTTGGCTGGGTTATAGCGTTTACTCCAGCAAAATGTCCCGGCGGCGAACATGCCTGTCGAGTCTGCTGGCAAGCCATCGAGAGGCGTGGATGCTAGGTATGTTATCGCGTGACAATCGCGTTGGTGATGCGGCTTTGCTCGGCAATTTAGAGCGTAATGTTTCTTTCTTCGCCTCATCGACACTGTTGGTGCTCGCCGGGCTGGTGGCGGCTCTGGGGTCTGGTGAAGATATTGTTGCGGTAACAGAAAACTTGCCTTTCACTATGGCCGTTAATGAACACGGTTGGGAAACAAAAGTGCTACTGCTTGCGGTTATTTTTGTTTATGCCTTTTTTAAGTTCTCGTGGTCACTGCGTCAATACGGTTTTGCCGCCGTGTTAATGGGGCGAGCGCCAATGCCTGACGAGTTTGATGAAGAGGCAGCCCAGCAGTTTTCTATCCAGGCGGCTCAGGTGATTTCCCGGGCAGCCCAGGCCTTTAACTTAGGCTTGCGTTCCTATTATTTTAGCCTTGCTTATTTACTATGGTTTCTCAATCCGTGGATATTTATGCTGGCTTCAGCCACGGTAGTCGGGGTGTTGTATCGACGGGAGTTTCGTTCCAGAGTGTTAAATGCCTTGGGGCGAGTGGTTTGACGTGAGGAATCTATCCCTTGTTTAGCCAGGCGACGGACTCTTCTTCATTTCTAAAGATCTGGACTTGAGAGTCGCCTTGTTCTCTATGTGCGGCAAACTGTCGCAGCCCACCATAGGCTAAATCATCATTTGCAAACAGTGCAATTTTATTGGGTTTGGTGAACTTTGGCTTTCCGTATCGGGCAATAGCGATGATCTCTTCAGAGCTCAGGCTCAAAGTTACATTTGATAGATTCCACAGTCTTTTTTCATAGGGGAATTTCTCATATAGTTCATCTATGGTAGCTTTGATGGCATTTAATGTAGGCTGGCCATAAAAAATCACTTTGGTAATTCCATTGTTGTTTTCAATTGAATACTCTTTAGTCATTAGTGATCGTCCATGAATTGCCTGGTTTAGTGGTTCAGTGCCCACATAAAGGTTAGCCTAGGCAAGCGTGATTTAATACTGAATGATAATAATTAAATGCAATACCTGTTCATCACCTTATGTGAACTCCACGTACGCCATTTCAGTGTAGTCGTGAAGCCTGGGTGATGGCTCGTTATTATGAAAATGGCTGTACTGGTTTCGGATTGAGCTTGATCGTGAAAATAGCTATTATGCAGCCCTTATTCCCAAGGGGTTTTTGATCCCTTAATAATCCTTTCTCATCCCCCTGAAATATTGAATTACTGCCAGTAACTTGCTTTGTTTGCCGATGGCAGACTGTCGAGAATTGCTGGCCGGGTTGATGACATGACTAACGCAGAGGCAGTGACTTAAATGGCAATGACCCGTTCATTGGGCGAAACATGGTTCAGTAATATACGCGGTGATGTATTGGCCGGCACGGTGGTGGCACTGGCGCTGATCCCCGAGGCCATCGCATTTTCAATTATTGCGGGTGTCGATCCGAAAGTGGGTCTTTATGCGTCCTTCTGTATTGCCGTCGTCAGCGCCTTTGCCGGTGGGCGACCGGGCATGATTTCTGCCGCTACCGGGGCCATGGCGCTATTAATGGTGACGCTGGTGAAGGAGCACGGGCTGCAGTACTTGATGGCGGCGACAGTGTTGACCGGGATGATACAAATCCTTGCGGGCTTGTTTAAATTGGGCTCACTGATGCGTTTTGTATCTCGCTCGGTGGTTACCGGCTTTGTGAATGCCTTGGCCATTCTTATTTTTATGGCGCAGTTGCCGGAGTTAATTGATGTTACCTGGCATGTGTATGCAATGACCGCTGGTGGTCTGGGTATTATTTATTTATTCCCCCTGGTGAATAAAACCCTGCCTTCCCCCTTAATTTGCATCGTGGTGCTGACGGGCATTTCATTGTATTTAGGCCTGGATATTCGCACCGTTGGCGATATGGGTGAGTTGCCCGATACCCTGCCGATTTTCCTGATTCCCGATATCCCCTTAAATTTGCATACCCTGGAGATCATCCTCCCCGTATCGCTCACCATGGCGGCAGTGGGTTTGCTGGAGTCGATGATGACAGCAACCATTGTTGATGATTTAACCGATACCGAAAGTAATAAAAACCGCGAATGCGCGGGGCAGGGCCTGTCAAATATTAGTGCCGGTTTCCTCGGTGGCATGGCGGGTTGCGCAATGATCGGTCAGTCGGTAATCAATGTTAAATCCGGTGGTCGCACCCGTCTTTCCACTCTGGTAGCCGGTGTGTTTCTACTGATTTTGGTAGTGTTTCTGGGCCAGTGGGTGTCGATGATTCCCATGGCCGCACTGGTGGCGGTGATGATTATGGTCTCCATCGGCACCTTTAGCTGGGAGTCCCTGATTAATCTCAGCAAGCACCCGAGCAGCAGTAGTGTGGTGATGGTGGCGACGGTGATCACGACGGTATTTACTCACAACCTGGCGCTGGGTGTTGGCGTCGGTGTAGTACTCAGTGCACTGTTTTATGCCAATAAAGTGGGCCGCATCTTTTACGTTACCGTGGATGATGGTGAGGACAACAATCACCGCATCTATAAAGTGGTCGGCCAGGTTTTTTATACTTCGGCGACACAGTTTGCCGAGTCTTTTGACTTTAAAGAAGCGGTTAGCAAGGTGACGATTGATCTGGATCGCGCTCATTTTTGGGATCTAACCGCCATCGATGCACTCGATAAAGTCATTATCAAACTGCGCCGCGAAGGTACAGATGTTGAGGTTGTCGGCCTCAATGAAGCGAGCTCTACCCTGGTCGACAAGTTTGCCCTGCACGATAAATCTGAAGCGGTCGACAAAATGATGGGTGGTCACTAATGCCAGTCACTAATGCTCGCTACTAATGCCCGTCATTAAATAAGAAGGGTATTGTTGAATAGCTTGAGTGATAACTCTCTATTGAGACGCTCTACATTAAGGCACTCTTTATTAAGGGAAAGGAGTAATAACGATGAATAAGGTAATAGCGTGTATTGACGGTTCCAGCGCCGCAGGCTCTGTTTGTGATTATGCAGCCTGGGCGGCCTCACGCCTTGCGGCACCGCTTACCTTGCTGCATGTGCTCGATAAGTCGCGCTACCCGGTAGAGAACGACCTCAGTGGTAATCTGGGTGTCGATGCTCGGGAGCACTTGCTCAGCGAGCTGGCTGAGCTTGATATCCAGCGTAATAAGCTGGCTTTGGAACAGGGTTCGCTCATGCTCGAAGAGGCCCGCCAGCGTGCGGTGACGGGTGGTGTTGCCGAGCCAGTACTGCGTCAGCGTCACGGGCATTTAATCGATAGCCTGACTGAACTGGAAGATGACACCCGCTTACTGGTTATTGGTAAGCAGGGTGAAGAGCACAATGACGGCAGTCATATCGGTGATAATGTCGAGCGCCTGGTGCGAGCATTACACCGGCCTATCCTCATCGCCCAGGGTGAATTTAAAGCACCACAACAAATTATGTTGGCCTTTAATAGCAGTGCGATGACACGCAAAGGTGTCGAGCTGCTTGCGGGTAGTCCCTTATTTAAAGGACTGAGCGGTCACCTGGTATCTGTAGGTAAAGATAAGCAGGCCTTAAATAAAGAAATGGAATGGGCAGAAAAGACCATTCGCGATGCCGGTCACGAACTACAGTGCGCCGTTCTTGAGGGTGAAATAGAGCCCGCTCTACACCAATATCAGCAAGAACATGGCATTGATATGGTGGTAATGGGCGCTTACGGGCACTCGCGTTTGCGCGAATTTTTTGTCGGCAGTACCACTAATAATATGATCCGCAATGCCACTGTGCCGCATTTATTATTGCGCTAGAGAGTTCGATTTATAGCGTTTGGTTTATAACAGCCAGGGTATAAACATCGTTGTCTGTTTGACATAGATTTTGTAGCTATCACCAAAAAACACGATGTTTTCTTTTTCTTCCCTTTTTGCGGTGATAATCAGTAAAACACTTACCGTTACTACGAATATTGTCGTTAAGGCCGCCGGGTGCTTGAAAAAAGCGCCCCAGGCTAAAAGGAGTAGCGAGCTGTACATGGGATGTCGAATGTAGTGGTACAGGCCGGTATTGACAACTTGTGTGGTGTTTTCAAAGGCGTAGTTTTCCGGCATGTCTTTGCGTTCAGCATGGCCACCCTGTTGTTTAAGCAGGGTGAGTGCGTGAACAATAAAAATAATTGAAGCCAGCAAAAGCAACCATGAAAGGATTTGCAGGGGAGCAAAGGGATTTTCAAACCAGTAGGGGTGGTTTAATAGGACGAGAGCGAGAATACCTTCAAAGGCAAAAAAACGGTAAAAACCATGAGCCCCAGGGTTTTTTAAAGCCTTGCGTGAGAAAAAGAATAATAAAAAGCTGAAAAAAACGAAGAGGCTTAGGTACACGTCGGGTGGCTTCCAGGTGGTTTGTTCATGAGCAGGTTTGTTGTAAGCGACATTGGCCGCTGGATTCAAACAGGGAATCACAGGTAGGGATATTGGGTTTACATTTTAATGCGGCAGAGTGAGTGTCGAGTTGACCACAGAGATGCGCCCGTGTGACCCTGAGACAAGTACTCCAACAACATTGTATTGATGGAGTACTAGGGCCAACGTTTGAAAATCAGCGATGTATTAATGCCGCCAAAGGCAAAGTTATTACTCATGACATATTCGGTATCGACAGTGCGTGGTTCAGCTTGCACGTAGTCGAGATCAGCACATTCAGGGTCGACATTGTGTAAATTGGCGGTGGCGTGAACCCAGCCTTCATTCATCATTTGAATGGCAGTCCAGGCCTCCAGAGCACCGCAGGCACCGAGGGTGTGCCCGGTAAAACTTTTTAAGGCGCTGATGGGTGTTTGTTGGCCGAAAATATTATGGGTCGCGGTACTTTCCGCGATATCACCCCGTGCCGTCGCAGTACCGTGGGCGCTGATATAACCAATGGCCTCGGCTGATAAGCCGGCATCATCCAAGGCCGCTTGCATGGCCGCTTGCATGGTGGAGAATTGAGGCTGGGTGACATGGGTGCCGTCAGTATTGGAACCAAAGCCGACGATTTCAGCATGAATCTTTGCCCCTCTTGCCTGGGCGGATTCCAGCTCCTCGAGAATCAGCGTGCCTGCACCTTCGCCGATGACCAGGCCATCGCGCGCCAGGTCGAAGGGGCAAGGGGTTTTATCGGGTTGATCATTGCGTGTGCTGGTGGCGTAGAGCGTATCAAACACAGCTGCTTGCGTAGGGCTAAGTTCTTCAGCACCGCCCGCAACCATCATTTGCTGGCGACCAAAGGCAATGGCCTCGTAGGCATAACCGATGCCCTGGCTGCCCGATGTGCAGGCGCTGGAGGTGGTGTAAATACGGCCTTTAAGGCCAAAGAAAACACCGATATTGACCGGTGCTGTGTGGCCCATCATTTTGATGTAGGAGTTGGCATTCAAACCGTCGGTGGTGTGGTGAGTCAACATTTTGGCAAATTCGGCAATCGCGAGTGGTGAGCCGGATGAGGAGCCGTAAGACACGCCCATGCGACCATCTTTAATGCTTTCATCGTTGAGCAAGCCTGCATCGTCCAATGCTAGTTCGGTGGCTCGTGTTGCGAGCAGGGCAATGCGGCCCATGCTGCGCGTAGATTTTCTCGTGTAGTGAGCGGGCTTTTCAAAGTCTGCAACCGGAGCACCGAGGCGTGTATTGAGGCCCTCGTAAATATCCCAGTCATCCATGTGGCGAACGCCGGTTTTTAACGTTTTCAGATTGTTAGAAACCGTTTGCCAGTCGAGGCCAATCGGTGAAAGGCCGGCCATTCCCGTTACTACGACACGCTTCATCAACACATTCCACCGTTTACAGAAATTACTTGTCGGGTAATGTAACCCGCATCTTCCGACATCAAAAAGTTGACTGTCGCGGCGACTTCTTCGGGTTTGCCGACGCGCCGGGCCGGTATTAATTTCATCGCTTCATCCAGCGGCACATCTTCAACCATGTCGGTTTCGATAAGGCCGGGCGCGACACAATTGACCGTAATAGCACGTTTGGCTAACTCCAGAGCCAGGGCTTTACAGGCACCGATTAAACCGGCTTTCGAGGCACTGTAATTGACTTGCCCACGGTTGCCCATAATTCCCGAAACCGAAGACAGCGCTACAATGCGACCCGGTTTGCGTCGGCGCACCAGTGGCATGGTCAATGGGTTGATGACATTGTAAAAGCCATCCAGGTTGGTGTGTACGACGTGATCCCAGTCTTCACCACTCATAGCGGGAAACGAATTGTCGCGTGTGACGCCTGCATTACACACTACGCCGTAATAGGTGCCGTGTTCATCAATGTCCGCGAGGAGTGTTTTCGCGACGCTTTCTCGATCGCCAATATCAAATTGCAGGATGCGTACCTGGCGCCCCATGGCACTTATTTCGTTGCTGACTACCTTGGCCTGATCCATACCGGTGCGACAGTGAAGAACAATATCGTAACCCTCTGTGGCCAGGCGTAGCGCAATGGCCTTGCCTATGCCGCGACTGGAGCCCGTAATAAAAACGCTTTTATTCACTCATCTTGCCCTTTACAGGTTTAAAAATTCGTCCAGATTTTTGGGTTGAAATACACTCAAACTGGCGCTAGCTTCAATAGTGTCGCTGGTGATTTTACAACGAAATACGCCAAGACCATTATCACCGCGCAACTCTTCATGCACCGAGACCTTAAGGGTTTGCCCCAGCGGGAAAAAGGCCTGGTTAGCAATGTATTTTCGTGTGCCAACCAAAAAGCCAACGGACACCGATTGTCCCGCACTGCGGGCAATGACGCCGGAGTATGCGGCAATGGCCTGGGCCATGTATTCAATACCTACCCATGCGGGAACACCTCGGGCCTCTGCAAACAGGCTATCTTTGTTGATGGTGACCTGGGCGCAGAGGGATTGATCATCGTGGTCAACGACATCATCCAACAGCGACATTATGCCAGAGTGGGGTACGACTTCTCGAATATCGAAGGCTGAATTCACGCAGTTCGTTCCAAAATTAGCGCTATGTTGTTGCCGCCGAAGGCGAAAGAATTACTCATGGCGTGTGTTAAATTTTCATGACGTGTGGCTGGTTGCACCAGATTAATAGTGGCCACAGAGGGGTCGTGTTGCTGATCCCACAAATGTACCGGCAGGGCCGCATCTTCTTGTGTCAGCGTAAGCCAGCAAATAGCGGCTTCTATGGCACCGGCTGCGCCCAGGGTATGGCCGGTGTAGGGCTTGGTGGAACTACAGGCCACGTCACTTCCCAATACTTGCGCAACAGCCAAGCTCTCCATTTTATCATTTTGCGGTGTCGCTGTGCCATGGAGGTTGAGGTAGCCGATGTCTTGCGGGTCAAGATCAGCATCTTGCAGGGCGAGTGTCATGGCGGCAATGGCCCCTTTGCCTTCGGGGTCGGGTGCCGAGATATGGTGTGCGTCAGATGTCTCGCCGACGCCGCGTAAGGCCACCTCACCCTGCTCGTGGCTGAGTAGAAACAACGCGGCACCCTCGCCAATATTAATGCCATCCCTCGACAGGCTAAAGGGCTGGCAGACGTTGCTGCTGACCGATTCGAGGGCGGAGAAACCATTGACGGTTAAGCCGCATAGCGAGTCAACACCACCGGCAATCACCAGATCGCAAACACCCATGCGCAGCAGGCGGCGAGCGCTGGCTAGGGCCTTGGCACTGGATGAGCAAGCGGTTGAAATAATATAGGCTGGGCCTTTGGTGTTCAGCCAGCGAGCAAGGCTGGCTGCCGGGGAGGCCATTTCCTGGCGGCTATAGTGAAAGTCGCTGGGTAGTTTGCCCTTTTCGTGATGGTAGGCCACGGCCTTTTCACCTTCGGCAATACCACTGGTGCTGGTGCCTAGCACGATGCCAATGCGCAGCGGATCGATGGACGAAGCGGCCTCTTCATAGGCGTCGCGAATTTGCATCATCGCCGCCAACAACAGCTGGTTAGTGCGAGTTTGTTCTTGCGGGGGATAATCGCACAGGTCTGGAAGAGGCGTCTTCACCACACCCAATGGCAGGGTTTGCCCAGGGCTGAAGTTATCAGTCTCGGTTAGGCAGTGGCTGTCGCCGTTGGCCAGTTTTTGTCGAATGACGTCGTGCTGATCGCCGAGGGCGCAAACAATACCCAGCTGATTGAGGTAGACGCTAGCCTTATTCATGGCAGCTCGGCCCGGGTTAATGTGGTGATGGTTAATTGATTGCGCATAATGATATTGGTGATTTCAATGACCTCATTCAAATCGCTAGTGACTGAGTTGCCTGTTGTTGTATCTATTGTGGTGCCCGTTGCTGTTGCCGTTATTGGCGGCAGGCGAATATCAAGCACTTGCTGTTTGTCTAAATACAGCGCGCGACCATGATCGGTGATCATTAAACGCCAGGGGCTATTTTTTAAGTGTTGCTCAATGATTGGCAGAGGCCAGTAACAGAGTTGTAATTGGGCGAGAATTTCTCGCCCCGGTATGCTTTTTACGGTATCGGAATTACTCAATAACAGCAGTGGCGAATAGCTTTCCGTGAAATGCACACCATCGTATTGTAGCGTCATTAAGACCTGGCCCGCGGGTGTTAAACCGGCAAAATTCAAACCTTGCTCGTTGACAGACCAGACGGCAAGCAGGGTCAGAGGTTGGTTTTCCAATGGGCCAATCTGCTGGTTTTGCCCGACCTCGTCGGCGTTTATTTGTAGGGTCACCGATTGCGTGAGCTGAACATGTTGCCCCAGGGCGGCGGGGGGCAAGAGGGGTATGGCCGGCAAGCGCGGTTCTTTTTGCAAGGCACTACAGCCGCTTAAGCTGATCAGCGTCAATGCCATTATGCCGTTAATGGCCGCCCTGAAGAAAATGGCCGCTTTGAAAACAGAGCGGGGGAGGCTTAGTGTTCTGGCTTGCATAACTCGGCCAGGGTGTTGAGACGGCGCTTGCTATCTTTCACGTAAGGGTTGTCGAGATCCCAGGCATAGCCAGCCAGGATGGCGCTAAGCATGCCTCGTATTTTTTTGTTGGCGTTTTGCGGGGCGAAGATAACATCCTGAAAGCGACCGTCGTACCAGGCTTGCACAAAGACTCTGAAGGTATCGATACCTGCCTGCAAAGGCGCTGCGTAATCTGTTGCCCAGTCGACATCCTCACCCTGTAACTGGCGGTGCAGGGTGGCGGCTGCCAGGCTGGCGGATTTCATGGCAATGGTGACACCGGAAGAAAACACCGGATCTAAAAATTCACCGGCATTGCCGAGCAGCGCGTAACCTGGGCCGTAGAGGCTGGATACAGTACTGGCATAGCCGCTTATCTGCTTGGCGGGGCTGTCGTATTTGGCATTGCGTAATAGCGATGTGAAGGTGGGCTCGCCTTTAATGATGGCCTGTAGCTGGGCGTTAATATCGTCTGTATTGTCAGCAAAGAACTTATTATCAGCAACTACGCCGATAGAGCTGCGGCCATTGGCAAAGGGAATGAGCCAAAACCAGACATCTTTGTTGGCGTGGTGAATGGTGATGCGTATTTTATCGCGGTCAAACTCACCCGCGACCATATTGTCTTCAATATGGGTAAACAGGGAGGTGCGGGAAGGGAAGTCGCTGGGGCGGTCAAGGTCGAGCAGGCGCGGCAGGACGCGGCCGAAACCACTGGCATCGAGAACAAATTTAGCGCTGAGCTGATAGGTTTCGCCCGCTTCATTGCGTATCGTCACGCGGGGTAAATCGTCACTTCCTTCACCGGCGGGAGGCTCGAACCGGGTTAATGTATGGCCCCACGAAATGCTGACGCCCTGGCGCTCAACTTCCTGAGCCAGTACCTGGTCGAAAGGGCCGCGTAAAACCTGATAGGTTGTTCCTGCACCCTTTGAGAACTTTTCCCGGAAATCAAAATCGGTATATTGATCTCGCCGTACGAAAGATGCCCCGTGTTTAAATTGAAAATGACAGCCCTCGGCGGCGGCATGAACGGCATCGAGCATATTGGCCTCGCCCAAAAACTCCATACATTGCGGTAATAAACTCTCGCCGATTGAAAAGCGTGGAAAGTGATCCTTTTCAATAATATGTACGCGGTGACCCTGTGCGTGCAAGAGTGCCGCCGCGACAGAGCCCGAGGGTCCGGCACCGATAATAATGGCGTCATAATCGGCCTTGGCTTTAATCATAGGGGTGTATTAACTCCTTTTTGACAGGGGGTTTGTCGGGTGACAAAGCAGGGCGCTAATAGCCAGACGCAGATAATGCCCAGCAGAACAGTCACGCCAAAATAATGTAACACGGGCGTTGAACTTAGCGCTAACAAGCCGAAGGCGAGTAATGTTGTTAATGATGACAGGGTAACGGCTAGCCAGGTGTAAGGACTGTTGTCACTGTCCTGTAAAAAGATGCTGGCATCCAGACCGATGCCTAAAACCAGTAATAAAGCGAGACCGTGAAAGACGGTGATGGGTGATCCACTGAGTTGTAATAGGCTCAGTACGGCCAGGCTGGCGAGGGCGGGCGCGGACACAACCCGCCAGGCCTGTCGGCCGTAGCGCAGCGTGGTGAGTGTTAAGACAAGCCCATAAGCGAGTACTAACCACTGGGTTAATTGTTGCCGGTAGTTTGCCAGTAGCAGGGAAATGTCGGCGATTCTGTCGACGAACTCAACGCCCTTCAGGGTTTGTGCTAATTGATCGAGTTGAGCGATAGCCTCGGTGTCTTTGATGCCAAAGAGAGTGATCAATGAATAGTAATGGCCCTGATATTCACCTATCCAGAGGTGAGTCGTGAGTTCACTCATTGTGGTGTCGAGCCAGTCATTGAGCTGTAAAATATTAAGCGGTGTGTCCTTAAAAGCTTGTTGGGCAGGTGCTTCAATACCGGTTAGCTGCCCTCTCAATGCCAGTTGATGCAATTGCCCCAGTGGCGCATAAACGGTTTTTTCTAGCAGTGAGTGATTGCTTTGCTGGCGCTGTTGGGAGGGCAAAAATTGGGAGGTCGACATGTAATTGGCGATCTGCCCGACATTAATTGCATTATCTAGCTTCTCGGTAAGCACTTCTTCACGTTGTAACAAGGCTTCTACACTGCCACCTTCTAATACCAGATAGCGTGCGGGGCTGGCTGCGCCCAGTAATTGTTGCACTGCTATATCTTCGCTGAGTAATTCCGGCGGGGATGTTTGTAACAGGCGAATATCGTCGTTGCCTTCTATCGTATAAACAAGGGTCGCAAAGCTGAGGGTTAAAGTTGCCAGTGTGATTTTAAGCCACAAAGATTCAATGTTAGGCCAGCGTGATTGCCAGCTTTTTAATTGATGAATGAGCGCGGTGTTAAACGCGATGGGTTTTGAAGCCTGTAATACGGGTAACCAGCAGACCACTGTTAACCAGGCGCCAATTAAGCCCAGGGCTGAAAAAGCGGCCATTTGGCGCAAGCCGGGAAAGGGTGCCATGCCCTGGGCGGCATAGGCGAGCACGCTGCTTGCCAGGCCCATACTTAAACTGGGCAGGATGCTGCGCAGCACACTCGAGGCTTGATGTTGGCTTTTATTTTCAGCGTTCTTGTTTTCCGGTACGTCTTCCGGATTGTGGGCGCATAAAAAATGCAGGCTGTAATCAATGGCAACGCCAACCAGGCCAGCGCCAAAAGCCAGGGTAATTAAATGCACGCTATCAAATAAAAATAAACTGCAGGCCAGGGCAAAACTACAGCCTACGACAATGGGTAAAAAGGCGATGACGACAGCCCGTAATTGCCGAAAGCAGGCGAATAGCAATAATAAAATACCCAGGGCTGAGCCAATACCGATCGTCGAAATTTCGCCGATAGCCTGCTTCGCACCATGGGCTGCATGCAGCATTAATCCGGAGCTGAGGAGTGTTGTCTCCGGGGGTAGAGCAGCTTCTGCTTTGGCTAGCGTCGACATGACCTGTTTTTGATAAATGATGTCGTAGGGGTTGCCCGATATTTCGGTGGCGATCAGCCGATAATGGTGTTCGTCATCGGTACGGGTCAGCCAGCCATCTTCCAGTGTAAAAGGGAAGGCCGGAATAACGGCCAGTTGCCACTGAAAAAACAACTGTAAAGGGTCGTCCAGTAATTGCCCTGCCACCAGGGATGCCAGCGGACTAAATAGACGGCCAAGACTGTCATCCACCAACGTTGGGTCATTACTTTGCAGGCGTTGTCGGCTGTTGCCACTGAGTAATTGATAGCGTCGTGCCTGATAAAACGCTTGCCATGAAGCGGTTGCTGAGGCGCTGCTTTGGCCTTGTATATTTGAAAATAATTGGCTGTCATTAAGGGTTTCTGCAAATGCTTTTGCCGCTAAAGCACTGCGCGGTTTGTCGCTATCGCGCAGTAAAAAAATGAGTCGCCGGTCGCTAGCGTTGACCAGGTGTTGGGTCGCGAGTACCTCGGCAGGTGACTGCTCGCTTTCGGGGAGTAGCGCCATAATGCTACTGTCGAAGTGGTAACCACGAAATAAACTGATGCTGAGATAAATAGCACAGGCCAGCACGAGAATAGACCAACAATAAAAGCGCAGTTTCATCATCTCGTCGAAATCTGCAGACAGCCCTGGCTTCGATGGGCTTGGGCCAGTGCTCGATTTGTTGCTTGATGGTGATTGGATTTTGTCATTGAAAAAATTAGAGCATGTCGAACGTTATTTCAGTGCGGTCGTTATTGACTTCAAATAAAGTAAGCGATGTTAATGTCTGCTCTCCCGTAAGAGAGATGTGTTTTATTGTTTTTTGCAGTGTGGTTTCCTTGGGTGTCAGGGTTAAGGCCCACTGTTGCTTGCCACCCTGGGTCTCGCTAACGTCGCTAATAGAGCTGTTACTAGAACCGTTAATAGAGCCGTTAATAAAAAAATAATTTTCGAGTAGGGGCCAGTCATAAGAAAGCGCGGCGCGCATTAACTCACCGATCATAGCAACGCCGGGTCGGTCATTACTGATCTCCCACACGGCCTGACCCTTTTGATGTTGATGAATGCCCGCGCTGTCAAACACGATACGACTGGAAACGGGGGTGTTAATTTGCCACACCAGCCCGGTTTTTTTATCGAGCTGAAAAACCCCTTTGGAGAGCAGGGGCTGGGGGAGTATGTGAATATATTTACGCTGCTCGAAGCTACCTTCTATCTTGTCGCTAATAGTGACTTGTTCGATAATTGCACTGAGCAAAGCGTTTGTCGTGTGGTTTTTGTCGGGCTGATTTGGCGTGTCGCTATGGCTTTTGGCAACGATGAAAATATTAGCGATTACCAAGCTTAAAGAGAGCGAGTATAAAATATGTTTCCAGCCTGGGCGGCCACTCGTTTTCATGGCCTCAGGCCTAGTTTTTCGTACAACACCTCTGGCGATTCAAAACACATTTCCTGGTTCGACATGTCGACGGCGACTTGTACGGTGTAACCCTTGGTCAGGCGCTTTGCGGTTTGGCTATCGCGTAATTCGTAGTTAATTTTTAGACGGTTTTCCCATTCAATGATAGTGGCTTTGACCGTTACTTTTTGATTAAAGGTGGTGGGGCCGGGGTAGCGGATGCGCAGATCAACCACTGGCCAGGCATAGCCCGAATCACGCATTTGCACATAGTTGTAGTCGATTTTATCGAACAGTGCGCAGCGCGCCAGTTCAAAATATTTCACATAGTGTCCGTGCCAGCAAATGGCCATCATGTCCACGTCGTGGAAAGGAATGATGATGTCGACTTCAGCTTCATGCATCGTTGGCCTCCGGGTACAGTGTCCAGGCTTGTTTCTGTATGGCGTCGACCATGGCACCTAGCTCGCTATCCAGTGCGCGGTCTTCATCCAGAAATGCACTGATGTTGCGAATTGATTTGAACATGCTTTGAATCTCAGGCGATAGTTGCTCAAGTGATAATTCATTCTGGCGAATTCTTAACTCAAGGCCCTGGCAAGAGACGAGCAAGGCCGCGCTGGCAACTTGCTCAGTGAGCTGCAGTACACGTAAACAGTCCCGTGCCGCAATGGTGCCCATGCTCACTTTGTCCTGATTGTGGCATTCGGTGGAGCGCGAGAAAATACTTGCAGGCAGGGTGAGTTTGAGTGCTTCGGCGGTCCAGGCAGACGAGCCAATTTGCACTGCTTTGAAGCCGTGATTAATCGCGCTACGCTCGCCTTGTGCGCCGGACAGGTTTGCCGGTAGGCCATGGTTAAACTTGGTGTCGACCATGAGTGCGATTTGCCGATCGAGTAAATCGGCAGTATTGGCGACCACATTTTTCAAGGTGTCCATAATCAGCGCGATATGGCCACCATAAAAATGCCCGCCGTGCAGTATATGCTCGCCTTCAGCATCGATGATGGGATTGTCGTTGGCGCTATTGAGTTCGTTTTCTATTAATTGGCGGGCCCAGGGCAGGGTGTCTTCTATGACACCAATAACGTGGGGCGCACAGCGCAGTGAATAGCGGTCCTGCAGCCGTTTGGGGTTTCTCGGCGGTTCTCCGGCATGTAGATCCTGGCGTAGGCAGGCGGCGACTTTCTGTAGTCCAGGGTGGGGTTTGACCTGAAATAGCACCTCGTCAAAATGATGGGCGTTGCCCTTGGTGGCCAGTGTTGCGAGGGCGGTGAGGCGTGTCGTTAATTTGGACAGGTATTGGGTGCGCTCATAAACCATACAGGCCAGCCCGGTCATTACCGCGGTGCCGTTCATAATGGCCAGCCCTTCTTTGGGGCGCAAGGTCAGGGCTTTAATATTAAGCTGTTTAAAGACGTCGCCGGTTTCTCGCGTCTCTCCCTGGAAATAGACTTGCCGTTCACCGCATAACACAGCGGCGACATAGGAGAGAGGGGTGAGGTCTCCACTGGCACCGACCGAGCCCTCCTCCGGGATCAGCGGCAAAATATCGTGCTGTAATAACAGCGCAAGTTGTTCTAATAGCTCGACACTTACCCCCGAATAGCCCCGGCATAAAGAGGCCAGACGCGAGGCGAGTACAGCGCGCGTCATGGCTGGGCTCAAGGTTTGGCCCATGCCACAACCGTGAAAGGTATAGAGATGTTTGGGCAGTTCGGCAATGAGATCTGACGGGATGGGGACAGTGCAGGAGTCGCCATAGCCCGTTGTTACGCCATAAATAGCGCCATCTTCGACGAGTAAACGGTCGAGAAACTCACTGCCTTTGCTGATGCTGCGACGAAATTGTGAATCCGGGCTAAGTTGTGCCCCCTGTTTTTGCAGGGCGATAGCGACAATGTTTTCGATAGTTAATGGTGAGCCGTCAAAAGTGACCATGTGGCGTTGTGTTTATCCTTCAAAAATAGCGAATCTAAAATACCCGTTGGCAGATGTAGTACCTGCCCGGTGCTTTGTTTGTGCCCATTACGCACGGGCTTGTGGCTCTGTTAATCGGGGGTGGAGGATCGTTGGTGCCAGTAATCGTAAAAATTATTCCACTGCAGCGGAAAACGTAAGGTGTAATGGCTCAGACGATCGGCAAATTTTTGCGCCCATGTTTCAATATCGGCCTCTCTCGATTTTCGTGACAGGCGTATTCTACTCGCAAAAGATTCGAAAAAAATCTGATAGCCCTTTTTGTCTCGTACGCAAAACATGAGATAAACGGGGCATTGTAAAACGGATGCCAAAATATAGGGCCCCTGGGGGAACAGGGCTGGGGCACCTAAAAAAGAGGCTGAAGTTTGTCTGCCGCCACCCGGTGGCGTGCGGTCTCCCGATGTGGCAATGACTTCACCAGCATCCAGTTTTTCCCGTAAAAGCATTGCGGTGGCAGGGGTGATTTCTGCAATGGGAATAAGATTGATATGTCTATTCTTGTCGATTTCTTTCATCAGCCGATTGAATTTTTCAGCTTCTTCAGAGTAGACCAGAATATTGAGTTTTACGGCGTGGCTGGTGTTGAGTAATGCTCGGCATATTTCCAGATTGCCAAGGTGGGAGACGATGACGAGAGCGCCGGTGCGTTTTTCCATAAGTTGCAGAAAATCGTCGCGTTGGTGAAAGGCGACGTTGTCGTAATTAAAGGCACCACTCCAGGCGGCTAATCGGTCGAGCAGGTTGCGACCGAAGTGGAAAAAATGCTTCACACTCCAATAGCATAAATTGGCATTGCTGGGCAGGCCGCCGTGGCTTTTTATTTTCTCGAGATAATCGTAGGACGCTTGTCGGGCTGGTTTCTTCATCAAAAAGAAATATAAAATTACCGGATAGGCACAGAGCTTTAACAGCCACCAACCCACCCAGCGATGTATGAAAAACATCAAGCGCATGCCGAGCAGAGCCCCAGATTCCTGTACTTGCGACCAGTGCCTCGCCATTTATAGGTGCTCTCTATGGGACGGTTTTTGCCGAGTGAATTTGCGAGCTAATAAACGCGGGCAGCGCCATAACATCCCGAAAAATAAGGTCGCATGCATTTTGCTAATCAATAGGTTGTCGCGCCAGGGGGCAAAATGTGAAACGCCGTCTTCAGGATAGGAAACGCGGGTAGGCAGGTTGATGACTGTGCCGCCGCACCACACCCAGCGCACGGCAATTTCGGATTCAAATTCCATGCGGTTGCCGGTTGCTTCACGCGCCAGCAAGGCGTTTATTTTTGCTACTGGGTAAATGCGAAAGCCGCACATAGAATCTTTGACAGCGAGGGAGAGTGAGTTGATCCACACCCAAATATGGGTCAGATAGCGGGCGTAAAATCGCAGGGCGGGTACGCTGTTATCGTAGACCGGATGGCCGCAAATTAGAGCCTCGGGGTTTTTTCTGGCAGTGTCGATAAAGCGTTGTAGGTCTGCGATGTCATGCTGGCCATCGGCGTCAATTTGCAGGGCATGACTAAAGCCTCTTTCTTGTGCCGCGTGCAGCCCCGCTTTTAAGGCGCCGCCTTTACCGCGGTTGACGGGAAGGCGAAGTAGTTCAATAGCGGGCGTGCTTTGCGCTATTTTTTCCAGGGCTATGCGACACGCTTCATCACTGCCATCGTCAATAAGAATAATGGGCAGTTGTGCTTTGAGCAGCTTCGCCAGAGTTGTTGCGGCGGCCTGCTGGTGATTGTAAACGGGCACCATAATGCAGGGTTTAAACGCGAGATTTTCGGGGGCACCAGGGTTTGTCATTGGGTGCTGTCTAATACAATACGGCCGCTGGCATGCTCGCCAGTGGCTGAAGAATAGACAAAGCTGATCTTCCCTTTCGCAGGGTCGTAGCTTAAGGCAAGGGTTATTTCCTGGCCCGGATTGATGATCTGTTTAAATTTAATACTTTCCAGGCGCAGAAAACCCTCTGTCAGGGAGAAGCTTTGGCGCGCATAGTGGTCGACCCAGTGTATTTGTACCACGCCGGGTAAAATGGGGACTTTATCGAAGTGGCCGTCAAAGAACAGCAGGTCTTCGGGAATATGCAGTTGTAAGTGTATGTCTCCGCTGGCGGTGGATTCCTGGCCGAGCACCGTCGGCAGGCGCGGTTGACTGGTCGGGGGATTTTGGAACAGCTTAAGTAGTGCTTGTCGTTCAAATTTGCCCTGGGAGTTGACGGGCAGTTGTGCAACGTAGCGCCAGCGCCGGGGTAGTACGGGGCGCTCGAAGCGTTGCAGGCAGTGCTTGCGCAAGGCTTCGTTGAGGTGACGCTTGCCCTGGCTAGCCAGCGTCGAAGCACCATCGCTGGATAAAACCACGACGGCGGCAATTTCTGTTCGTTTACCCTCGAGCATAAGCAGACGCACGGCATCGACAGCGGGGTGTTGCAGCAGGGTGGCTTCCATTTCATCCAGTGACGTGCGCTTGCCCTCCGCTTTAACAATGCGATCGGCTCTACCCAGCAGCGCAAACTGCCCCTGTGCATCGAAGCGCACGCGGTCGGGCGTTAGCTGCCAGGTGACACTATCGGCGAGGTGCTCTGAGCGTAGTTCTAGACATTCGCTGGGTGTGTCGATACGCACCTGTACGCCGGGCATGGCTTGCCACAGGGCAGCCATTTGCGGGCTTTGTTGGCGCCAGGCAATACCCCCGGTTTCTGTGCTGCCATAGACCTCTATCACCGCCGTTCCCAAGCGTTCATTTGCCAGCAAACTATCGTCGCGTTTGAGGGGCGCGCCTGAGCTAAAAATGCAGCGCAGTTGTTTAAGGGCCGTTTCATCCATAGCGGTGGGGATGCGTGATAGATGGGTCGGGCTTGAAATCAGGGCCAGAGCCCAGCCTTTATCGGCTCGCAGTTTGATGTCTTCAAGATATTTGCAGGTGTGGGTATCAAAACAGACACCGGCTGATAGCGGCCACAAAATACGAAATAACAAGCCGTAAATATGCTGGTGGCTAACCGTCGCGACCACCAGTGTTGAGGCTAACTGCTCACCCCAGAGCTGCTGTAAATGACCCACCTCGGCACTTAATTGCCCGATGCTTTTGGGGATAAGCTGGGGTTTGCCGCTGGAGCCTGAGGTGTAAATTTGTAGCAATATTTTATTACTGTCTAGGGGCGCATGAGCGAGGGCGGCAAGCTGTTCTGCATCGACTGTTTGAGTGGACGGTGGGGGGAGTGTGTCGACCAGGCCATCAAAGTCACCGACAAAAGCGTCAACTTCTGTCTTCAAACTTGCAATCAGTGCCGGTTGGCAATTACCCGGTAAACACGCTGTTTTCCCCAGAGACCAAAGGGCGAACAAAATCGCGGAAAAGACACTGGCATCCTCGTGGTACAGGGCCCAGCGCTGGGCGTCGTGTTGTTCCAGTACCTGTCGCCAGCGGGCGACGTTATTCAGCCAGTCATGCCAGTCGAGGACGGCGTTGTCGTGAGGGCCGCTGCATTTCTCATGATAGCCGCTATGCTGGTCATGAAAATCGCTGCGCAGGGCGACAGGCGAGTGCTTTTCACGTTGGTCGCTGAGGAGTTTTTCGATGGGGATAACGTTTTTAGTCATAGGCGCCTTTCATTACACGCTGGCGCACCAGCCATTCACCCGCAAAGAGAGCGCCCATGCATAAATAGGAAATGAGCCCGTTGTACAGAGCCCAGTCGGCATCGGATCCGTAAAGAGTAACGGCCAGAGCAACGCTGCCATTGAGGGCAAAAAAACAGCACCATACTTTCGTGACCTGGCGGGTGTAGTGGATACCGCGCTCGGGCAGATCTGGTTCTTGCAGGCGGGCGATACGTTCGATCATTGGCGGCGGATTTTTTAAGCTCCACGCAAATAAAATAAGGAAGCTGGCGCTGACCAGTACGGGGTAGAGTTTGAGTGCCAGGGGGCTGTTGAGCAGCCACGTCCAGAGGCCCAGCAGCGCGAGTAAAGGCAGCCAAAACCAGTGGTTGAGTGGCGACTGCCCAAGGCTTGCCACGCGGATGCCGGCGACCAGAATTAGCACCAAAACCAGGTGGCGGGCCTCAAAACTCTGTAAGCCGAAGTACACCGCAAGGGGATAAAGCAGCGTAATAAGCACCAGGACAGTTCGTTTGAGCACAGGTTTTTACGTGTTCATTAATTTTTCAACAGCGTCGACGATATCACCCAGGGTGCGCACGCTTTTGAAATCTTCAGGTTTGATTTTCTTGCCGGTTAATTTTTTGAGCTCGACCATGAGATCAACGGCGTCAATGCTGTCGATATCAAGATCTTCATAAAGCCTGGATTCCAAAGTGATGTTACTGGCATCTAACTCAAAAAGTTCGCTCATCACGGTGCTGACTTGGCTTTGAATGGCCTCTCGATTGTGCATTAGCGATCTCCGTTTTGATGGCTACTGACGAACAGGGCCAGGTTGTGTACGCAGGCAAAGTGCTCTTTGATTTTCTCCGACTCGGCATCACCTTTGGTGCCATAGCGCTTTTGTAGAGCCAGGCCCAACTCCAGAGCGTCAATTGAATCCAGGCCCAGGCCTTCAACAAACAAGGCCTCGTGGCTATCGATATCGGCAACACTGATATCCTCCAGCTCCAGGGTGTCGATAATTAATTGCTTAAGCTCTCGTTCTAGCTCATTCATATGAGGCTAACTCCTGCGTGAAATAATGTTCCAAAAAAAGGGTTAGTTTGCGGGCAGCCCGGGGAGTGGCTGTTTTTTGCTGGAAGTCCTGTACCGCAATGTTCGGGCGTAGCGACAGGGTGAAGTGCGTTCGCCGTTCGGGAATTTGATACCACTTGAGTTCTTTGGTTAGCGTCGTTGGCTGGCAGGTAATGACCACCGGGGTAACATCGTTGTCAGAGCGCAGGGCAATGTTGGCGGCACCGCGCTGCATGGCTATTGGCTGGCCTGGCGTTGAGCGGGTGCCTTCGGGGAAAATAATCAAGCTATTACCCCGTTGTAACGACGCTTCTGCCAGACTGATGACCTGCTCGGGATCATCGTTGGCAATAAATCCGGCGACCTTGATAGCGCCGCGCATGAAAGGGTTATTTAACAGGCTGGCCTTTACCACGCAGTCGGCTCTTTTGATGAAGGCGATCAGAAATACCACGTCGATCAGCGAGGGGTGGTTGGCAAAAATCAGTTGCCCGGGTTGATTGAGTCTGTCTCTGTCGGCCACGGAGTAAGTCAGCACGCCGAGGCCGCGCATCAGTTCAACAAAAAGACGGAAAGCGTAATGAATAAGCGCCTTGGCTCGTCGTTCACGCTGTAAAGCACCCCCCGGCAATAAGTAGAGTAGAGGGATGGCCAGCCAGGGCAGAATAACGCCGCCAAGGCCAAACATCAGGAAGGAAAACCCCGTGGCGAATAGCCGCCAGTAGCTATTGAGCCGCACTAGCATTGATGCCACTCGCCGTTTTTACCCAGTGCCAGGCATGACGATCCCCGGGGAGTATGAGTTCTGAAGTGTCTGGTGTTAGGAGGTATTTTAAAAACGTTAGGGCCTGTGGTTCGTCGGACTTGTTTGATGGTGTCTGTAAGGGTGAATCGGATGTCGGCGATTCGCAGATCGATAGGGTGAGTTGATGGCCGCTTTCGGGGTTCTGGGAAAATCCATCCTCGCGGAGGGCTGTGTTTGTACCGCCCAGGAGGAAGGCAATAGCGTAAGCCTCCTGTGGCCCTGGCCCCTGTTCTGTCTGCGCTTGTACTGCATAAATAGAAGGTACAGGCTCATCATAGATTATACACAGTATCTCGGGGCTAGACTGCTCATCCATGATAGCGGCAGCCTCTAGAAAGGTGCTGCCAAGATCACCGGCTAGTGCGGTAATGCTACTGGGGTCTTTACGAGCAATGGCCATCACACCGCCAATGGCATTGTGCACTGACAAGCTAAAATGCATGGGGGACAGGGGCTCGTGTTTTGCGAGGGTTTGCAGTAAACCGACGGTTCGTTCCAGCTCACCATGACGGCTGCTAAAGACACAGGGCAGCTTGTCTTCACTATTGGGCAGGAGCGGAAATGCGACAGATAGCGCCATTTTCCCCAGGGAGCTTAAGCGTCGCCGCAGCATGGGTGGGATTGCCGAAATGTCTGGCGTGCCATCACTTTGAGCGGGTTCTTGCCCCCGCGCCCACTGCTGCCATTGTTCAGCAGAATGGATGCTGGGCGTCCATGCCGCCCAGTCTTTAATAATTAAAGAAGTAGAACTCATATGATTCAATGTACCTGCACAGCTGTGCGTAGCTTCTCTCCCAAATGAAGAGGCTATATCGAGAGATGTGCTTAGTTTCAGGGTTGGCTACCATGGATGGTTAATACTCAAATGCCTGGCCACAGTCTATTTTACTGGCTAATAAACCCGAGGCAAGTGTTTGTGGATGCGGGCTGTCTGCGGCCAGGCCGCTAGGCTATAATTATGCTGGCTTTTCTAACTGTGCCGTAATTATAAGGATGTGGCGATGCGCTTAATCACTTTGGCAATTACTTTTTTGGTATTGACCTTGCCCGGTCTGGCTCAGGCTCGGGACACCAGTGTTTTGTTTTCCATTAAAGAAGCAATGAATACCGATGCTGCAAAAGAGCAGCTGAGCAAAGATATTAAGTTTTATTTTGGCAAGAAGCGGGTGAAGTACAGCCGCTCAATCGGCACATATACGGCTAATCGCAAAACCAATGCCTTTAATAAATCTGATGAAGAAGCGTGTGAGTGGGTTTTCCTGTCAGCGCTATTGGCTTTACAGGATCGCGCTATCGCCAGTGGCGGCAATGCGATTATTAACATCCATAGCTATTATAAAAAAGAGGCTATACACAGCTCTGAAAAATACGAATGTCATGCGGGCGCTGTTATGGCGGGTGTTGCCTTAAGAGGTACCGTCGTTAAAAGATGAACCGCTAATGCCTGATCATAGCCCCATCTCGCTATGGTTTTGGCAGGGTATTACTGCGTTATCGCCTCAGCAGATAGCACAGTATCAGCAATGCCTAAGTTGCAGTGAGAGAGAATTCCTCAGCGCTATCAGCGCGCAGCGTCGAAGACTTGAATATATTGTTGGCCATTATTTACTGCGCCAGATGCTCTGTCATGTGGCTCCGCATTGGGCACCTGATATTCGTGTTGAGCACCATCGAGGCCAGGCGCCTTTCTTGACGGGCCTAAATGCCGAGCGTATCAATTTCAGTTTGTCCCATAGTGGTAATGCCGTCTGCTGTGTAGTGGCTCAGGATTGCCCGTTGGGTCTGGATATTGAGCGACCTCGGCGGCGCAAATATGGTGAAATTGCCGACGCCTATTTTGCGCCTGTAGAAACGGAGCAGCTGACACGGATGCCTGTGGAGGAGCAGGGGGCGGAGTTCTATCGTCTCTGGACCTTAAAAGAAAGCTTGCTGAAGGCTAAGGGCGATAATCTTAATGATGAAAACCTGGCTGTTACATTTCGGCCGGTGACGGATGTAGTCGATAATTTCTGGCATTGTTACAGTTTCAAAATCCCGCCGTTTTGTTTTGCGCTGACTTTATCTCAGGCTCTTTCAGAAACCTTACACGTTCAGGTTTATTGCCCCGACACCTTTCCGCATCGTATTTTGCAGCCTGAAACACGTCTTTTTACCCCGAGAATTTGAGGTTTTATAGCGTCGGCTAATGATTCAATGACTGCGTTTTTCGAAAGCCACGTTGAGTTGACCAAAAACCAAGCAGGTGTTGTTAGTGCTGAGGCTAAACTCGTAACTCGCGATGCCGGGTTGATGGGCAAGAATTCGCGCGGCGATGGTGTAGGCCTCGACATTACCTTGTGGCAAAAAGTCTTTGAGACAGTGTAAATATTTAACACCGATAATCCAGGCGCTAGAAATACTGCCCGACTCGCCACTGTTTGCGGCGTTAAGTATGCCGTGGCAGGCGAGAGCCTGGGCGGCATATTCTAGCGCGACCCATGCGGACAGGTTGGCCTTGTGTTGCAGGGGGCAGGTTGTTGGTTTCTTTGTCAGGCAGTAAATGTTCTGCGAATCGTAGTCGGTAATACTATCCAATAGGCAAATATCATCCTCGTGGGGCAGCTTGTCATACAAAGCGTTGGCATTTGTTGTAACGGCGTGTTCGCCGTGATTGATAAGGGGTGGTGAGCGGGTGCCAGTGACAGTGGATAGCACGCCTTTGGCAACGGGCTGTCCATCGGCATGGGCGGTGAAACGATAATCGGACGCTGTTTTCTCCGTGTATTCGACACTGACTTTCTGCATGGGCAAGAGGGGGGCGGTAAAGCGGAGCTGCTTTGCGCTACAGAAGCGCCGCCCGATACGTTGCCCCAGCGCCCTGCTCAGCGTATCGAGAAAAAGCGCACCTGGGACAATCGGTTTTTCCGGGAAATGACCCGCAAGGGCTGGATGCTCGGCAGGAATAATAAAATCAAATGACATTACGTGCCCAATAACCTCTGTTTTATAAGTATCACTGTCTTAGGCGAGGGGCTGTGATTTCTTCGGCTCATCCTATTTTCAGATCCTGGGCAATCATAAGGTGAATACGGGGGCTTGCCAATGGAGCAAGCACTTGTGTAAATATAAGGTGATAGCAATAAATCCTGTTATTATAAATTTTTATTGAATATGGCCGTTTGCTTCTTCTGCTAAAGGGGCTATCAGTAGAGCTATTTTTTAGTACCTTTTCGTCCGAGTTTCTAATGATTAAAGTCTGTACTCCCTGGCCTGCCTGAGCCCCTGTGATAAAAATTAAGCAATTACAGTTCCGCTATAAAGGTGCTGAGCAAGCCGCCCTGCAGAATATTGAGCTGGCGGTGCCAGCCAACACCATCCTTGGTTTGTTGGGCCCCAATGGTGCGGGTAAAACGACGCTGCTGTCGATATTAAGTGGCTTGCTATCTTGCCCTGCCAATACGGTGTTTGTTGACGGCTGTGACATCTCATCTCGAAATACTCGCTTAAAGCCGCGCTTATCTTTGGTGCCGCAGGATTATGCATTTTATCAACAATTAAGTGTGCGGGAGAATTTGTCCTTTTTTGCCGGAGCCCAGGGCTTAAGCAAGTCGGTAATCAACGAGCGTATTCGTGACGTGAGTGAAATCACTGGGCTTGAAGATCGTCTTGAAGCAAAGGCGATCAGCTTGTCTGGAGGCCTTAAGCGTCGCTTGAACCTGGCGATCGGCTTGCTGAATAAACCCCAGTTACTGCTGCTTGATGAGCCAACGGTTGGTATTGATCCCCATTCGCGACATTTTATTTTGGAAGCCATCAAGCGAATTAATGCCCAGGGTACGACGATTGTTTACACCTCACATTACATGGAAGAGGTGGAAGCGCTGTGTGATGAAATTGTCATTGTGGATAAGGGCCAGGTCATGTTGCAGGGCTCGCTTCAAAGCTTGCTACAGGCAGGGAGTCGACAATCTTTTTGTGTTGATCTTTGTGAGCTACCTACGGCGGAAAGCATGGAAAGGCTACATCAGGTGTTAACGTTTCATCGTGACTTGCTGCGGCTTAATATAGAGGTCGATTCTACGAGTGACATTATCGATGCTCTACAGACGCTTCAGGAGTGCCAACTGAACATTGGGCGTATACATTACGGGGCCAACAACCTGGAAGAGTTGTTCCTTGATCTTACTCAGCGGTCATTGCGAGACTGATATGCTGCGTCTTCGATATTTTGTACACAAAGAATTATTGTTGTTGGGGCGGGATTTACACGGCTTGTTATTACTGTTTGTAATGCCGGCGGTTTTTATTTTGATTATGACCTTTGCCCTGCAAAACCAGTATGCAAACGATGGCAAGGTGAAGGTCGATTACCTACTACTTAATCAAGATGATGGTGCTTTAAGCCAGCAGTTGGTGCAAAACATTGGCCTCATAGAAAACCTCCGGCGTGTGCCCAACACTGCCGATGAAGACCACTTGCGCGCCATGACCGCAGCGGATGAGAGTCAGTTTTTGGTGCTCATCAATGAGGGGTTTGCGCAAAAATTGGCAGACGGGGAGCTGGTTTTGCAATTAGATATTGCCCCCGGCACCCGGCCGGTACTGGTGTCGCTGATTAAAGCGCAATTGAAAAACCTGCTAGGACAGTTGTATTTACAGCAGCAGCTCAGTGATTCTTCGGCCTCCCAAAAACCCCTGCCGGAACTTGAAATGCCTGAAATGATCGCCAGCCACTATCTCTACGACGTCAATGTCAATGCAAGTGCAGATCAAAGCAGGCCTTCATCAGTGCAACAAAATGTGCCGGGGTGGCTACTGTTCTCGATGTTTTTTATTGCCATCCCCCTGTCGAATACCCTGATCAGCGAGCGCCATCAGGGTACGCTCGATCGTTTGCACACGATGGGTTTCCCTTATTACACGATACTTTTTGGCAAGTTGATCCCTTATTTTTTCATCAACTTATTACAGGTCGTGGTGATGTTATTGATCGGTATGTATCTGGTGCCGATGCTGGGGGGTGAACGTTTAATGCTAGGTAATAGCTTGCCGGGCCTGGCGATGGTGGCTGTCAGTGCAAGCCTGGCAGCCGTGTCCTACTCCATTTTTGTCGCCCAGATAGCGAAGACGACAGAGCAGGCGACTATTCTGGCCGGCGTCTGTAATATTATTATGGCGGCAGTGGGTGGCATCATGGTGCCGCGCTTTATTATGCCGCCGGCCATGCAAACGCTTAGCGAGTTCTCGCCGATGGCCTGGGGGCTTGACGGTTTTCTCGATATTTTTCTGCGCAATGCTCAACTGGTCGATGTTCTGGCAGAATGTGGAGCACTATTGATCTTTAGTTTTGTGTTGCTGCTTTTGTCGATAAGCTTATTTTCGCGACGTGGACTGCGCAATAACTAACGCAACTATTAACGACTGGACATAATATAGATGGAGCTCAACGCCCTTAAACGAGAACTCAAAGCACTGGTAGTTGAAGAGTGTGACGTTGATCTGGAAGCCCATGAAATCGAAGATGACGAGCGCTTGATTGGCAGCGATGGACGTATGGATTTAGATTCTCTCGATGCCTTAAGTATCTCACTGGAAGTGAAAAGTCGCTATGGCAAGCGTATTGATGGCGGCAACGAAACGCGCATGGCCCTGAGCTCGATTGATGCTTTGGCTGAATTTATTCTGGCCGAGTGAGAGTCAATGACAAAACAAGTGAAAGTGGCAGGAGTGGGGGTGATTACCGCCCTGGGTCGAGGCAAGCAGAATAATCTACAGAGTATGGCTTCTGGTAAAGGACTTTACCGTACCCAAATCCTCAAGGGTTTTGATGAGCCCGTTGAGGTGCCTTATTTAGCGGTTGAGCACGACTTGAATACTGGCTCGCCGGGTGATGCTGCACTTGAACACCTGCAGTGGTTACTTGATTATGCCATTGATGAAGCGCTGGGTGATGTTGAGCTCAGCGATGATGTCCGCAAAAACATGCCCCTGTTTATTGGTTCCTCCTCTTACGGTATTAATATCGGTGAGGTGCGCTACCAGCAGTCTTTACAAAGCGACCCCGCAGCAGCACCGATTCCGCTGGATGGCTTCACCCAAGTTGGCAATCACTTGCGTGAAAAATACGGATTTTTAGGGGCTGACTACGCGTACAACACCGCCTGTACGAGTGGTGCGAATGCTCTGTTGGGTGCCATGGCCACGATTGCCGAGGGCCGTAGCGACTACGCTCTTGTGATCGGACTTGAGACTTTTAATACGACCACCCTTGCTGGGTTTTTCGGTATGCAATTGTTAGCCCCTGAGGCCATGCGCCCCTTTGATAAACGCCGTGAAGGTTTGGTTTTGGGGGAGGGCTGTGGCGTATTACTGCTGAGTGCCGCCAGACCTGGTGATGCCGGTATTACTTTCTGTGGCGGTGCCAGCCGTTGTGATACACACAGTATTGCCGCTTCTAATCCGGATGGTTCCGCTATTGCTTTGGTAATGCGCGATGCCCTCCAGCAAAGCAATATGAGCGCTGACGATATCGTGGCAATAAAGGCTCATGGCACGGGTAGCCCCTTGAACGATGATGGCGAGGCGGCGGGCATGACCCAGGTTTTCACAACGGTGCCGCCATTTTTCTCGCTGAAATCTTATATTGGCCACACGTTGGGGGGCTGCGGTGTTATCGAAGCAGCTTTAATGTCAGCTTGTCTTGCAGAAGGTCGTCTTCCCGCGAGCGCGGGTTTTGAATGTTTTGATGAGTCTCTAGGTTTGGCACCCATCACCCAGGCACAAGCTGCGGGTAAGGGGCATTACATGCTCAACTTTTTTGGCTTTGGTGGTAATAATTGCAGTCTTATTTTTCGTGTTCAATGAGTTTGTATCTTTTCTTTGAGGTCTTATTACAAGTTTTTAAGGCTTGCAATAAGACCGCTGATTACAACTTGGGCTTAACAGACCGCTAAGGGTAGCCAGACTCGTTAGGGTTCAGCTCAATTTCAACGACGCGGTATACACCACTGTAGGCAGAAACCAAGGAGAATATGATGCGACCTTGTCCTTTATAGAGTGCTACCGTTCGAGCAACATCCCTTGCGCCAAAGTTAAAAGGAATCCAGGCTTTACCGGTTTGGTGTGAATACGTTGCACTAGGCTCGCCGGCCAGTTCATAGACCTCTTGCATACCCATGCCTTCCTTGATTTTACTAATTGCCAGTTTTCCGCCTGAGCTAGACCTTGATCTGTTAGAGGTTTTTGCGCTGGCTTTCTGTGTTTTTTTCTGTATTGCTGCTAATGAAACACTGCCTTTTTTGTAGGGTTTGGCATCGTTGCCAGAGATGCCTTTAAGCGCTTTCTTGGTGTATTTCTTCAGTTTTTTATTGGCGCTATTGTTGAGTACTTCTTCTAAAGCAGCACGATAGCGGGAATCGCCTGACTGCCCCAGTGCTTTAACAGCCCAGGCCATAGCATCAATATGGGTTGAGCCACCACCAGAGTTGTATTTGGTTAATAGCACTTCGGCCACGACATCGAGTACTTCTCGATTACTTGAGCCTGCGTGATAAATACTTTGCGATGCGTTTCGAATGGATGTAGAGCCGCCATTTGCGAGTTTATCAATTTGCCGTTGCTCGATGACGTCTGCGCCAGTCGCTATGTTGGCTATGAGTGATAACCCAAAGAAAATAGAGAGAAGAGTTTTGTTCATAAGTATTCCTGTACAGATACGGGTGTGAGCTTGGCTCGAAACTATAGCAGCTAACAAAGAAAAGTATAGGCAATGACGTGGTCTGTTAAGTCATTGAGTGGGGTATGATTGTCTGATGTTTGCTCGTCTTCTTTGCAAAAAAACATACGTTTTTAAAGCGTTTTCCCTGGCCGAGTGTTGGGTTGAGTGCGCGAGTACTGTTACTGGATACAATTAATGTTAGATGTAATTTCATTGGGTGATTATTATGCACCCATCAATGATCGAGAGGGTTTACCTGAACTGCGTGCAGAGGTAAATACAATTTGCGGTGAGCGTTTTCGGCGTATCGACCGCTTTATTCAACTGTGTTTGCTGGGTGCTGCCCGTTGTGCAGAGTCGGTTTGTCTCGATGGTAAAACGGGGCTTTATATCGGCTCGCGTTTTGCTGCTGTCTGTAACACCATCAAGGTGCAGGAGCAGATGTTTGTACACGGGCAAATACCCAAACCGGCAAATTTTATTAATACTCTGAGTAATTCAGCCGGTTATTACGTGGCGCGCAATTTAAATTTACAGGGTAAAAACATTTTTGTTTCCCGCGCCAATGCCTCTCTGGAAGCGGTATTAGAGCTTGCTCGCCTCGATTTGCAAAATGGCACAATTGAGCAGGCATTAATAGGTGTGGTGGATGAAGGTGCGCCGGTGCAGGCTGATCATTGCCAACGCATGGGTATCCCTGAAGATACGGCTCTGGCAGAAGGCAGCCACTGGTTTCTACTCCGCCGTCATGGCGAAGCGATGGCAGAGGAAAAAGAGAATGCACTAGCGACGATTACTGAGGTTGACGTTTTACCGGATGAATACAGCTTGCGGCGTTGGCTCGACAAAGCCTTAGTACAACAGTCGAATACCTTTATTTACAGTGACCCCTTAAAGCCAGCGGCGTTTAATAGGGCTGAGTTGGGACTGCCGTTTTATGAGCCAGATCTCGACTATTATCCCTCGCGCACGGGTGGTGTGTTAATGCGTTTTATTCAAGAGAAAAAACAGGCGGCTTTAATTACTTTATGCGGCGATGAGGCGGGTCGTACCCACGTTACTCACACCCTTGTTTGAGTCTGGTTTTTTTGACTTTGGATAGCGCTAAATAGCTTGTTGCAACTGTCGAAAGCTGGCGGCTTCACTATCGGCAATAACGAGTAGCTGATCTGCTAGCTTATCGTAATCAAGCGCCATTCGACCTTTGAGCATTTTTGCTGAAAATAATGCAAAGCGACGCCACTCATCACCGGTATCGGTAAACTGCTGCGAAGCCGCTTCTAGTTTGGGGCAGTCTAATAGCCCAGCGGCCTCCTGCAAAAATGAGGCGTAAAGAAAGCGAAACCCTGCGCCTCCCGTACCAATCTCTTCTTGCATACGCACCATGTGGCCGATAACCAGTTTATTGTGGCTTTCCTTTTGCTCATGGGTCGCGCCCATCGCACGAAATTTTTTCGCGACATAACGTATACCGCTCACCCCAATAATGGGCAGGGGTGTACGTAGCATCATATTGACACTGCCCTTGATAGCTTTGCGAATGGCCTGGGGTAAATCCGGGTTTTCGGGGATGCTAGTGGGGTAATAAATTAACCCTTTCGGCGCTAGCATGCCCTTAACAAAACGGGCTTTTTTTAATGCCTGGTAATCACTGTTAACGGGGTGTTCAAAAGTCGGGTCGCTGAGTCGATAGGTTTCGTCTTCATAGCCGTAGGCAACCAGATTGTGTGCATTAAAATGAAAACGCATATCTTGCGGGAAATACGGCAGCCAATAAACGGAAGCCTGCAGGCCAACGGGTCGCCCCTGATCAAGATGGCGATTGAGTGCAAGCATGCCCTGTTCGGCATCGCGAAAGCGCTCGAACTGCATGGTGACGCCAAGGCGTGAGGCGAAACCTTTAATCAGGCGACCGGGTGGCATGCGATAGGCAATCATTGGCATGCCGCTGATTTTGACAAAAGGCAGATAGGCAAAGGTCAGGGCGTTGGCGATACCAAAAACCATGGGTTCAGAAATATCCAGACCGTTATGGCGTAGCAGGGCGGACATGGCGCCACTTTCGCAGTGGGCAGTTTGGCGGTGATCAAATTCGATAGCGGTCATTGGTTTTAGTCTTTATCAGGCATCGCTTGTAATTCAGCAGCACTCATTCCGAGCGCCTCTTGGTAGCGAGCTAGTTTTTTGGGGCTGAGGTGAGAAAATATCTGGGGCTTCATATGGCGTTTGATTTGCCATTTGAAGAAGCCGGTGCTTTGCGCGAGCACAGTGAGATCCATGCGCCGTTGATACATGTGGTATTCAAGTGATGCGCAGAGTTTTTGTTCGACCCGCTGACGGGCGTCTTCACATTGAGCGGCAAACAGAGCAATGGCCTGGTCGAGTACCACCTCTTCGGCATCCCAGCCACTGGACAGCTCAGTGGTGTAGTGGCCGTCTTTGTCGAGTACATAGAGGGGCTTTTTTTGCCCTTCGAAAGCGGCAGACTGATCCTGGGGGACTTCGTCTTGTTTCACTCAGGCTTCCAGGTTCGCATCACATACGGTTAACAGCATAAAAGCAGTGGAAAAGCGGCCGCTTTCGGGCACATAGCAAAGAATCGTTTCGCCTGGTTTTAAGCGCCCCGAGTGAAATAGCTCTTCGAGGATGATGTAAATCGATGCAGAGCCGATATTGCCTTTGGTGCTGATGTTGGTAAACCAACGATCGAAGGGAATTTCGAAACCCACTTTCGCCATGCCGTCGTAGACTTTTTGACGGAAAAAATGGGATGAATAATGCGGTAAAAAATAATCCACATCTTCAGGTTTGAGCGATTTGCTGGTCATTATTTCAGTAAGAGGCTTTTCAACCGTATAGTGAATAATATGCTCGTTAAGTAGTTTTACGTCTTGTTTAACCGAGAAAACGGAGTTTTTCATCCAGCTATCAGGGGGTAGTTGTTGCCAGCCGCGCAACTTGCCATCGGCTGTTTTCTCTGCACCGCTGTACATGCAGGTTTCCATTTCATTGGCGTAAGAGCGCTGGAAGATCCATTCAATACGCAGCGACAATCCTTGTTTTTTGGGCTGGGGTTCCAGTAATACAGCGCCCGCGCCATCGGAGAGCATCCAGCGTAAAAAATCTTTTTCAAAGGCGATTTCTGGCTGAGTTTCCAGGGCATCAACACTGCTGCTCACTTCCTGTTCAAACATTTCCGCGCGCATCATGGTTGATGCGGTTTCTGATCCGGTAGCAATGGCATTAGTAAACTCACCGCTGGCAATACCCAGATAAGCATATTTCATGGCGCTCATACCGGCGCCACAAACGCCAGCCGTTGCGATGACTTCACAGCAAGGTTTACCGAGTTCTCCGTGCACCATCACGGCGTGGCTGGGTATCATTTGATCGGCCTGACCCGTACCGCAAGCCAGGCACTGTAAAGACGATAGGTCAAAATGATCACTTTGCAATTTTTCTACGGCTTCGGCCGTTAATTGTGCATTGGTATGGCTGACCTCGCCACTCACCGGATCAACGGCGTAGTGGCGGCTGCGTATACCGTTGCTGCGCGTCACAATGCGGCGTGCGCGTGAGGGTTTGCCACCAATTTGGCCGAGCACAGATTCCATCTCATCATTACTGACGGGATTATTGGGTAATACAGCGCTGACTTGAGTAATAAAAACGGGTTTCATAAGTATAAAAATCTATCCATAGGGCAGGGCTTAGTCGATTGAAGGTCGTTAAATACAGACCTTCCTGAGCATGTATGCAAGGTAGCGTTCTTCACAGTGGATTCACAATGATGAGTATCACGAACCCGAAGGTTTGCCAAAATAGGCCTTTTGCTCAGCAATGCGCTGCCGTGTCAGGGGAGCGATTATTTTTTTGATGAGAATTCCCAGAGGGACAACGGTCAATATCATGGCGGTGAGGAAAACAACATAGATAAGTAGTACGGGTTTGCGCTTAATTGAGCCGCTTGGTCCGAGGCTACGCAGTAGCTTTCCCCACAATCGAAAGGCACGCCGCGCCGTTTTCTCACTAGCAATCAAGGTCTCATTAACCCGCACCGCGTTTAGATGACACAGTAAGTCGGGTTCTAGCGGGGTGTTATCAGTCAAGCGCTCCACAAGGCGTTCGCCGAACCGCTTGCAGTTGACAATATCAGCATCGGCCACACCCGCTCGTGGGATTAATCCACCCAGATGAGGCCCCCTTTTGCCGCTCAACACCCATGCGGGTGTGGCAAGAAAACTACCGATACTGCCGGCTTCATCGACCAGAGCGACATTGCCCACCAGTGTCGCGTCCAGATCATGGAGCATCGTTTTCATTTCTTCCTGAGCCATTAGCCACATGTCACGGCAAGCAATGAGGGTGATAACCGGCTTGCCCTTTAATAGTTTCGCCGCTGCTGGGCTTTGCAAAAAGCCAGTAATGGGTAAAGAGGGGGAGAGAAACCAAACCTGATACGCAAGAATAATCAAATCAAAGTCTTCATCTTCCGCAACCTTGAGAGGCAGAGGAGGAGGTGAGTCGAGGTATACGGCTTCGGGAAAGGTGTCTAAAAAACGAAAAAAGGGCCAGGGAAAGGGGTAGTCGACGCCTGGTATAATGTTTTCAAAGGTCACTGACATATCGGGCGAGTCAACCAGTGGCTGGGTGAAATTTTGCACCACATTACTGAGCTGCCCACTTTGTGAGTAGTGGATAACCAGGACTTTCTTCATCGTTTGATTCCAGACAAGCTGACTTTAGGATTGACTCGAGGTTTGCAGTACCCCGTTTCTTCTACGGCTAGCCGTAGGCAAGCCAGAAATTATAGCATAGGCCAGCATTACCCCGAGCTGGATCACTGGAGTAAAGTGGATAGGGGGGCGTGCTTCTAATCAGCCTGTAATAACTCCACCCAATTACCATCGGGGTCTTCAATCATCGAAATAGAAACGCCCGGCCTTATTTCCGTGGGCGGCACCGGCACTTTATAGCCCGCCGCCTGACACTCCTCCGTTACCTCCGCCAAATTACTCACCGAAATAGTAAAGTAGCGAAACCCCGTCGCACCGCGAATACCTCCGGGGGGCGCCAGCGCTTTCGGCTCTTTGCCATTGACGACAATTTTCAAGGTGGTGGTGCCACACTTCAGTCGCGTCATATGTCCGCCGCCGGGCATCTGCATTTCGCCTTCTTCTTCTAATCCCAGGGTGTCTCGGTAAAAAGTTACGAGCGCAGCGGCATCTTTGGTGATAAGGCCAAGGTCGATAGAATCTTTGGTGATTGCAATGGGCATTGTTGGCCCCTCCTAGATTTGTGTCGGAAGATATTGCCACGGCAAGTCGTAATGGGGCAAATGATGCGGTCTATCCTCTGGGGCAAATTACTTAAACAGCAAGTTGCACACGGCTTAAACCATATAGAATACAGCTTTGCACTGCCAGAGCCCTGTCGACTAACACTATAGAGTCAGTTGGTAAATATGATTCTTTTCCAGTGCTCCTTCATTGCACGGCAGGTAAAGATAGAGCCGGTGTTGTAGCTTTAATTTTAAAAACGCTTGGTTTAAGTGCTGAGACTGTTGTTGAAGAATACATACTGTCAGAAGGTGTTAAACCAAGTGATCGCATTGAGCAATGCCATTAACGGTATTGGTAACTCAAACGACTATATCTATAACGAAGAAATAGCAATGAATCTAACGTCGTGGCTGATAATCAACTAATCGTGTGGCCGAGGCTATATCTATCCCTCAACCCTAAGAACGCCCTCCCAGCGAAGTTTGTATTAGTATCAAACTTGGCGCTGACGAAGGGAGGCCAGTAAATCAACCTTTCCACATAAAAAACTATCTAATCTATAATTATCTTCTTCAAAAATCTTAGCGCTGATGACAGCTCATTAATATCTTTTCTTGTATTGACCTGGATCCAATGCTTAAGCCAGTCATTGTCATCTAAATATTGAAATTCATAAGCTGTAGGCTGATCATCAATCCAAAAGAAGTCGCCAAATAAAGCTTCCGTTTTAAATGTTTTAAAGTTTGTCGGTCTAATTCTTTCAGCTAACGTAATGAATTTGTCATCAGCGTAAGGCCTTAAGTAGTCAACAGCAGTGCTCGCATCACCCTTGCAGTGTGTAGTAAGCCAATAACAATCAAAGGTCTCAAGGCAAAATTTTAAAAATTCTTCGGCTGAATTAGCTAAACAAGGATTTCTTGTATCAGGAGATTTGCCCAGAAGTACACCATCAATATCAATAAATAAATTCATTATTTCCTAAAAGTTCCATGTAATTATTCCCCTTTATTTATCATGTTCTTCGCGGCTTTAATCTCACGTTGAATTTTTTCAGTTTTAGTTTTGTGGTGATTTTTCTGGTGAGAAAGAGATGCGCGTTTGCGGCGCTATTCGTGGCCTTTTTTTGATTTCACCCAGCAGTTACTTCCATTGTCGTGCAAACAAAAATCAATTATAGAAATGGCCTTTTTATTACAACGGATAAATTCGTTAGGTGTTGGCGACGCATGAGTTAATACGGCAGAAAATAAGATTATATACAAGTGATACTGATTTTATATTCAATATTGTCACCTTGTATTTTAGTTAATTAATTATTTTCGCCAATTTTTAACAATTCGCTTTGATTATTGATAGCAAGATACGTTTCACTACATCGGGTAGGCTTTTATCCATGGCCTGAATCGCAGCTGCAGATGTATTGTAATTAGAGCTTTGTGCTTGCATGATTAGAGCCGTATGAAGCATTTCATCAAGATACGGCTGAACTAAGCTCTCTACATCGCTCGAGCTAAAATCCTGACAGGACATATTTAAAGATCCAGCGGGCTCTGCACTGTTGCTTGCCGTTGTAAATAGGGTGAGAGCTAAAATAGCTGGAATCATTTTCATAGCATATCCCGTTATTTCTATATTGATGGCTAAAGTTACTTTTTGCAAAAAGACTCAAAATAATCGTTATCAGCGGTCTATCAATACCGTCTCTGTTGTTGCCCGCGCGGATCCCGTTGTGCATAGCCCTCAACGGTTTGATTTTATTGCTCTAGTCACAGCTGAGACTCTTTTTCTAGGAGCTGGTCTTGTGTTTTTCGAGGTGGCAATTCTGCGTCTTGCGCTTGAAAAAACTTATGCATCCGCATTCGCTCGCCCGTACTCGCTAGTGCTGTCGTGTCCTCTTCTGTCTCTGGGTCAGGGAGGCAAGCACAAGTAGGGATTACGCAACCTTTCAATAGGAGTAGTACCGTAACCAGGGGTATAAATTTCAACATGATATTCAGTCTCTCTTTTCTTAGTGGTTGGGTTCTTTCGGCATAACTTGGGTATACTAATTTTTAACACTATTTTGTTTAAACGCAGGGTACTAAGCAGTATATGGGCATTGGAATGGCCGACTTGAAGTAACTCAGCTTGCCTTTGATCAAGATCGCTCAACCTGAGAAGCAGCTGATGGTATGGGTACTGGGAAATCAACTATTGATAAGTGGGTGTGTAAACCTCCCCAAGGCTGGGGGCATTCTAATTTAGCCTTCTGCTATGTCTACAGCTCTTTAGCTAATTCCTAGCCTAAAAGACCAGAGGGCGACCAAACGCCAGAAACAAAAAAGCCCCGCATTTCTGCGAGGCCTTTAAGTTATATGGTGCCCGGAGGCGGAATCGAACCACCGACACGAGGATTTTCAATCCTCTGCTCTACCGACTGAGCTATCCGGGCTTTTGGAAGGCGCGTATTAAACCGTTTAGTGTCGGTGCAGTCAAGGCGTGATGACAGATTAATTACTCGGTGCGACATATCCTTCAGCGGCGTCGTATTCTTCGCCGGAAAGGAACTTCTCGCGCTGTTCGTTGAGGTAGGTGCGGGCTGTCATGTCCATCATATTCAGCTGCTTTTCATTGATCAGCATGGTTTGGTGGGCGACCCATTCTCCCCAGGCCTGTTTTGATACGTTGTCAAAAATATCTTGTCCCTTGGGGCCGGGGAAGGGCGGCGTGTCGAGCCCTTCAAGTTCCTGTTTTAATTTACGGCAGAGTAGAGTGCGGCTCATGGTGGCTCCTCTTGGTGTCTATCTTGCTTTATAGGGTGGAGTGGCAAGGTGTATCGACGATGGTGGCACAGTATAAAACTCAGCAGCGCAGGAGCAAGTGAATTTATGTTTTTAGCGTATTCAACAGGGTGAGGATGGGGGCGGGCAGGCCGATTTCCCCATGGGCACTCGGCACAACCCAGCGTTGGCTGCTGTCGGCAATGCCTTTGGCGGCCCCCTGAGTGTCGATATGCACGGGGGTGTAGTCGAGATGAAAATGACTAAAGGTGTGGCGCAGAGTGCTGGCGAGCCGGTAACTTTTAATGTTGATGCCGAAGCGTGCGCAAATGGTGACAAGTTCAGCCTCGTTTGCGCATTCGGGGAAGCTCCACAGGCCGCCCCAGATGCCGCTGGGAGGGCGTTGTTGTAGCAGCACCTGGTGTTTTTTGTCACGAATGATCAGCAATAAGACCTGTCGTATGGGGAGTGCTTTGGTGGCTTTTTTACCGGGGTAAAGCTGTGTTTCATCTCGGGTGAAGGCCAGGCAGTCGGCATTGACGGGGCATTGTGTGCAGGCAGGTTTACTGCGTGTGCACAGGGTGGCACCGAGATCCATAATCGCTTGCGTGTAATCGCCAGTGCGTTGGGCGGGGGTGTGTTTTTCGGCAATATCCCAGAGTTGATTGGCGATGGCTGTTTTACCCGGCCAACCGGGAATGGCGTCGTGGCGGGCCAGTACGCGTTTGACGTTGCCGTCGAGTATGGCGCAGTGGCGATTGTGGGCGATGGCACAGATTGCCCCGGCGGTGGAACGGCCAATGCCCGGTAAGGCTTGCAGTTGTTCAACGTTATCGGGGAAGATGCCGTCGAGATCACGACTGATAATTTGTGCGGTTTTATGTAGGTTGCGCGCGCGGGCGTAGTAGCCAAGCCCGGTCCACTGATGCAGTACTTCATCGAGAGGGGCTGCGGCCAGTGCGTGTACATCTGACCAGCGATTGCTCATGCGCTGGAAGTAGGGGATGACCGTGCTGACCTGTGTTTGCTGTAGCATGATTTCCGAGAGCCAGACGCGGTAAGGATTAATATCCTGCTGCCAGGGCAGGTCTTTGCGGCCGTTCTGGTCAAACCAGTGCAGCAGGCGTTGGGCGAAAGTGTTAGTCATAGACGAGGGTGTGGGCATATTGTTAGCGTCCCCAAAGGCCTTTGAGCAAGCCTTTTAAGGCTTCTTCAGAATCTTCATTAAGGCCGCTTTTCTTTCCGATTTTTTTAAACAGCTTGTCTTGTATTACTTGTTTTACAAAGTCGCCATCGGGTTTGCAGCTACCACCGCCAGCGTTGGCAAAGCTGTCTTTACAGCGAATAGGAATATCTTTGTCGCGCACGCGCTTGCTCTTCACCGGGCAGCCCCCTTCGCTGGTACGGTCACCATTGAGTCGTGAAATGGCGAGCAGGTCGAAGCGTTCTTTGTCGAGATCGATGATACCTTTGCCGCTCAGGCTGATGTTGCCCAGCCCGGTGGTGTAGCTTTCAAGTAAAACTTGCTTACCCGAAAGATGAATGGAGGCCTGTACGTCCTGCAGTTGTGAGCCCTGTGGCCAATCGGTTTTATGCGGTATTTTTTCTATCAGTGCGGCAATATCGCAATAGCTTCTTTCGATGTTAAACGCGCTCAGGTAGGGCCTGGCAAGGTTGATTTCGCCAGTGGCGTTTAAATATTGGTGCAGTTGCTCAGCATTGTTGCCACGGGTCTTGCCCTGGAATTTTGCCGTCAGGCTACCCGTTAGAGGGGCTTCTAAACGATCTTCGCCGTTAACGGCAGTCATCGCCTGTTCGACCGAGAGCTCGCTGATTGTGCTGGTAAAATTCACTTTCGGCTCTTTGTGCTGCAGGTTAATCGTTGCGGTGGCGTTAATGTCGCCATCAAAAACGTGGGCGGCGAGTTGCTGTACTTGCACAATGTTGTTCGCAGCCTTGATTTTTAGCTGCACTTTTTCAGCGACGATATTATCGATAGCAAGACCGTCGAGGCTAATGTCGAGGGTGGCGTTGCCGTCGCCGACCCAGAGCAGAGGTGCAATAAGGGGGGCGAAAATTAATGCTGGTTCGGTGTTTTCCGCACCGCTACTTTGCTGCCCATTATTGGCGGCTGTTTCGTCGGCACTTTTTGCATTGGTGCTTGCAATATAGTGGTTTAAATCGATAGTGTTACCGCGCAGTTGCAAAGCCACACGGCGCGTTGGGCCAAAATCAAAATCTGCATTGCCCTCAATAGTGATGTCATCAAGTGTGAGCATTAAGTTGCTGATGGCGAGCTGCTCGTTACTGCCTTTAAGGCGTAGTCTTAGGCTGGCGTGTTGCAGGGCGTGTTCGTCGGGCAAATCGGGAATTTCGATAGCCCAGCTCGACAGTACTTTACGCAAAGCCAGCGGTGGCACATTGATTTCACTTTCAAAGGTAATGTTGTCGTTAACCGTTTTTGCTGACGTTTTTATTGATACAGAAGCCTGCAGGCTTGCCCCCGCGCTATTCAGTTGTAAGCCCGATATTTTCAGATGAGGGGTGCCGAGTTGCCCGGCGGTGAGAGAATCGAGGCTAAGTTCAATAGCCGGTTTGTCGGCGAGTAATAATTCGAGCATTGTTTTGCTCAGGGTAAAAACCTGGGTGTTCTGATCGACGCTCGCCCCGGTGTCGATCTTCACCGCCACTGGCCCGGGTAGGGTGGGGTCACTGTAATTAAAGTCGGCCTGCAGTTTGAAGGCTTCACCGTCAAGATTAAGGCCTTGAATTAGCAGGTTAATATCGTTGAGTTGTTGCGGGCTAGTGGCCTCAGTCCCTAATGGTAGCTGCAAGCGGCTGTTGGTTATTGCCAGGCTTTCAATGGCCAGCGTGAAAGCGGGGGGAGAATTTGATGTATCAGCTTCGCTAGCCGCATCAGATGTCTCCGCGCTAAGGGCCGTTGTGGAAAGCGGGGCTGCGGCCAATGGGGCAATGGCGGTGTTCGAGGCTTGCTCTGCCGTTTCCAGGCGGATATCGGCACCTTCAAGATGAATTGCTTTTACGGATAATTGCCGCTTAAACAGTGGTAGCCAGGCCAGGCTTAGGTCGGCTTGTTCAAAACGGATGGCCGGTATTTCGCTACGGGGGCTGGTTATTTGTGTGCTGCCAATACTGAGGGCCAGGCTGGGCAGCAATTGCCAGCTCAGCTCACCTCCAATATTGAGAATAATATCCTGCTCTTTCGCTAGCTCGGCCAGTTGTGGTTTGTAGCTGTTGGGGTCTATCGCCAGCATCAGGTAGGCGACCGCGATGGCGACGAGAAGTGCGATTGCGGCAACGGTACCAATTATCCACTTTACTGCTGTCATAGGGTGCTGGCTTTCATAAAAGGATTGTCGATTGAGGGCCGGTGGAGGTGATGGATCATCGGCATGTTGCGGAGGTGGTCATTAGAGCGTGATATTCCGTTTCGGTTCAACGCCATCAATGTGAAATCGAGACTTCGGTTAGATCTTGTGAATATTTAGTTGTGGGGTCGTTTATCTGGCTTTTCCGCAGTAGGGCAACCTTAAGTCTGACAGGCTCCTAGCCGCTTTGTGGGTGTGTCCGTATAATGCCCGCTTGCCGCCTGTTGCTGTGACGACGATGTTACTGGCCAGGCTGAACCGGAGAGCAACATGAGTGAACGCAAGGCGACGGTAAGTCGCGATACCCTCGAAACCAAAATTACGGTCGCTGTCGATCTCGATGGCACCGGTACGGCTGACTTTGATACCGGTGTGCCCTTTCTTGAGCACATGCTCGACCAGATTGCGCGCCACGGCTTGATCGATATATCGGTTAAAGCCGAGGGTGACACTCACATTGATGACCACCACACGGTGGAAGATATCGGCATTACTTTTGGTCAGGCAGTGGCTAAAGCTCTGGGTGATCGCAAAGGTATGTATCGCTACGGCCACGCCTATGTGCCGCTGGACGAAGCATTGTCACGGGTGGTGATCGACTTTTCCGGTCGTCCCGGTCTGGTGCAGGATGTGGTGTACACCCGCGCTCGCGTTGGCAATTTTGATGTTGATTTAGTCTCTGAGTTTTTTCAGGGCTTTGTTAATCACGCTGGCGCGACCCTGCATATCGACAACTTGCGCGGTAGCAATACCCACCACCAGGTAGAAACAATTTTCAAAGCCTTTGGCCGCGCCTTGCGTATGGCCCTTGCGCTCGACCCCCGCATGGCGGGTCAAATGCCCTCGACTAAAGGCACTTTGTAACGGGGTTGTTTGTAAATAGGGTTTGCTGAGAATGGGCGTAAGTCTGAGTCACCAACTCAGCAAACCCATTTTATTAAACCCAATGCAATTTAAGCCCAACACAGTAAACGAGTAAAACTATGAGTGATTTTCGCAGCCGCATTGCCGTGCTCGACTACGGCATGGGCAATTTGCATTCTGCCGCCAAAGCGCTAGAGCACGTCGCCCCCGATGACCACATCGTGATTACCGCAGACCCTATGGAAGTGGCGCGGGCCGATAAAGTCGTCTTCCCCGGTGTCGGCGCTATTCGTGACTGCATGGCGGAAATTCGCCGCCTCGGGTTTGATGAGTTAGTTGCTACGGCCATTGCTGAAAAGCCGGTGCTGGCGATTTGCGTTGGCATGCAGGCGGTGATGCAGCACAGCGAAGAAAATGGCGGTGTCGAAGGTCTCGATATTCTGCCCGGTGAAGTCCGCTACTTTGGCGATGACCTGCGCGCTGGTGATGGCGAACGACTAAAAGTACCGCACATGGGTTGGAATAAAGTGCATCAAACTATTGATCACCCGGTGTGGCACGGCATTGAGCAAGATGCCCGTTTCTATTTTGTACACAGTTATTATGTGGATGCCAAGCAGCCCAGCGATGTCGCCGCAACCTGCGAATACGGCCCTAAATTTGCCGCAGCACTGGCGCGGGGCAACTTGTTTGCCGTGCAGTTTCACCCGGAAAAAAGCCATACCGCCGGTCTTCAATTGCTGAAAAATTTTGTTAACTGGGATGGCGAAAGCTAAAGCGCCGATGCCAAATCGCTCGCCTCTCGTCCCAAGTCCGATTGATTCAACCTATTTAAAGAGAATGTTCCAATGTTAATTATCCCCGCGATTGACCTTAAAGACGGCGAATGTGTGCGCTTGCGCCAGGGCCGCATGGAAGACTCCACTGTGTTTTCTGATGACCCCGTTACCGTTGCCGGACGCTGGGTAGAAGCCGGTGCGCGCCGCCTACATTTAGTCGACCTCAATGGCGCTTTTGCCGGCGAGCCAGTGAATGGTGACGTGGTTAAAGCCATCGCCCAACGCTACCCCGAACTACCCATCCAAATTGGCGGTGGTATTCGCAGTGCCGAGACTATCGAAGCCTATCTGCAAGCCGGTGTCGACTACGTGATTATCGGCACTAAAGCCGTGCAAGAACCTGACTTCGTCACCCAAATGTGCAAACAGTTTGCCGGCCATATCATTGTCGGCATCGACGCCAAAGCCGGACTGGTCGCCACTGACGGTTGGGCAGAGGTGAGTGATGTCAAAGCCACCGACCTCGCCAAACGCTTCGCCAGTGACGGCGTTAGCGCCATTGTTTACACCGACATCGACCGCGACGGCATGATGCAGGGCGTGAATGTCGAAGCCACCGTCACCATGGCCAAGGCCTCACCCATTCCCGTTATCGCCTCCGGCGGCATTACAAACATGGACGATATTCGTGCGCTTAAAGCAGCTGCGGAAGCCGGCATACTCGGTGCTATTACCGGTCGTGCGATTTATGAAGGTACGCTGGACGTGCGCGAAGCTCAGTCATTTTGTGACGCGTAAAGTCATATCATTTTAAAAAAAATAAATGCTTGTCGAAAATTTGGTGAGTGTTTAAGCTCGTTCCACTTAACTTTTTAGGGAGAATCAGCATGAAACCAGTAACCTTAGTGCTTACCATCGCTTTGTCTTTACCCACCATGGCGCTTGCTGTCGATTTCGGTGAACTCAGCGAATCCGTTGATAAAGAAAAAGCGAGCGCTTCCGTTGATAGAGAGAAGTTAGTAGGTTCTGTCGATGGCACCAGTGTTGACTATAGAAAGGCCTATGATTCCGTCGATAAATCACAAGCTGCTGATTCGGTCGATGTTGAAAAAGCTAAAGAAGCATTGCTGGCAGATTAATTTCGCTATTATTTTTCGTGTGTTATTAGCGTAGCCAGTGCCGTTTGAAAAATAGCGGTATTGGGTTGTACATAAAAAAGGAAGCGCCGTTGGGCGCTTCCTTTTTTTAAATGTCGAACTGTACTGAAAATATTGTACGGCGTTTTATTCAAAAATCTCTTCAAGAAAATTCACCAAACTTGTCCATGATCGGCGATCCGCTGCGGCGTTATAAGCCATGCCCAACTCCGGGCTAGCGGCTGCGGGGTTAGTAAAGGCATGTAGCGTATTGCCGTAGGCGTGAACCTGCCAGTCGGCACCGGCTGTGGTGAGTTCTTTGTCCAGTGCGATAACCGAGTCAACCGGCACCATGGGGTCGTTATTGCCGTGCAGACACAGTACCTTGGCGGTGATTTTATTGCCTTCGGTATTACCCGGTGGCAGAAACAGGCCGTGGAAACTGACAGCGCCGAGAATATCAGAGCTGGTGCGTGCGAGGTCGAGTGAGCACAAACCACCGAGGCAGTAACCCATGCTCGCCATCTTTGCAGCATCGGTTTCAGGTTGCTGGCTGGCAGTCGCCAACGCAGCAGCCATGCGCTGCTGCAGTGCGGGACGATCTTCCATCAGGGGTGTCATTAAGGCGGTGTTTTCATCGGGGCCGCTACCCAATATGCCTTTGCCATACATATCCAGGGCGAAACCGACGTAACCCAGTGCAGCCAATTTATCGGCCTGCTTGCATTCGAAGTCACTACGCCCAGCCCATGTGTGGGCAATAATCACGCAGGGTCGCGGCCCGCTAATAGCGTCGTCATAGGCTAAATAGCCTTCGAGCAGCGTGTCGCCGTCGGTGTATTCTACGAATCGGTGTTGAATAGCCATGATTGAATTTCTCCGTTTCAGTATCAAAAAAGTGAAGGGGCGTGCCTATTTACGTCTCTGGAATTAGCATTAATAAATCGGTGCTACCAATGTCGATGCCCTGCTGATTGAGTAGGGTGGAAACTTGGCCGCGATGGTGAGTTTGATGATTAAACAGGTGCTGCACTAAATGACCAAATTGTTTTTTAAAGGTTTTGCCTGTTGTATTGGTGTAAGTCAGATTGTAGGCAAAGTCCTTTTCCTGCATTTCCTTAATGAAGTGCGTTATCACTGAATCTATATTTTCTCGCGCCGTTTTTAAGGGGGCAATGTCAGCGTGAATAATTTCAGATAAGCTAGCAGGCAGAGCCAGTTCGTCAAGGGATTGCAAGGCTGTGAAATTGGCCGGGTGCCCCGTAAAACGCTTTAGCCAAATAATATCGCCGACTAAAATATGATTAAGGGTGCCAAGAATTGAGCCAAAGAAAGCGCCCCTGTCTTTGGCGATTTCCAGAGTCTCCAGGCCTAATAAGGCAGAAAATAGTGATGTGTTCATCCACTGATTATATTCAGCCATCAATTCAAAATGTTTTTTTAAACCGTGATGGCCCATATCGATCAAACGTTTATTTGTTTTCTTTGTCCGGGCAGCCAGTCTTCCATCAACCAGCGCAGTCCCTGATAAACAGCGCCGAGGCGGATATGCTCGCGATCTAAAATAAGATGCAGGCATTTTGTTTGCGTGCCAGCAGCACTGGATTTTGCCATCCACACCATGCCGACGGGTTTTTCTTCGGTGCCGCCACCGGGGCCGGCAACGCCGGTAAAACTAAGGCTCATGTCGGCGTTAAAGCGGGCCAATGCACCTTCGGCCATTTGTTCGGCGACCTGCTCTGATACCGCACCTTCGTCAACTAATGTCTGGGTGGCTACGTCGAGAAAGTTTTCTTTTACAGCATTGGCGTAGGACACCACACCACCGAGGAAGTAGTCGGAAGAACCTGCCACATCGGTCACCGTTTTCGCGGCTAGCCCACCGGTGCAGGATTCCGCAAAGGCGAGTTTGGCGCTGCCCTGCTGCATAAATGCAGTGAACAGTTCGGCGGTGGATTGTGAGGTGTAGTCGAGCAGATAGTCGCCGAGGTGAGTTTTTGCAAATTCGCAGAGGGCGGCAGCTCGCTCGGGGTCGGGGCGATAGAGTTTAACCTCCATTTCAGGAAAGGCCTGGCGGAAGCTGACTTCGCCCCATTCTTTAGTCCAGGGTTCGAGGCGTTCAGCCAGGTCAGATTCGCCCAGCCCTAAAAAGCGGATAAATAAATCATCCTGTTCTGCGACTTTACCACCAGCGCGTTCAGCCAGAAAGGCGTGCACCATGGGTTGTAGTTCACGGGGCGGGCCGGGCAGGGCGACGATGGTTTTCGTCTTGCCGTCGAGTTTAAAGGTGCAGCTAAAGCCCGGTGCCGTGCCGTTGGGGTTGGCCAGTATGGTGGCACCAGCGGGTAGCATGGCTTGCTTACGGTTGTTTTCGCCGCACTCGAGTTTGTATTTGGCGAACAGGGCGACAATGGCTTGCCAGCTCGCTTCGTCAAAGATGCGTTCAACTCCGGCGAGTTCGGCGGCCACTTCGGCGGTCAGGTCGTCTTCGGTGGGGCCGAGGCCACCACTGATAAACAGGTAGTCGGCGCGTGAGAGTCCGGTGCGCATAACAAACATCAGGTCTTCCCGGCGATCTCCCGCCGTCATCATCATTTCAATACTAAAACCCTGCTCGCCAAGCGTGGTGGCAAGGAAGCGGTTATTGCCGTCGGCAATTTCGCCGCGCAGTACTTCTTCGCCGGTGCTAACCAGGCAGGCGCTTAATGTTTGGTTGCTTGTCATTATTGAGAATCCATTTTGGGAAAATTTGTGCGGCTACTTTAACGCGTTACGAAGCTATACATTTACTCATTTTCACAACATCTACGGGTTCAGAAAGCCACGCTTTATAACGTTCAAAAACTTGAGATGTATAGGGTTTTAGATAATGCTCTTCTAGAGCATGTTCACTTGCCCATTCCTCGTATAAGAAAAGGTTTTTTTCTGCTACATTTTCATGCAACTCGAACTGTCGGCAACCGGGCTCTGCTCGCGTTTGCTGCAAAATACTGAGTATCGCGTTCTTTGCATCTTCGTAATGCTCACTTTTTGGTGCGATGCGCGCAAATACAAATAAACTATTTTCTGACATTATTATTCCTCGTGTAATTAGCGCGAATTTCCGATGCCGCCATAACTTTAATGTTAAGTGCAATAAATAGGGAGTTTACCATGGGTGTTTCCATTGAAAAAAATGGCTCGGTGACAACGATTATTCTCGACAGGCCGCAGGCCGTGCAATGCGGTTGACCGACCGACTGCCGAAGCCCTGGCGCGTGAGATAGCACAATTTCCGCAGCACTGCCTGCGCAATGATCGACTTTCGGTTTACGAACAGCAGGGGCTTATTTTAGAGGCGGCCCTGCACAATGAGTTTGCGTGCAGTGCAGATTCATTGCAGGTCGATGGTTTGAAAGGCGCATCTCAATTTTCAGCAGGCAAGGGGAGGCATGGGGTATTTGATGAGTATTGAAGCAACTGAGCCTTAGTAAAGGCTCAGTTATTTAATTAAGGGTATTACTGGATTTCAGGCTGTAAAAGCCATTGTTGAGTTCGCCAAAATAGTCGGTAATTTGGGGGTGGCCTATGGCTTTGCCACTATCATCGGGCAGTAAATTTTGCTCGGAGACATAGGCTTCATAATAGGACTCCGTATTTTCCGCCAGCAGGTAGTAAAAGGGCTGGTCGCGTTTGGGGCGCAAATTTTCAGGGATAGCCTCAAGCCATTCCTCCGTATTGGCGAAGGTGGGGTCGACATCAAAAATCACCCCTCGAAAGGGGTAAAGTCTGTGTTTTACCACCTGGCCAATCTGGAATTTGGCATTGCGTTCAAGTGTGTCTGTCATCATTCCTTATCTTTGTCAGCGGTTAAAAGCACGATCGTTTTCAACAGTCGTTTAGCGCATGGCACCGTCAATTTGAATAGTCTCGCCATTGAGCATACGGTTTTGGCAGATAAATTTCACCAGCTCGCCGAGTTCACGGGGGTCGCCCCAGCGCTTGGGAAAGGGCACCATCGATATCAACTTATCGATATGCTTGTCGTCAACGCCTTCGGCCAACGGCGTTTTAAAGAAGCCGGGCGCGATGGTCATGACACGAATGCCGTAGGGCGCAAGGTCGCGAGCCAGTGGCAGCGTGGCACCGGCGACAGCGCGCTTTGAGGCGGCGTAAACGGACTGTCCGGGTGGGCCATTAAAGGCGGCACCAGAGGCAATATTGATTAACACGCCGCGCTCGCCATCTTCAAAGGGTTCGAGATTCATCATCTGCTCAGAGAACAGCGCGCAACCGTCGAGGGTGCCGATGACGTTGATGTCGATCTCGCGCTGCATCGACGCAATGGGGTGTGGTCCCTTCGAGCGGCTGGCTATTTTCTGGCTAACATCAATACCCGCAAAATTGACGGCAATGCGCGGTGGGCCAATGGCGGCGGTGGCCTGTTCAACGGCGGCCTTGAAGGATTCGTGGTCGGCCACATCGCATTGAATGGCGACGCCGCCCAGTTCTTTGGCCAGGGGTTCGGCCAGGGCCATATCTCTATCGAGCAGGGCGACGATGGCGCCGGCCTCTGCCAATACCCGTGCACTCGCCGCGCCGAGGCCCGAAGCGCCGCCGGTTAAAAATGCTGCTACGCCTTCCAGTTTCATACCTGTTCCCCTTTACATGTCAGTCGACGATTCGTGGTGCTCTTTGTAGATGAAGAGCTTGTAGATCGATTCGGTGTCTTCATTAGAAGAACCCCGCGTCGATGCGAATCGTTGAGGCGTTGAGCATCTGGTTTTCGCAGATATGCTGTACCAGTGAACCGATTTCATCGGGTCGGCCTTTGCGCTTGGGAAAGAGAGCGTTGCGTAATACCTTGGCGGTCATGGCATCATCCATGGTGCTCGCCAGCGGGGTGTCGAACAGCCCCGGTGCAATGGTCATGACACGAATGCCGTAGCGGGCAAGGTCGCGGGCCAGGGGCACGGTGGCACCAACCACACCGGCTTTGGATGCACCGTAAACGGCCTGGCCATTGGGTGCATTAAAGGCAGCGATAGAGGCGATGTTGATTAACACGCCGCGCTCACCGTCATCGTCGAGAGGTTCGAGATCGAGCATGGCGTGGGAGGCGTGAGCGCAGCAAATTAGCGTGCCGGTTAAATTCACATCGACCACACGTTTCATAGGGCCAATAGGGTGAGCGCCACTTTTGCGACTGGTGATTTTGCGGGCAGTATCAATACCGGCACAGTTGACCAGTATGCGTGCCGCACCGAATGCTTCGCGGGCCTGGGCGAGAGCCGCCTGTACTGACTCATCACTGGCAACATCGCAAACAAAAGACGCACCGCCGACTTCCTCTGCCATGGCTTTACCTTGCGCTTCATTTCTGTCGAGTATCGCCACTTTGGCACCCGCTTTGGACAGCATGCGGGTAACACCGGCACCGATGCCCGAGGCACCGCCAGTCACCACTGCTGTAAGACCTTGTATGTTCATAAAAAACCCTATTTATAATTGTGAATTAATAAGAGATGAATAAGTTGACGCTAAAGTCTAGCACAGGCTCAGAATGGCCCAGACTGCAACGGCTGTGATAGAAGAGGTGTGCGTAATACGGCAAACGCTGTTATTGCAGGCTATTTCGTACTGAGTGTTTTACTCGTGCTGCGGTGTGCGAATCATAATGACCAGAGCAGTGCCTATTAATAGAAGCACAGAATAAAAATAAAACGCTTCGTTATAACCACCAAAAATATCTGCCGCGTAGCCGCAAACAACAACCCCGGCCCCGCCGAGCAAGGTGCCGAGTAAAATGCGATAGGACAGCAGTGTCGCCATATTTTTGCCGCCGTAATAATTGGCAAACATGGTGGTGGCAGACACCAGCCCGAGACCAAAACCGAGACCAAAAAAGACCACGCCGGCATACAGCAGGGTGCTGTGACTGGCACTGGTAATCAGCAACATGCCGAGTAATTCACTGCTGATACCAAAAATGAAAATGGTGCGTGGTTCGAAGGTGTTGTCGCCGAGCAGGCCCGCGAGCAAGCGCCCGAGTGTCGTGGCCAGGCCCTGCACTCCCAGCGCGGATGCCGCGACAACGGCACCGATGCCAAGGTCGCGCGCATGCAGTATTAATTGACTGCTAATAATCATATGCCCGGTCACGGCGATGGCTCCGGCCGTAATGACAAACCAGCAGTTTCTGTCACGCAAGGCTTCGCCCACGGTCCAGTCGAGCTTGGTTTTATAAACACGGGCAGCTTTGCCTTTTTTACGCGCATTATTTTTTACGTCAGCCTCGGAAAGCCCATCTATTTTCTGGCCTATATCTTCTGGGCTATTGCGAATAAAGACGGCACTTAAAACCGAGGCGGTAAGGGTGACCGCGCCCACTGCCAGCCACACGGGCCGCCAGTCACCGAAGACAGCAATTAACCAGGTAAAGGCCGGTGCGCCAATTACGCCGCCGAGGCCGCCAAAGGCCATAAATATGCCCAGGGCCATCGCACGGCGCTGTTGAAACCACTGGGTAATAAGCTGGGTGCCGGGTAGTACAACCTGCATGGTGAGGCCGAGACCAAGCAGGCCGGTGGCAAAATAGTAAGTGGTCAGGGAGTGGTAGCGATAGAGAATGCCGGCACTGATAGCGCAAACAACACCGCCAATAATAATGGTTTGCCGTGGGCCGATTTTTTTCATCAGGCTGGTAATTAGAGGGCCGGATAAACCCAGCACCATCGCCATGAGGGAAAATCCGGCGGAGGCCTCGGCCCGTGTCCAGCCGAGGTCGTCGATCATCGCGGGCATCATTACGCTCAAGCCGTAAAAGCCAGCGCCAACGCAAATCATGTAAATCAGGCCAATAGTGGCGAGTAAAATCCAGCCGTAAAACATAGGGGTGTCGACTACCTTGCGCTAATCGAATAGCGTAATGAGCGTGTGCCGGGATCAGCGAGTGAGGGCTGCGGCAGGTGAATTCAGCCCGACACTATGACAAGGCTGGGGACTGTCGGTCAATGTTGTTGATAGTATTCCTGGTTATAGGCTCGATTCCTCGGCGAATAATAAATGCTATTCTCCGGGCAGTTTCTTTTAAAAATACAAATAAAAAAATAAAGCAGGGGATAGTTTGTGAGTAGTAATAGTGATGCGATGGGTCTTGATCAAAGGGCCGGTGTTGATGATGAATTGCGGGCTAATCTCGCCCGCTTTGTGGAACGCAATTTTGGCGCGACAGCGGTCATGGAAAATGTTGAGCCGATGCTCGGCGGTCATGCGGGCCTGACTTTTGGTTTTGATGTGAAGGGCAGTGATGGCGCTGACCAGGGTGGCTATATTATTAAGCTGGCCCCCAAGGGCGTGCGCCGCGAGGGCAATACCGATGTGTATCGCACCGCACCGTTGCTCAAGGTGCTCTACGAAAAAGGCTTGCCGGTGCCGAATGTGCCTTTTGCCTCGCCCGATGAAGACGAGTTTGAAGTGCCTTACGTGGTGATGGAAAAGCTCAAGGGCCGGGAGTTCTTCATTTGGGAGCCGCACAGTTCATTTGATTTGGCTGACGATAAAGTGGCACCGCTGTGGCGGCAGGTGGCCGAAGTGTTGCCGCGCATTCATCAGGTCGACTGGCAGGCCGAGTTGCCTAACTGGGAAAAACCTCGTGAACTGGTTGAAGAAATTTCCCGTTGGGAGCCGATTTACAATAAAGCGCTGGAGCCCTCCTGGGCAGAGGCCGCCGATAAATTGCGTCTGAAATTACTCGCGACCATGCCGAGCACTACGCCACGAGGCATCGTCCATGGCGACTATCAGCCGGGTAATGCGCTTTTCCACGAGGGCAAGCTGACCGGCATTATTGACTGGGAGTTGGTGCGCATTGGCTCTGTGCTGCTCGACATCGGCTGGGTAATGTTTTGCGCCGACAAGAATTTCTGGACTGACAATATCAAACCCTGTGTACCGATTTTACCGGCTGAGCTGGCTGATATTTACCAGCAGGGCATAGGGCAATCACTGCCTGACTTGCCCTGGTTTCAGGCGCTGGCAGCTTATCAACTGGGAGCAATCGCCTGCTTGAATGTGCGTTTGCACCGTAAAAAACAGCGTATTGATCCGATGTGGGAAGAGTTTGCCCAGACGGTTCCGCGATTTTATTCTGAGGCGATGAAGTTGCTTTAATTGGTTTGAGGGCTAGGAATATAGTGGCATAGCTAATTTGCCCACTACGGAAAGAAGCCTTGCACTCATGACACGCTGTAAATACATCCCTGTAAGCTCGGTGTCGGCATCCTTGCCTCCTACGGTCATGTGCACAAGGCCTCTTCCCTTTGCATATGACCGTAGGAGGCAATTGTTTGGCACTAAAACAAATAATAAATAAGAGGTAATAGCTCATGATAGATTTTGAACTGCCACTGGAACTGGTGGCATTAAAAGATCGCACCGACGAATTTATTCGCAGCGTGGTGATGCCTTACGAAAAAGACGTACGACAGGAATATCACGGGCCCACCGATGAGTTGCGTATCGAGCTGGTCGCCAAGGCGCGTGAAGCGGGTTTATTGTCGCCCCACGCGCCGAAGCAATACGGCGGCCTCGGGTTGGATCATCGCTCTATGGCCGTAGTGTTTGAGGCGGCGGGTTACTCCACCCTCGGCCCATTAGCGCTGAATATTCAGGCCCCCGATGAAGGCAATACTAACTTGTTGCACCAGGTGGCAACGCCAGAGCAAAAAGAGCGCTGGTTAATACCCATGGTGCGCGGTGAAATGCGTTCGGTATTTTCCATGACAGAGCCTGACAACGGTGCCGGTTCTGATCCCTCTTTAATGAAAACCACCGCAACTCCTGATGGCGACGACTACATTATTCACGGTCGCAAATGGTTTATTACCGGCATGCCCGGCGCGGGTTATCACATTATTATGGCCAAGACTCTCGACCACGAGGGCCGCGATATTGGTGCCACCATGTTTATGTGCGATGCCGATACACCCGGTATTGAACAGGTGCGCATGCTAGACACCCTCGACAGCAACTCGCCCGGTGGCCATTGCGAGGTTGACTACAATCAGGTGCGCATTCCCGCCAGCCAGATTCTCGGTGAACGGGGCAAGGGCTTCCGCTACGCGCAGGTACGGCTCGGCCCCGCCCGTTTAACCCACTGCATGCGCTGGTTGGGTGCCGCCCAACGCTGCCACGATATCGCCACCGACTACGCGCGCACCCGCATGGCTTTCGGCAAGCCCATTATCGAACACGAAGGCGTTGGCTTTCAGCTGGCCGATAATAAAATTGATCTGCACACCAGCCGACTGGTCACCTGGCACGGCTGCTGGATGCTCGATAAAGGTGAAAAGGCCCAGACCGAAACCAGCCTTGCCAAGGTGCATTGCTCCGAAGCATTGGGTCGAGTGGTTGACCGATCAATGCAGGTGCTCGGTGCGAAGGGTATTTCTACCGATACGGTGATCGAGCGTATTTATCGGGATATTCGTGCCTTCCGTATTTACGATGGCCCTTCCGAAGTCCATCGCTGGGTGCTGTCTAAATCGTAATTTTAGTGCGAGCAGGTACTCGCTAGCGCAGAATGAATATATTTGAGCCTTGTGAGTAATCTGTCCATACAGATTGGGCCGTCCCATTAATTAGCTAAGTATATTAAGAATCAACCGAAGTGCCGTGCTAGTGTAGGCTCTATGCTATGTCGATCTTAAAACAGCAGAAGGAAATAGAGATGAAAAATGCATCACGATTGTTTTTGGCTTTAATCGGGCTTTCTTTGGTAGTGCCCGTTTTTGCCGACAAAGACCCTAATATAAATGCCATCAAAGCTCGTCAGGGTGAAATGCAAATCAGAGCCCACAATCTCGGCCCACTTATTGCCATGGCAAAAGGGAAGATGCCATACGAGCCGAAACTTGCCGGTCAGCTAGCCGGCAATTTGAAACTCTTGCTCGACCTCGATACTAGTCGAGATTGGCCGCCGGGGTCAGACAATAAAAGTTATCCGCATAAAACCAGAGCCTTGCCGAATATTTGGACAAGCTACCCAGAAATCGGCAAATACGGAAAAGACTATGCGACATCAGTGAACGAGCTTAACGCCGTTGCTGGCGATGGCCTTGAGGCCTTGCAGTCAAAAATTGGTGCCGTGGGGAATACCTGTAAAGGCTGTCATGACGAATATCAGGAAGAGCACCAGCACTAATACCCCATCGATACACGGTTGTCGGGGTACGATATTCTCTTGAAAGGGTTTCAGCGCGAAAAAGTCTGGGGCCCGATCTCTCGTCTGTGGCACTGGCTTCTGGTGGCCAGTATCGGTGTCAGCTGGTGGCTTGGCGAGTTCATGACCTTCAGTACCATCGACTGGCATTTTTATTTCGGTTATATCATTCTGGGTTTAATGCTATTTCGCATTGTCTGGGGTTTTATCGGCCCTGCTCCCGCGCGTTTTAGGGCTTTGATACACACCCCACAGCAAATCTGGCGATACCTGAAAAAGATAGGCTCCCGCAGCCCCAGTGGTAGCGCTGGCCATAATCCACTGGGCTCGCTGTCTATTATCGCCCTGCTGTCCAGTATCACGCTACAGAGTGTTACCGGTTTGTTTATCGAGTCTGATGATTTTTTTGATTCAGGCCCCCTGGCTGGCTTTGTCTCTGAAACAGCCATTAAGCAATTGAATGGCTGGCATCATCTCAATGCGAAAATCCTTTTAGTTTTGGTCGGGCTACATCTTTGCGCCATCTTGTTTTATTTATTGTGGAAAAAAGAAAACTTGATTAAACCGATGATCACCGGGTGGAAGTGGGTGAAGACAAATTCATCCTGTGATGAGTAAAGCTTGAATTGAGTGGTCGCCAACTGGGCATGTTCGGTAAGCTTGGTTCATCGGGGGCCACGTTGACGCAGGGATATTTACGCCTCCCGTATTTACGATGGCCCTTCTGATGTGCATCTCTGGGTGCTGTTTAAGCCGTCAGTTTTGAGTTAAACCAGAAAGAATAAGCGGAATAAGAAATGAATATTGATGCCCAGGCTTTCGCTAAGGAGTGGGTGGCGGCATGGAACGCCCACGACATCGAGCGCATTCTCGCCCACTACAGCGATGACTTTGAAATCATTACCCCGATGATCAAAATGTCGTTGGGCATCGATACGGGTTCGTTAGTCGGCAAGCCCGCCATTGGCGATTACTGGCGGGCGGCATTGGAGAAAATGCCTGATCTACATTTTGAATTGCTCGATGTTTGTGAGGGTGTTAATTCCGTCGCCGTGTATTACAAGTCGGTGCTGGATAAGCTGGCGATAGAGGTCATGGAGTTTGGTGCAGAAGGTAAGGTTGAGCGGGTGGTTGTGCATTATTGTTAGGGTTGGTGTGCCTGATGATATTTAGAAGTGGGTAGTTAGGCTTGGGTATGCTTTCCGTCATCAAATTTAATACGAGGGATAAAAAGTGCTAGATTTCCCCAAAACGGTCACTATTGAAGACTGTGAGAAATTTCTTACAAAGCTTGTCGATCTCGATAATGTTACCTCTCTGGTTCTGCCAGTAGATACATCAAGTTATGCATTTGGAGGATTAGCAAGCGCAATTCAGGCGGTAAATACTTGGGTTAGGTTGGGCGAAGGTCGTGTGCTTGAGTTGCGCACTAGCATAAGTAAGGATGTGATAGGAGAGTTGGCCAATAAGCCGCATAAATTTGTGGCGGCCATGTCTGCAAAAATGATTGCGCTTTCAGGTTCACCTGCTAATGACTTAAGACCACAAGTAAATTTAGCTGCAAAAAATGCTATTGAGCAACAAGCTGTAAGTCCGTTTGGCCAGCAACGCGGAGGTTTGTGCTGGTTTTCCTTTGTTGACCACAGCTCTAAAGGTTTTGATCAAAATTTTTATATTCAGACATCAGGCTTTAAAGCAGAGCCGCGCCAGTCTGCACAGATTAAGGCAATTATTACCGAGATGGTTAAGAAGTCTCTTGCTGTAACTGGGGGGGCAAAACTACTTACGAATGAGAGTCAAGATAGTTTGGGAAGGCTTTTTAACGAGTTGTTTTTAAATACACACGAGCATGGCACACGTGGGCAGTCTCGTAGCGAATGGCTTAAACCTGGTGTGCGCACTATTTATACACAAGGTATTAGACTGACTGAAGACGGGGTGCAGGGTATTGTAAGAGGCCAACCTAGATTGTCGGCTTATTTACAATCTATTACTCAGCAATATGATACAGAAGGACAAAGGCGCTTTGTTGAGATTGGGATTGTCGATTCTGGGTTGGGTTATTGTGGCCGGTGGTTGGCAGATAACCCAGATGAAAAGGCTGACAGAATATTTTCCCTAGCAGATGAGTTTAGTGTTTTTAAGCGGTGCTTTACTTTACGTGAGACCTCAACATATAAAGACAATAAGGGAAATGGCTTGCCTGTAGTCATGGATCGTTTGACACAACTACATGGATTTATGCGCATTCGAAGTGGCCGGCTTTCTTTGTATCGAGATTTTGTGGAGTCGCCTTATAAGCAAGGTGAGACATGTGAGTTTTCAGATTGGACTACTGGACAGTTTGGAGATGAATTGTTGACCCCTATGTCTAAAGTGGCTGGTGTAGCCATTACTTTGTTGATTCCTGTGGAGGCAAAGCAATGAGTGATGGCTTTGTTTTTCGCTTCTATGAACCTGGTGACAATAAGCGTAAAAGCTTAGTGATTTTTTTACCTACAAAAGTACCCCTTGATGTGGTGGCGAAAGCGTTAAAGGTGGATGTTACAGAAAACCTAGTGCCAAAAAATGTATATGTTATGACGCTTGATAATACATGGTTAAAGCGTGATATTTTTGAAGCTGACAAGTCTTTTGTAAGTGAATTTGATACCTTCGTGGGCGATATTAATGACCACTTACTCTGCTTAAGTGCGTATAAGTCTGGAGAGCTTTATTACTGTGATAATAATAAGGTAGATGCAGAACTTGCCAAAGAAATATTGCATTGTGGCATGATCGCTTTGTTCAAAAAGCATAGCGGTATTATTACTTCTTCCTATGGTTATCATTTCTCGAAACCCTCTGGTGACCATTGTAATAAATTTATTCGTGCGTCGAACCTACTGGTATCTAGCATAGAGGTTTCCTTCCTCGCCATTTCAGTGCTTCCGTATTTACGAAAGGATCTGAAGCGGATATACGTGGATACATCGTCAATTGCCTATTTTGTCAGTATCGCTGTTCAGCTGGTAGGGGGTTTTGACGATGGCTTTCCATCAATAGAGAGCTTCGAGTCCTATAGTGTGCTTAATGAGCCTTATGACTTTGTGGAGGATATCAGTAGTCTCCTATTGATCTCTGCCACTACGAGTGGATCGTTGGTGAAAAACATGCTGTCGAAGACATCCTTTTCCAGAGATCAGCTGGTTACGCTTTTTCATATCAATCTACCCAATGATCAAAAGGGGGTTTTTGATATTTCATCAGTAGTCGGTGACGGCTTGGTATCAAAAAGGGCATCTGAGTGCGACTTCTGTAAGCGCGGTGCCAAGTTAATTCGTATTGCTGGCGACCAGTTTCTCCCTGAGAATCCAAAGCACGAGTTGTTGGTTGTAAAAAAGGTGGATTTTGAAAAAACTCGGGAAGAGTTCTTTGGGCAGTTTGCAGCGGAAGGTGTATTAGAGTGGAATACTGCTGTGAGTAGTAATGCTGACTCTAGGGAGCATTTTTTTATTGATGTTGAATCTGCTTTGTCGCTAACTGAGATAACCTTTTCAAAACACCGGGAAAAAAATATTAAGCGTTACGTGTCTCGAGATTTGGATGTAGTGGTGACATTTGACGATGCAGGCTCGCAAGCGCTAAAAAAAGAAATCAATACCTACCTCAATCGTGACAATCAATTGATTAAATGGTTGGCTCCATGCGAAATTGATGAGACGAAGATGAGCGGTGCAGCGTCAGTTATGGTGTTAGTTGGTGCTATTACTTCCGGACGGAGTCTGCTTGCAATTTCAAGAAAACTCCGAAGCATCGACCCATCTTCCACTATTGTTTATTTTGTGGTTTTTTCAAAACTTTCCAATAAAGATTCTTTAGAGCAGTTGAGAAAGGACTTGTGCCAAGGTGGGCATGAGTTAGTTATTTTGAGCGATTGTGCTCTACCTCGCATCAAAGAATATACTCGAACAGCATGGGATTGGGAGTATGAAATATTGGCTCCCTATGCTAATGAAGATCCTTTCGGGGGTGTTGATGAAAAATTGCCAGAACTTTTAGCTGTGAGATCAACTCGCATGGAGGGGTGGTCCAGCGATCCAAACTCGTTGTTTCTTCCTGATCCCAAAGGGAAGCAGCTGGGGCTACGCCGAACCTTTGCGTTTTGGTCTGATCTTGGATTTTCTGATGCGCGGCTAAAAAAAGTAAGTCAGGCAGATGTGTATTGGACAATTCAGTGTGTGCTGCATGATCTTCGTAATAAATCTGAGAATAATGGATTGGCAACGACCTACCACACGACCTTGCTTAGCCCTGTTAACTTTGATCGATATAATGATGGTGTGATTCAAGCATGTTTGCTTAGAGCTGCGTTGCCTGTTGAGCTAGATTACCGTGTTGACCTAGTGTTCAGTAGACAAATGACGGATGTGATTTTGTCTATGCTAAACAATTGGGATAATGCGCAAGGTGAAGCATCCCTCGAGTTTTTAATGGCGTTGTGGACCAAAAGACTGCAGGTTGCTGATATACATCTTGAGGGAATAGTCGATTTAAAAAATGATGCAATGCCCGAAGCGATTTTATTATTGCTTGATCGCTTGCGAGAGTATTTAGATATTACTTAGGGAGGAGAAAGCGAGGGTCTTGTTATCACTCAAAATTAAGGCCCTGGTTTTGCCGTGTAATACTTTTTTCTCGAGATAAACGGCGAGATAAACGGGACGCTACCCTTTGTTTTGATTATTTGTTACTAATAGGGCAATTCGTGACTAATTGCATTGGCTGCGATCATCATATCCATTGCACCGATTGGAGAGCCCTTAGCTTCCAGCTTTGTACGAATCACTACGCATTGGTCTGCGGCGGCAACATCCCATTGAAGAACATCCAGGTGTTTCACGAAACCTTTGATAATGGGGCGATTGATGCGAGTTGAGCGGGAATGTTCAACGCCATACATCAATTCAGCATAAGTGACGATGGAAAAATTGGGATCGAGTCTTACATGGCGACGTAATGGAATGCCGCCGAGTCCATTATCGTTAACGCCGATAATTTTATTCCCTGGCGATACTGAAACAGGTGTCCATATGGGTTTTGTCGGCCTGCCATCCACTTAATCTTTGTTTCTGTAACGAAAAACCTAAGGCTGGAAATCCCATGCCTGATCCATTACTATCACTGTTTAAATAGACAGTGGTTGGTGCCAAGTGAAGCTATATATCGCTGAGAAACCCAGCCTTGGCCGGGCCATTGCAGATGTGCTGCCCAAGCCTCATCGCCGTGGTGATGGCTGTATTTGGGTGGGCGATGGCGACTGCGTTAGCTGGTGTGTTGGTCATTTGCTCGAGCAGGTCGAGCCCGATGTTTATAAGCCTCAATATAAAAAATGGGCAGTGCAGGATTTACCGATAATTCCCGAGCAGTGGCAGCTGGCACCAAAGGCGTCAAGCCGCAAGCAGCTGGCGGTATTGCGTAAGTTACTGAAGCAGGCGCAGTCCATTGTGCATGCGGGCGACCCGGATCGTGAGGGCCAGCTGCTGGTTGATGAGGTGATTAATTACCTCAAGGTCAGTAAAACGAAAAAGGCGACAGTACAGCGCTTGTTAATCAATGATTTGAATCCGGCAGCGGTGCGCAAGGCTTTGGCTAACTTGCGCGATAATCGTGATTTCATTCCCCTGTCGACCTCGGCTTTGGCGCGCTCTCGTGCTGACTGGCTGTACGGCATTAACTTGACTCGCGCTTCCACTTTGCAGGGGCGCAAGGTGGGCTATGACGGCGTGTTGTCGGTCGGTCGAGTGCAAACACCTTTGTTGGGCCTGGTGGTACGGCGCGATCAGGCTATTAAGGATTTTGTTTCTAAACCTTTTTATGAGGTGCTGGCACATTTACAGCTAGCCCCGGCGACAGAATCGGCTGCGACTTTTCACGCAAAATGGCAGCCCAGTGAGGCTTGTCAGCCACAAATGGATGAGGAGGGTCGCGTGCTTTCCCGCGCCTTGGCCGAGAATGTCGTGCGCCGTATTAGCGGGCAAAGCGCTGAGGTAAAAGCGGTGCAGCACAAACCGGGGCGACAGGCACCACCGTTGCCCTACAGTTTGTCAGCATTACAAATTGATGCGGGTAAGCGTTTTGCTATGAGCGCACAGCAGGTGCTCGATGGCTGCCAGTCTTTGTATGAAAAACATAAGCTGATTACCTATCCGCGCTCAGGCTGTCGCTATTTGCCCCGCGAGCATCACCGGCAGGCAAAGGACGTACTAGCGGCCATTGGCGACATGGCGGACAAGTTGCAGGGCGCTGTGAAGGGTGCGGATTGCACGCTTAAGGGCAAGGCCTGGAATGATGCGAAGGTCAGTGCCCACCATGCGATTATTCCGACCTTAAAAACACTGCCGGCGGGCCGTTTGAGCGGTAGTGAGGCGAAGCTGTATGAGCTGATAGCACGGCGGTACATTTTGCAATTCTACCCTCCCCATACCTTTACCACTACAAGCATCGATATCGCGATTGCTGGGGGGCATTTTTCTGCCACGGCAAAATGTGTCAAAGAGCTGGGCTGGAAGGCGGTGTTTGGTGGCGACGGTCGAAAAAATGTTGAGCAAAGCGGCGCTGGCCCCGAGCATTCTACAAAGCGGACGTCAAAAGCGGAGCGGGGTAATCCCCAGTCTTTACCACCCTTAAAGGTAGGCGATATTTTGCAGTGTCTGAAGGGTGAGTGTGTTGAAAAACAGACCCAGGCACCGAGTGCCTTTACCGATGCAACGCTGCTGGCAGCAATGACAGGTATCGCCCGCTTCGTCACCGACAGCGAGGTGCGCAAGGTGCTTAAGGAGAGCGACGGCCTGGGCACGGAGGCCACGCGAGCGGGCATTATTGAGCTGCTGTTCAGGCGCAATTTTTTACAGCGCCAGGGTAAGCAGATTCGCGCCACAGCGGCGGGCTGTGGTCTTATTAACAGTCTGCCAAGATCGACCACCCTGCCGGATATGACCGCCCGTTGGGAGTCCCTGTTAAATGGCATCGTCGAAGAGCAGGCTAGTTACGCTGATTTTATGGGCAGCCTGATCCCCAGCTTGCACAGTTTGATTGCAGAGAGTTGTGCCAGTTTACCGCTGGCGCTGAAAGGGGTGAAATGCGCTAAACCGACCTATCGGAAGCGGCGAAAAAAGGTGGCTGTCGGCGGGGCTCGTCGAAAAAAAGCCGCAGCGTAAGCGATATTTTTGGACTGCGAGAACGGGCTCGGGCTTTGCGTTTCCGTAAAATAGAGGCTGAGGCCTTGATTGCCAGGGTTCGGGAGTGAAGGTGTCGAAGAAGGAAAGGGCGTGGCGTTTACGGGTGTTTTTTACGGCACGATGATTGATGTTATAGTGATAAGAGGCCCCGTAATTACGGGGCTTTTTGGTGTTTGGCTGTAATGTGAGAGTAAGGCGTATGGTGGAAAGAAAGCGGATGGGTTACGGCGGCCTGATGGTGGGTATTTCGGTGGTGGCGATGTTTTGGGTGACGGACGCGCTGGATATTAGTGGGCGCTCGCCAGCGGGGCAGGCCGACAGTTTGGGTGTTGCCTCGGCGGATAAAGATGGGAGTTGCCGTAAATTACGTGATGCGGCAAAGGGTGTGATGCAGGCGCGGCAGGCAGGAGCAGCGAGGGAGACAGTTTCTGAGGTGCTAACGCCGCTGGGCGAGGATGGCGAGGTGATGCTGGTCTTGGCTTATGGCTATCCGGTGCATGACGCGGTGATAGACAAAGAACAGGCGATTGTGGAGTTTGCCGATGGCATTCATTCAAAGTGCTTGAGTGCGGTGGCACCGTAGCGAATACGACGTATTAAGCAGTACTCTCGAATCTACGGTAGTCATATTTACTTTAGGTTTTCTAGTATCCGGTAGTTAAATTCTTCCAGCATTTGTCGCAGTCGAATTAAGGGCAGGCCGATAATCGCGGTGTTGTCGTCGCTGCTAATCACTTCAAAGAGTGCAATCCCCAGACCCTCGGCTTTAAAGCTGCCGGCGCAATCGTAGGGCTGTTCGCATTGTAAATAGCGCTCGATGTCTGTATCGCTGAGTGGGCGAAATACCACTTCGGTGGTGACGGTGTCGGCAATACTGCGCCCGCTGCTGCTATCGAGTACGCAAAGGCCGGTATAGAAGTAGACGCACTGGCCGGATAATTCCTGCAGTTGTTTAAAGGCGTTGGCGTAATTGCCGGGTTTATTGATGCTTTGCCCTCGGCACGAGGCCACCTGGTCTGAGCCAATAATCAGGTGTTGGCTGTGGCCCTCGGCGAGTGCATGGGCCTTGCTGGAGGACAGGCGCAGGGCTAGTTGTTCGGGCTTTTCCCCCGCTAGAGGCTGCTCATTGACCTCCGGTGCTTGCCAATCGAAAGGCACCTGCAGGCGCGAAAGTAATTCGCGTCGATAGGGCGAGGATGAGGCGAGCAGTAATTTCATGTTTTATCGGCTATTTTGCTGTTAGTTGAGCGGTGCTGGCAGCGCTTTACGGAGTACCAGGTGCAGGGTGCAAAAATGTACAATTTTCTTTGACAGATCAATGTCATATCCCTAGAATTGCGCGCCTATGTCAACTGCCTCAAAAACCAGCGTTATACCTCGCAAGGTAGATGCCCTGAAGTCGTGTACGCAGGGGGCTACCTACGAAGGCATTATTATGCCTCAGGATATGCCCCGTTTGTCGGCGGCTGTTGTGACAATTCAGCGTGAAGTCGCTGCTAAAGTGAGTTTCTTTCGCGATGAAAGCAATTACCGTGTAGTGACCGGTGAATTTGATGCTCTGGTGTCTGTGCAGTGTGAGCGTTGTTTGTCAGCGTTGGATTACGATCTGCATGCCGAGATGGATCTGGCTATTGTGATTAGTGAGCTTCAGCTTGAGAACCTGCCGAAAGAGTGTGAAGGCTGGTTGCTGGACGAAAATACGGATGCTGATCTGTACGAAGCGATAGAGGAAGAGTTACTACTGGCTCTGCCGATTGTTTCTTATCACGATCTGGCGGATTGTTCGGCGCAAGGGCAATATTCCACCGGCGACTTTGAAGAGCCAGTGCCGGAGAAGAAAAACCCCTTTGCTGTGTTGGGGCGTTTGAAGCTCGCTGATAAAGCAGATTCAACGGATAAAGAGAGTTAGTCGCTTTCTAGTACTGAGTTAAATGGCGGAGTGGGGCGAATACCGGCACTGCCAATTTTGTAAGTTTATGTGTGTAAGAAACAAGTTTGTCAGAGACAAACGATTAGGAGAAAACAATGGCCGTACAGAAAAGTCGTAAAACCCGTTCACGTCGTGGCATGCGTCGTTCACATGATGCTCTGGGCAATGGTCCAGCCTTGTCAGTTGATTCCGTGACTGGCGAGAAGCATATCCGCCACCACATGACTGCCGATGGTTTTTATCGCGGTCGTAAGGTGATGGACATGGGCAACGACGACTAAAAACTTTGTTCAGGTCAGCTGTATTACTGGCTGGCCGGGATAGCAAAAAACTTCCTTGAATGGGTGTTAAGCACCTGCTCGGGAAGTTTTTTTGTGGGCGCTATTTACAGCCAGTTGATCATTAGCTGTTTATCACCAGTCCAGTCAATCATCTAAAAGACTACCTAAGGGATCGAAGTATGCAAAATCCAAAGCTCGCGTTTGTTTTCCCCGGTCAGGGTTCGCAGAAAATTGGCATGTTGGCAGAGCTGGCCGAGGCCTATCCGCTGGTCGAGCAGACTTTTACTGAAGCTTCAGAAGTGCTCGACTACGATCTCTGGAAGCTGGTGCAGCAGGGCAGCCAGGAAGACATTAATCTGACTGAAACCACTCAGCCGTTGTTGCTGACCTCGAGTGTGGCGATCTGGCGAATTTGGCAAGATCTACAGGGCGCTACGCCCGTTGCTATGGCGGGACACAGTCTCGGTGAGTGGTCGGCGCTGGTGTGTGCGGGGGTGCTTGATTTTAGCGCGGCGGTAAATTTGGTACGTCTACGCGGTGCCTATATGCAGGCGGCAGTGCCAGCGGGGCAGGGTGCGATGGCGGCGATATTGGGTCTTGATGACGCGCAGCTTGCAACCTGTTGTGAACAGGCGAGTGAGGGTGAAGAAGTCACCGCAGTGAACTTTAATGCTCCGGGTCAGGTGGTTATTGCGGGTGTTAGTGCCGCAGTGGATAGAGCTATCGCCCTGTGTAAAGAAGCCGGCGCGAAGCGGGCTTTGCCACTGCCAGTGAGCGCGCCTTTCCACACGGCTTTGATGAAGCCCGCGGCGGATAAATTGGCGAGTGATATTGCAGCGGTGACATTTAGCGCCCCGCAAATCCCACTAGTGCACAACGTTCACGCCCAGACAGAAAGTGATCCCGAAGCAATTAAGACTTTGATGATCGAGCAAATTTACAGCCCTGTACGTTGGGTTGACTGTGTTGGTGCTCTGCAAGCGCAGGGCGTTGATATGGCCGTTGAATGCGGCCCAGGCAAGGTTTTGTGCGGTTTGAGCAAGCGCATCGACAAGTCGCTGCAGATGCGTTCCACTGATAAGGTGGCCGACCTGCAGAGTGCAGTTGCGGATGCCCAGCCACAAAGTTAAGCTGCGCGAGTTGCAATATGAGTCGATTTGATAGGAGAAAGAACAGATGAGCCTTAAAGGAAAAGTAGCCCTGGTGACCGGCGCGAGCCGTGGTATTGGTGTCGCCATTGCCGACATGCTGGGTAAGGCCGGCGCCACTGTGATTGGCACTTCAACATCGGAAGGCGGTGCTGAAAAAATTAGCGCACGTTTTGCCGAACAGCAAATTCAGGGCAAAGGGGTCAAGCTCAACGTCACCGACGGCGAAGAGGTGATTGCGGTTATTAAGGGCATAACAGCAGAATTTGGCGCGCCGACCATTTTGGTCAACAACGCCGGTATCACCAAAGACAACCTGCTGATGCGCATGAAAGAGGACGAGTGGTCAGATGTCATTGACACTAACCTCAATGCTATCTATCGCATCACCAAGGCCTGTGCCAAAGGTATGACCAAGGCACGTTGGGGTCGTATTATTAATATCAGCTCCGTGGTTGGCTCCATGGGCAATGCCGGACAGACTAACTACGCGGCTACCAAGGCGGGCGTTGCGGGCTTCGGTCGGGCTCTGGCGAAAGAGCTGGGTTCGCGCAATATTACTGTCAATACCGTGGCACCTGGCTTTATCGATACCGATATGACCAAAGAGCTACCAGAGGCGACCCGCGAGGCGATGCTGTCGGGTATCCCCTTGGCGCGTCTCGGTCAGCCGGCAGAAATTGCCTCTGTCGTTGAGTTTCTGGCCGGCGATGGCGGGGCTTATATCAGTGGTGAGACCATTCATGTCAATGGTGGAATGTACATGGGCTAACGGCCCTTCAGCCCGGCGTGAATTGCAATTGATATAAAGCGGTTACGTCAGGCAGTTTTTCAGGTAAAATGCGCCGCCTTAAGGGTATTACCCTTGTGTGGATCGTTTTTTTAACAGTAGTTTAAGAAAGTATCTCTATTAAATAGGAGTGACAATCGTCATGAGCAACATTCAAGAACGTGTGATAAAAATGGTTGCCGAGCAGCTGGGCGTAAAAGAAGAAGACGTTAAACCCGATTCTTCCTTTGTTGAAGATCTGGGTGCAGATTCTCTCGATACCGTTGAACTTATCATGGCGCTCGAAGAAGAATTCGACACAGAGATTCCTGATGAAGAAGCCGAAAAACTGGCAAGCGTTCAGGATGCAATCAGCTACATTGAAAAAAATCCTGGCTGATTCTCAACTGCCTGTAGTGTCAACTGCCGCTGGGCCATGCCGGGCGGCAGTTTTAATACCCCCTTCCTTTTTCGATACCCCCGCACTGTCGCCTGACAGGACCTTTGCTGTGTGTCGAGTCTCGCTCTATCTTTTGACTTAGGCAACTTGTCCTGCATGGTCACGCCTCTTTTATTTATCGATGGTAAATCCGGTTTTGTCGACGGTAAGCCCGAGGCATATCTATCTCTGAATGATCGTGGTTTGAACTATGGCCATGGACTGTTCGAAACCATGCGTTTATCTGCGGGTCAGTTACCGCTGTGGTCGTACCATCGTCAGCGTTTAAGTGTGGGTGCTGCCAGTCTGGGTATTGCCCTTGATAGGCCCCGTCTGGATGCTTATCTACAACAGGCACTTGAGGCTTTTCCTGCTGATGGCATGATTAAGCTTTTGTTGACGGCGGGTGTTGGCCCCCGTGGTTATCGCCATCAAAGTCAGTCGGCCTGCTATGTGTTGCAGTACTTTCCTCTGCCCCCGGTGGCTGATCCAACGGCCGTGCGTTTGCAGTTGTGTGAATATACGCTACCCCACAATGAGCGGTTGGCGGGTATCAAACATCTTAACCGTCTCGATCAGGTGTTGGCCGCAGCGGAGCTGGATGAGGGTTTTGATGGCTTACTGCTGGATGTGGACGGTAATGTGGTTGAGGCTTTGAGTAGTAATGTTTTTCTCTTCGACGGCCAGCGTTGGATAACACCGGTATTGGATCTGTGTGGCGTGGCCGGTGTAATGCGTCGCCTGCTGTGCGAGGACCTTATTCCCCGCCTTGGGCAACAGGTAGTCATAAAACCTGTCGCTTTGGCGAGCTTCATTAATGCTCGCGAGGTTTTTGTGTGTAATTCGGTGCGCGGCATTCAACCCGTGCGTGAGCTGCAAGGGCGAGCCCGCTGGCTTACTGAATCGAACGAGCTGCAGGGTTTTGAGGCAGAAAAAATCATCGATCAACTCGTCCACGCCTACCCGTGTTTTGCCGCCTGATGCTGCGTCGTCTAGTTCTCTTTGCACTGTTATTGTCCGTTATTGGTCTTGGCCTCGCCTGGCAGTGGTTACAGCAGGGGATGAGCGATACCTTAAGTATTCCTGCCGAGGGCTACACTTTGACGGTACCTTCAGGAACCAACCTTAATCAATTGGCCGCGCAGCTTGAGGTGGAAGGTGTTCTACCCTCTGTGTGGCCCTTAAAAGTTTTTGCGCGGCTCAATAATCGCGGTCGTATTCGTGCCGGCGAATATGAATTTGCCGCTGGTGTTACGGTGCTGGGCCTGCTCGATAAACTGGAAAAGGGTGCGATTAAGTACTACCAGATGACCTTTCCCGAAGGGCTGACAGTCAAGGAGTGGCTGGTGCTTTTGCAGACTCGAGAGAATATCCGCCAAACCCCTGAGCTTGATCCAGAAGCAGTCGCCACAGCGTTGGGTATACAGTCGAGCAACCCCGAGGGTTGGTTTGCCCCCGATACCTACAGCTTTGCTGCGGGTGATAGTGATCTGAGTTTGCTACAGCGAGCCCATCAAAAAATGCAGAGCCAGTTAGAGACACTCTGGCAGAGTCGAGCGCCAGATCTGCCCTATGAGTCGCCCTACGACGCGCTGATTATGGCTTCCATTATTGAGAAAGAAACCGGCGCGGCAGGGGAGAGAGCGACCATTGCCGGGGTGTTTGTGCGCCGCCTGCAAAAGGGCATGCGTTTGCAGACTGACCCTACGGTGATTTACGGCCTGGGTGATGATTACACGGGCAATTTGCGCCGCAAGCATTTAAGCTCGGCCTCGCCCTACAATACCTATCGTATTAAAGGCCTGCCGCCAACACCGATTGCCAATGCGGGTGTCGCGGCGCTGGAGGCCGCTCTACACCCGGCGGATGGCAAGGCGCTGTATTTTGTGGCCAGGGGCGATGGCGGCCATTATTTTTCTAATAATCTGGCCGAGCATCAGCGGGCAGTTCGGCAATATCAAATTAATCGGCGGCGCAAAGACTACCGCTCTGCACCTCAATAGGGTAAGACTCTCTATAAAGGTAAGGTTCTCGGATTTATGAAAGGCAAATTTATTACCGTTGAAGGCACCGAAGGTGTCGGTAAAACCACCAATATTCAGTGTATCGCTAGCTGGCTCGACGAGCGTGGTATTGCCTATATTTCTACCCGCGAACCCGGTGGCACCGCCCTGGGTGAAAAAATTCGGGGCCTGTTGCTCGATAAAGAAAATACCGGCATGGCTGCCAGTGCTGAATTGTTACTGATGTTTGCCGCCCGTGCGCAACACCTCGAAGAAAAAATCATTCCCGCACTAGAGGTGGGTACCTGGGTACTTTGCGATCGCTTTACCGATGCCACCTACGCTTATCAGGGTTTTGGGCGGGGGCTGAATCTTGAGCATATTAAGCGTCTCGAAGCGCTGGTGCAGGGCGACTTGCATCCAGATTTCACTTTGATCCTCGATATCGATCCTGAGTTAGGTATGTCGCGGGTGCGCGCCCGTGGCGAACTGGATCGCTTTGAAAGCGAGGCGTTAGAATTTTTCGACCGAGTGCGCGCCGGTTACCGCGAGCGGGCCAGTGATAATCCATCGCGCTACTGTCTGGTCGATGCCTCGTCACCGTTGGCGGTGGTGCAAGAGCATATTGTCGCCGCCTTAAACGCTTTTGTTGGAGGGGCTGAATGACGGCCGCCGGTTCCGCTTTATTGCCACTGAATCAAGCTCTACCCTGGCAGCATGAGCAGTGGCAGCAGCTCTGCCGTTTGCTTAACAGTGATCGCCTGCCCCATGCCATTATGCTCAGCGGCGCGGAAGATACCGGCAAGCGACACTTTGCCGAGCGCTTTATACAACGCCTGTTCTGTGTCAGTCCGGTTGATGACGTCGCTTGTGGCGAGTGCAAACAGTGCCGCCTGTATCTCAGTGGCGGCCACCCGGATTTTAAGCGCATAGAACCAGAATCCGCCGGTAAAGCGATTTCCATCAATGCTATTCGAGGGCTCTCAGAGTTTGCCGTGATTACCGCCCACCAGCAAAGCTGGAAGATTGCGCTGGTGGCACCGGTTGAGGCAATGACCCTGAATGCCGCCAATGCCTTTCTCAAAACTTTGGAAGAACCCCGCGAAAAAACCCTCTTGCTGCTGGTGCATGATCAGCTGGCCCCGGTGCTGCCGACGATTCGCAGTCGCTGTCGAGTGCTGAGCCAGGGCTTGCCGCCACCGGCTATGGCGCGAAACTGGTTAGCCGGGCGGTTAGCCGATCAGCCAGGGGATAAAAACGTGGCTGTCGATGAATTATTGGCTCGAGCGGGCGGACGACCCTTGCGCGCCCTGGGTTTTGCCGAGGCCAATACCCTCGATGAGATTGCTCGTTTTGAACAGGTCTTAAAACAGGTGCAGAAGGGTGAGGCGGCACCGGTATCGTCAGCCGCCGCATTTGAGGGTCAGCCTTTAAACCAGCTTCTGGAATGGCTGCTGTCTTATTATTCCCGCCAATTGATTCATAGTGCGCAGAGTGGAAAAACGGCAGAGCCCCGGCAATTTGTGTTTTACGACCTGCTGTTGTCGACGCGTAAGAAGCTGGAAAGTAAAACGAATTTAAATCCCCAGCTGGTGTTGGAAGAACTATTTCTCAGTTTAAGCCAGTTGGCGTAGGCGTCTGTTATGTAAGGTCTTAACGCCTTCTATCGCCTATGTTACCCTTCGATCTTCAACTACACAGTGTCACGATTAGCCTATGAGAGGGATTCGCAGCGGTATTCTTAATCTTTCCTTGAAAGATGCCGATGAATTGTACGCCTGCTATATGCCCTTTGTTGCAAATGGAGGGCTTTTTATCCCCTCTCGAAAACAGTTTGCTATAGGCGATGAGGTCTTTGTGCTACTGGAGCTGATGGACGAGGCTGATAAGTTGCCGCTGACCGGCAAGGTGGTTTGGGTGACACCTAAGGGCACATCAGGTAATCGCAAACAGGGTGTGGGTATTCAGTTTCCCGAGGAGAATGGCCCGCTGGTGCAGCGTATCGAGACCTATTTGGCAGGTTTGCTTTCTTCTGGTCGGCCGACCTACACACTGTAGCCTTGCTCTAATCACTCTTCCCCTAAAGTGTCTTGGCGTAGTTCTCCTGTTTAATAAGCGCTATTAATTTAACTGCCTTCGAATGAGTTTGCCTGTATGACACAGCCCTCTTTACTGGTTGATTCCCACTGCCACCTCGACCACCTCGACCTCGAACCCTACGACGGTTGTCTCGAAAAGTTACTTGCCGATACCGCTGCCCGGGGTGTTAGTCGGGTGTTAACAGTGGGCATTGATCTTGAATCGTCGCGCCAGCAGTTGGCGATGAGCGCCCAGCTACCCGGTGTCTACGCCTCCGTTGGTGTTCATCCAATGAATGCTGAGAGTCACTCGCTACCGACGGTTGTTGAGTTGAGTGAGCTGGCCCAGTCTGAGCGGGTTATTGCGATTGGTGAAACGGGTCTCGACCGTACTTACGGTGCCGATACGATGGACTGGCAGCGTGAAAGTTTTGTTCGCCATGCCGAAGTCGCCCGCGCTTGCGCCAAGCCGCTAATTATTCACACCCGCGATGCCCAGCAGGAAACGCTGGCAATGATAGATGAACACGTCGATCCGGCTACTGCAGGTGTTCTACACTGCTTTACCGAGAGTTGGGAAATGGCGGAAGCGGCGCTGGCGATGAATTTTTATTTATCGTTTTCCGGCATTGTCACGTTTAAAAATGCGGCGGCCTTACGTGAGGTGGTGGCGAAAGTCCCGCTTGATAGACTGCTGGTGGAAACGGATTCACCTTGGTTAGCACCAGTGCCCTATCGCGGTAAAAAGAACGAGCCGCGTTTTGTTGTTGAAGTGGCTCAGTGTGTGGCCGATATAAAAGGTATCCCCTTCGAAACGCTGGCGCAGGCAAGTAGTGATAATTTTGACCGGCTTTTTCTGCGGACTTAATTCTTTATTTGCTAAGTTCGACAGGCTCCTGCCCATCAAGGCCAAAAAAAGCCCGGATTTTATCTTCCTGTGCCATCGCATCAGCATAACCTAATTTAATCAACTCGCGGCAAAAGCCGGGCTCGAATAAAAGGTAGCTGGTTGCGCTGCTGCCCCCGCCTTTTTTTGTCGCGCCTATCGCTCGTAAAAACAGCTTTACGCTTTGCGGTAGTTCGTGGAAATACTCCTGGGCAATTTCGTCGATGGGTGTCGAGGGCGAAATACACAGGTGTTCAATATATTTTAAGGGGCTTTTACTTTCGCCTACTTCTTCAGATTCATCTTTTGCCTGAGATTCAACGAGTTTATTAATCGCCTTCAGGGTTTCAAGATCACTTTCAACCGAATCAATAAAGGCACTGTTGAGCAAGTGGCCAATCATTTGTGCCACGGAGGGCGAGTGCTGAGGGGTATCTGTGGCCTGCTGGTGAGAGGGATTGTCACTAACGCCAATAATAAAAATACGATCTGCACCCAGGTGCAGGGCAGGGCTAAGGGGTTTAAGTTGACGCATTGCGCCGTCGCCGTAGAAGCGGCTGTCGATGGCGCGGGCCGGAAATATCAGCGGAATAGCGGACGAGGCCATCAGGTGATCGATGCTCAATCCGGTACGAATGCCGTGGCGGCGGCTGCGGGTCCAGCAGTCGTGATTGCCCTGGAAAAAAGCCACTGATTTCCCGGTGTCATAATCCATTGCTGTGGTGCTGACCGCCATCAAATCGCCACTTAATATGGCTTCATCAATATGACGAAAGCGAATGTAGTTTGTCAGTAAATGTTGCAGCGGAGAATTGTCGAGTAGTGCAACAGAACGGCCGACGCCATAGCCGCTATGCATGAATGACAGGCCGAGGCGCAGGGTGTTTTTCAATACCCCCCAGGCGTCGGTGCGATAAATATCCCCAGCGTGCATATTGCGCCAGATAGCCTCGAGCTTGCGCGCGCGCAGCCGGAAAGGGCCGGGTCGCCCGGCGATGGCCAGTGCATTAATGGCGCCGGCAGAGGTGCCGCAAATTATCGGAAAAGGATTGTGGCTGGTGCGTGGCAGTATCTGCGCCAGCGCCTTAAGTACGCCGACCTGATAAGCCGCACGGGCACCACCACCGGATAAAACCAAAGCTGTTGTCATCTTATTGTTGCTTACCCTTCGCTTTAAAACATTGTCTTTACGTTTAAAAAATACCCATCACCAAGCCCGCCGCCATCGATAGACCGAGCTCGTGGCATTGTTGCAAATGTTGCTGGCTCACTTCGCCTTTGGCGATGACCGGCTCGGCAACGCGGCGCAGAGGATAGCCTTTGGCAATGCGGTCAATTTCTCGCACCGCGCCACTGCCGTCGTTGCCTGCGCTGATAAACACGCCATAGGGTAGATTGATCTGATAGGGCTCAGCGGGATAGTAGGTGCGATCAAAAAAATCTTTCAGTGCACCGCTCATATAGCCAAAGTTTTCCGGCGTGCCGAAGAGTAAAGCATCGGCAGTGAGTAAGTCTTCAAGCTTTGCCTTAAAGGCAGTTTTTATATTGACGCTGAGACCTTCTTCCTCACGAGCGCCCGCGGCAACCGCTTGGGCAAGTTGATGAGTGTTGCCACTTTGGCTGTGGTAAATAATGGTCAGTTGTTTCATGGGGTAAGGCTAAGCAATCTTGGCCGCCGATGCAAAGCTCGCTACACTATGAGTCCGAACTACAGGGATGTGGTATGCGGATTTATCTACTGGCGTTTTCCGTCGCCGTACTCTCTTCAGCTTTTTGGCCCTGTCTTTCGTGGGCCCGACTCTCGTGGTCTTGTGGGCCCTTTTTCCCGCAGCTTTCTGTCGTTTTTTTCTTGCTCGCATGCTGGTGTGTCTATCGCCGCCGCTGCCCGTTTTTAGTCCGCGTCAGTTTGGTATTTGCTTTGGGGATAATGTGGGCCGCTCAGTGGGGTGACGCTGTAAAAACGCAGCAATTACCGCTGGCACTGGATAAAACAGATTACATTCTGGTGGGCGTAGTGGGTGGGGTGCCGCAAACCAATAGCTTGCGCACGCGTTTTATGCTGGAAATAGAGAGTATTAACGCGCTTGGTGACGCGCAGCCTGCAAGTATCAGAGCCCTCGATTTACAGCGGGTAATGCTTAGCTGGTATCGCGGTAGGGCGGCTGTGCGCCCCGGTGAGCGCTGGACATTAACGGTCAGATTGCGAACACCTCGGGGCTTTGCCAACCCCGGTGGTTTTGATTACGCCGGGTGGTTATTCCATCGGCAGATTTCTGCTACCGGTTACATTCGCGCTAAAGGGATTAATAAAAAGCTGGAGCACAGTGGGCAATATCGAATTGATCAATTTCGTTGGAGCGTACTTGAAAAGATAGAAACGTTAGGTTTCAGTTCTGCCAGCAAAGGCTTGTTGGCGGCACTAACCATTGGTGATAAACAGGGGCTGGACAGCGAAACATGGATGCATATGCGTCTTACCGGTACCGTGCATTTGGCGGTTGTCTCCGGCTTGCATATAGGCATGGTTGCCGGTTTGGGCATGCTACTGGGCAATTTGCTGGGCCGTTGCCTCGCAGCTTTTGGTGTCCCCGTTACTCGTCAGCAAACCGCCGTGTTTCTGGCGGGTGGTTTGGCGCTGACCTACGCCTTGCTGGCAGGTTTTTCTCTACCGACACAGCGGGCTTTAATCATGTTGTGCGTTTTCCTGCTGGCGACTTTACTCAAGCGAAAGCCGAAGCCGGAATTAGCCCTGCTGTGGGCGCTGGCTCTGGTTGCTGCAAGCGATCCGTTGGCTGCGATGTCATCGGGATTCTGGTTATCCTTTATTGCAGTGGCGACTTTTCTGTTCTGGTTTGTGCCCCGTCCGCGAGGCCGTTATTTACGGGATTTATGCAGTGCTCAGGTGATTATATTTTTACCACTAGCGGGCTTGTTGGCCTTTTTTCAGGGCGAGGTTTCATTTCTCAGTCCTCTGGTTAATTTACTGGCTATCCCCTGGCTTGGCATGGCAGTGGTGCCTCTGGCGTTGTTAGGCATGCTGCTTCTGCCCTTGTCCTCAAACCTGGCGGGAGACGTTTGGACACTAGCGGCATGGCAGCTGGAGGTATTCGATGGTGCCATGGTCTGGCTGTCGAATTATGCCGACTACTTTGTTTGGTCACTGCCTGCGGGCCAGACTACGTTACTCAGCCTGGCGCTGTTGTTAGCGGGTGCATTGTTGTTGATGCCTAAAGGTTTGGGCCTGCGCTCGATGGCTCTGGTGCTGCTGTTAGCCGTGGCTCTGTCTAATCAGTCTTTTTTAAATCGACAAAACAGTGAGCAGGGCAGCTTATCTGGCCAGAGTGGTTTAACACTTGCGGTGCTGGATGTGGGGCAGGGTTTGAGTGTGGTGGCCATCGCTGACGACCGGGCTGTAGTTTATGACACGGGGCCGAAATACAGTGATAGCTTCAATGCCGGTAGCGGCATTATTGCGCCCTACTTGCGAAGCCAGGGCGTGTCGGCAATTGATGGCCTCATGATCAGTCATGGTGACGCCGATCATGCCGGTGGCACTTTGGGTTTGCTCGAGCACTTTTCGCCAGCGCGGCTATTGGTCGGCCAGCCCCTTGAATTACGGGTGTCTGGTGTTGAGCCTTGTTTGAGCGGGCGAAAATTTTTAAGTAAGGGAGACGCTGAGCAAAACTGGAAGCGTGCGGGGGTAGACTTTGAAATTCTCTACCCTTGGCAGATAGGAATGCCGGTGGCCTTGTCTCAATCATCAAGCAAGCTGTCTGACAACGACAGCTCCTGCGTACTGCTAATCCGCTATCGTGGCAAAACCATCCTTTTACCCGGTGATATTAGTGTCGAGGTCGAAGCACAATTGCTAGCGCGAGGTGTACTGCCAAAGCAGATCGATGTGTTGATAGCGCCCCACCACGGCAGCCGAACCTCATCGAGCCAGGCTTTTGTCGACCACTTGTCTCCTGTTCATGTGGTGTATGCGGCTGGTTTTAACCATCATTTTGGCCACCCTACCAAGTCGGTTTTTAAGCGTTATCAGCGTGGCGGTGCCCACGCCTGGGTGACGGGGGAGTCGGGTGCGATAATCTTTAAGTGGGATAGCGATGGTTATTTAGAGGTTTACCCCTGGCGGGATCAGGCCCGACGTTATTGGCATTAATTTCATCGCGTCATACTTTTGTTTTACCTTTTTAATGCCTCAATACGAGTACTGTTCGTTCATTTTGCGCAGAAGTGCTGTGATAAAGTAGCGCGAGTTTTTAAGGGAGAATCTACGTGTACGACTTGGTTGTTGCCGGTGGCTGGTTAATGCTGCCACTGATTTTATGTTCTATAGCCGTGGTGGTGATTTCTATCGAACGCTTTATTGCCCTGCGGGCTAATAAGGTCACTCCCGATAATTTGCTGGGGCAGGTTTGGCATTGGCTCAAGCATGGGGATGTCACTGCTGATAAATTACAGGAGCTGCGTACTTCATCACCACTGGGTCGTATTCTTGCTGCGGGCCTGAGTAATTCCACCCATGGTCGTGCGGTGATGCGCGATAGCATTGAAGAAGCCGCGACGCAGGTTGTGCATAAGTTGGAGCGCTATTTATCGCCGCTTGGCACTATCGCTGCTATTACTCCTTTAATCGGTCTGCTCGGTACTGTGATCGGTATGATTAAAGTGTTTACCGCTATTATGCTGCAGGGTACGGGCAATGCCAGTATTTTGGCCGGCGGTATTTCTGAGGCTTTAATTACCACCGCTGCGGGTATGTCGGTGGCGATCCCAGCATTAATTGCCCACCGCTATTTTGAGCGTCGTATCGACTCACTCGTCGTGACGATGGAAGACCAGGCAATCAAACTGGTTGATGCTTTGCATGGCGACCGGCCCGCGAGTGACGTTCAGGGTTTGACTAAGGACGCGACTAAGCGTTCTGCGAAAGGTAAGAGCGAGTGAGGTTTCGCCGCCAAAAAACGGCGGACAATACGGTTAATGTAACGCCACTGATTGATGTGGTGTTTTTGCTGCTGATCTTTTTTATGGTGTCTACCACCTTTACCAAAGAGAGCGAGTTGACGATTGATCTGCCCGAGGCCGAGGGTGCGCTGGCCGAGAGTGAATCAGAAGCCATTGAAATTGGTATCGATGCCGAGGGTCATTATTCCCTGAATGATACGGCGCTGGTGAATCAGAAAATTCTGACGCTCATGAAAGGCCTCGACAAGCTTGCCGAGGGTGACACCGATAAGCAGGTGATTATCCGTGCTGATGCGAAAGCCAGTCATCAAGCCGTGGTGACAGCGATGGATGCAGCGGGCCGTAGTGGCTTTGTGCATTTAAGTATTACTACCCAGCGCTCTGAAAAGTAAGACTGAAACTTCGATTATCCCCATTCCTGCCGTAAATAGTTATTCCCCGAAAAGAAAGACCCTAGTAACATTCGCACTATGAAAAATAAAGAAATTACAGCGGGGCCATCGGGCTTGCAGGTTTACCTGCGCATACTGGGCTATTTAAAAAAGTACTGGCGCATATTTATTGTCAGCATCCTCGGACTGTGGGTGTTTAGCGCCGTACAAATCGCCTTTATCGACTTACTCGGTTATATGATTAACGTGCTAACGGTCGTTACCGGTGACAGTGATATTCCCGCTGACATCAATATGATGACGATGGATGCCGGTTTAACCTCGCAGGTTGCCGAATGGCTGATGGCTGACGGCCCGGTGCTGGAGCAAAGCCGTTTGGTTTTACCGACCATGATGATAGGTCTTGCCCTGGTCAGGGGGCTTGCCTTTCTGGTGGGCAACTATGGCATGGCCTATGTTTCCCAGTCAGTGGTACACGATTTGCGTACCGAGGTGTTTGCCAAATACACGCGTATGCCCAGCGCCTATTTCGACGGCCAAATGGCCGGTCACATGGTGGCCCAGCTAACCTTCCATGTTAACCAGGTGATGACGGCGAGTACCAAGGCCATCAAAGTGGTGTTGCGTGAAGGCTTCCTGGTTATTGGGCTACTGATTTATCTGGTGTATTTGAACTGGCGTCTGGCGCTGGTTTTTTTGATTGTGATGCCGGTTATTGCGGGCATCGTGGGTTTTGTCAGCAAGCGTTTCAGGGTGATAAGCAAACGTATTCAAACAGCGGTGGGCGATGTGACCCATGTCGCTCAGGAAGCCGTCAGCGGCTATCGCGAAATGCACCTCTACGGGGGTGGTGAGTACGAAAACGAGCGCATGAGCAAAGCCAGTCAGCGCAATCGGCAGCAGAACCTCAAGCTAGCCATTGCCGAAGGCCTGAGTACGCCGGTGGTGCAAATATTGCTGTCGGTGGCTTTGGGTTTATTAGTCTGGACGGCGTTAACACCTGAAATTCTCGGCTCAATGTCGACCGGTGGCTTCATTAAATTTTTATTTACCGCCTCGCTATTGGCCAAGCCCGTGCGTCAGTTGACGCAAATAAATAGTCTCGTGCAACAGGGTATTACTGCGGCTACAACCTTATTTGAAACGATTGATGGCGAAGAAGAAGTTGACCAGGGGCAGTTTGAGAAAGAGCGAGCCGAGGGCAAATTCAGCTTTGAGAATGTTGGTTTTCGCTATAACGAAAAAGATGATGAGGTTCTGAGTGAGATTAATTTCTCCGTTGAGCCCGGTGAAACGATTGCCCTGGTGGGCTCGTCGGGTAGTGGTAAAACCTCACTGGTCAGTCTTATTCCGCGTTTTTACAATTATAAGAGCGGTCGTATCAGCCTCGATGGGCATGATATTAACGACTACACATTAACCAATCTGCGTAAGCATATTGCTCTGGTGAGCCAGCAAGTCACTTTATTTAACGACACGATTTACAACAATATTGCCTACGGTGAACTGGCGAATTGCAGTCGCGAAGCGGTGCGCGAAGCTACCCGCCTTGCCTACGCCCTCGATTTTATCGAAGCTCTGCCAGAAGGTTTTGAAACCATGATTGGTGATGACGGGGTGATGTTATCGGGTGGCCAGCGTCAACGTTTGGCCATCGCCCGCGCCCTGTTAAAAGATGCCCCGGTACTCATTCTCGATGAGGCGACATCGGCCCTCGATACCGAGTCAGAGCGCGCTATACAGGCGGCCCTTGAAGTAGCGATGAAAGACCGCACCACGTTTGTTATCGCCCACCGCTTAAGCACGGTAGAAAATGCTGATCGCATACTGGTTCTCGAACAGGGGCGGATTGTCGAAGAGGGCTCCCATACTGCGCTATTGGCAGCGAATGGCCGCTACGCCTCTTTGTACCAGCAGCAATTCAGTGACGACGCTACTTAGCGCTTATGTCGGCTCTTGAGCGTGCCTGGTACCAACAGTCGAGTTGGGCAAAGACTCTTCTTCCCCTGTCTTACCTGTTCCGAGGTGTGGCCGCAGCGCGTAAGCACTATTTGCAAAAGCGTTATCAGGCAAAGCCTTTTGCCGTTCCCGTTGTCGTTGTCGGTAATATCGCCGTTGGCGGCACGGGCAAAACCCCGTTGATTATTAGCTTGGTACAAAGCCTACAAGCAGCGGGCATTCGTCCGGGAATCGTCAGTCGTGGCTACGGTGGACAGCCATCAAAACAGCCACGCAAGGTCAATGCCGAAGGCCCTGCAGAAGAATTTGGTGACGAGCCCGTATTGATCGCCCGCGAGGCGGGTTGCCCGGTGGTTATTGATAGTGACCGGGTGGCCGCCGTCGAGTTTTTGCTGGCTGAATTTGATGTTGACGTGGTGCTTAGTGACGACGGTCTGCAGCATTACCGCATGCATCGAGATTTGGAAATTGCCGTGCTCGATGCGCGCCGAGGCCTGGGTAATGGTCTGTGTTTACCCGCAGGGCCGCTGCGTGAGCCGCCCGAACGTTTGGCCAGCGTCGACTTCGTGGTATTAAATGGTGAGGTTGATGCCAATACCAACACTAATATAAATAGCCCCGCTTTACCTGCCGTCGCATTAAACCCCGCGAAGCGTATTCAAATGACTCTGCAGCCTACCTTCTTTCGTCATTTACGCAGTGGTCAACGGGTCGCGGCAAATGACTGGACGGGCTCACATCGTGTGCATGCACTGGCCGGTATTGGTAACCCTGAGCGTTTTAGTATGACATTGACAGCGCTTGGGCTAGCGCCGCAACTCCATTCCTTTCCTGATCACCATGCCTTCACGCAGGCTGATCTTGAATTTGATGATGACCTGCCCGTCGTAATGACCTCAAAAGACGCGGTTAAATGTGAAGCTTTTGCCGGGGATAATGTCTGGGTACTGGAAGTTGCCGCTGAACTTGAACCCGTACTGGTAGAAGCCATTCAAGAGCTGATTAATAGCACCTCAACTAATTGATAAAAATACTATGAAATACACCGTTGTGATTCCCGCCCGTTACGCCTCTACCCGTTTGCCCGGCAAGCCGCTGCGCGATATTGCCGGCAAAAGCATGATTCAGCGCGTTTATGAACAAGCGCAATTAAGTGCTGCAAGTCGGGTGATTGTCGCCACTGACGATCAGCGCATTGCCGATGTGGTTAGCGGTTTTGGTGGTGAGGTGGTGATGACTTCGCCCGACCATGTTTCCGGTACTGACCGTCTGGAAGAAGTTGCTCGTCAATGTGGTCTTGGTGAAGATGAAATCGTCGTCAATGTGCAGGGCGACGAGCCGATGATTCCGCCCCAGGTAATTGATCAGGTTGCCGCCAACCTGGCCGCAAACCCCCATGCGGGTGTAGCGACCTTAAGCGAAGCCATCACCGATGCCGAGGTGTTTGCTAACCCTAACGTGGTGAAAGTGGTCAGCGGCTACGATGGCATAGCCCTGTATTTTAGCCGTGCGCCTATTCCCTGGCCCCGCGACCACTTTGCCCACGATCAACAGAGCTTGCCCGTTGAATTAACTTTGGCGGCAAACTGTTTTCAGCGGCACATTGGTATTTATGCCTATCGAGTAGAGCTACTGCACCGCTTTGTGGAATGGGCTGTTGCACCCCTCGAAGCACTCGAAGCCCTGGAGCAGCTACGGTTTTTGTACCAGAGCATAAAAATACATGTCGAACCCGCACTCATGAATGTGCCGGGCGGTGTTGATACCGAAGATGATTTACAGGCGGTGGTTCGATTGCTCGAGGGAAATTTGTGAAAAACCCAGAATAATAGTTAGTGCAGGGATGAGTTGACGCAGATATGGAATTACAGATTGCGCATGTAAAGGAACAAGACGGAGAGTATGAACTACATTTTTTGAGTGATCATTTGACGAAGGTTGCTGCTTTGACGGCAAAGAATGCCGGTGTTTTTTCCTGCGCAGACTGGGCAAAAGTTGCTGGGTTGTGGCACGACCTGGGGAAATACAGCGACGATTTTCAGAAGTACATCAAAACCGCGAGCGGTTATGACAGCGAAGCACATATCGAATACGAAGCCGTCAAGGGTAAGGTCAACCATTCCGATGCGGGTGCACAATATGCAGTTAAACAATTTGGCGTGCATGGCCGCATCCTCGCGTACCTGATTGCTGGGCATCATGCGGGCTTACCTGACTGGAATAAAGAATTAACGACCCCCGGCGGAGCTTTGCTTGATCGTTTGAAAAACACACAAAATTTGCAAGCAGCACTGGCCGCTGATATCGCGCCGGAAATTCTTCAGCAAGTCCAACCCGCCAGCCCTATTTCACCCGGCGGTAGCGCCGGTTTCGCGCTTTGGGTGCGGATGCTATTTTCCTGCCTGGTAGACGCTGACTGCCTTGATACTGAATCGTTTATGGATAACGGTAAGTCTACTCAGCGCGGGCAATACCCTGCGTTTGAAACGCTGCTATCCGCATTCGATACACACATGGCGGAGTTGGTTACCGGTGCTGCCTTGACCAGGGTCAATAAGTTGCGTGCCGATATACTCCAGCAGTGCCGTGAGTCTGCCTATCAAGCACCGGGTTTATTTTCCCTCACCGTTCCGACCGGTGGTGGTAAAACCCTGGCCAGCATGGCCTTTGCCCTTGAGCATGCAAAGCAGTATAAGCACCGGCGGGTTATTTATGTTATCCCTTACACTAGTATCATTGAGCAAACTGCGGAAGTTTTCAGCGACATTTTTCCGAATGCCGTAGTGGAACACCACAGCAATGTTGATCCTGAAGAAGCAAAAAAAGAAACCAGTAAAAGCCGCCTGGCGACGGATAACTGGGATGCTCCGATTATTGTCACCACCAACGTCCAGTTTTTTGAATCTCTGTTTTCCGCCCGGACCAGCCGTTGCCGAAAATTGCACAACATCTGTAATAGCATCGTAGTGCTCGACGAAGCCCAGCTGCTGCCACCCGAATTTCTGCAGCCCATTCTTAGCGTTATTAAGCTGCTGAGCGAACATTACGGCGTCACCTTTGTGTTCTCCACCGCCACCCAACCGGCGCTAAATACACAGGTGGATAACTTTGGCAATAAACTGCTAGATGGGTTAGAAAATGTCCGTGAAATTATTGCCGACCCTGATCAGCTCTACCGGGATCTGGATCGGGTAGATGTCACCATGCCTGATGATTTCAACATCACTCAAAGTTGGGAAGAGGTCGCCGAGCAGCTACAGCAACATGAATCCGTACTCGCCATTGTTAGCACCCGTCCGGGAGCACGTGAATTACATCGCTTGATGCCAAAAGACACTTATCATCTATCAGGGTTGATGTGCGGACAACACCGCTCTGATGTCATAGCGGAAATCAAAGCACGCAAGGGTGAGGCGATTCGTGTAGTCAGTACACAATTGGTTGAAGCCGGTGTTGATCTCGACTTCCCCGTCGTTTATCGCGCCATGGCTGGGTTGGACTCTATTGCTCAGGCTGCAGGCCGCTGTAATCGTGAAGGGAAATTACAGGGCAAAGGGAAAGTTGTGGTGTTTGTGCCACCCAAACCTGCGCCACCAGGAATGTTGCGTCGGGCTGAGCAAACTACCGTATCGCTAATGACGCCTGACGCAAAATTGAAACCTTTAGAGCGAAAGCATTTTAAGCCGTTCTTTGAAAGCTTCTACGGTAAGAATGAACTCGATAAACACGGTATCGAAGATTTGCTCCAGCCAGAAGGACAGGGTGATGATAGTCTCAAAGTACAGTTTCGTACCGCAGCGCAGCGTTTCAAATTAATAGACGAGTCGGATTATCAGGCGGTCATTGTTCGCTACGATGACAAGGCTGCCAAGCTCATTAATAACCTGGAAAATCAGGGGCCAGAACGTTGGCTGATGCGTGAGCTGCAGCGTTATGTTGTTAACATCGCCCGCTTCCATCTCGAACGTTTGCTCGATAGCCAGGACGTTCGAGAACTTCATTCAGGAATCTACGCGCAGGTTAGCACCACGCTTTATAGCGCCAGTTTGGGCTTGTCCTTAGATCCGGTAAACATTGAACCTGCGCAAACGGTAGTGTAATGAGAATAAGGAATCGGCTTCAAATTATAATCAGTGTTGAACCAGGGGTTATTCGATATGACTAAACAATATTGCCTAGAAGTTAGTGGTGATTTTGCCTGTTTTACTCGACTAGAAATGAAGGTTGAGCGGGTCTCCTACGACGTGATCACACCATCAGCGGCCCGTGCGGTATTTGAAGCGATTTTGTGGAAACCGGCCATTCGCTGGCAAATACATAAAATTGAAGTGCTCAAGCCGATCCGCTGGATCAACCTGCGGCGTAATGAGGTGGGTCAGGTAATCTCCACCCGCAACGTGCAAACAGCCATGAAAAATGGCCACGGTAATTTGGCCTTAAATATTGAAGATGAACGACAGCAACGCGCTGGGCTTTTTCTGCGGGACGTGAAATATCGCTTACATGCCAGTTTTGAATTGCAGAACGACAGTCAGCATATTCATCGCTATCCCCATCTCAACGCCAACAGCGATGGTGATGGCAGCGAGAACAATCTGATTAAATTCCAGCGCATGTTTGAACGCCGCGCCAGCAAGGGCCAATGTTTTAATCAGCCTTACTTAGGTTGCCGAGAATTTTCTGCGGATTTTCGTTTGCTTAAGCCTAAAGATGATCCGGCGAACTTACCTGAAGAGTTGGCGGGAGAGCGAGACCTCGGCTGGATGTTATACGACCTTGATTACAGTAACGCCGCTGATCCAAGCCCGCGTTTTTTTCAGGCTAAAATGAATGACGGCGTGATTATCGTGCCGGACTGGAATAGTGACGAGGTGCGAGGATGATTCTTCAGGCTCTGAACGAATACTATCAACGTAAAACAGCAGAACCTGGCTCTGGTCTGGCCGAGCTAGGTTTCGAGCAAAAAGAGCTGCCTTTTATTATTGAGATCAATGCTCAAGGTGAGTTGATTCAGATTGAAGATACTCGGGAAGGTGTTGGCAATAAGAAAGTAGCGCAATCCTTTATCGTGCCTCAGGGAGTTAAAAAAACCTCTGGAGTAGCCACTAATCTATTGTGGGATAACATCGAATATGTGTTGGGTGTTGATAAAAACAGCCAGAGCAAAGAAGACCCAGAGGACGAGCTGGCACGTCTAAAAGTGGTTGAGCAGCGTGCAGAACGAGTTGCCGCTCAGTATCAAGCCTTTATCGACAAAATAAGAGCACAGCCTCAAGCCGTAAGCGACGATGTCGGTGTGCAAGCCGTTCTTAAATTTCTTGATAACTTTGCCCCTCAAAGCCTGCATAATTTGTCATTCTGGAATGAGGTGATCGGCAACCCTAACCTTGGTTTTCGTTTACAAGGTGATCAATCATTGGTTTGCCAACGGCTAGCAGTTATCAATGCGTTGCGAGAAAGCGCTGGCGAGCAAGCCGATACCAGTGAACCCCAAGGCATTTGTTTGATTACTGGCGAACCTACTCAGCCCGAACGCCTGCATACATCCATTAAAGGCGTATGGGGTGCGCAAACAGCCGGTGCCAATATTGTTTCATTTAACCTCGCCGCATTTAACTCCTATGGTAAAGATCAGGGCTTTAATGCCCCGGTCAGCAAGCAAGCCACCTTTGCCTACACCACCGCGCTAAATTTTCTACTGCGTAAAAACTCCCGCCAGCGGATGCAGGTTGGCGATACCTCAACTGTATTTTGGGCTGAAAAGCCTAGTGACTTTGAAACCAGCATTGTTGATATTTTTGGTGAACCCCCAAAGGATGACCCCGATAAAAACACGCGGGCCATCGCCAGTCTTTACGGTTCTATTAATACAGGCTTATTGAGCAGCACAGACGGGGAGGTGCGTTTTTATGTGCTCGGTCTTGCGCCTAACGCTGCTCGTATCGCCATTCGTTTTTGGCAGGTGGCAACAGTTGCTGAGCTAGCACTGAGAATTCGGCAGCATTTCGATGATCTCGACATTGTGCACGGTGATAAACAGCTACCCCATTTGCCGCTTTTTAGATTGCTGGTGGCAACTGCTACTCAGGGTAAGGCCGACAACATTCCACCGAATATTGCCGGTGAGACTATGCGCAGCATCTTATCGGGCCAGCCTTATCCCTACTCATTACTCAGCGCAGCGGTTCGCCGTAACCGTGCCGAACAAGAGGTGACCTATCCTCGTGCAGCATTAATTAAAGCCTGCATTAACCGCTTAACCCGTTATCGCAATTCTGACATTAAAAATTCAGGAACTCAAAATCCGGAAACCATGGAGGAGCTTAAAGTGGCACTCGACGAAAATAACAGCAATATTGGCTATCGGCTGGGGCGGCTATTCGCCGTGCTGGAAAAAATTCAGGAAGAAGCTAGCCCCGGTATTAACGCGACTATTCGAGACCGTTTCTATGGCGGTGCATCCAGCACACCAGTGAGTGTTTTTTCAACACTATTGAAATTAAAAAATCACCACATCAGTAAACTCGATAACAAGGGCAGAGCGACCAATCTGGAAAAACTGATTGGCCAGATCATGGAGGCTATCACCGATTTCCCGCCCAACCTGTCAATGCCTGATCAAGGTCGGTTTGCCATCGGCTACTACCACCAGCGCCAGAATTTTTTCAAGAAAAAAATAGAAACAAGCCCCGGTTCAACGAATGGAGAAGCATCATGAATTTAGAAAACCGCTACGACTTTGTACTGATATTTGACGTAAAAGATGGCAATCCTAATGGTGACCCCGATGCGGGAAACCTGCCGCGGGTTGATACAGAAACCGGTCAAGGGCTAGTCACCGATGTTAGCATCAAACGTAAAGTACGTAACTTTGTAGGGCTTGTTAAAGAAGAGCAACCACCCTATGAAATTTATATAAAAGAAAAGGCCGTGTTGAATTTACAGCATGAGCGCGCCTACATCGGCATTGGTGCAGAAGAGGAATTGAAATCAGACAAAAAGCGTAAAGGTAAAGCTGAGAGTGTTGAAAAAGCGCGGCAATGGATGTGCCAAAATTTCTTTGATGTCCGTACTTTTGGCGCGGTCATGTCTACGGGTGTTAACTGTGGGCAGGTACGCGGCCCCGTGCAACTGACTTTTTCACGCTCGGTAGATCCTATTGTCGCCAGCGAACACAGCATTACTCGTATGGCGGTAGCGACAGAAGCCGAAGCTGAAAAACAGGACGGTGATAACCGCACTATGGGCCGAAAGCACACAGTACCTTACGGCCTCTATGTCGCCCACGGCTTTATATCCGTCCATCTTGCCAATCAAACCGGCTTCTCTGAAACTGATTTAGAACTGCTATGGCAATCCCTCACTAATATGTTTGAGCACGACCGCTCTGCGGCTCGCGGTGAAATGGCAACCCGAGGCCTGTATGTGTTTAAGCACGATAGTAAGCTCGGCAATGCCCCGGCTCACAGTTTATTTGACCGCATCAATCCTCATCTTAAAGACGATGTGACAGTGCCCCGTACCTTTAAAGATTATCAAGTTGATATCGATGAAACGGATATGCCCAATGGCGTTACGCTCAACAAGATTGTGGGCTAATCTAAAACGTGTACAGTCAGGAGAGCCACTTATGAGCACCGCCAAGCAGGAAGTCGAAACGCTACTAAAAACACTGCCCGAAGACTGCACTCTGGAAGACGTGCAGTACCACCTGTATGTGATTGAAAAAATTCAGCGCGGAGTCAAGCGGGCTGACAACGAAGGCGTACTTGACCAGCAAGCCGTTGAAGAGAAGTTCGGGAAATGGACAAGCGCTTAATTTGGTCGCCGGAGGCGGTTGAAGACCTGGAAGCAATTGCTGAATTTATTGGCAGAGATTCAGTCTTTTACGCCAACGCAGTGGTGAGCAAAGTTCTGGCGGTTAGTCGTAGTTTGCCGGAAGCGCCGCTGATTGGCCGCATCGTGCCGGAGCTGGATGACGATCAAATTCGAGAACGCTTTGTCTATAGCTATCGTTTGATTTACCGGGTCGCAGACAATGAAATACTCGTGGCCGCAATCATCCACGGCAAGCGACTGATCGAAGGAGTAGTTGAACGTTTTGAATGAAGAACTGTACCCGGTCATGATCTCGGCGCTACAGCATTACAGCTATTGCCCGCGACAGTGTGCCCTGATTCATCAGGAGCAAACCTTTAGCGAAAATGTGTACACCCTGCGCGGTCAGCGGGTTCACAAACGGGTTGATGAGCCCGGCACCCGCATCGAAGATGGTATTCAGGTTGAACGTGCTTTACCCCTGCAACACAAAGCCCTGGGGCTGATTGGAAAAGCCGATGTGGTGGAAATTTTGCCCGATGGTAGCCTCTGCCCAGTGGAATACAAACATGGGCCAAAACGTAAAAAACAGCATGATGATATACAGGTTGCTGCCCAGGCTATTTGCCTGGAAGAGATGACCGGCAAGGCGATTCCTGTTGGGGTTATCTACCATCACAGCTCCCGCCGCCGGCGCGAAGTAGCAATTGATGAAACGCTGCGCAAGCGTGTTGAAGAAACGGTCATTGCCGTACGTAAATTGCTGTTATCAGACAAATTACCCCCACCTGTTGAAGACTCAAAACTCTGCAAAGCCTGCTCGCTCCATGATGTGTGCCAACCCGAACTATTGGCATCCCAGGGACGCTTAGCGCGTCTATCAAAAAACCTCTTTCACCCGGAAGCTGATGCATGAGCGTTTTCCTCAACACCCTCTACATCACCACCCCCGATGCCTATTTACGCCTTGAAGGCGAAACCGTTTGCGTGATGATTGAAAAAGAAAAACGCCTGCAAGTACCCCTTCATCACCTCGGTGGTTTCGTCTTGTTTGGCCACACCATGATGAGCCCCGGCCTCATGGGGCGCTGTGCCGATGATGGCCGTTCAGTGGTTTGGCTGGGTCGCAACGGTGATTTCCGTTTTCGTCTACAAGGCCCCGTGAATGGCAATATATTGCTGCGGCAGGTGCAATTTCAAAAAGCGGCGGATTTGTCGCAAACACTGGCACTGTCCAAAGCTTTTATTGCGGGGAAATTGCGCAACAGCCGACAACTCCTTATGCGTGCTGCCCGTGAATCAAAAAGTGACGATGAGCAGGCTGAACTTAGCAAAGTGACAAAGCTACTCGAAGGCAATATTCGCAAACTTGAATTTGCAGAAAACCTCGACAGTGTGCGCGGCCTTGAAGGTGACGGTGCCAGGCTCTATTTTTCACAACTCAACACCGTAATGGGTGAAGCACACCGCGAAACCTTTGCTTTCAATAGCCGCAACCGCAGGCCACCTAAAGACCGTTTCAATGCCTTGATCTCCTTTCTTTATGCGCTGGTGTTATCCGATTGTCGCTCCGCACTTGAAACCGTTGGGCTCGACCCTCAAATGGGTTTTCTGCACGTACCACGCCCAGGTCGAGACTCGCTGGCACTTGATCTCATGGAAGAATTCCGCCCTGTCATGGCCGACCGCCTGGCCCTAACCCTGATTAATCGCGGCCAACTTAAAACCAAAGACTTCGATTGCCGCGAGGGCGGGTCGGTGCTGCTCAATGACAAAGGCCGTAAAACAGTGATTACCGCCTATCAGGAGCGCAAACAGGAAACCCTCAATCACCCCGTATTGGAGCAATCCGTCGCTATTGGTTTGCTGCCCCAGCTACAAGCGAGACTACTGGCCCGCTACCTGCGCGAAGATATTGACGCCTACGTGCCATTTTTACAAAAATAAAAGCTGAGAAAAAACCATGATGGTATTAGTCACCTACGACGTATCCACGCTGACCCGTGCAGGCCGACGGCGCTTGCGACGCGTTGCCAAAACCTGCCTTAACTACGGCCAGCGAGTGCAAATGTCCGTCTTTGAATGCAAGGTTGATGCGGCAAAATATGAACAATTACAACAACAGTTACTGGATGAAATTGATGCAGAGGAAGATAGTTTACGTATCTATCGAATTTTGGAACCATTAGAGAAAAATGTGCTGGAATTTGGTAAATTCACCGCTACAGATTTTGAAGATACCTTAATAATTTAATGGCGCGAACCACAAATGGTGGTGAAAACAGTACAGGATCGCGATTAATGTAAGTGTTTGAAACTAAAGTATTTTAAAAATAAAAATGATGAAATTTATATATCGGTATGAACATATAAGCCCTTTCGCGCTGTTCAATAGAAATTGTCAACGATATGATGTGCTTGCAGCCATGCTGCATCTCCCGGCCTAACCGCCGGGAGCGGATTGAAACGAGTAGGAGGGATAGGGGTGGGCATATTTATGTAGCATCTCCCGGCCTAACCGCCGGGAGCGGATTGAAACAGTAATGACCCAGTTTGCATCTGATAGCTTTACTGGGCATCTCCCGGCCTAACCGCCGGGAGCGGATTGAAACTGGTGTGTGATCGTAACCACTGCAGTGGCGGAGTGCATCTCCCGGCCTAACCGCCGGGAGCGGATTGAAACCGAGATAACCAAAGCATCACACCGATCTTTTAATTCGCATCTCCCGGCCTAACCGCCGGGAGCGGATTGAAACAGGATAATACGCACATGAATAAAATAGCACGCGAGCATCTCCCGGCCTAACCGCCGGGAGCGGATTGAAACGTAGAGGGTCGGGGCAACGCACGTCGCTTTCTTTGCATCTCCCGGCCTAACCGCCGGGAGCGGATTGAAACGAGACAGTGCTCAGGAGCAGGCCGTGCATATCGAGTGCATCTCCCGGCCTAACCGCCGGGAGCGGATTGAAACCAGCCATAAATGGCGGATCAATTTTGACTGATTAGCATCTCCCGGCCTAACCGCCGGGAGCGGATTGAAACGTCCTTTGGCGCTCTTGTACCCTCTGGCGCTGGCAGCATCTCCCGGCCTAACCGCCGGGAGCGGATTGAAACATGCACTCAGCCTTTACCGCTATCTCTTCGATCTCGCATCTCCCGGCCTAACCGCCGGGAGCGGATTGAAACCGGTTGCCACCCCCGGAACCCCAGTTCCTATTGCCGCATCTCCCGGCCTAACCGCCGGGAGCGGATTGAAACAAACATCGCTTTGCGGTAGCCTTTGTAGACGCGGAGCATCTCCCGGCCTAACCGCCGGGAGCGGATTGAAACAACACAGGCAGGGGTGTGGCGTCTATGGTGCGCTGTGCATCTCCCGGCCTAACCGCCGGGAGCGGATTGAAACCTGAAAAAGCTGTTGCGCCTTGGGGTTTTTCTTCGCATCTCCCGGCCTAACCGCCGGGAGCGGATTGAAACCCACAAGTAGGCCCGAACAAAGCCCGTAATACTAGGCATCTCCCGGCCTAACCGCCGGGAGCGGATTGAAACATCCAGCGGCTGCCCCACGTCAAAGGCCATTTTGCGCATCTCCCGGCCTAACCGCCGGGAGCGGATTGAAACCTGTCACCCAGGGCTGTGCCGCAACCCGATTGGGCATCTCCCGGCCTAACCGCCGGGAGCGGATTGAAACAAAACAGCACTCATATCATCCACCTCCTGTTTTTGCATCTCCCGGCCTAACCGCCGGGAGCGGATTGAAACAGAGAAAGTCAGCGACGTGGCCCGTGCATCGCTGGCATCTCCCGGCCTAATCGCCGGGAGCGGATTGAAACAATTACTACGGTTTTTACATGCTGATCCCGTATAAAGGCATCTCCCGGCCTAACCGCCGGGAGCGGATTGAAGCCCTGTGGGATGCTTGGCGACGCGTCAGTTTACGCGGTATCTCTTGGCTTAAATTTCAAGACACTCCGTAGTTTGATGGCCTTATTCGCAGCACCCGACCTTGGATCAGTTATCATGAGTTGTGCTATTTATTAGCATCAATGTGAATGGTCTGCTTTTTTTGCCGGGTTTGGAAATAGGTTTAAATGTTACAAGATAAAAAAACAAGTGTTCTCTTTGTGTGTCTGGGCAATATTTGTCGCTCGCCGACTGCCCATGGGGTGTTTGAACAGATGGTGATTGAGCAAGGGCTGAACCAGCACATTCGTATTGACTCCGCCGGCACCGGCGACTGGCATCTGGGTAAACAGCCTGATTCGCGGACTATCAAAGCCGGGCAGCAGCGCGGTTATGACTTGCGCCACCTGCGAGCACGGCAGGTGACTGCAGTTGATTTTGATCGGTTTGATTATATTTTAGCGATGGATGGCCAGAACCTTTCGAATTTACAGTTGCTGCAGCCCGGTCACTTTACTGGCACTTTAAGCCTGTTTTTACCCTATGGGCAGGGCGCATTCGATGAAGTGCCCGACCCCTACTCGGGTGGTGCAGAAGGTTTTGAGCAAGTACTGGATATGGTCGAACAGGCGGCGCAAGGTCTGTTACAGCATTTGCGTGAAGACGTATTAAACGATGCCTCATCGAGTTAATGCTTTGAATATAAAAGCCAATGTTAGCCTGCTTGCACTCAATACTCTGGCATTGCCGGGCCGGGCGGAGTTTTTCTGTCGAGTCAGTACAAATGACGAATTAGCCGAAGGGCTGTCCTATGCGCGGGCTGAACAGCTGCCCGTGACAATATTGGGCGGCGGTAGCAATGTAGTGCTGGCCGGTGATATTGCCGGGCTGGTGGTGCAAATCGCGACCTGCGGTATTGAGCGTCGCCAGCAAAATGATGATAGCCAGCGCATTCACTGGACGGCGGCAGCTGGTGAAAACTGGCATCAGTTTGTGCAGCATACTTTGGCGGAAAAAAGTTACGGCCTTGAAAACCTGTCATTAATTCCGGGTTTGGTCGGCGCTGCGCCGATACAAAATATTGGTGCTTATGGGCTTGAGCTTAGTGATCGTTTTGTCAGCCTTGTTGCCCTGGAAATAGCGACGGGCAATGCCGTGAACTTTAGTAAAAGTGACTGCAAGTTCGGCTATCGCGACAGTGTTTTTAAACAAGGTGCGGCGGGGCAGTTTGTCGTCACGTCAGTGACAGTGGCTTTAAGCGAGCGAGCTAATGTTGATATTCGTTATCCAGCGCTGGCAGCGGCATTAGCCGGTGAGTCGCCCGAAGCACTTAATCCCCAACAGGTTAGTGCAGCGGTGTGTCGTATTCGTCAGCAAAAGCTGCCCGACCCCGCCGTGCAGCCCAACGCGGGTAGCTTCTTTAAAAACCCGGTGTTGAGTAACGAGCAATGGCAGCAATTGCAGGCGGAGTATCCGCAACTGCCCGGTTATCCTCAGCCCGATGGCACCATAAAACTACCGGCTGCCTGGCTTATTGACCAGGCCGGTTGGAAGGGGGCCGAAGGGCAGGGTTGTGGTGTGCACCGTGAGCATGCCCTGGTGCTGATTAATTCAGGTGCTTGCAGCGGACAGCAGTTGCTACAGCTGGCAGGGGATATTGTTGTGGATATTGAGCAACGCTTTGGTATTCTTCTGGTTATTGAGCCGCAGGTTTTTGGCTCGCCGGTATAGCGTTTGTTCGTCGAGTCATCGTGGGGTTCGTCAGGGCTGTGCAGTGTCGCTATTCCATGCGTGAGCACTAAAAGAAGAGGTTGAGGTAAGTGAGCGAAACATTACATAAAGTGATAGTGGTTGATGACCACGATCTCGTACGCATGGGTATTTGCGGCTTAATTGATGATATTGACTGCGTGGTCGTAGTTGGTGAATGTGCCAGTGGTGAAGAGGCTTTAGGCATGGTGCGCGAGCTGAGGCCCGATATCGTCTTTATGGATATTCGCATGCCCGGCATGGGTGGGCTTGAGGCGACTGACCGTTTATTGGCGGCCCAGCCTGACCTTAAAGTGATAGTGATTAGTGCGTTTAATGACGAGATTTACCCTATTAAGCTATTAAAAGCCGGTGCCGTGGGCTATATCACCAAAAATGCCGAGCACGATGAAATACGCCAGGCGGTGCATAAAGTGCTTGCCGGTGAGGTTTATGTAAGTTCAGCCATCGCCCAGCAATTGGTGATTAATGGTCTGGCCTCGGGGCAGGAGGCATCACCCTTCGCCCGCCTGTCGAAGCGCGAGCTGCAAATTGCGCAAATGATTTGCAGTGGCCACCGACCCAATAAAATTGCTGCGGTGCTTAACGTCAGTCCGAAGACCATTAATACCCATAAGTACCGGGTGTTTGAAAAGCTCAATGTACATAACGATGTTGAGCTGACGCTGGCTGCCGTAAAGCACGGACTGGTTGATCCGGATGAAATTATTTAAACGCGCCTGCTTATGTTGAGGCCTTTGCACGAGAGATGATTTCGTTTCCAGGTACCAAAAGTAGGCGCTTGAGGTAAGGCAAAAAGGCGCACAGTGACGACTGCATGGACGTAGGAGGTAGGGTAATGCAGGAGCAATTGCCGAGGGAGTTTACAGTTGTAAATGACCGATCGAGCAGAGTCTGCCCCGTGAGCGGAGCGAGTGCTTTGGGTACATTTTTAACGCAGCATGGGAGCGAAATAGCTCTTGTGCAAAGGTCTCATTTTATTTTATGTCTTTTGATGCTGCCGTCTTTCTTAAAAGCCTGACTTCCCGTCCCGGTGTTTATCAAATGCTGGGGGAGGAGGGCGTTGTCCTCTACGTCGGCAAAGCCAAGAACTTGCGCAAACGCGTCGGCAGTTATTTTCGCAAAAGCGGTCTCGCACCCAAAACCCACGCACTGGTTAAGCGTATCGTCAATGTCGAGGTCACGGTTACCGAGACCGAGCTTGAGGCTTTATTACTCGAACAAAACCTGATTAAAGAATACAAACCGCCCTACAATATTTTACTGCGCGACGATAAGTCCTACCCCTATATTTTCCTGTCGAGTAATGACGAATTCCCCCGGCTGTCTTTCCATCGCGGAGCCAAGCGGCGCAAGGGCACGTATTTCGGCCCCTTTCCGGGTGTGCAGGCGGTGCGCGATAGCATGAGCTTTTTACAGAAGACCTTTCGCGTACGCCAATGTCAGGACAGCTTCTTTAAAAATCGATCACGGCCCTGTCTGCAATATCAAATTAAACGCTGCAATGCGCCCTGTGTCGGCTTAATTGAAAAAGATGAATACCAGCGCGATGTGCGCCATACGCAAATGTTTCTCTCCGGCGAGAACCCCTCGTTGATGAAGGAGCTGGAACAGGCCATGGACAACGCCAGTGCCGAGCTCGCCTTTGAAGATGCCGCCACCTATCGCGACCAAATTACCGCCATGCGTCAGGTGCAGGCTCAGCAAGTGATTGAATCGGGCAATGGCAATATCGACGTACTCGGCTTTGCCATGGAGGGCAGCGATGCCTGCATGCATGTGCTCTATATTCGTCATGGTCGTATATTGGGTAGTCGTAGTTTTTACCCGCGCAGCCCGCTGGCCTTAACGGGCAGTGAGTTGCTCAGTGAGTTTATTCCGCAACACTATTTAAAGACGAATCTGGCCTCGGAAATTCCCAAAGAAATTGCCATTGGCGCGAGCCTGGATGAGAAAGCGGTCCTTGAGCAAGCCCTGCAAACGGCCGCCGGGCGCAAAGTGGTGATTAACGATGTCAGCCGAGGCAAGCGGCGCAAGTGGATAGAACTGGCGACACGCACCGCCGAACAAAACCTCACCAGTAAGCTCGCGGCGGCATCCAACATCTACCAACGCTATGTAAAACTGCAAAGCACGCTGGGGCTGGAAGCCTTGCCCGAGCGGCTGGAATGCTTTGATATTAGCCACAGCAGTGGTGAAGCCACCGTTGCCTCCTGCGTGGTGTTCAATCAGGAAGGGCCGCTGAAGTCTGACTACCGCCGCTTCAATATCGAAAACATTACCCCCGGCGATGACTATGCCGCAATGGAGCAAGCCCTGCGGCGGCGCTATAAACGCCTGCAGAACGGCGAAGGCAGCCTGCCCGATATTCTCTTTATTGACGGCGGTAAAGGCCAGCTGCGTATTGCCGAGGATGTGCTCAACGATCTCGGTGTGGTGGGCGTGACGCTGGTCGGCATCGCCAAGGGTTCAAGCCGCAAACCCGGCCTTGAAACCCTGCTGCTGACCACCGACAAGGGCGAGCGCGAAATACTGCCCGAACCCAGCGGCCTGCTACTGATTCAACAAATACGCGATGAAGCTCACCGTTTTGCCATCACTGGTCATCGTCAGCGGCGCGATAAAAAACGCCATACCTCGCGCCTTGAAGGCATTGCCGGTGTCGGCCCCAAACGGCGGCGCGAACTACTGCGTTTCTTCGGCGGCGTCGCGGCGGTAGAAAAAGCCAGTGTTGCCGATCTGATGCGCGTGCCTTCAATTAACCGAAAAGTGGCTGAAACTATTTACAGCACCCTTCACAACGGGTAACTTGCTAGCGACTTTATAAACACGGATTTTCATGCTCAATTTACCCAACATGCTCACCCTGTTACGGGTTGCACTGATCCCTCTGCTGGTAGTGATTTTTTACCTGCCCTGGCAATGGAGCTATATCGCCAGTGGCGCACTTTTTGGCATCGCTGCTCTCACCGACCTGCTCGATGGTTACCTGGCCCGAAAGCTGAATCAGGAGACACCCTTCGGTGCCTTTCTCGACCCGGTTGCCGACAAGCTCATTGTCGCCGTCGCGCTGATTATTCTTCTCGAGCGCAACCCCTCGTTGGCCTTCGCCATTCCCGTTATCGTCATTATTAGCCGCGAAATCGTCATCTCCGCCCTGCGCGAATGGATGGCCGAAATCGGCGACCGCACCAGCGTTGCCGTATCGAATATAGGCAAAATCAAAACCACCCTGCAAATGATCGCCATCATCGTTTTACTGGCCTTCAATCCCGACCAATATGTCTGGCTGGGCGGGCTAGGTTTCGTACTGCTCTATGCCGCCGCACTGTTAACACTGTGGTCAATGGTGGTCTATCTCAAAATTGCCGCGCCACAACTGCTCAAGGGTGCTGCGCCCGGGTCTGAAAAACAGGATTAACACAGCATCAACCCTGTTCATTGGCGGAATGCTCGGGTACAATTCCGCCTCTTTTGAGGCTGGGTGGCAGAGTGGTCATGCAGCGGACTGCAACTCCGTGTACGCCGGTTCGATTCCGACTCCAGCCTCCATTATTTTGTACAAAAAGTTGCCACAAGAAATTGTGATGAAAAGTGACTTAAGCCAATGCTTAACGTAAGTAAACGGCAGCAATAAGCTTGACCCAGCTACTG
>MAAS01000031.1:2677-56901 GCA_002162755.1 Gammaproteobacteria bacterium 50_400_T64 | reverse complement strand
GAACACTCCGCAGTACTGCCCGGATGGTGAAATTGGTAGACACACAAGACTTAAAATCTTGCGGCTTCACGGCCGTGCCGGTTCGATTCCGGCTCCGGGCACCAATAAAATCAATAATCTAAAGTACAAAAAGTAAATCTCCCCGTTTTTTCAATTCTTATGAGCTCAATTATCACCAGCTTCAGTTGCTTGTTTAATTGCTGTAATACGCTAACCGAGTCATAAAAACGTCTTCGGATACCAACGGCAGTTTCACTCAATATTGAGTACTGTGGCTACCACGCTCACTTATTTTGGTAATCATACGTGCCAATTTATATTTTCAGAGTAGTGAGAGTCATATCCTCGGAAAGAGTAATTGTTGAGAATATTGCTGGCTATATGTTCATATTAGTTAAAAGTACCGACTCAATTATTTGACGTGTCGATGCTATCGACATAAACTCATAATATGTCGATAAAACTAAAATTTATAAGCATATGAGCTGGAATCCCGAAAAGCCTTATAACGACCTTCCTCTGCTGCCCCCAGCCGTTGAGCTGGAAACCAAAGCTGTATTAAAGCGTTGCATCGGTGCCAGAGCGGCCCTTGCTGAGCTCAAGCAAGCGGCTGAACTTATTCCCAATCAGGCAATGCTGATTAACACCTTGCCGTTACTGGAAGCCAAAGACAGTTCTGAAATCGAGAATATCGTTACTACTACCGACAGGCTTTTCCAATTTGTGGGTGGTGACGATACTCATGCAGACCCTGCCACCAAAGAAGCATTGCGCTACCGCAGTGCTTTATATGAAGGTTGGCAGTCATTAGGGCAGCGCCCAATCAACACCAATATGGCAGAGTCTATCTGTAGTCAGATTAAAGGCGTGGATATGGCGGTGCGCAAAGTACCAGGTACTACGTTGGCCAACGGGAAAACCGGTGAGGTAATTTGCACGCCTCCGGTCGGTGAGAAAGTGTTGCGAGACCTGTTGAGTAACTGGGAAAGGTTTCTACATGAGCAGCCTGAATTAGACCCGCTTATCCGTATGGCAGTGATGCACTACCAATTTGAAGCCATTCATCCCTTTACCGATGGTAATGGCCGTACCGGTCGAATATTGAATATTCTTTATCTGGTTCAGGAAGAATTACTCAGCCTGCCAATCCTGTATTTAAGCCGTTATATCATCACCCATAAAAATGAGTATTACAGTGGTTTACTAGCAGTAACCCGTGAACAGGATTGGGAGTCCTGGTTGCTGTATATGCTTGACGCAGTTGAAAGCACAGCACAATGGACGACTCAAAAAATTATCGCTGTGCGCAATCTTGCAAATCATACGGCAGAGTATGTCCGCAAAGAACTCCCCAAAATATATAGCCGCGAATTGATCGATACCCTCTTTGAGCAGCCCTATTGCCGCATAACGAATCTGGTAGAGACCAATATTGCCAAGCGGCAGACGGCCTCTGAGTATTTAAAGAAGTTGGTCGGTATTGGAGTGTTGCTTGAGCAGCGTGAGGGTAGGGAGAGGTTGTTTATCAATCCTAAATTAATGGAATTGATTGTGAAGGATAATAATGTGTTTGAATTGTATTAGTGAGCGTAGTAGTAAAGGGTGGTTTGTCCCGCAATTACACCCGAATGATTTTTAATTATCCATCAATTTGCATGGTCAACATCAAATTTTCCATTTCGGAAACCGCTTATAATATTAGCTGTTTTCTGTAATATATCTTCATCTGATATTCAACGCTTCCTTGTTTGTTATTTAACAAGTTTTAGTCCGGGTGATCGTGGTGGGGTAGGGGTGAAATCTGTTTTACTGGAGTTCACAACACCGAGATGAAAAACTAAATTAGTGACTTCTTCGATGGGAAGCATTAGTTCATTCGCAATATCTTTGAGTGAAATTCCATCAGAAGATAGTGATTGAATATACATGTCGATCAACAGTGTTTTTTCTCGTTCTATACCATTAATTTCAGTTTTTCTAAGTCCCATTTTACTCGCTTCAATAATCAGATTTCGATGATGCCACTCCGTAATGGCACCGACTGTGCGGAGTTGCATGATGACTGCCATTGCAGAAGTTTTCCCACTGCCTCTTAGTGCTATTGCGTCATGAGCTGTTAAAAATTTAGAGGTGCATGCTAGAACGGGACGTCTTGGCTATCTGTGTATCGATGTAGGATGCACAGTACCTAGTCAGGTCACCCATAACAAATTCTTCTACCCGATAGTCCGCGCGATCCGGGTTTCTCATGGTGTGAATGCGAGCCATTGGGGAGGAGGGCTATATGTTTTACGCCGCAATGAGAGGCTTTACATGGAGCTTGTCACGATGGGCTTCAGCCCGCCAAAGATCGTATTGCGATTGCTGGTTCAACCAGCTTTCTGACGATGTATTAAATGCTATGGAAAGTCTTACAGCCATTTCTGGGCTTATGCCAGCTTTATCATTTATTATGCTGGATAATGTTTTCCTGCTAACACCTAAAGCCTCTGCTGCTGCAGTGACACTTAACTCTAGAGGCTCTAAACAAAGCTCTTTAATAATTTCACCTGGATGTGGTGGGTTGTGCATTAGCATAATTTCACCTCAGTGATAATCTTCGTAATTGATGATTTCTGCATGCTCTCCATTAAAGCGAAAAGTGACTCTCCAATTACCGCTAACACGAACAGACCGTATATCAGATCTATTGCCAGTTAGCGGGTGCAAAAATAATCCTGGTAAATTCATATCATTTGGAGAAGTAGAGGCATTAAGACGGCCTAAAATAAGCTTAAGTCGCTTTGAGTGCTTTACTTGAATGCCAGAGGTTTTCCCCAATTTGAAGAGTTTTTCAAGGCCCTTATGTTTAAACGATAGAGTCATGAAAAAAGTGTAACCCGATACGCCTCGGGTATCAGTTAATTTTCACATATGACAGCTTATTCAACGGAACCCTCTCGACTATCACAATAGCTTTGCGGTAAGCGGAAGGTCACTTCACTTTATTATTCAAGAGGTTAACTGAGCTTACAATCCACCTGGGAAAAGGATAATAAGAGCGCTTCTCCTGATGTCGGTAAATTAACGCAACCCAGACCTAGCTTCCGTTGATCCTTCTTGTCGGCCTGCCTGGGCTTCATCGTGACTGTAAGCTGCAGTGTTGCACTCCAGTGTTCAAGCTCCTTCAAAAAAGTGCCGGCCGTGAATAACCCTATTGTATAAAAGAACGATTAACGGGGGTGCAAATGAGTGTGTCTTGCGGAGTTGTTTGAGGTGGTGCTCAGGAGAGGGTTCGGGCAGTGCTCGAACGCCAGGCCGTCTTTACAAAAAAGCGCTGGCCGTGAATAGTCCTCTTCTATAAAAGAACGATTAGCTTTGATACGGTTGACTTTCTTACGGAGTTGTTTGAAATGGTGCCCAGGAGAGGACTTGAACCTCCACGACCTTGCGATCACTAGCACCTGAAGCTAGAAATATAGGCGTTATGTAGCTGTATATTAAGGTGTGTTATTTGATGTTATGGGCCTGTTTTTGCGTAACTCTATGATTTTACGTGTATATTCTTAGGTACATTGAGGGACATTATCGTGGGCCAACTTAGAGCTAAAAGGCTATTTCCTGCCAGGTATGTCACAAATGTGGTCGCAATTGATCAGCTGTTTTAAGGCTTCATAGCCATTTAGATTGAGCGACCATTTCGAGAAATTTATTAATGCAGAGATAGAGGCTGGGCGTCATGACCATGCCAGTTAAACTGTACGTGCCGGTTTGCGTTTACTGGAGCAAGAAGAAACAAAGCTCAATCTACTGCATCAAGCTCTGGGTGAAAGTCAGCTAAATAGATAGGGATGAAGGAGTGGATGGCTAGGACTCTGTGGATAAGCCGCCCCACGATTTCACGCTGAATACTGAACTACAATTTCATGGCTCGTTGGCACTGTTTACTTACGAGCTGCTCGATGCGTTGTAAGGCCGGATACTCCCCGTATTGAGATTCAAATGCCGTTTTAACTGCGCCAAGATGGTCTAATAATTGAGTTGCGAGTGCTTGTACCTGATTGAGTAGAAACGGTGCTCGCAGGTCGCACTGTGAGGCAAGCGCTTGCCAGTGCTTTCGAGTGATCATGCTAGGGTTTCTCTCGTCACCGACGGCAAAGGCGAGGTGTTCGTCGATACGTTTTATGGCACGGGTGCAGACCAGATCATAAAAAGGCGTTAAGCGGATATCCCCATTGGCCAAATAAAGCAGCGATAAATTTTTACCATGCCCATCGGAATTACCGGCGAGGACATTAAATATCTGCCAATGCAATAAATGCTGCAGGTCGTTAGCCGGGTCGCTGGATACATCCCGAATTAACTGGTAGCACTGGGCAAATGTTGGGCCGCCGTGCTCCTGGTATTTTTGTTCGTAGCCGTAGCCCAGTGCCTGGCAAAAATCCTCCTGGTGCAGGCGTTGCACCTCACCCTTGTCATCCTGAATTCGATCGTAGCGTTCAATCAGTGCGTAATGGGTTTTATCGATAGAACGCAGCTCTATATTTACGACAGGTAAACCGACGGCTTTGGCGAGTTGTGTGGTAAAGGTTTCATAGGCTGGGAGATGGCGATAATCCGATAGTTCAAATTTTAAGATATGGCTGGAGGGGGACTCTTGTTGGGGTAACAGGTAGCGCCCCGCCTGTACGAGAATGGGGCATTTATCTTGAGCGCCTGCTAACGAGAGACGGGGTTGTTCGTGTTTGGGCCAGGTATATAACTGGCCGCGACGAGCGACCAGGTTGAGTAGTTCTTTGTCGCCGATTGGGTGGTAGCTATAGTGACTTAGTGGTTGCTCTCCCTCTGGCAAGATCGACAAAGCACCAGCGCACTCGCCACCAATAGCGCGCAAGAGATTGAAGTCGGTATTCGGTATTTTTAGATCACGAACAATCTTCTCTCTGGCACCCGCTTCTGGCAATAAATTGGCAAAGAAGCGGTGGGCTATCCCGCCTTCAGGCGTGAAATTGTTTTCTTTTAGCTCCAGCGTGTGGGAGATTGCAAAGCCACCCTTTGCAATCCATTGCTCGTCATAACGAAAGCCCATAGCCCCCACGGGGTTGCACCAGAGGCGTCCTACCCTGTGCTGATTGTTCCACACGATAAGTGAATTGGGATCAGTCATTGATCGGGCCTTGTTCTAGAGAAAGTGGTGGCGGATTCGCGCCACTTCGCGGCTGGATGATCACCTCGAGCCCGAGGGTTCGCAGCGCTTTTAATACTTTGCCTATTTCCGCTGTCTCTTTGCCTCGCTCAAACTCGGAAAGAAAGCGGGGACTTAAGTTACCTAAGCCAGAAACAGTTTCCAGTGTTAATTTTCGGCTTTTCCGATGGTCGCGAGCGAGTTGACCAAGCTCATCAGTCGAGCGTACGAGGCCATAGTGAGGGTTCTGTTGTTTCATTGTCCGACCGTTAGTTAAAAGTATCGTGCGGGATAATATAGCGGGGAATGTAGGGGATAACAATAAAAAGTTACTGTGCGTGATTATTTCTGTTGTGAGTTCTTGCTTTAAGTATAAACCATCACGCACGATACTAATTTAGGGTGAGAGGCTGGTATAAGATGAATTACGCAGCTTGGACTACCTGTTGTGTCCCTGGTATGTGATCGCAAATAGTTTGTGATGGTCAAGTAAATCTGGCCACAGTTTAGTAGTCAGCCCAGTACAGCTACTCAGTTGTTTTTGGACTTAGGCTACGGTTATGTCGATGAGGCCGAGTTTGGATAACCATCAAAATAGGCTAACCCTCTTCCGGGGCAGGGACATAGATCAAGTCAGATTTTCCGAACTATAGCGTTTCAGATCGCCTCGATGACCTGGCATTAATGCTAGCTGTTGACCCTGGGGTTGTCGATCTAAACTGAATTCAGTACCGGAATATAACCCTCTGAATAGTCCTGGTTTTGTGAGTCAAGCGAGGGAAAAGCTATCTCGACACAATTAGTCTTGTAAATGCGGGTACAGAACATAGTTTTTCTTTAATCTCTGCATAGCAATTTTGTCGCATCTAAACCACTTGTTTGGAGAGGTCGTGGTCGATGGAATTATATTGCCGGGATAACCAGCCTAATCGATTAGGGCAATTCCAGTGGGCTTATCCATTGGTAGCGTTGATCTTTATCTATGCCCTTTGGATGCCACGTGATACCCAAGGGTTTGTTAAGCATTTGATGTTTACTGACAGTTAAATCTGCTCGATATAAATTAGAGATTTTAAATGTATAAAAATAGCCACGATGAAATAATTTATTCAGCTTCAGATTTAGTTCTGCAGATGACGTCACCCTTCGCTTCCTGGATGACTCGTCTGCAATTAGATAACCCCGACAAACTCGAAGGCATTGAAAAAGACCAGGATGAGTTAATGGGGCTGCTCGCCACAAAGGGTAACGAGCATGAAGCCCGCTTCCTACAAATTCTTAAAATTAAGTATGGAGCAGAGAATGTTACAGAAATAACTAGTGCCAGAAAAAATGCTGTAGAGGCAACCAAAAACGCAATGAAATTGGGGGCCAAAGTAATTTTCCAGGCCTACCTGGAGCGAGACGATTTTGCTGGTTACGCTGATTTTTTGGTTCGCAGGGAGGGTTCGTCCGACCTGGGGAATTACTATTATGAAGCATGGGATACGAAGCTTGCCAAATCCACCAAACCCTACTTTATGGTCCAGCTCTGTTGTTACAGCTGGATGCTAGAGCAGGTACAAGGTCGACTACCCGAAGAAATTGCTGTGGTTCTAGGAGACAACACCGAAGAGCGTTTTCCTATCGTTGCTTACTACAGCTATTTCCAGAATCTTAAAACCCAGTTCTTAACCGCGCAGAAAGAGTTTACTGGCGAAGAAGACAGCATGCCCGATCCTGCCCTAATGAGTAGCTATGGCGCCTGGGGTAGCTATGCAAGTCAACTAATGGAGGCATCCGATAGCCTTGCATTGGTTGCAGGCATCCGCAAAAAACAGATTCAGCGGTTAAGAGAGGCTGGGGTAAATAGCTTAACTGAACTAGCAACCACGGAGCTGGTAAAAGTAAAAGGAATTGCTGCCAGCACCTATAACAAAATTAAAGCGCAGGCCGAAATTCAACTTAGTTCACGGGGTCAGGACAAACCCGCGTTTAAAGTGATTGAAGATGATAATGGCAAAGGGCTGTCGGCCCTCCCTGCAGCATCAAGATCCGACATTTTCTTCGATATAGAAGGATCGCCACTACAAGATGGTGGCTTAGAGTACCTGTGGGGTGTTAGCTATCATGACCAGCAAGCTGCGCAGGGTACTGACTATGCCTATAAAGACTGGTGGGCACATGACCAAAAGCAGGAACGCAGAGCCTTCGAAGGCTTTATCGACTGGACTTATACTCGCTGGCAGGCAGCCAGTGATCTACACGTTTATCACTACGCCAGTTACGAAATAACTGCGATCCTCAAGTTGTCCAACCGCTATCAAACCAGGTCAGCTGAGGTAGATGAAATGCTCTCGGCGGGTGTGTTTGTTGATCTCTACAAAGTGGTGAAAAATGGCCTGCTAATTGGCGAACCCAAATACTCGATTAAAAATGTAGAACACCTCTATCGAGACAAACGCACCACCGATGTGGCTGGTGGCGGAGATTCCATCGTCTTTTACGAAAACTGGCGTGAAAGTGGTGGGCACAACCAGTGGGCTAATAATGGTTACGACCACTGGTTAAATGCCCCGGATCAGTTTGACTGGGCAGAATGGTCAACACTTAAGGAGATACGGGACTACAACATTGATGATTGCGAATCGACACTTGAGCTGGCTGGGTGGCTACGTGAGCAGCAACAAAACTCAGGCATTAAATTCAGCCCGATAGAACCAATTATTATAGAGAAAGAGGTCACTGATAAAGGGGGCAAAAACAAAGAAAAGCGGGATGCTTTAATCGCCCGGCAAATTGCTTTAGTTGCCCAGTTTGAGAACAACCCAAACCATAAAGCCGACCCTACCGCCCAGTTACTTGCATCATTGCTGCAGTTTCATGAAAGAGAGCGCAAACCAGGGAGCTGGGCATATTACGAACGACAGTCGAAATTGTCGGAAGAACTAATTGACGATGACATGGTGATTTTTAATATAACCGTCACCACGAAAACCTTAGTAGGAGAGAAAATACACTGCATCGCTAATTACGACCAAAACCAGCCGATTAGAACCGACAAGGTTAAAACAGCGCTAGTGCAGGGGAGTAATGTCACAGCAAACAACGTCACTTTTTTAGAACCCGGTAAACAAGGTGGACTTGTCAGCTTTACCATAGCGTCCGATGAGGAACCGGTGTTGCAACAGGCGCAACTCAACCTGCTCGGCAATGAGACATATATCGACACCCAGGGTCTGGAAAACAGACTCTGTGAAATAACAGAAGCCTACTTTAATTCTGGCCTGCTGAATGATGTCACCAGGGCGATACTTGAACGGGCGGCACCTGGCTTTACAAGTGCCGAACCCCCATTGCCCGTTTCACGTCAGCACTACCCAGAGGACAGTGATTACATCAATGCCATCACCCGAACAGTTCAGACACTAAACAGTAGCTGCCTCTGTATTCAAGGGCCACCCGGTTCAGGTAAGACCTACACTGCGGAAAAAGTAATCACAGCCCTCGTAAACGGTGGCAAACGCGTTGGCATCATGTCCAACAGCCACGCTGCCATCATGAATCTGCTTAAAAAATTGCCTGAAGTACTACTTGAAACACGACATGACGCCAGGTTGGTGAAAGTCGGATATAGCCCATCAAAAAGCAACACAGCATTTCACGAGCTCTACCCCAAAGAAAACTATCCGAATCTGGATTACCGACCAAATATGAAATTTACGAAAAATGCACCTTACGAAGACTACGATGTTATTGGTGCAACGGTTTATGGGTTCGCAAATGAGCTAGCTCACGAACATCCCGTCGATTACCTATTCGTCGATGAAGCTAGTCAGGTTGCCCTTGCTAACCTGATTGTCGTGTCAGGTGCGGCTAAAAATATCGTGCTGATGGGTGACCAAATGCAGTTGGAGCAGCCTATTCAGGGCGCGCATCCCAGCCCGGCAGATTCATCAGCGTTAGAATTCATGCTGAAAGGCCACAAGGTGATCCCGGCGGAGTATGGGGTATTTCTGGAGCGCACTTACCGAATGCATCCCGCTGTCTGTCGACCCCTGTCAACGGCCATCTACGACGGAAAACTAATAACCGATGGAGACAATGCTAAGCAATCCATCAACTTGCCAAGCCCAAAATTGATTACCCAGAAAAGTGGCGTACTACCAATAGCAGCAATCCATGAGGGCAATCGCCAGAGCAGCGACGAAGAAGTGGAAGTGATAGAGGGGTTAATAGCGGAATTGAAAACCGGCACCTACACCGATAAGACCGGCACAACTAGCCCCATTACAGAGCAGGATATTCTTATTGTTGCCCCTTTTAACATGCAGGTAAATTTGCTCAAGAAAGCGCTTGGTGATGACATTAAGATCGGTACCATCGACAAATTTCAGGGGCAGGAGGCCCCGGTAGTCATTATATCAATGGCCGTTAGTGATGTTACTGAATCGAGCCGTGGGCTAGATTTCGTATTTGATATGAACAGGCTAAATGTCGCCGTATCTCGAGCTAAAGCCCTTGCCATAGTTGTCGCTAACGAGGGATTAGATCAGTGTCAGGTGAACAGCGTGGCACAAATGGAGAAAGCGGGGTTTTTTACGTACTTGACGCGTGGAAACTGAGTTAATCGAGTTTCAGGCTAACGTGTGAACAGAATATATTTCGATAATGTTAATCTCAATGGAGTTACAAATGAGCGAAATAACTTTTTTATATCCAGAGAAAACCGTCAATTTAGAGGCTTTCATCGCCGCATGGATCGGGTATTGCCAGCACCAGTTTTCCTGCGCAGGACATGACTGGGTAGAATTCGAAATGCCAATACTTGGAAGCAATGCGACCTTAACTGACATTGATCCCGGTTTAGATCGTCTTGCAAGAATTCTAGGCGGCAATCGAGATACCCGACAAATATCAAATGAATTCTTTGAGATAAACAACGAGTTTATAGAAAGGAGTGACAGCGGGATAAACCCTAAAACAGGCAGACAAGTAAATGCTGCTAAATTAACCCCATCAGCAATCGCCTGCTGGAACAACTTTTCTGGGAACCCGCGAAACCATGACTGATATGATAGTGCTTAACTCAATCCCCGATGACGTAATTAAAAAGGTAGTGGCGCGATTACATCCCTATCGTAACAGTTTGCATGAACTCTATAGGTGGCCGCTGAGAGGAGCTTTGAAGACTGAGATAATTAACGCTCGGTTCAATACTTGGACGCCGGATTGGGTGAGAAGTTTAAGAGGCCAGGAGCATAAAAGTATATATAAACAATCAATAGCATTAAGAGATTATTTATACGAGGAATTGAACGGAGAAATGAGCTATGAACGGCGGACTAAACATGCTGCCTGGATAGTTGGAGATTGGGGGGGGATTTCTATAAAAAAAGATGGAAAATCTGAAACTGATCTATTTGATATTATTACTAGTGTGGAAGAAGACGGCTTTCAGTTTAAGCGTGTGGCTAGCTGGTCAAAATATTTTGCATTTAAGTCGCCACAAGAATATGCCATTTATGATGAGAGAGTTATTTATTCATTGAATTGGTTGCTTTTTACAGCGGATTCTGGTTGCAACTATTATCTTCCGAGTCCAGGCGGAAGGAATACTGTCATGAATCTATTCGATTATAGTTTATTGATTTTTATCAGGCATGGCGATCTTGGTTATAAATACTTGACTGATGCTCTAAAGCAGGATGTAGAATTAAGAAAGAACTCAAGAAGCAAGTCATCACTTTTGAAAAAACTTAAAAATAAAATTTATGTTAAAAATAATAAATCATATTCAGCCTATCTTGAAATAATGAATGCGGTCGCCGATGCCTTATATGATAAAGATGATAGTAAAAGGCTGTTAAAAACAGAAATGATTTTATTTTCTATCGCCGATAAAGATATCCCTCTTGAAGTCCTGTCTGAGTATAAAAATATCGGCGTTTAATAGCCTATCAACCTGACAGGTAGTTGAGAATCTCGCATGCATACCCGATTGGTCATTGAACCCTGCAAGGGCATGATATTCCTAGAATCGACACCAGCAAATAGCCTTAACAGCAGAGCAGTTTTGAATATGTGAAGGATTTGGAGCGCCATCACTCAACAATTTACACATGGCGCGCCGTCTCTAGCTGGGCTACCGAGTTAATTTTGTCATGACTCAAAAGGCGGCTTTAAAGGGCTGGCTATCAAACCCGCGATTTCCGACATTAGATGACGGATAGGCGGGTCATCATGCACTCCTCGAAACATTACTAGGAGTTTTTGATGACAACCAACAACCAGGGAATAAAGTCTTTCACCAAGGATCAAAATTTGATCAATGTGTTTATTTCTCACCTTACAGGCATGGGGTTTAATTCAAGTATAGAAGGGTTAAAAGAAGATAACGGTGTTAGAAGAGGTTATGGGGTGACAGTCTGGATTGAGTCCATTGATAAAAGTATTCGGTTATTACTCAGTCATGGAAGGAGTGAGAGTATTTCATTATCAGATAAGTTCAAGATGGATGAAGGTGATATCTGTCTAGTGATAAGTCCGAGTGATAAAAATAATTTGGGGTATATATCGTCGGGGATATGTAAAGAGGGGTTCGAAAATATTATTGATAAAAGTGGCGGAAAGGGTTGGACAAGAAGGTTACCGGTCACGGAATTAGGGTTCGTAAACCTCAAAAAATGGTTGGTTCATGACGATAGTCCAGTACCAATGGTTTGATCAACACTCTTCTTTGCGGTGATATCGCTCATATAGGGTTTTTGAAACCCCTGCAAAATAGGTCCGTAGCGCTTGCGGAGATAGAACTTCGACATCATCGGCAAAATCACGTAAATCGGTTATTAATTCGCGGTTGTTTTTGACGGTGGCGGTTATCAACACTCGACCATCATCTTGTGTCCGGTATGTTTGGTCATTACTAAATGGCCGCTCCATCACATAATTTGCAGTACCTTTCCGGAATAGCAGTTCGATTTCGAACTCAGCGCCAAGCTGAGAGAGTTCGGGGGTAAAGGTGTTTTTGGAGAACCCTGGGCTGTGGCAATGCTTGGCGAGGTCAAATCCGTCAGGTGCTGTGACTTTTTCATCACGAATATTGACGACTTTAAAGCGATGCAGTAGCCACTCTTCAACGTTGGCAGAGCCTTGCTTACTTTCTTCTAGTGCTCGGGTATGCACCAGGTAAAAGCTATCAAAGCGGCATATTAGCCCGAGTGGATTAAGAATATATTGGGCATTACGTTGCTTCTCACCGCTCCCGGAAGTGTAGTTAGCGGAGACCTTCTTCTCGGTAAGAATGGCTGTAAAGAGCGTGCTAAGTATCTCTGAGTCGACGGTTGCGGGAAGGCGACTCTGGCCTCGCGGGAATATAGCTAGTTTTTGAGGGATTTTCCTGGAATTAGAACCAATCTGGCCCAGTGCCTGCCTGGCACGCTTAAGATCTCTTGAAATATCATCCAGATAGCTGGCGGGCAAAATGGGTTTGAGCAACTCTGAGGCTAACTGCAGGGTTAAGGCGTTTTGGGCAGGAATATCACCAAACTGTGGTGGTCCCTCCGCTTTACTCCAGGCCCACTCTTTAGGCGGCCTTCCAGCGACTTCCGGTTTATTGCGGCATAGCAGTTTGGTCTGAAAATGGTCTGCATAATAGTTAAGTATTCTCTGCACGGTCCTATCCGTAACACTATCCCCCCTGGATATAAGAAACTCACAAATCTGCTGTGTCGTCTTAAACCTGGGAGCGACCTCAAGAACCTCTAGAACGAGGAAATAGCGGTCGAGCGTGGCATTACCCTGAGGAGCCCGCAGTTCTTGTTCGCTCTGCGGAGTATTTAAAGTGTCTTTCGATCCTGAAGAACGGTCAATCTGAGTTTTAGCCACAAGAAGTTCCCGTCTTAAGGGCCCCGTAATTAATTGTTTGACGACATGTGGTGTCGGTTCTTTGACGCAATATAACACCTGACTTTGCTGACATAAGGGTTACTAAATGACGACTGATAAGTTCAAACCGCTCAACGCCAATTATACCCCAGAGCAGCCCTCCACAGAGGTGTTGCATAAATCACAAATAATGATCTGGATTTTAAGGATATTCCTGGATTTAAACTGCTATAGACAAGTTGGAAGGGGGTTTCGTCCCGATGCTCAACTTTACGTGGGCTACCTGGGAATACAGCGTGATTCAGGGGAAAGCGATGAAGATATTTTCGTACCGATTCGATTGGCATCTAAACTAAGGGAGCTGGAATCAAGTGTAGCCGAAATAAAAGGTGTCTTTTCTGAGAACATAAAAAATTTGGGATCGGCCTTCTCTTTGTCAAGAGTTGAAGAAGAGCTTTTGGAATTTCTACTGTTAAGAAGTAAGTGTGAAGAATTAGATGAAGCGCTAGATCTACTGGGAGAACGGCTAACGCGAGGAGATATTATTGAAGCGTTAGCGGTGATTCTCAATCGACCAAAGGCCGCCCTTACACAAGCGGTCGACCCTGATTCAATGTTGTTCAAATCAGGGCTTATTAGAATGACATCATCGGCAGATAGTTTAGGTAATAAGCTCAAGCCATATTATCGCTTGGGTGATTGCCTGTCTGTACCGCATCAAGATAAACACAGGTTTATTGAACAGTTTGTGAAACAAGCAAAACCACCGTTGCTCAGCCCGGAAAACTTTAATGACTATCGAGGGGAATACGACTTAATTAAGAGTTATCTGAAGAGTGTCGTCAAGGCGCGAACGGTTGGGTCTAACATCCTCATTTATGGCCTGCCAGGCATAGGGAAAACTCAATTAGTACACACGCTTTGCCGCGATATTGGTGTGGATCTTTTTGAAGTAGAGTCTGTAGATTCTGATAACGAGGCTCTGGTAGGATCATCCAGGTTATCAGCTTTTTTGTTAAGTCAGCAGCTATTGGAAAAGAGAAAATCTACAGTTCTACTCTTTGATGAAATGGAGGATGTTTTCCCCCGCTCAGATAATATCTGGGGTAGAGAATCACGTGCTAGTAATTCAAAAAAAGGTTGGTTTAATCAGCAACTTGAGACAAATATAGTCCCCGTATTTTGGTCGGCTAACCATGTTGATCACATCAATCCTGCTTATATACGCCGATTCGACATAGTGATAAACCTTCGTTCAATGTCAGCTGGGGCGAGACGAAAGCTTATTGAAATGGCCTGCCAGAAAAATGGGCTGAGAAAGGGTGACTGGGTTGGTGCTGCATCTGAAAACAGACATCTTAGCCCCGCGTTAATCAGCAAGGTCACACAGGTGATGGCTCAGGTTAATGTAGAGGGTGATGACGAAGAGCGGGTTTTATTTGAAAACCTGGCGAACGGCGCACTAAGCGCAATGGGTCACCCTGTTCTGAATCTTCCAAAAAACAATAACACCCTGGCATTGCCCTATAGCATTGATCTCATCAATACCAATGTTGAGATGGGATCGTTAATCAAGGGACTGAAAAGAAGGGGCGAGGGAAGATTGTTATGTTACGGAGCCCCCGGTACGGGGAAAACAGCTTTTGCCTTACATTTGGCTGACGCACTCAATAAGCCATTGTGTCAATTCCGTGCATCAGACATATTGGGGAAATACGTCGGTATGACAGAGAGAAACTTAGCCAACGCCTTTAAGAAGAGTAAAGATGAGGGGGCTATTATGCTACTGGACGAAGTAGATAGTCTGCTTCGATCAAGAGTCAGTGCGAGTCACTCCTGGGAAGTCACACAAGTGAATGAGCTATTAGTTCAGATGGAAGAGTTTGATGGTGTCCTTCTAGCCTGTACCAATCATCGTAATATGCTGGATGGTGCTGCAGCGCGACGTTTCGATCTTAAGATTGAATTTAACTATCTTGAACCTGAAAAGGCCTGGGGGTTTTTTCAATCTATCTTTAAAAAATATAAGCTGGCCTTTGGCCGCAACAAGGCAAGTGTTGAAGAGCGAATGCTGAAATTTAATTACTTAACGCCTGGCGACTTCAAAACCGTTGTCAGGAGGTTATCTCTAACCGACGATGGTATTACTGCGCTGGGGTTGGTAGATGGTTTGGAGGATGAGGTGCAGGGTCGAGTGTTGAGTGAAAAAAGAGGGGTCGGGTTTACAGCATCGTTTTGAGTGCGTGATATTTCATTATTAGGAGCCTGTAAATAATTCTGTGTAACTGTCCTAGTTAAATGTAATCCGTTAGTCGGTCTTCAAACTCAATCATAAAACGATTCAAGGCTGGCTTGAAGGCCTGCTGGGCATGTAGAAGAGTGTGCTTGCTTATACGGATTAATCTGTCAGAAAAATATATTCGCAACCTATTAATCTATAGTTACGACAAATGGGTAGTTATATCAAATCGATACTAAGGCACCTTTCGAGCAAGAAGAAAATGCCATCAAGGCTCATGGGCGGACAACAAGGCAAGAAGGATGAGTAAGCACTCAACAGGCCAACCACCGAGCGTCACGGCCTCAGCCCTTTCTAAAATGGCCTTCTGTGAAGCCAGTGTCATTAAGTCTGCCAAGCTCACCCCTTTAGACCAGGCAAGGATTGATCGTGGCAACCAGGAGCATGCCCGATTTGAAAGAGCCGTGAGGAAAATGGCCCCCGCAAACCGTTGGGGCTAACAATGCCCCTTGCGAAGTCCGTGAAGCGCTTCTGAGCGTCACCCCCCCTCACGGACGAGGACAGCCCTACTGACGACCTTCAGAATGCTTCCGAGAGCTCTCCTGCCCTAATCAGGCCGCTTTTGGCTTGCTCATTAGTGGTCTGCTTCATCATCTACTATGTGGCGAGCACGTAGCTTGCTGTTTGTTACTCTAGAAACCCAGACCCAGGTACTACTCATAACCAGGTGATAAGTAATGGCTCGTCGACCTGACGGGCCTGGGTTCATTTACCATCCCTTGCCTCACAAAAATTCACCGTTTCTCTTCTTGCCTCACAAAAATTGCTCATTTACAGTCTTAACGCCTCACAGAAATCTTCAGTTAAAACAGCATGTTAAGCCAATGCCTGTACCCGAGTAACCCAATCTTGAATCTAAAGAGCCCGTAAACACACCCTTTTTGGTACTTAAATATAGGATGGTGGCCGCGCCCTGGACTGATAAGCTATATAGAGGAATAACTCTAAACTCATTTCCCTGCCACCATCCTCACAAAAAATCTTTAGTTAAAACAGCAACTTAACAACAAACCCCCTGAAAAAGCTCCATTAATCTACCGGTTCATATCCTTAGATATAAACCAACCAAGACAACAAATACTATATGAAACAATAGGTTATAGAATTTACGGGAGATTAACGATGGAAATGAACCGTTAACGATGGAAATGAACAGTTTGTCGTGGCAACCAGGAGCATGCCCGGTTTGAAGGTGCTGTTAGGAATATGAATTATCCCCTTTTCGGTGGTAAATATAGAGCAGGCCCCACTTCATCTCCTGATAGAATTGCGCGCCGATAATCGGCGATTACTTTTACTCTTCCTTACAACGACCGGGATCGCACAAAAACCCGGCCTTACAACTGCTTTGCAATTACTTCTTCAGCCCCTTTCAACGACCCCAGTCACTCCCTTCGCCCCAAACTTGCTAAATTGTCCGTTAAAACTGCCTGGCCTAGATATTCGCTTTAAAACATATAACCTATAAAAACCAACCTAATATCAATCAGTTACTTATGTCTTTATGGTGGGCGAGGTTTTCATCTGCGGACACACAACCAGGCATCCAATGAAATTAGTGGAGTAAACGCCGAATTAACGGAGTAATCGTCAAATTAACGGAGTAAATACCATTTTGCTCTCTATAACCTGATGATTTTAAAGAGAATCTTCTGTCTATACTAAGTTGTAGTAATTATATTAAGTTTTATCAGCATTGTAATAAGAATAGAGCTCTACACCTATAGCAGATGATAAACCAGAAGATAGTCATCACCCCAAACACCCCAAACACCCCAAACACCCCAAACACCCCAGAAATACAAAATTCTTGCCTTACAAAAACACGAAGAGTACAAAAATCTACCTTACAACTGCTCTTCATTTACCTCTTCAGTGCCTTTCAACACCCTCAATCACATAATTCTCATCAAAATCGCTGGGTTTTCCCGTTAAAACTGCCTGGGCAAAATAATAGCTTTAAAGCAGCGAAAAGAAGGAAGATAGATAAACTCGCCTAATATCAGCCAGTTACCGAGGTATCCATGGCAGCTTGAGTTTTTCATCCGTAGCCATAAACGTCGAATTAGCGGAGTAAATGCCGTTTTTAGTGCCGTAACCTGCTGATTATAAAAGGAAATATCATCCTATATTAAGTTATAGTAATTTTATTAAGTTTTATTGCATTGTAATAAGGATACAGATCTACACCTATAGCAGATGATAAACCAGAAGATAGTCATCCCCCCAAACACCCCCAGAAATACAAAATGTTTGCCTTACAAAAACACGAAATGTACAAAAACATCGCCTTACAAAAAAACGAAGAGTACAAAAAACCTGCCTTACAACTTCTCTGCATTGCTCATTCAACGCATTTCTGCACCCCAAATCTCGTATATCTCGGCCAAATCACGGGGTTTCCCGCTAATATCAAGTCGAATTAGTGGAATAAACGCCAAATTAGTAGAATATTTAAAGAATTAGTAGAATATTTAACGGATTAGTAAAGTATTTGAAGAATTAGTAGAGTAAACGCCGATTTAGTGGGGTAACTTGCTGATTTAAAAAGGAAATATCAGCATTATAATAACAATACCGCGGCAAATCCATAGTTGATGACAAACCTGGAGAGCTGTGGCACCAGGGCCTCTTCGGGCTCCAAGCCAAGCGATTGCAGCGCCTTGTGAGGATCATGCCTCAGTAAATACCGACCACACAATTTCAATTACCTTATCAAGCGAGCGTTAAGGGCCTGTAAACATCTGCCGTGAGAAAATAGGACTGCAGGAGTCAACTAACTTCACTTTGCCATGTCCATACTTTTCAATATTCACAATGATATTTGCGTAGGCGGTCTGCCTTACCTCATTAAGTGGGTGTTGAACAACCTCACCATTGATCCCTACTGACGGGGCTCTGAAACCATCGTATTCATCAGAGGTAAGAAGTCTATCTCCTACCCCTTGTGTTTTAACTCCATGAACGCCTTTATTCCAATTATTTGGCAGTTCTTTTGGAGCCAATTCATGCAGTCGCAAAGATGAAAACTCAAAAACCACAAGACGATATAGCTTATTTGCCATTTTAGGACTAATTGAATAATTGGCGATTTCAAGCATGGCATTTTGAATGTTTGAAGAGAGATACATCGCAGGTGTACCAGGTGAGTTCCAGCGGGCACCATTGCGAAAAGAACTTGTTTTCTGATAGTCAGCCCAAGTTGTTACATAATCCCTGCTGATGATCTTAAAAAGAATCATGCAAATTCACCATACCTCATAGCATCCAGAGTCTCACGAATAACTTGGCGACCAACAATCGTGCTTAAGAGCTCCATGGGTTGTGCATCAGATAGCGCCGGGATGGATGTCTCTAACCATTCGTTACGCAGGTCAGCATCTCCTTCAAAGAACGAAGTCAGCTCTTCCCAAACAAGGGTTAAATCATTGATTTCATCTGTCTGGACTTTAGTAAGCTGACGGTGGTAGAGCTTGGTGAAGTTAGATGTTGCTGTACCCAAAGTAGCAGCGATCACATTTCGTGGAATCCCAATACAAAGCCTCTTAAGGTAGTCCCCCCTCATTCCGTGTCCGATTAGACGTGCTATTTCTATAGGAGATATCGTCTCAACAGAAACAGGTTCGCCAACAGAAACAGGCTCGCCCTGGAATATTGTAATATCCCGAGAACCCTTGGATATTGGAGGTATTCGCAATACCCCTGGATTCACTGGTTGTATTGGCATGAATTGGGTCTTTCCTAACCCTGTTAGATGGCTTTCGTCCAATGGTCTTTCGATTGGGGAAAAGCTATCTATACGTCGTGCCTTCCCTGGATAAAATGCTTCGGCAGAACTCGAGCCAAACACTCTGTTTTCAAAAACCAATTCAATTTTACCCAAAGGTTTTTCTGATTTTGAAGGCATATCTTCCCTCTTTAGTAACAATTACTATAGCCCTTTAGTATATATTACCTGCAAGTGATTTGCTCATTTATATCTGATCACCCTTGTATTTTAATCGCATATAAAATAGGTGCTTACAGTACATTCCTTCTGTTTTTAATCTAATGCTTTGCTCTGAGAGGAATGTCACCTAACGTGAACTAACGGATAATTCTCCTAACCCAAGTCATATCAACCCAGTTAAAGATGGGGGGGATTGGCTTGCCACTTTAGACAATTCAAGACTATCATTACTGTTGTTATATACAGTAGTTGCCATGAAAGTCGATATTATTGCCTCAGCACCCCCCGTATCCCCTCCATGCCAAGCGCTGCCTGTCCAGTTAACCGCCGTCCCTTGTGGCTTCCCGAGCCCAGCCGAGGATTTTACGGATAGAAACCTCGACCTCAATGAGCACTTAATCGCCCACCCATCAGCAACCTATTTTGTGCGCGCCTCTGGCCGATCACTCTCAGGCCGGGGGATTCATGATGGTGACTTGCTGATTGTGGATAGGTCCATAACACCCAAGGACGGAGCTATCGTGATCGCGGCTATCAATGGTGAACTCGCCTGCAAAATATTCGACCTCAAGAACCGTCAGTTCTTATCGGACAACCCCGACTTTCCCCCAATACCGGTACCGGATGAACTCGATGTCGTGATTGAGGGAGTGGTAACACACGCCGTTCACTACCTAGAGCCGCGATAGCCCGTGTTTGCCCTATGTGATCAACGCAGTTTTTACGCCTCCTGCGAATGTATATTCAGACCAGATCTGAGGGGTAGAGGTGTTGCAGTTTTGAGCAATAATGACGGAGTCTGTATTGCCGTAAATGAATTCGCCAAGGACGTTGGTGTTAAGAAGTTTGAACCCTATTTCAAGCAGCGTGAGCTAATTGAGCGTACCGGCGTAACGGTGTTCAGCTCAAACTTCACACTCTATGGTGCGGTATCCGACCGTATCATGCAGACCGTGGCGCGACTGACCCCGGCCATAGAAATCTATAGCATTGACGAATGTTTTACTGATTTAACCGGGATTTCCCAGGACGCGCTGAAACCCCTAGGGCACCAGTTACGCGATACCGTGTGGAAAGAACAGCGCATACCGATGGGTGTTTCTATAAGCCCCACCAAAACCCTCTGCAAGCTGGGCCAATACGCCGCTAAGAAGATCCCCAAAATCAATGGTGTTGCCGTCCTCACTCAGGCACATCAATGGGAGTGGCTTGCAAAACGGGTTGCAGTAGCCGAGGTGTGGGGCGTAGGTCGTCGATTGAACGCATCACTTACGGCGATGGGGGTGGAGAGCGCTTACGACCTGACACAGCTTGGTAAAGGCGTTGCCCGCAAACTTGGTGGCCTGCCGCTAGAAAGGACAGTGCGCGAACTCAACGGCGAGCATTGTATCCCCTTCGAGTTTAATCCCCCGAGCAAACAGCAAATAATATGCAGTCGCTCTTTCGGCACTAAGCTCTATCAGCTAAACGATGTCCTTGAGTCAGTAACCACCTTCTCTGTGCGCGTAGCTGAAAAACTCCGTAACCAGGAGAGCTTGGCCGGTAGGGTATCTGTATGGCTTGTATCGGGCCAGGATCAGCGGTCAAGATTGTCTGCAGAAGCCTCTGTAAACTTGCCAGGTGGTAGCGATGATTCGCGTTTGATAGCCAAGGAGGCAATAGCAATTGCTAACCAGCTTTTTAAGCCAGGTTGTCGGTACCTAAAAGCTGGAGTAGGGCTGGTAGACATCCGGCCTCGAGAGTTTTGGCAAAGGGATATGCTGTCCAGCCCTGTATCTGGAACAAAAAACCTTATGCCAGTTATGGATCAAATTAATAGTAAGTACGGAAGGCACTCCGTTAAATTGGCCCGACAAGCTGGGGCAGCCTCGTTTTCCATGAAGCAGGAGTTGTTATCTCCCTCCTATCTTACTCGATGGGCAGATCTGCCCCGAATAATTTGCTAGATCGCATCTTGCCGACTGTCTTATCATCCAGAAAGACCTGCGCACTAAAGCCAATAACAACCAACACCACAGCCCACCAGACGAATATTGGCATCGTTACCTCCTTGGTTAAGCGTTGAAAGAATTAAAAAGAACAGTCCCATCCCCAACGAAAGACGCGTTAAGGATGGAGCCCATGATTAACCCTGCTGCATAACGGCATACAGGGCTGTAGATTGCTCTACAGTATTTTTATATATGTTCAGAGTAATACTTAGTCAGCCAGACAAGCAGATAGCCCCAGTCAGCACCAGATAGCCCGCCCTGAGTAAGGGAGGTTTTAACGATATATGGTAAAGGTGGACATCTCGACAACACTCATCGAGATGTAAACAAACAACCCATTTGATTTTGATGAGGTCGTTTCCCTTCGCCGTCATTAGCCCTCTCGCCTTATCGCGAGGGGGCTTTTGTCGTTCTACCACCCAAGAAATATCACACGCTGAGGAACACACTATGCAAGTTAGATTCGCATGGCCCATCGACACACTATCCATTGACCCCAATGTTGAACAGGCCCTTAAACAATGCCTGCTAGAGCCCTTTGAAAATGAAGCCAAGGCTATCGCGTATTGGGATAACGCAGACACAACACTGGTACACATCCAGTCCAGAGATGATGCAGCGGTTTATCCACTGATGGGCAAATTACTTAAGCAGCAAGTGGCACACGGCTTGAAGTACATAGAACACAGCTTTGCACTGCCAGAACCCTATCGACTAACGCTATCTGTAACGGATGATGCTGGTAATGGGGTTTTTGTTTTGGTGTGCTGTTTAGGTTGGTTGGTGGGGATTGTTTTTTTTCTCAAATGGAGACTTAGATTGTGTATAGCGCTTCAGTATGTCGAAGGAGCGGAGCATTGCCGAGTGCCTGATTTTGGCTTATTCTCCCACGCATAAGATTCATTGAATTGTGCTATGTATGATGAAGTCTTGACACCCGAAATAGGTTGGAGCATACCAAAATCTAGCAGAGAAAACGGCGTATAAACTGTTTGCCAGAGGAAAATTTCCGGCTTTAAGGTCGGTGGAAGTTGGTAGTTAAAGGAAGAAAGAAAGGAAAGCTACAAGCCCTCCAGAAGAACAAAAAAATATTCTAATTGTTGGGAGCATAGTAGTGGTTAACCGTAACTTGAAAAATAACGATTGAGGGAAATATGACACTCTGGCAATTAATAGGAGGCGCAGTAATTTTGTACTACGCCATCAAAGCAATAGTAGCGGCCTCAAAGCAGCAAGTTAAGAAGGTTAGTCAACCAAGTTCCGAAAATGAAATTCGTGTAACCATGACCACAAGCAATCGGGTAGTAGCGAATAGTAATCGTGATGATGACGATCTGGCTACCTTCAGTATTTCTTATGGTTATGATGAAGAAAAAAGTAAAAACAAAGCGCCGGGGAAATGGATAAAGCCCGGTGAGCCGATCATCATAAAGGGGGAAGAATATTCTAGCGGTAATTTTTATTTTGGTGGAAAACTCAGTTCATTAGACGGATATGGAGTGGAGGCGTCACTGGTTGACGATTCGCTAAAAGTTGAAAACAAACCTTCCAGTTTTGAAGATGAAAGTTTAGGGTATTGGCCTAAGTTTATCTCACTCACACCTAAAGGGCGTGGTGCGTTCCTTAACTGGCTTGCCGGCAACAGAGCTGATCCAGAGACACCCCTAGGTTATGTGTTTATTTATTTCTATGGTCTCGAGAGGCGCATTACGGTTGATTCGATAAATCAAACAGTACAAGACACGGAATTTAAAGCGCTTTTTGATGAGGTACTACGATTACAGGGCATTTACGGCAGTAGTCGTTCATTTTCAAATTACGCCACACGGCTATTGGAAATTATGTGCCTGCTACGGCCTCACGTAGTATCACATCCGGAGCTGGAAAGAAGCCCGAAACGCGATTCCCTATTATTTAAACATCGACTTGCCACTACAGTAAGCGAGGGGAAACCAGTCCACGCTGAACTGGCATTGGCATGGATTCGGTTCTATCCGGATTATAATCTGAAGAAACCAGCACGGCGTTGTGGCTATGAATTCAACCAGATGTTTACACGTATCTATAGTGAAAAATATGGGGGCGGCATTATCGTCAAGCCCAATAAAACACGATTAAAGATTGCGTATCATCCCGCCAGTTCTTCCCTGCATGGCATATCATTTCCCCAACAGGATCTTCCTGACCCAAGTCACTTGAAAGGCCCCGTAAATAAGCTTATTGCCATCGCAGATGAATGTACGTCTGAATTAGACGCCTATAGCCGGTATCTCGCCAAACCAGACACTTCCCGCACTGATATTGAGGCCCTATTGTTGCTACCGGACGACCTTGGTGATTTGGGAGCTTCGCTAGGTTTAGGGAAGTTTAAGAAATGGGCAGGTGATGCAATTTCAACAAAGAATGGTCTGGTTAATGTTGAAGAGTTTTGGGTATATACCAAGTCACCTTTACCTTCCAAGATTAATAAGAAGGAAGCTGAATTAATTCAGAATCTTGCACAGAAAGTTGGTTATGGCATAGCCCCCGATACACGTTACCATCATGCTAAGACGAGCGTAGATGGAATGCTGGTTCTATTTTCTGAAGGACACGGTAAATATTTTGAACCATCCAAAGCATTTAGTGAAGTGGGTATGGCGCTGCGTCTAGGGGCTATGGTCGCCACGATTGATTCACATGTTGATCAGGCGGAATTAATTTCATTAACTCAGCTCATTGACCATGATGCTAATCTATCGCCTACCGAGAAACGATCACTGCATGCCTATTTGGTATGGAGACTTAATACACCTTCAAATGCCACAGGTTTAAAAGGCAGAGTGAAGTTACTCGGAAAAACTGAAAAATCAGCTGTAAGCCGCATACTTGTCGGTGTTGCGATGGCAGATGGAAAAATAGATCCGGAAGAAATTAAGCAACTCGAAAAACTCTATACCCTGCTAGGTCTCGATAAAACGCTTGTTACTAGAGACATTCATGGAATGTCATCAAGTAAGGCTGGCTTAGGCCCTTCAAGCTCTCAATCAGAAACTAGTGCGCCTGCCTCTCCTTCATTCCAGCTGAATGAAAGTATTCTAGCAATACATGAATCGGAGACTAAAGATGTACAAAGCATGTTAGGCGCGATATTTATGGAGGATGAAGCCGCAGGCGAGCCCAATGAAGCAGCTGTGAATACTGCTGCAGAGGTAGAGCCCGGAATTGATAAGCAACATTATTCTCTGTTTGAAAGCCTGATAGGGAAAGATAAATGGTCACGTGATGAAGTAGAAGCAGTGTGCCGTGATTCGGGTTTGATGCTAAGTGGAGCATTGGAGGTTATTAATGACTGGTCATTTGATAAGGTAGATGCGGCTGTACTTGAAGAGGATGGTGATGCTATTTATGTCGATCAGGAAATCGTAGAAGAGATAGAGGGTTAAGTATTATGGAAAAACGGATCCGATTAAAAGAGCGTGACGCTATCATTCAGTCATTGAAATCCGGCGTGACTCCCAAGATTGGGATTCAGCACATACAGGTAGGGCGAAGCAATGAAGTCAAAGCGTTGTACAAGGATATTGGAAGAATCTCAGAAGGTGGCGCAGCGTTTAGACTTATCATTGGTGATTATGGGTCAGGAAAAACGTTTTTTCTAAGTGTGGTGCGTTCTATTGCCCTTGAAAAGAAACTGGTTACGGTCAATGCGGATCTCTCACCAGATCGACGTGTACACGGTTCTTCAGGTCAGGCACGGAATCTTTATTCTGAACTTATGAGAAATCTGGCAACCCGTAATAAGCCGGACGGAAATGCATTAGCTAGTGTTGTAGAGCGGTTTGTAACCCAGGCTCGTAAAGAAGCGGCTGAAAAGAATACTGATGTTTCGGCCGTAATACATCAAAAGCTAGCATCTCTATCAGAGCTGGTTGGCGGATATGATTTTGCAAAAGTTATTGATGCTTACTGGAGCGGTCATGAGCAGGATAATGAAGAGCTAAAATCTAACGCTATTCGTTGGTTGCGTGCCGAATACACTACTAAGACTGATGCTCGAAGGGATCTTGATGTCAGGACGATTATTTCAGATAGTTCGTTTTATGATGCGTTAAAACTTATGAGCCTTTTTGTCCGTCAGGCGGGCTATGAAGGCTTGCTCGTTAACCTGGATGAAATGGTTAACCTTTATAAGTTAAGCAGCACGCAGGCTCGTACATCAAACTATGAGCAAATTTTACGGATTTTAAATGACTGCCTTCAGGGTTCAGCAGAATATATTGGATTCCTGTTGGGTGGAACACCAGAGTTTTTATTGGATCCCCGTAGAGGACTATATAGTTATGAAGCATTGCAGTCACGCTTAGCAGAAAACAGCTTTGCGCAGCGTGCAGGCGTTATTGATTATTCATCCCCTGCGCTACATTTAGCGAGCTTAACGCCGGAGGAACTGTATATTCTCTTGAAGAACTTGCGACATGTATTTGCTGAAGGTGATACTTCAAAATATCTGGTTCCGGATGATGCGCTAAAATCATTCCTACACCACTGCAGTCAGACTATTGGAGATGCTTATTTCCGTACACCTAGAAACACGATCAAAGCATTTTTAGATATGTTGGCAGTATTGGATCAAAATCCTTCTATGCAATGGTCTCAGCTAGTTCAGTCGGTAGCTATTGAAGGAGATCGCCCCAGTAATACGGATGAAGTTATTGTAGACAAGGAGACTGGCGAAATTTTAAATTCTGATGAGCTCGCTGATTTCAAATTATGATAGAGGAATATCAACGCCTTGATAAGCGTGTTCAAAAGTGGTTGTTTAATCAGGGATGGCCTGATTTAAGAGAAATTCAAAAAAAGGCAATTGAACCAATCCTGTCCGGCGACCGGGATGTGCTGATTAGTGCATCAACGGCGGCAGGTAAAACAGAAGCGTTTTTTCTGCCTGCATGTAGTGCGATTGCAAAAGATAAAAGTGGCTTTGGTATTCTGTATATCAGCCCTTTAAAAGCACTGATTAATGATCAGTACCGCAGGCTAGAATCTTTAAGTGAGATGTTGGATATGCAGGTCACGCCGTGGCATGGTGACAGCCTCCAATCAAAAAAAAAGAAGGCCAGAAATAATCCCTCAGGCATTCTGCTCATCACTCCTGAATCATTGGAATCGCTCTTAGTAAGAGAAGCGGGATGGGTAAAGCAAGCCTTTATTTCACTTAAATATATTGTGATAGATGAATTTCACGCGTTTATTGGGACGGAGCGCGGTCAACAGTTGCTCTCTCTTCTTACTCGTCTCGAGCATATTACAGGGCGATTTTCCAACCCGATTCCACGGGTGGCTCTAAGTGCGACACTCGGAGAGCTTGAAAAAGTCCCCCTTTCTCTCAGGCCGAATAAAAGCCTGCCTTGTGAAACGATTACTAGCAGTAAGCACCAAAGTACTATTAAAGTGCAGGTTAGAGGGTATTTAGAGCCTACTGATATTATGTCTGATAAGACATGTACATCTGCCGAACAACAGATCTGTCAGGAAATTTATGAACTCTGTAGAGGTGATTCACACCTGGTATTTGCAAATAGTCGGAGCCGAACGGAAAGCATTGCCGCACAATTAAGTGACTTGTGCGAACAGCAAGTCGTACCGAATGAGTTTTTCCCTCATCACGGATCGTTAGCCAAAGAACTCCGAGAAGATTTAGAAGCGAGATTGCAGAAGGAAACCCTACCGACTACAGCTATTTGTACCATGACATTAGAGTTAGGTATCGACATAGGGAAAGTGAGCTCTGTAATACAGGTTACTGCCCCCCACTCTGTCTCAAGTTTACGTCAGCGGTTGGGGCGATCTGGTAGAAGGGATTCTCCTTCCATTTTAAGAATGCTCATCACTGAAAATGAATTGAGCGATAAATCTAATATCGTGGATGGTCTAAGGTTAGAGCTGGTTCAGTCCCTGGCAATGATACGGTTACTCATTGTAAGTAATTGGTTCGAACCAGCAGATACAGAGCAAATGCATCTCTCTACATTCTTGCACCAGATCCTTGCCATGGTAGCACAGTGGGGTAGCGTCAGAGCAGACCAGCTTTACTCTTTATTATGTGAGCAGGGGTCTTTCAAAGAAATATCTGTTCAGCACTTCAAGCAGCTCTTGTCCCATATGGGGACAGTCCAATTGATACAGCAGCTAAATAGCGGTGAATTGGTTTTGGGGATTGAAGGCGAACGTATTACAAATTCCTATACCTTCTATGCCGTCTTTAAAACACCGGAAGAATTCCGCATCGTAGCCGGAAGTAAAACGCTTGGAACGCTACCAGTTGACACTCTTATCCTTAAGGATCAGCACATTATATTTGGGGGCAGAAGGTGGAAAGTAACAGATATTGATGATGACAAAAAAGTTATCTATGTTACTTCTACAAAAGGTGGTAAACCTCCCAAGTTTAACGGTAGCGGTATGTTGATTCATGACAGGGTTCGGCAAGAGATGCTAAATATCTATCGTACTGGTGACTATCGCATTGAGCTAGGCAATCAGAAAATAGATTTTGTGGATAATCTCGGAAGGCAGCTATTTCAAGAGGGAGTGGATCTTTTTAAAGATGCCAGCCTAGGAAGGCAACCCATCTATCAAAGCGGTAATCACTGTTATATTTTCTCATGGATGGGCGATAAAGTAGTTAACACCCTTACTGTTTTACTCATTAGGGGTGGGTTTGTATGTAGTGATTTTGGTGGTGTTATTGAAGTGCAAAATTCAAATTCAGGTGATATAAAGAACTATCTGATAGATCTAGCAAATGATGAGCTACCGGATGAAACTGAACTGGCAGGAGCCCTTACTATTCAGCAAAAACTGGTTGAAAAATATGATGAGTATCTGCCTGAAGATTTATTGACCGAAGGCTATGGGCGAAAGGCGTTTAACTCTACAGCTGCTAAGCAATGGATCCTGAATCAGCTAGCTGTCTGATACATAACAAAACAAACTCCTTGCTTCAGAAATGGGGCTCAAATTGAGATGCTCCTAAAAGTTATATCGCATATCCACCTATCAAGTGATAATTTACCCAGCACCCCTCTGTATATACTGCAAGGCGTGCTTGTTTAGGTATTGCCATTAATAGCGGCTATGCCAACTTAATTTGGCTTCCTAGGTAGTATGGGGGATTTACACAAATTGACAGGTTTTCCAGAGCCACCCTAATGTCTGGTTTGCTCTTGATTACCAGATTACCAGATTACCAGATTACCAGGAATTATAGTTCTGCTATAAAGGGATCTTAACGGGAATCCGAATCCTGTTAATGACGAGTTAAGTATCAATACCAACCAAGGAGAAAGGATGATGAGGTTAATAATAATTTTAATACTATCAGTAACAGTACTGTCGGGCTGTAGTGCCTACAAAGTATGGTATGGCTCAGATAAGCCGATGATGAGTTTCGTTATTGTAGACGGCGATGGCAATGTACAGCATGGTTTGGATAAACATGGAAATCAAATTCAAATGCAAATGCCTGAATCAAATGCTGTTCAAGGGTACATCATTACGTGGTCTCCCGAATATAACGGGGCGTTTGTAACATCTACAGGCAAAGGTTGTATTCAGCCGGCAATGTATGCCACGTCAGCTTCAGGGGAAGCAGCAATACCAACCGAAATATTTACTAAAGGTGCAGCCGGATCACTAAGCGGGAAGTATGCTGAGGCCCTTGATAAATTAATCACCGTTACTGATCAATCTACATTTTTGAGTATTGGAATGTATGGCATCTGCCAGCTCTCTGCCGCTGGGGGACTCTCGCAAAGTGATACTGCTAACCTAGTAAAGCTGTTGTTTGAAAAGGCATCAAAAGTACCGGCTGAAGATTCCCAAGAAGAACAAGTAACTAATGAAGTTAGTGCGAGCTCAGATACTTAGTAAATCAAAGCAGGTGGATTGGTAAAGTGTGCACTCTTTTTCAAAGAGCCTGCTTCGCAAGTCTGGGGTTGAGGTGTTAGCCTAAATGAGTTATTTATGATCCCCGAGAATAAAAATGGTTTACTTTGCAAGTAAAGGGCTCTTCATCAGGAAGCTTGAAAATGAGACATATGTTATTCAAGACATCTTTGGCAATAGCTCATTGCCATTCAATTCAAACGATGAAGATCTAGATGGGGTTACGAGTTCAATAGCGAAGGTAAAAAAGCTTGTTACTGTAGATGTGGATTCAAGTTTCCCTGACCTTTCAGACTTCAGATGGAGTGAGTTGGAGTACTATTACATAGCTCATATTGATTATGCTTTATTAGGTTGCCTCCTTAATCGTGGTGAAATAGAGCATTACCGTTCAATCATGGGGTTGTTTCCAGTAGGTTACCTTGAGTGTGGTTATGGCGACGGTTCAAAGGCCATCTTAGAAGACATTCATAATAAGTTTATAAAATCCTGCAGTGTCGATGGCTTTCCCGTTCGAAAAAAGGACTTGGATCTGTTCTTAATGACCACTCAGGTTGAAAGAATCTGTAACGATATTATGTCGCTTTTGGGTCGGTCGATATCCGCTTATACCGATCTATTGAAGTGTCAAAGAAAATGCATTGCCAGTTCTTATCAAGCAATAAAGCCGCCAAAGTCTAAGGAAATAATTCATCGTGGAAATGATTCCTATAAGGCTGCATCTGCTGTTACATCTCTCGTAATCTCAATTTGCTCATCACTAGATTTATCGGCCAAGCTTATCGAGTACATAAACTCTATTGACGATTCGAATATTTTGTACAAACCGGCAAGAGACAAGCAATACGATGAGATAAAAAAGATTAAACCTAAGTTTATTTCATGCGAAGTTCTAAAAGATATTGTTAAAACACAGCAGGTTAGTAACGTGATTCCAGAGATCATTCAATTTCGGAATGACCTCATACATTCAACTTCGGTAATTGAGATAGAAAAGATTTATGTTGGAATATCGACTGACGAGATAAATGATATGCCACTATACTATTCAGCCCAATATGCTAGGGACTGTCTAGATTCAGGTCAGCCCGTAAGATTTTTTGGCAGAGATTACTTTGTTGAAGGGAAAGAGGATATAGAAGTTAAAGCACTAAACTGGATTCATAGTGTTTTTGAATACCATGTAATAGTTGGTCAGCGTATTCATTCGCACCTTAAATCCATCGAAAAGCTTCCCCCGCTTGAGAAGACACCTGACGACCACCTAATCTAGCCCCTGGCCCAAAAGACCAGAGGGCGACCAGACGCCAGAAACAAAAAAGTCCCACATTTCTGCGAGGCCTTTTAAACACATGGTGCCCGGAGGCGGAATCGAACCACCGACACGAGGATTTTCAAACCTGAGCTTGGTTACGACGCGCACAAAAAAATTATGCCTCACGTTATGCGCAGCAGAAAATAGTTAGCGCAAGAGAATGCAAGGCAAACCTGCTAAACCGTTGTGGCCGTAATGCACATACCTGCTGTACTTCAAATAATGACGTGGCTGGTAAATGGCAGGTGCGTGATAGTGTGCGCGCTAAACTGCGCAACCTGGTGCGCCGAGCCCTGCGGAAATGGAAATATCCGCCAGATGGAGCCATTGAGTTGTGTTTAAAGCAGGCAGAGGCCTTGAGCCTTCGCTCGCTCTTCTAACATTTATCATTCAAATGATGTAAGAGCAAACTGTCTGCTGGCTGTATATAAGCTCATATGCCAGCTAGAGTGTTAATACTTATTTTGCTTCAGCTATCTCACCACGCCATATTTTTACCGACTTGGGTGCCTTGATGTCCAACTTCGCCCGACTACCCTCAATCTTAAAATGAATAGTTACTTTTTCTGTCTCTGTTTGAATAACGAGTGTTTCGCCAGTTCGGCGCGATAGCTTGAGCATGACTGTTCTCTGTCTTGTGCTTGGTCGTTCAATAGTGCCGATGTGAGCACGTAAAGGCCAGCGGCAGGTGGTTACTCTCGGGCTGGCCACACCATTGGTGATTATACGGTGTGACTTTTTTAGGAGGCTCTAATTATGAGCATGGCCTCGAATATATTTTTCGCAAACAAGCCAGGGCTTGCATATTTGGCAATATGCCGCATAATAATCGGCATATTGCCACCCCTGAGAGATGACTCATGAGCTCTTTAGCCCAAACATTTAAACCCTCAAAGCAACTCACAAAGACCGCCATGACCAGGGCGCGTATACGCCTGAGTAAAATTGTCGGTGTTAGCCTGGAAAACGACATGGATGAGGTTCGCTTAACTCAGAATGGTATTTCCGTGGTTACGTTCGATGAAATCAAGAAATTAGGGGCCTTACCTGCAGAGCTTGGCTGGATCATTAAGCCGCGCACACTGACACACCGCAAGAACAAGAAAGAACCTCTAACTCAGGAAGAATCAGGTCGCTGGCTACGTGCCGCTAAAACCCAGGCGCTGGCTCTTGAAGTATTTGGCAACCAGGACAAAGCCTCTATTTGGCTCCACAAGCCACGCAAGAAATTTGGCGACCAAACCGCAACGGATCTTATTCAAACGGAAGCCGGTGCCCATCTGGTGGAAGACACCCTGAACCAAATTGATTCCGGGTACTTTGCTTGAAGTTGTGGCGTATCAGCAACTACGCTGACTTGAGAGGCATCGGAGGCCTCAAAACACCGGGGCGGTGGCATAACAGGGGCATCCCCGTCGTTTATCTCTCTGAAAGTCCCGCTCTGGCTATGCTGGAAGTCTTCGTCCATTTCGAGTTAGATCTTTCCGAAGTTCCAGACACCTATCAGCTGCTTGAGGTTGAATATACTGGCCGGAAAGGAATTTCTCGGCTTGATACATCAATGCTACCTGAGGCTTGGCAGAGTGATAGTGATAGCACCCGTAGTGCCGGTGACGAATGGTTGGCATCTCTCAGCAGTGCATTACTCAAGATTCCATCTGCCTTGATCCCACACAGCTATAACTACCTACTAAACCCTCGGCACGAACTTGCCAAGAATGCCAAAATTGTTAATGCTCAATCCCACCCCTACGATAATCGATTGATTTAAGACAAGTGATACATGACGCTTTGTAGTGGATACACTAGCCCATCAACAGGACACCAGCGAATTTAGTGAATGAATAAAAGGCAACCCAAGCTTTGGACTATTTGCTGAGTTAGTTCTAGATTTGCAAATTGCGTAACTGTATTTGTCGTAATACTTGAACTGAGTCATGAAAATGCGCCTGGATATCAGGAGTGGACTTCGCTGCGCATTGCACCCTATAGTGACCATATTGACTTATTCTAGTGACTGTACGTGTCAATTTGTCCTTTATGGGATAGAGACAACCTGATCGCGGGGATGGTAATATGTTATCGTTAAAAAAGTGCTGTGAGATTTTATAATGACCCTCTATATCATGCTCGGAATCCTTCTTCTTGTTACTACCACTCTGGCTCTTGGAGTTATCTTGGGGAGTCGTGATACAGAGAAATGTAAAGCGCGAATCCTCAATGACTTATTCGAAAGTAAAAAAATTAAAAACTGACATAGAATTAAATGCTAGTCATATCCTTTTGCAGAGGATTTGCTAATTATAATTTTTCAATGAGAGAATAACTGTGCATAGTAGTATCGACTGCCATATCGATGGCTCTAGCCAGTTTCACTTATGTGAGTCGTATTATCGTTTTCCTTTGTAGTCTAAAACTTGGATGTCAAATAAATTGTACAATAGTAGCCTAACCTATTGGCTAGTAGGCTTGGTTTTACCCAGATCAAGCGGACTCTCAGTTAAGGGCGGCTTGGTGATTGTTCTTCAGTTTACGTTTCTTCTTTTGGTTATAAAACCGTTCAATGTAATCAAATATATCTGAACGAGCCTCCGATCGAGTCGTGTAATGTCGGCGCTTAACTCTCTCACGCTTTAATAATCCAAAAAAGCTTTCAGTCGCTGCATTGTCATAACAGCTTCCAACCGCACTAATACTGGATACGATATTGTGATCCGTCAGGAATCGCTGGTATTCATGAATGGTGAACTGCGAGCCTCTACCGGAATGAAACACCACAGAGTTTTCGTGCTGCTTCTGCCAAAGTACCATCAATACAGCTTGGATGACTAATCGTTTTTCCATGGTATGACTCATAGACCAACCCACAACTAGACCGCTGTATAAGTCGATGATCACCGCGAGATAAAGCTAATCTGTAGACGTAAGTATCGTGTTGCGCTGTCGAACTAATGCATTATTCGTTAAATAATGCCTGTTCAAATTGTGTGAGTGGCGAATAATTATTAGCTAACCTTATAAAAATAGGCCCTTATCGGTGCCATTTGCGTTATATGAAAATTTGATAACCATAATAAACTCAAGCCACATATATAAATTCACTGAATTGAATAAAAAATGATTACAAATTTATCCAACAAAACAGAAATATCTAATAGTTCAGAGTATTAATGTGCTCGAGTAAAAGAGTTGGATAAGAATCATAGCGACGTGGTAAGGGCGGGTGAACGTAATGTCACAGGTTGAGGCTTAAATATGAGAGATACGTATACTCTAGGGAAAATAGATACGTATCAGGGTTTACACCGTCTGGCAGGGATATCTAGCACGTCTGAATTATCATATATCTACATGAAGGAGCTAGCTCATCTAAGTCAGTTAGCTATTGATATAAGGCTGCAAAAAGAAGCCATTTGGAAAAAAATTCATGAAGTGACACAGAAGTATTTGAAAGAATACGGGGAGCCTGATCGACATATTACGAGAGGTGTTCAGTCGAACCCTGTCTCTGGAATGATATCTAAGTTAGAATTTCTAGCGTGCATTCTTCAACCTGTTAGCTCTGAGAGAAAAAGCCAATTTTATGGCTTAAAAATCTTATTAATAGAGTTTGTTATTTGTTCCGATATTAGTGACTCAGTGGTGGATAGCGTTGCGCATGAGATCAGAAAAGGGCGAGAATTGACTCCTCCATTTCGTTATGAAATTTTCAAAATGCTGCCTTCCGCGAGTTGTCCTGACTACACTGTGAAGCTGGCGCACACGTTGCAGGAAATAGCTAAGACGCAAAAACTTCATAAGACAAAGAAAGATTTTATTCGAGCTATAGGCTATCTGATCGGCTTAAGATTTTTTGAAATTAGAAATAGAAAGACGAAGCTGGCACCTGCTCAAGAAATTGTTAGGATAAAAAAACAAAAAAAGACAATCCAACAGTTATCAACTGTTTCTCTACGAGCAGATGACGCAGGTAAACTGGAGGGCTTGTACGAGGTTATAGAGCCTCGAACAGAAGTAAATGCGAACAATGAGGAGCCTGCTGAGACAGGGATTCTATTTCAGCAGATGGTAAATCAAGAGGATCTGAATTTCGATGTTGCCCTTAATCAGCAGCGTCGACGGTCAGCATACTGGCTTGAGCAGGCGACACTAATGTCGCCCTATAATTCAGGGCTGCTTATTCAGCCGGAATGTGAACGTATTAGTTCTTTTCTCGCTGAAAAATTAGAGTCTGGAAGTAAGGTCGAGGTATTTTGTGCAGGATTGATCTCGCTAAACTATTTTACATCGCTGGGTTTTAAGGTTCTTCTTCGTAACTTTAGCGATAATCGATTTTCTCCTAAAGGGGTGTATATCCGTAAAATCCCTCCTGTGCCATCATGCTACAAACCCAGCGGGCGGGACGTAGGTAAATGGCGGGAGCCGTATAGCCACCTAGAGTTAAAACTACCCTCTGAACTGAAAAACTGGATGTCAGAGTATGTAAATGCTCGGGGGATGGTTTCTCCTCCTGCATCAATAGGCACAGAAATTGAAGTATTAGAACGTTGTCGAAATATTCTAACAGAAGTGCGGGACCATGGGCGTTATCGTTTAACTGAGTCCATGGTTGAAAATGCAGCGAAACGATTCTTAACTGTCAGCACAGTTGGCGCGTTGGCGGCTTATTTGATCACTGGAGCTGAAATCGAGCGTCCACCGATTATCTCCTACTATGCGAATGTGAATATTCAACTTCTTCAGGATAGCTATCGTGAAGTTCTAAAAAAGTTATGGATATGAATATTGAAGGGCTTTGGGAGCCCCCTGTCGATGCGGTTGAAAAAATTAGCACCGGTTTACAAGCCAAGCTCGATAATACTGATCGCAAGAATCTGATCGAATATCATAATGTCTATGTTGAATACACATTAGCCTTGATGCTTTTTGGAACAGGGCATAGGCCAGTAGAAGATCCATTTTGCTATCGATATCAGTTGGATGAATCTGCTGGGTTGGCATTGGTTGACGATAAGGCGACTAACGAGTCGCGTCGCTACCGGCTCGCGTATCTTCCTGATATCGCCCGAGAACAAATTTCCCACTACATTAATCATCTGAAAAATCTAATTATATTTTTGAGGCCTCGAACCCAGTCAGAATTGAGGCTTGAGCTTGAGAAAATGCTTGCTTATAGGCAGTCGCAAAAACTGCCTCTATTTTTTTTCATAAGAAATGAAAGAGTTGAGGGTGTTTCTAATACTGATATTAGTGAAATGTTTTATCGCTACACGCCCGTGCCATCGAACATACATAGAAAATGGATTGCAACCACTCTGGTCAACCAAGGTGCTCCATCGTGGCTAGCTGCTTGTTGTTTAGGGCATATGGAGTCTCGTGTGCTACCTAATGGGAATTTTTGTCATGAATCTCATGGTGATATACGACAGCATATTAATAAATTTTTGAATCACGCATTAGTGGCGGAGGGTTGGAGGCCTCGGGTGAGCAGTTTCAGGCCACAGTTCTCTCAAGAGCAGTGCTTGCCTAGGTTTGTTAATTTGAATAGGGAACTGGGTTCAGTTTCGCGATTTAAGCGTCGAGAAGTAAAACGAAATAGGGTAAAGGTGCTTATTAGGGAGTTACTATCAGAAGTTGATCTCGAGCTTGAGAAAAAAGAACATTTACAAGTAGCTCAAATCGAAGATATTTATAATCGACTTGCAGACCGGTTGCGTACAAACAGCTTGCCGGTTAAATATTCATTGGCACTTTTTACCAGATATTCTGCACAATATTTGAAGAATAACTCGAGGATGACAACCTTTTTGTCGGGGCGGATTGAGAGGCTGGAGGCGACTCAGTGGAAGCGGTCAGATGTTTATGATTACAATCAAGCCGTTCGGGTCCGTAAAAATCTCATTAGTTATATGGAGGAAATAGCGAAAGACCAATGTCAGGTAGGTCTGTATCAGAAGAACGCTATCAGGGTTTTTTGCTTCGCTCTATTTTCTCTTGAAACTAGCGATAAAAGTCTAATGAAGGTTCTTGATGGATCATGTGTTCTGGTTGAAATGAAGTGCGTGATGGGACTACAGGTTGGTGTAAAAGAACCCACTGTAGGAAGTCCGTTTTTGTTCATTGATCCTGTTACAGCCGCTTTATCAAAACGTATTTCTGAACAAGATTCTCTAGATAGTTCACTTGCAAAAAAAGAGTTGCTGGTTGTTTCTAAGGGACTTGGGTTTCAAAATAAAAATGTAAAACTAACCATTCTCACCCTTTCAAAAATTGCAAAGACACTGAGTAGATTTGAATCATCAGGCCCAGTTAGTGCGGCTTCGTCTGGTGCTCTGCAGTATACCCCGTTCGATTTAAAAGTTTATGCGCGCCTCATTTATGGGCGAGCACTTTTAGAGTTTCATCAGACTCCTGAATTACTATCAGGCTATGAACCTAGTCTTACCTCTTCAGTAAAAACAAAAAGGATGACATCCCTGTCAGAATTTAATCATGATCTTCGCAATATTTTGACAGTTGAGGCCATTGATAAGTATGCGTCAACCCAGAAAAAGAAGCAGAAATTCCGAAATGGAAAACTATCTGTAAGACAGAAAAAAGCATACCTAGCAACGTGCTTGAATGGTATTTTGGTGAGTAAAGAACTACCGATTCTTTTGCAGCTTATCAGCTGCTGGGGTATATGGCTGTGCCAGAATAAAACTCGGCATAATAACGACATTCAATCTCAAACAGTCGTCGATTATATGTGCGTCGTTGTCAATAAAATGCACCAGTTTATGTCGGAAGGCGTTCTCTACTTCGATCCAGATGAGTGGCAGCAGTGCTATCTACAGGTGGTCGAAGGCAGCACGATAGGTGCGATGAAAAACCTGGCTGCTAGGCTATATGATTTTCATGATTACCTGGTTCGTAACTGGCGTGCCCCTGCAATTGATTGGTCAGATATTTTTGCTCTAGCAGGAAGTAAAAATACCAGTGGAAAAGTGGACGCAAATCTTATAACGCCAAAAGAATACCAGCTCGCGTTATCGTTTTTACTTGAGCAGGGTGAAATTCGTCGAGAATATCAATTTTGTGCATGGATATTATTCATAGGATACCGCTTCGGCCTTCGCTGGTCTGAATCATACGCCCTATTGGAATCAGACATTATCTTTCGCGCACCGTCTAGTCTCTATATTAATGTACAGGCTAATAGTGAGCGGAGACTCAAATCAGCAAGCGCTAGAAGAATGGTGCCGTTAATGGAAAATATATCCCTAGAGGAGCAACAGCTTGTAGGGACAATGTTATCTCGTCCAGAAACGATGGGTGTTAACCAAAGTAATGGAGGAGAGTTCTTATGTATAGATCCATATCTAAAAGAAAAATACGATGAGACTTTAGTCAGTCGTATTATTAATGCACTGCTTAAGCGCGTCTCGGGGGATAGGCGTGTTCATTTTCACCACCTACGACATGCTTACGCATGCCGATTAATGTTGTTGAATGGCCCTTGGGGTAAGCATAACTGCAAAGAATCCGGACTCTTTAACTTGCTGCGACCGACGCAAACCAATGCAGCCTGTTGGCAAGAGCCAGCCGCGCCACTAGGCGTAACCGGGCTTAGAGGTATTAGTGATCTTCTAGGTCATAGTGAAATGGGTACCAGCGTTCATAGTTATCTGCATATCCTCGATTGGATGAGTCTGGTTGATACGCAGTGCTATATGCCCGCTTTAAGTGATCGCCTGTTGGGGTTGCTTTTAGGCCGGAAAGAAGCAGCTATACGAAAAAAGCGTCATCGGTTGGCAGTGCCTCGTGAAGCGCACCATTTATTGAGCTGGTTAAAGGAAGAAATCGTCCATCCACAAGCTCCGCCGGTGCTGCTTGTGGAGACCCTGGAAATTTCTATCGACGACCTTTATCTACCTGTTTCAAAAGACTTGTCTTATGTGGTTGTGCACAGTCTTCTCGCGAATTATGCCGTACATGGTCGAGATGTCAGCATAACATCTCAGAGAATGAGTTTATCCCAAAACATTGTTAATGCTGTCGTCGATTTGGCAGCACAAGCGGAAAAGGTATCGGGTTATGAACGGTTTGCGATAAGCGATGCTATAGCGGAGCCACAAGCAGAAGAGTTTCGTAACGTAGTTGAGTGGAATAATGTTGATAATGCACTAAAAAAAATAATCGCAGTCGATAAACCTGATGCGTTGCAAGAGGCTCTGCAAGCATGGTGTCGATCCTATCATTCAAGTACTTCAGAATATTTCTTTGATGATGATTATGACTTATTTGCGTTTGTCAGCATCTTGATTGATGTTGGGGTCGTTTTAGATAGAGCTTTTTATCAATCTAAAGGTCAGGCTATTAAAGATCCTAGTGTGAGAGGAAGGCTGAATAAATTGGGGTTGTCGGAATTAGGTTTCAAGTCAAAATATCAGAGTTTAGAAAAAGGAACGCAGAATAGAAAGCAGCATATTATTTTGAATATTCGAAAACTATCTGGAACGTTAACGAGTAAAAAGCAAATAAATCGTCTCATGTTCGTTCTTTGTTCGGGAGCCCGTGTTTCATGAGATGGCACTATCATATTTAGTAAAGTTATTAACGAAAACGAGGATATCTAAATTATTTTAGTATGTGGGTAGTTGATGTCCTTAGCGCTTCAGAAATCGATAATAGTATTTGCATGTGGTGCTTATGTTAAGAGTCAATCATATTCCTGCGTTTAAAGCATTCTTCCGGTTTAATGTCGGTATTTTATTCATGCTGATTTTAAAACTAGAGTTTTAAACGCTCACATTTTACTTTTGTTACAATGACTAAGGATTTCTAATGGATCGAACAATCTTACGTGTAGGGCTTAATGCTTTCGAGAGCAAGAGTCTAAACGAAACAAGTAAACACAAGCCCTTCATGCTTGCTGATCTAGTGGCAAAACAAATATTCAAAGAGCTACAGATGGTGGCCATTCCTTCAATGTCGGCGTTTGTTATTTATACTGACAGTCATGTTTCTATGGATATTAGGATAAGGGAATTACGTCGTGTGATCGATGAGTTTTCTGGATTTCCTGGAATCGCAGCTGGAGAACAAATAATAGAAGCCGTTCTGAATAGGGTGTTTGAATATTTTAGTATTCCCCTTAATGACACTGTATTTGGACGTTCACTTATCATGAATTTGTCATCTGTTCAGCATGCCTTAGAGTTGGAAGTTGAAATTGATGGGGAATCTCAGTCGGTTCATTTTCCAATAAAAAAAATAGTGAATGATGTCGCTGTCTACGAAAATGGAATATTCATGATTGACTCTATCTCACGCTCTAAATCGCTATGCCAGCTTGTATGCTGTAAAACTGATCGCGGGTTGGAGGCGAAATTTAGCGAGCAGGCTGGTGTCAGGGAGGAAATTGAAAGTAATTTCTTTAAATCGCCCTATGTCGAGTTCAGTTGTGAAAGTTATTTTAGTGGAGAAGTAAGGAGGAAAGGTAGTTTTGTAATTCTAAATTGCCTGCGTTTCTTTACTGAAAATGATTATGCAATGATTAGGGAAGATGCCGGTCTAGAATCCTATTTCTCAGTAGTCGACCGAGTAACAAAAGAAATGTACCTCCCGTTATCATAAGCGATTGTTATGTGGTTTTGGATAATAGTACATCATTTTTAGTTCGAACTTGATCTTGCAATCAGCCTTCTTGTGCATGCGTTGTTCCTGACTGTTTGATGTGAAAGGCGTAGAGATCTGCAGGCTGTTTATTGTTAGTTAATTTTAATAGTGTTCCCTGAGTTCAAATAACATCATTCAGGGCTGCTTTTAGTAGCCTTGCATCATCCAATGCTCGATGTAATTTATAATCACCTGAGTCTATCAATTTCTGCCTTATATTTATAAAAGTTTCTGCCAGCAATTCATTACCTATGATTAAATCGCTAATGTCGCAAAGATCAAATTTCTGACGAATGCCGTTATCTGAAAAAAGCACCCTAGCCCAAAACCCATCCCAAGCTATCGCGTCACAATATACTACGTCTCCATTTAGTATGTTGTTTAGCTCATTGGCCACGTCAGCTGAAGGTCTGCCATTTAGTGATAATTCACCACGGCTTATCCCATGAATCTGTTGAGCCTCATCGCTCCAGTACGCCCAGTGTGCCATCGGGGAGATTAAAGCCTGGTACTCCTGCTGCCCATTAGTCATTCCTACTTCAATAGGGTAGCTGGATCGATGTAATCCGGAACTTTCAAAATCAATTACCCACATGTTTTCAATCATTGGCGCATTTATCAATTACGATTACTATACGTCAGCGCACCGAGCGCCAAGGCAATCAGGGTGTTTTTTTGAATAGTCATGTATCAAACAGTATCTATTCGCTCATTAAGTTCATAACATAAATACTCATAACACTGGCTGACACCTAGCGGATTGTCAAACCTCTCCTGATTGAATTTCAACCAGTGTATAACGCTGTCGATGTCTGATAAGTCTTCGTTGGGCTCTAAAATTGTAGCAATATAACCAACTTTTTCTTGGTTTAGTTTCAATAAGAGTACTTTCGCTAATTTTCTATATGAAAATGTACCTTCTTTCGTCTGTTGCGAATTTTGTGCTGATCTAAGATAAATGACATTCGACATATCCTACTCCTTGTTTTTACTTTTTTGTTCAGAGTGTTGCTCCAGCATGCGTTCCATCGCACTACCATCCTGCCTTGTTAGGTTTGGAACATAGCGGCTGTATACTTTGAACAACATCTCAGTATTGCTGTGGCCCATTTGCTTGGCTATCCATTCTGGAGACTCACCTGCAGCCAGCCATAGAGTTGCTGCGGTATGGCGTGTTTGGTACGGCCTTCTTTTACTTAAGCCTAGATGGCGTAATAAGGGGTGCCATACTTTATTTGTTACCGTTTGATGCGTAAGTGGGCGGCCAACGCTGTTACAGAACACGTAGGGTTTATCTTTTGTCATCTGATGTTGATCGCGCAGTGCTTCGTAAACCATTGATGACATGTCAACGGCCCGATAGGAGCCATCATTTTTCGTGGGTACAAACTCTCCTTCTACCCAAGTTTGATGAATCAGTATTTGTCGACGCTTAAAATCTATCTTGCTCCACATTAAGCCGTCTATCTCGGCTGTGCGCAGCCCAGTAAAAAACCGCACTGTATAGTAGCTACGGAAATCTGACCGCACCTGTTCGATAATAGTGTTTACTTCGTCAAGGTCAAAGGGCTCTACCTCCGTGCGAGGAACCTTTAGGGGTTTAATATTTTGCCATGGGGTAACAAATTCAAAGCGGTCCGATGCCTCATTTAAAATCATTCTTAGTGGCATCATGATGTGATTGATGCGAGAGGCCGACATTTGTTTAGTCCGACTCTCCCCCCGCATACTGACCAGTTTTGCTCTGAAGGCCAACACATCAGCCTTTTTGATTGTATTGATGGACTCTGCCCCAAATGTCGGGAGAAGATATTTATTCAAAGTAAGTCGCGTGCTCTTGGTGTAAGAGCTTCGCCACTCAGCACTCATCTCGGCAAACCAGGTTTCTGTAAAATCGGCAAAGCTTGGTGTGCAGGCAAGGCTTTTCGTTTTACGCCGATCAATGCTGTCGAACACATTGACTCGCTTAGAGTTGGGGAAGTAATTGGCATAATCAAAGTTGCCAAGTAATATTTCTGCTTCGATACGTTCGATTAGTTTTTTCAAACGTATCCTATTTTTGGGCTCCTCATCAAGCTTTGTGTATTCTCGGCAGCGTATGCCTTGGTAGCGAAAATCAATAAATAGCTTTCCACCACGTTGATTAACAGTTCCCATTACTCTTCCCCTTAATGAATTCCAGCCATCAATCTTTGGATATTTATGGGCTTAATCATTTCTTCCTCTATTTCTTCCCATACATAAAGAATCTTTCGGCCACCAAAGGGCCTGATGTAGTGGACTCCTTCTAGTAGGACGGAGTCTTTGAGCTGGTTGCGTATGGTGCGAGGGGTGTATTTGATGCGTTTTGAAAGCTCTTCGGTTGTCAGGTAGGTTCGTGTCATAATGATTTCCTAGTGTTCAAGTTAGATGGCGGTAGGTCTTTTTGATCTGCTAGAGGTCAATTTACCCATTATTATGATCTGTGGCAAGCATTAATGTGCTGCAGAAGGTCAAAAAGGTCTTTTGAAGATGCTTAAGTGCCACTTGTCTCGCATCATGGGCGAGAAGAAATTGAAAATTGCCGATGTGGCAAGGGATACCGGACTTAACCGAGGAACGATTACTCGGCTTTACCACGAGACTGCGGTGCGGGTGGAATTTGATGTGCTGGAAGCTCTTTGCCGCTATCTGAAGTGTGAGATTTCTGACCTTTTGGAAATCGCTGATGAAGAGCCTGAGATGGAGGGTTAGGCGTGCTCTGCTTACCAGCACACCTCTACAGAATTTGAATTAGGCACTTCGAGCGTTAATAGGTGAATTTCTGGCACCCGCCATTAGCGTTTTAGGCTGGCGCGCCGATTAATAGTCAGCTTGACCCTGGGGTCCAATGACAGATCAAACCAAAATATTATTCAGTCGGTGAGTTCACGGCTTTTAGGAAATGTCTTTGCTATTCGTAGTTGTATACAGCCATAGTGCCTCTGTGTTCACGGGGCTGGATATGATCGGGCGTAGCGTTACCCACCTCCATAGTGAGAGAAAAATGAGTATTTCGGGTGTCGCTTGTGAGAGTGGTTTACGTAATAGGAGCAGTAACTCATTTTCTTGTCATGAAAATGCAGACATGGTTGGCCTTGTTTTGCCAAATATATTGATAAACCGTTTCATGTTTTTTGCATCGTGCCATTAGATGAAAACGCCTGATGTGTCCTACAATTCGTTCGGCTGACCAGGCTTGTCTGAGTAGTTTGCAGATCAACAAGAAATCCATCTTGGTGTAGTGCTTGTTTCTCCGTGATCGTTTACGCTTTGCCCGTGTACGCCTTTGTGCTTTAGATGGCTGGTAAGTACCGTCAGTGACAGGACAGCGACTTCTATCGAATGTGGAGGGATGGCGCTTCAAGATACGTGCTATCGCACGCACTGAAAGGCTTGCTGGCACAGGGCCGATAACGTTACTCTTTCTTCATAGGTGAGCTGTATATAAGGTCTATTTTACAGCTCATCTTCTTATTTTTTTGAATGTGTCGCGGTTAGTATATGAACTCGGCGATTAAGTTGATCCTAGAGGTGCGATTGTTGCTGTTTCTGGGTCGATTAAAGTTATTTGGATGAGGGTTTTTAGCTCGGATTACCTTGAGAATTGAAACTTACATGGATGATAGAAGTTTCAATTTTTGTGGGTGTGGTCCCTGTCTGGTCTCAACTTGGTCTCAAAACCCAATGTGCTAGATAGAACGAAAGATACGCTGGGTCTTTTTAGGAGTGTTTGTTTAATAAATTCAATATCTTGAAATGGTGCCCAGGAGAGGACTTGAACCTCCACGACCTTGCGATCACTAGCACCTGAAGCTAGCGTGTCTACCAATTTCACCACCTGGGCAACGTACGAGTTAGCACTCGTTCGGGGTTGCGCACTTTACTGATTAGGCCCACTATTGTCAATTCTCAGAGGCGGCTTTTTCGGCGCGCCAAAATCCGGTAATTATCGCTAATTTATGAAGAAAAAAAACGTTCAGGCAGACCCCTTTGCTTCCCGCGAGGCGGAGAAGTATGACAACCCCATTCCCAGCCGTGAGTTTATTCTCAAACATCTTGAGGCCAGCGTTGGCCCGCTAACCCACGAAGAGCTTTGTGCCGTATTTGAGCTGGATAATGACGCAGCCATAGAGGCTTTGCGGCGTCGGCTTGGGGCGATGGAGAGGGATGGGCAGGCGGTGCGCAACCGTCGTGGTGGCTACGGCCCCCTCGATAAGATGAATTTGATTAAAGGCCGAGTGTCCGGCCACCCCGAGGGTTTTGGCTTTGTGATCTCGCCGACTAAGGACGGGGATGTCTTTCTGTCCAGTCGGCAAATGCGCCGCGTCTTCGATGGCGACGAGGTGGTGGTGCGTATTACCGGCACTGACCGCAAGGGTCGCTCGGAGGGTGCGATTGTCGAGGTGGTTGAGCGGCGTACCCAGCAATTGGTGGGGCGCTACTTTACCGAGAATGGCATTCACTTTGTGCGCCCCGATAACCCGCGAATCAGTCAGGATGTGTTACTCGTTGCCGATGGCACGGGTGGTGCCGAGCCGGGGCAGATTGTGGTTGCGACGATTACTCAGCAACCCGACCGGCGGCATCAGGCAGCGGGACGGGTGTCGAGCGTGCTCGGTGAGCATTTGGCACCGGGGCTTGAGATCGATATTGCGATTCACAATTTTGGTATTCCCAATGCCTGGTCGGCAGCACTTGAAGAGGAAGTGGGGCGTATTTCCAGTGATGTTTTGGAAACAGATAAAAACCTGCGCGTCGATTTACGCGATCTCCCCCTGGTCACCATCGATGGGGAAGATGCACGAGACTTTGACGATGCGGTCTATTGCCAGCCCGCTAGCCGCAATGGCTGGACGCTGTATGTCGCCATCGCCGACGTATCCCATTATGTAAAACCGGGTAGTGAACTTGATCTGGAGGCTTTCCAGCGGGGTAATTCGGTCTACTTCCCCGGACAAGTGGTGCCCATGCTACCCGAGAAGTTGTCCAACGGTTTGTGTTCACTACAGCCTGCGGTTGATCGCCTGTGCATGGTGTGTGAAATGCGCATCGATGCCTCTGGCAAGGTGATGCGCTTTCGTTTTTACGAAGCGGTAATGCACTCGCGAGCACGGCTGACCTATACACAAGTGGCAAGTATGATCGATCAGCGCGGCGATACCGACAGCGGTGTGCGCAAGCAGTTTTCCCATATTGTTGATCATGTCGATCATCTGCACGATTTGTATAAGGCCTTGCGTGAGCGTCGTGATGTACGGGGTGCCATTGATTTTGAAACTACAGAAACGCGCATCCTCTTTGATGCCGAGCGTAAGATTGAAAAAATTATTCCCACCGATCGCACCGAGGCCCACCGGCTGATTGAAGAGTGCATGCTCAGCGCCAATGTTTGTGCGGCAACCCTGTTAGAGAAGAGCAAATTACCGGCCCTGTACCGTGTGCACGAAGTGCCGAAAGAAGAAAAGCTCGAGAATTTGCGCGAGTTTCTCGGTGAAATTGGTTTGACCTTGCCGGGTGGTGATGCGCCTTCGCCCCTCGATTACCAGTCCGTACTCAGCCAGGTAGCGGATCGGCCAGACGCATCGGTTATTCAATCTGTTATGTTGCGCTCCATGCGCCAGGCGGTGTATCAGGATGAAAACAAAGGCCACTTTGGCCTGAATTACGAGGCTTATTCTCACTTCACTTCGCCGATTCGCCGTTATGCCGACTTGTTAGTGCATCGCGCTATTCGGGGTTTGCTGCGCAGTAAGAAGCGGGTCGCCCATCTCAACCGAGTCGAGGGTGCCGAGCTTTGGCCTTTAACGAGTAGCTATCCCTATAACGCCGAACAAATTAGCGAGGCGGGCAGTCACTGTTCAATGACAGAGCGTCGCGCCGATGACGCCACGCGCAGTGTCGATAGCTGGTTGAAGTGCCAGTATCTGGTTGACCAGGTGGGCAATGAGTTTAGCGGCGTAGTGACGGCGGTAACGGGCTTTGGCTTATTCGTACAGCTCGATGACTTATTTATTGACGGGCTGGTACACATTACTGGCCTGCCCCGTGATTATTATAATTTTGAAGCGGCTCACCATCGTCTGGTGGGTGAGCGCACGCGGCGGGTGTTCCGCCTCGGTGACAGGCTCAGCGTTATTGTCACCCGCGTTGATGTTGACGAACGAAAAATTGATTTTGATTTAGTTGAAGGCTCTGGTGATACGCGTTCGGTAAAGAAACGGCGTGGTAAACCACCCGCTAAATCTGCCGGTGAATCATCGACAGAGGGCGCGAAGGGAGGCAAGCGGGGCGATAAAAAACCGGCGGGCAAGTCAGGTAAAAAGCCGAGGAAGCGATCAGGCGGTTCAGGGTCAACGGTTGGGCGTAAAGCCGAACCTGATACAAAAACTGAGCCTGGCGTTAAAGCTGCTGCAAAGCCAAAAAAGAAAGTAAAGAAAGCGGCCACTAAAAAGAATGGAAAGAATCCGATTAAAGGCAAGAGCCCTGTTAAAAGTAAAAAGAAACCCAGGCCAAAAACCAAAGGTAAAGCAAAGTCTAATGCCAAGCGCAGAGCAGGCACGACCGATTAGATTTTGTTAACACGACAGGGTGCGGCTTTAGCCTATTTTAGGCAGAGAAATTTATAAGGTATTGCTGAGGAAATGACGCGCTAAAAATTATAAATATAAGGAGAAAGTGATGGTCGGATTAGTGCTGGTTTTTATTTTTTTATCGATACTTTATATTTTCTTTTGGCCGGTGGCGATTGAGCCAGTGGCCTGGCATCCACCCAAAGCCCCTGCCTACGAAGGGCGCTTTGCCTTTAAAAACGCATTACGTAAAGCCGAAAAGCTTTGGCGCGGTCAATTGGCCGGGCCAGAGGCGACGGCCATTAAAGACAGTTATCTCTACACGGGTTTAACTGATGGCAATGTGATGCGTATGCCTGTCGATGGCTCGGCCGACCCCGAAGTACTGGCCAATACCGGCGGTCACCCGTTGGGAATGAAGTTCGACGCTACGGGTAATTTAATTATTTGCGATGCCGACAAAGGCCTGGTTTGTGTCACGCCCGAGGGCGAGGTCAGCGTGTTGAGCGACGAGGTCGATGGCCGTTTGTACAACGTGGCGGACGATCTCGATATCGCCCCCGACGGCAAAATTTATTTCAGCGACATATCCAGCAAATACACCCTGGCCCAGGCCAACTACGCGATGATGGAAGATAACCCCCTCGGTGAGTTGATCTGCTATGACCCGGCGACAAAAAGCAGCAGTGTCGTGCTCGATAAACTGCATCTGGCCAACGGCGTGGCGGTAGGGCCAGAGGGTGACTATGTGCTGGTCAATCAAACCCTCGGCTTTTGCGTGACGCGCCTATGGCTAAAGGGGCCGAAGGCGGGGCAGAGCGAACCTTTCGTGTCGAACCTGCCCGGTGGGCCGGACAATATTACTTACAATGGCAAAGACACTTACTGGGTGGCGCTGGCCTACCCGCGCTTTCCCCGACTCGAAGCGTTAGCCTCCCAGCCCTTTAAAAAGAAACTGATGATGCGCTTTCCGCGTTTTCTGGCGCTAGTACCGGAGTTTTTTTACGGCCTGAATTTGCCGACCTTCGGCCTGCTGGTCGGTGTCGATATGGACGGCAACATCACCCATTTTATGGATGCCAAAGATAGCTCCATCGGTATGGTCACTAGCGTGCTCGAACACGAGGGTCATTTGTATTTGGGCAGTTTAATGTCTGATTACATCGCCAGAATACCGGTACCTGAGCCTATCTAGTTGCTGCCTTTTCTCTGCGTGGGCCTCCCGGTAGCAGTGTCTTACCTCAAGGAGCAACTCGCTCCAGAGTATTTCGCTACGGCCCGACAGAACCGGGTAAACTAAGCTCTGTTTAATGGCGGCTTGCCGTTGGGCGTATTGGGAGTGAGTTGTTCGAGATGAGTAGTACAAGTGAAATGCAGTGGGTCTATGGTCTTCACGCGGTACAGGCCCTGTTAAAAACCGATGCCGAGCGGGTAAAAGAGCTGCGCCTGCAGCGGGGGCGTAAAGATCAGCGCCAACAAAAAATACAGGCCCTGGCCGATCGGGAAGATATCCCCTGGTTGTGGGCGACCCGTAAAGAGCTCGATGCCCTGCTTGCCGATGAATCAACAGAGGGTGAAGAGCTAAACCATCAGGGCGTTGCTGCCCATTGCACGGCGGGCGCGATTCAAGATGAAGCCTATTTGCTGAATCTCCTGAGAGAACTTGAAGCACCGGCATTGTTGCTGGTACTCGATGAAGTGACCGATCCCCATAATCTGGGTGCTTGCCTGCGCACGGCCGATGCCGCGGGTGTGCATGCCATTGTCACCACTAAAGATCGCTCCGTGGGTATTACGCCGGTGGTGCGTAAAGTCGCATCGGGTGCGGCGGATTCTGTGCCCCTGATCGTCGTCACTAATTTGTCGCGAACGTTGAATAAGCTCAAACAAGAAGGGCTGTGGATTATTGGCACCGATGGTGATGCTCAAGATGGCGTTTATCAAACCGACTTCACTATAGGGGTCGCGCTGGTGATGGGTGCCGAGGGTAAGGGCTTGCGCCGTTTGACGAAAGAGACCTGTGATAGCTTGGTCAAGTTGCCGATGGCGGGCACGGTGAGTAGCTTGAATGTCTCCGTCGCCGCTGGCGTTTGTTTATTTGAAGTGGTGAGACAGCGACAGCAGAGTGGTAGCGACTAATAGTCGCTTACTAATTCTGACGACAGTTTATGGCGAATTCCAATTTTAATATTCCCAATTGCCTGAGCGCTTCCCGATTAGTGTTGGTGCCGGTGTTGCTGTATCTGGCCTATCAGGGCCAGAGTAATCCCTTCCTTATTTTACTCGCCGCTTCGCTACTGACAGATGGTCTCGATGGCTATTTGGCGCGACGTTGGAATCAGTGCAGTGAGCTAGGTGTAAAGCTGGATAGCTGGGGCGATTTATTTACCTACGGGGCCATGCTATTCGGTTTGATATTACTTTGGCCGGAAGTCTTTCAGCGTGAAAAATGGTTTTTCCTGCTGGGCTTAGGGACTTATTGTGTGCCGACATTAAGCTGTTTACTTAAGTTTCATGAATTGCCTCGTTACCACACCTGGTCGGCAAAGCTCGCAGCCATATTAATGGCCCCCGCCTATTATTCTCTGGTGTTACTGGATACTTCTTTGTTCTTTCGTGGAGTGATTTTTTTCCATATCTGGGTGGCACTGGAAGAAGTATTTATTACTTTTACTCTCAATAAAAACCATTACAACGTGCCGACGCTTTTTCACGCACGAGAAATGATGCGTCGTCAGCGCTATCGTTTTCGCGAACGCCGGGTGAAAATACAGGAGCGCATTGGCTTGAAGGAAAGGCGCAAAGACTGGAAGAATAAATAGAGTTAGGCTTCTCCGGTTATTGCTAAGATGATCTGATAGATTCTTACAAGTTTAGAAACACCGCAGGAACGCTGAATCCATCAATACATGCTTGTCGGAGTACTCACCATGCCAGATGAAAAGAAAGTCAGTGACAATGACCAGTACAGGCACGCGACTCGTCTGACCTTCCTGTTTCTGGTTATTTATTTAGCCGTGCAGCATTTTTATTCTGTGCAACCGCAAACCCTCAGTTATACGGCTTTTAAAGAGCAGGTGGCCACGGGGCAGATTAAGAAAATAAGCATAAAAAACGAAACTATTAAGGGTGAATTCTCCTCCCCCGCAGCGGGCACGACCGATCAATCCGCCACCTTTAAAGTGATACTGCCGCCCGTAGACGACCCTGGTTTTATGCCCCTGCTGGAAGAGTACGAGGTTGAAATTGAGGCCGAACCCACGGAAATGTCAGTGGTTATGCAATTGCTGATTGGCATTGTGCCATGGCTGTTATTACTGGCTTTCTTTGTTTATAGCAGCCGAATGATGCAGAAAAAAATGGGTGGCGGCGCTGGTGGCATGTTTAGTTTTTCGCGCTCTAAAGCACGACGCCATGCACAGGAAAGCATTCATATTGGTTTTGATGATGTGGCCGGGCTTGATCACGCGAAGCAGGACTTACGTGAAATTGTCGACTTTCTAAAAAACCCGGATAAATACCGTAGCATCGGCGCAAAAATGCCCCGGGGTTTATTGCTGATGGGCGCACCGGGTACGGGTAAAACCTTGCTCGCCAAAGCAACGGCGGGCGAAGCCGGGGTGCCATTTTTCAGTATTAGCGGCTCCGAGTTTATCGAAATGTACGTGGGGGTGGGTGCCTCGCGGGTGAGAGATATGTTTGAACAGGCTCGCAAGGAAGCACCGGCTATTATTTTTATCGACGAAATAGACTCTGTGGGCAGGGTTCGCGGCACCGGCATGGGCGGTGGCAATGACGAACAGGAACAAACCCTGAATCAAATTCTTGCCGAAATGGACGGCTTTGAAGCGGACGAAGCGGTGTTGGTACTTGCTGCCACTAACCGCCCCGATGTGCTCGATCCCGCGTTAATGCGTCCCGGTCGCTTTGACAGAAAGCTGGTGCTCGAATTACCTGAAATGGCCGCCCGGAAAACCATACTTGAGGTGCACACTCGCAAGGTTCCCCTCACCGATGAGCACTGTTTAAAAGACATTGCCGCACGCACGGTGGGCATGTCGGGAGCCGACCTTGAAAACCTGGTCAACGAAGCTGCACTGAGAGCAGCACGGGATAATCGTGAACGAGTAAGCCCTGAAGATTTCGACTACGCTCGTGACAGGGTGGTGCTGGGCTCCGAGCGCGAGGAAGTGCTCGGCGAAGAGGAAAAAGCGCGCATTGCCTATCACGAGGCAGGCCACGGCATTACCGCCTTTCGTATGGAGCACAGTGATCCACTGCGTAAGATCTCAATCATCCCCCGTGGTCGAGCGCTCGGTATTACAGAGCAAATGCCCGAAGAAGACAGGCACAACTTTACCCAGGAATATCTGGAGGAAAGAATATCCATCTTGCTCGGCGGGCGGCTAGCAGAGCAGCTTATTTATGGCGATGTGAGCACGGGTGCTGCGGATGATTTAAAACAGGCGACCCTGCTGGCACGAAGAATGGTGTCTCAGTGGGGCATGAGCAAAGAGCTAGGTTCGGTGAGTTTCCCCCAGTCGGAAGAACACCCCTTTTTAGGTCGGGACATTGCCCAGCCAAGGAACTTCAGTGAAGACACCTTGAAGCGGATTGATAGAGAAGTGGTGGCACTGGTTACAAAGTGCGAAGCGATAACGGCGACTTTATTGCAGGAAAACCTCTCCGACCTGAAGCGTCTCGCCACAGCTTTATTGGAGCACGAGACACTTGTGGAAGAGGATATTGTTAGTTTGTTAGCGTCGCCACAGGCAAGCGATAAACATTAAACAAAGCCATGGCGCTTGTATTGAGTGTGTTTATTTAAATAAGCAATGTTTGGTGTAGTCAGCGGCTTCATTGCTGGTCCAGTCACCTTTGGGCTTTTCCGCCTGTTTCTTACACCAGGCTTCTGTGCCCACTTCTGGCGCACAGGCGCTGAGTAAAAGTGCGATGCCTGCTAATAGAGTCAGTCGAGTCAGTGCTTTATTGATCATAAATATCTCTTTCTTTAAATTGAATGAAGCGTGGTTCTGATACTAATTGATTGCGTGGTTCTATTCATAGTCTGACAGGGGTGGGCAAGAGCACACTAAATGCCTGTCGCCATAAACATTATCAATACGATTCAGCGGTGGCCAGTACTTATGTTCTTTTAACCAGGCTGCCGGTCGGGTTGCCTGTTCGCGGCTGTAGGCTCGATTCCACTGCTCATCCAGAATATCGTCGAGGGTGTGCGGGGCGTTCACCAGCGGGTTGTCGGTGAGGAGCCACTCGCCACTTTCGACGTCGGCAATTTCTTTGCGAATGCTAATCATCGCGCTAATAAAACGATCAATTTCTGCTTTTGACTCGCTCTCCGTAGGCTCAATCATTAGCGTGCCCGTCACGGGAAAGGACATAGTCGGGGCGTGGAAGCCGTAGTCCATGAGTCGCTTGGCAATATCTTCTTCACTAATACCGCTGCTGGCCTTGAGGGGGCGAATATCAATAATACACTCGTGGGCGACCAGGCCATTCTGTCCGGTGTAGAGCACGGGGTAGTGGGGCTGTAATTTTTTAGCGATGTAATTGGCGCTGAGAATGGCGATTTGGCTAGCTCGTTTCAAGCCGTCTGCGCCCATCAATTTAATGTACATCCACGAAATAGGCAAAATGGAGGCCGAGCCCCAGGGTGCGGCGGATACGGTGTAGCCAGCCTCTTTCGATTGATTAGCGTCCATCAATAGCGGGTGAGTGGGCAAAAAGGGCTGCAGGTGTTTGCCCACTGCTATCGGCCCCATGCCCGGGCCGCCACCGCCGTGGGGGATGGCAAAGGTTTTATGCAGGTTAATGTGGGACACATCGCCGCCAATGTCGCCGAGGGCGGCAATACCCACCAGGGCATTGAGATTGGCACCATCAATATAAACTTGCCCACCGTGTTGATGAATAAGCTGGCAAATGTCACGAATATGCGCTTCGAACACGCCGTGGGTTGATGGATAGGTCACCATTAACGCAGCCAGTTGTTGGCTGTGTTTTTCGGTTTTACTGCGTAAATCATCAAAGTCAATATTGCCCTGTTCATCGCACTTAACGACGACCACTTCCATGCCCGCCATCTGGGCGCTGGCCGGGTTGGTGCCGTGGGCGGAGGCGGGTATCAGGCAAATATTGCGCTGGCCCTCGCCCCGGTGGCGATGGTATTCGCTGATAGCCAGCAGCCCGGCATACTCACCCTGAGAGCCTGCGTTGGGTTGCAGTGACACCGCGTCATAGCCGGTGCAGGCGGCGAGCATTTGTTCCAGCTCGATAAATAATTGCTGATAACCACTGGTTTGTTGCAGCGGGGAAAAGGGGTGAATGTTGGCAAACTCGGGCCAGCTAATAGGCTGCATTTCGGCCGTGGCATTGAGCTTCATGGTGCACGATCCGAGGGGAATCATACTGTTGGTGAGGGATATGTCTTTGGCTTCGAGGCGCTTTAAATAGCGCAGCATTTCAGTTTCGCTGTGATAGCGATTAAACACCGGGTGGCTGAGTATCGCGTCTTGCCGACGGTAGGCATCGGGGATGCCCGAGGGTGTTACATCTACCCCATCTTTTTCTAGTTCATCGGCACCAAAAATAGCGGCGATTTTTGTAATTAATTCAGCCGTGCTAGCTTCATTAAGACTTAAGCACAGAGCATCGTCACCCAGTTTTCGCAGGTTGATCTGCGCCTCTTGTGCACGTTGATAAATACTTTGTTGTTGCTCGCCAACGTCTATGCACAAAGTGTCAAACCAGCGTTGGTGACGCAACGTAAAGCCAGCCTGCGTCAATTGAGCGGCCAGCGTGTTAGTGAGTTGATGGATCTTCGTGGCAATACGTTTGAGACCATCGGGGCCGTGATAAACCGCGTAAAAGGCACTCATTAATGCCAGCAATACCTGAGCTGTACAGATATTCGAGTTGGCCTTCTCGCGGCGAATATGTTGCTCGCGGGTTTGCAGGGCCATGCGCAGAGCGGGCTTGCCCCGCTGGTCGACAGAGACACCGATAATGCGCCCCGGTGCCGAGCGCTTGTACTGCTCGCGAAAAGCCATGTAGCCCGCGTGGGGGCCACCGTAGCCCAGCGGCACGCCAAAGCGTTGACTGCTGCCAATTACAATGTCGGCCCCCTGTTCACCGGGTGAGCGCAATAACACTAAACTCATTAAATCGGCAGCGACAATGGCCAGTACATTTTTACTGTGCACCGTATCAATTAAAGGTTTGAGTTCAACGATGTCGCCCGATGAACCGGGGTATTGCAACAGCGCGGCAAAGTAATCCGTCGTTGCCAGTTCAGCTGCAGGCTCACCTTCAAACACGCTAAAGCCAAAATAAGCAGCGCGAGTTTTAACCACGGCCAGGGTTTGCGGGTGACAGTTTTTATCGACAAAAAACGTGGTGCTTTTATTTTTCTTTTGCAGGCGTTTCGCCATTGCCATGGCT
>MAAS01000031.1:0-2668 GCA_002162755.1 Gammaproteobacteria bacterium 50_400_T64 | reverse complement strand
CCTGGGCAATCTCCGGCTGGTAGGGCGTATAGGCTGTGTACCAGCTGGGGTTCTCCAGCACATTGCGCTGAATAACACCGGGCACCACCGTGTCGTGATAGCCCATGCCGATGAGTGATTCGAAACAGTTATTCTGTGCGGCGAGATTTTTGAGTGCGCTTAAAGCGGCTTGTTCAGAGAGACCAGCCGGTAAATTGAGAGGGGTAGCGCTGAGAATGCTTTGGGGCACGGCACGAGTGATTAGCTCATCGAGGCTGGAGAGGCCAAGCTCGTCGAGCATCGCTGCACATTGTTGACCATCGGGGCCGAGGTGACGGGGGATAAAATCGCTTTGGCTCATTGCTGCTCCAGAAACTATTTTGTGAATAGATTACTGCAGATTGATCCGGCGTTGCTATTGTTTTAATGCAATTTACTGGAAACCAGACGATTTAAACTGACACCCGATTCTGTTGCCTGAATGGCCAACATGCGATGGGTCTCAGGGGGTATGCGCACCATAAATTTACCACTGTAATTCTTGGTGGCCATCGGCTCTGGCACCGCTTCGTTTTGTGCCTGCATGTCGGCGATACATTCATGCACCAGCTTGCGGATACCCGCCAGGGCCTTTTCAGGTGTTTTGGCCAGCCAGCTTAGGCTGGAGAACTCAGTACACAAACCCACATGCTCCTGATCTTCTTTCGACCAGGTAACACGATATGTGTAATGATCGATTTCTTTAGCCATTTTTTTACCTACAAATGCTCTATTACCTGTAGCACCTGCCTTACCTTATAAGGTAAGGCTTTGCCCTTACTATTCTAAATATTCACCCGAGGGTCGCCCTGCCAGGGTGTTTTATAAATCCGGTGGCTAGACCCCGATCGTCTGGCATTACCGAAATAGAAATCACACACTTTGCATAAGTCGTTAAAGCGTATGCTTTTGGGGCTAGCCCTCATTTGAGTGAGGATATCTTGAATATTAGCCATAGAAGCATAGTGTCACTATTGGTATCTTTATTAAATGTGTTTTTGAACGTAGCAAGAATTTACGGATACTTTTCATTTCCGTGTGAACACTCAAGTTATATGGGCTCACATGGGTATCTTTCACTCAGAATTTTATCTAATACCGATGTGGCTTGTTCAGATGAAATGGTTTTTCCAGTAAATTTTTTGTTTAGTTGCCTAATAAGGTAATCAGAATGCACATAATCCTTTTTAGGTAGGCCGCCACAGCGCTGATAAAATGCAGTGGCTGAATATGAAAAACCAGATATCCAAAGCATAGTAGCTTCTCTTGGACCGCCTTCTAAGTTGAATTTGATTAGCTCTGAACCCCAAGATTCAGCGAATGAGAACTTTGACAATAGAAGTAAAGGTAATAGTAAATTTTTCATAAGGACCATATAACACTTTGGCTGTCCAGTTGAGGCGCGGATTTTGCGCCGGAACGATACTTGAGTCGCTTGTTAAATGGGGTGCTTAGATGAATAAATTTTAGATTGAATATCTTTAAACGGAACAGGAATGCCAAATGGTGAAAATATATCCCATTGAGCATGAGTGAACTTAAATGCACTTTCAAAGGTTTGATTGAGGCACATAAAGAATTCCTTTGTGGTTTTTTGTGGAGGTAATTTAAAGCATGCCGGACAAAAAAATGTCTTTGGCCTTTGTTTAAAATACAAAGAATTTGGATCAAATTTTAAAGTCCATTTATGAGCGCAGCCTTTGCATTGAAAATCCATATATTCTTTTAACCAACTGAAATTCCCAGAACCAATTATGTCACTAGCCCCAATAGCCGTTAGGTAAATCCCTTCTATTGCCAAGGCTTTTTCTGAGAACAAAAGACGTGGATAAAATTTTAAAAAAGATTGGACTCCCGAGCCTACAGTCTCATATTTACATGCTGGACATTCAATCCTACCTGGCACTCCACTCTCAACCTGCAATTCATTTGTAACATCAAATGAATTGGCACAGCGACGACAAATCAAAGTAGGATAATCTGGAAACATCGTTTTCTCCACCAGAATTTAACAATCAACTATATAGAATCAAGCAACTAGACAGATTCTATCGGTTGCTTAATTAATGCTGTGTTACTCATTATTATCTTTACGCAGAAGCAATGCTAGTTACCCCCTCGGGCAGCGGCTCCGACTTCAACACCCCTTCCTTCTCCAGCGCCTCAACCTCGGCAGCACTCAGCCCACCATGCTCGCCAAACACCTCCTTATTGTGCTCGCCAAGAAAAGGTGCCTGCAGGTCAAGGGCATCCGGGAATTCGGAAAAGCGCAGGGGGATGCCGGGTATATCCAGTTCGCCGTAGCCACGGTCGTGAATTTTGCGAATCACCTGGCGCTCGATTAAGTGGGGGTGTTCCATCGCTTCGGGGACACTGAGTACGGGGGCGACGGGGATGTGCATGTCTTCGAGTATTTTAAGGGCGTCATCGCGGTTGTAGTCTTTCAGCCAGTTTTCAATAATGCCGACGATTTCATCTTTGTTTTCTACGCGTTTAGCGTTGGTTGCGTATTTGGGATCGTCTGCCATCTCAGGTTTGCCCATGACTTCGCACAGGGGTTTCCATTGGCGCGCCATTACCACCATAAATAAATAGCCACCCTTACATTTAAATAAACCCAGTGGTGCGGCAGCATAGTGGTGGTGCCCGC
>MAAS01000024.1 GCA_002162755.1 Gammaproteobacteria bacterium 50_400_T64 | reverse complement strand
AATACCGAAAGGCCCCTGCCGCATTGCGACAGGGGCTTTTTTTATGCGTGCGGTTTATTTACAGGGTTCATGATTTTAGGGCTGCTTAGTATGAGTTTGATCGTGCTCAAGCTTAGAGGTGTTGCTTGTTTTAGCGATCTGGTGATCGCTCTGCCCGCTGTATTGACTAGCAGGCATATAATTTGATTTATAGCTGCGTTACCATCTGGTGTTAAGTCGGCTCATCGGGAATATTTCAATTGCCTTATTCTAGATTTGTTTTCCTAGCATATTGTTGTGCCAACTGTGGCATTTAAAGATTTATTGGTCGAAAAGTTTAACTATGGATAAAGTGTGGAAAGAAGCTTTGGGTATGCTGGCCCAGGGTGAACTGGTCTCAGGGGCGGCAATAGGTGGGCGCCTTGGCATAAGTCGTACAGCCGTTTGGAAGCATCTTAATCAGCTCCAGCAATGGGGTGTTCCTATTAAGAAGATAAAGGGGCAAGGCTACTACATTGAGAATGGTATCGAGCTGTTGTCCCGCTCCTGCATAGTGAGGGCCATGTCACCTGAATCAGCTGTGCTGCTTGGTGACTTGCAGTTGTTGGATAATATCGACTCCACGAATTCCTTTGTTCGCGAAAAGCTTGATTCTGTGGCAGAGAGGAGTTTTGCATGCCTGGCAGAACGACAGAGTGAGGGACGAGGGCGTCATGGTCGTGAGTGGGTGAGCCCTTATGGTAGGAATATCTATTTATCTTTGTCATGGAATTTTGATGAAGGAGTGGCTGCGATGGAAGGTTTAAGCCTTGCCGTTGGTGTTGTAGTGGCGCGGGTTATTGAGTCGTTCGGCGTTGAAGGTGTCACCCTTAAATGGCCGAACGATATACTTCTTGGCGGGCGGAAAGTCGGCGGTGTATTACTCGAAATGATGGGTGATCCTGTTGGGAGCTGCCAGGTGGTAGTTGGTATTGGAATTAATCTAGGCATGACTAAGGAGGTTGCTATTGGCCAGCCCTGGGCCGATCTTGCTAATTACGCACAGTTAAGTCGCAACTCACTGGCAAGTGCGTTGCTGTCAGAATTGTTATTGGCGCTCGAGGGCTACTCAGGTTGTGGTTTTTTTGCTTACCGCGATGAGTGGGAGAGTTTAGATGCTTATAGAAATAGCCCTATCAAGTTAATAACGCCACGTATGACGGTACGGGGGGTCGATCGGGGTGTTAGCTCAACAGGTGCTATCCAGATTGAAGTCGATGGGGCTTTGCAATCATATTCTGGTGGTGAGATTAGCCTGCGGAGTGATAGTGATAGTTGATATAGATATAGGCAACACACGGGCTAAGTGGCGATTGACTGATGGGGGGCTGGTCATAAAGGAGGGTTTCATCGAGACTAAATTTGGAGACTGGTCTCCCTTGGTAGCGCTGCGCTCTCACAATCCCGGGCGAGTAAGGGCGTCGAATGTTGCTGGAGAGGAGGTAGAGCAGCAGTTGCGAGGCGCTATAACAAAGGCTTTTGGAATAGAGGTTGATTTCGCTGTTTCTTGTGCGTCGGTCGGCCAAGTAGTATCAGGATATAGGGACCCTAAACAGCTTGGTATCGATCGCTGGCTAGCAATACTTGCAGGCTGGGATTTGTTTCGCGATGACTGTGTTGTCGTTGATGCAGGCAGTGCGCTGACAATTGACTTCGTTAATGCAGCTGCTAGGCACATAGGTGGCTACATAATACCAGGCCAGAAGATGATGCTGAGTGCATTGTATGGAGAAACGAGCGGCGTTCACGTTAATCCATCCGAAGAAATGAGTGTGGATTTTGGTGCCAGCACAACTGAAGCAGTGCAAAACGGATGCTTAGCGATGGCGCTCGCTTTGATAGAGAAGACGATGGTTGATAAGAATAAGCGGTGTGGTTTGATTAAAATGGTATTAACCGGCGGGGATGCGGAATCGTTATTGGAGCGGTTGCCCGATACTGTGATGCACAGGCCCAATCTTGTGTTGGATGGTTTGGCTTTGGCGCTACCTTGAGTGAGCTGCGCCATGACTAAGTGGCTTTTAATCAGTGCTTTGACAATAAATTACTTGGCATTTGTATGGTTTACGGCCCAGCGCAGCGTTGACTTAATGCGGAGGTTGGGCAAGGAGCAGCGGCAAGAAGACCTCATGGGAAACATCGTGCTTTTATCGGAATTGAAAGCACGACCTTTGATACACGCACCCTTTGATGATCAAGCTGCGAAGGATGAGCTTCGGGTAATTGAGTCGTCACTGGAGGCTGTTGCCAGCGCTAATTTGTCGCGGAGTAGGGGGAGGGTTGCGGTACCTGAAATTAGCCAAGGAAGTAATGAAGGGGATAGCTTAACAGAGAGCTTGGTCCGCACGGAAGTTTTGGTTGAATCCAAACCAGAGAAACGCTGTACGCTGTTAGGCCGTTTTGACAAAAAGAGCGACATGGATGGATTGATAGAAAAGCTTCACGAAAAAGCAGGTGTGACTACCAGTGTGAATACAGTAAAGGTGGGGCTTGAGCGGTATCTGGTTTATATGCTTCCGTTTGAAGAGCTGGCAGATGCCAAGAAGCAGCAATCGATATTGTTAAATGATGGGGTTAGGAGCTCCCTTTATCATAGGGGGGCTTTAAAAAATGGTTTGTCACTTGGTTACTTTGCGTCTGCCGATAATGCTAACCGAAGATATGACAAGCTCATTGCTGCAGGATACAGCGTAATGCTGAAGATCGTTGTGACTGAAATAACACACTATTGGATAGAGCTGGGTGAGAGTGAGCTGACGAGGCTTTCTGAACACTTTTGGCGCGACTTGGGGGAGGAGTTCCCTAATGTGGCTAGAAAGAAGGTGGAATGTGTGAATACTCAACAGTTTGAAGCTGTTGAATAAGAGGCCAGAAGGTTGGTTTTACCTCGCGCGGGTTATGACGCTGCTAATACATATTTAAATTTATTAAATATAGTCGATTGAGGTTGCTTCCAGGGGAGACTTCCCCTAGAATCGCGCATCCTTTTTAGGGTAATGCGCTGGCGTAGCTCAGTTGGTAGAGCAGCTGACTTGTAATCAGCCGGTCGGGGGTTCGACTCCTCTCGCCAGCTCCAAATTTTCTTATTGCCACTGGCTGTAGCGCAGGAGTGGCATGCTCTGTTGACAAGTGGCGGCAGGGCGAGGAAAATGCACGACCTTTTTGGGGAGGGGTTCCCGAGTGGCCAAAGGGATCAGACTGTAAATCTGACGCGTAAGCTTCGGTGGTTCGAATCCACCCCCCTCCACCACACAATAGCAGGTAGCGAGTTGCTAGTTTAGCTGGTTGCCAGCACAAGCGGGTAGCGTTGCGGGTATAGTTTAGTGGTAGAACCTCAGCCTTCCAAGCTGATGATGCGGGTTCGATTCCCGCTACCCGCTCCAGGTTCCGTGCTATTAGGTTCATTGAGGCTCATATAGCTCAGGGGTAGAGCACTTCCTTGGTAAGGAAGAGGTCATCGGTTCAATTCCGATTATGAGCTCCACATTTATGAATTGCGCCTGGTTTAGACGTGGGTTGCGTTTGTTTTAGTTGTTTAGGTAGTCCTGATTCGAGGAGAGCGGCAATGGGAAAAGAGAAGTTCGAACGTAATAAGCCCCACGTCAACGTAGGTACAATTGGACACGTTGACCATGGCAAAACCACACTCACAGCAGCCCTGACGCGGGTTT
>MAAS01000007.1 GCA_002162755.1 Gammaproteobacteria bacterium 50_400_T64 | reverse complement strand
GTCTCACTGGCACCACCGGTGGTGTAACCACGAATGGTGGCTCGTTTAATCTACTGGCAGCAGCCGATACTGACAATACGGCCATTACTGTAGCGATTGATACCAGTAGTGCGGGTAATAAAGCCGGTACTGCCACGCTGGACTTTTTCTCCGATGGCGACGGCACCAGTGGGTTGGGCATTACACCGTTGGCCTCGCAGGACGTCGCGGTGACCGGACAGGTCTTCCGTCTGGCACAACTGAATGTGGCACCTTCGACAGTGGAGCTTCATGCCCGAGTCGGTGATTCGGTATCCCAGACCATTGCTATGGCTAACACAGCGGCGAATGATGGTTTCTCCGAGCAGCTAGCGGTAACCGGCGTGGCCGGTGCGGGTGATGCTTCCTCAAGCGGTGCGGTGGCTGGACTCATCAATGCGGGATCATCAGACAGCGGCATCAGCGTTGCGCTGGATACCTCAAGCGCCGGTGCTAAAAGCGGCACGGTAACCGTTAGTGGTGAATCCGATGGCAACACTACCAGCGGCTTCACTAACAATGTGTCGCTGGTTGATCAGGTGGTGAATGTGGCGGGTAATGTCTATACGACGGCCGTTGCTCAGGTTAATCAAACCCTGGTCGATTTCGGTATTGTGCATGTCGGTGAAACCATTGCTGCACAGTCAGTTACCGTCGAGAATGCCGCATCGTCGAGTGCATTAAATGACGTGCTACTGGGTAGCTTCTCGGGCGCTAGTGGACCCTTTAGTGCAACAGGCGATTTAGGCCTGGGTCTTGATGCTGGTGACTCTGGCAGTGTGTTTGCGGGTCTTGATACGACGAGTGCGGGTATTTTTACTGACACGGCAACGCTTGGTTTAAGTAGCCATAATGCTGACATGGCAGATCTTACATTGAGTGGTGTGAGTGTGGGCTTGCAGGCCCAGGTGAATGAATATGCGAACCCTATGTTTGATTTCGTCTCGGGTGACGGCAGTTTGACGAGCAGCAGTCACACCTTGTTTGAGCTGGACTTTGGCACGGTTGTGCTGGGCTCTGGTTTATTCACCGCAAATTTGGGTGTGCTTAATGATGTGGCTGCGCCGGCCGATTTATTAGCGGGTTTATTTGACCTCACTAGCGCCGGTGCTTTTGGTCTTCTTGGATTTGATGACTTTGGGTTTAGTGGGCCAGGCATATTTGATTCATTAACGGCTCTTGGCGCACTCGATTTACTTGGCGGTATGGCGGTGTCCTTTGATAGCTCTGGCCTTGGCCTTGGTAGCTATACTGGCAGTATTTTATTGAATCCATTTGGGTTTAATGCCAGCGGTTATGATGGTGCTTTAGATCAGGCAAGGCTGGTATTTACGGCGTCCATTGTTGACGGTAATAGCGTGCCTGAACCGGGTATTCTCGTTCTCTTCTTCTCTGGTTCATTATTCCTTCTGGTGTTTGGCCGACGCAGAAGAATGGCGCGATGAATAGATCTTTAACAGCTCTGCAGTTCTGGTCATTGAGTGGCACTGCAGGGCTTGCGTTAATTTTGGTGTTGATTAATATCTCGCTATTTATGTCGAATCGTTCAGTCCAAACCGAGGTTAATAGTCGTCAGCATTACATTAATGAGAGCATTAAAATAAACCGTTTAAGCAATCAGTTGATTCAATCTCTTGCCAATGTATCGGCGCAAACCAAAGACGATAAATTAAAAATGTTGCTAGCAACACATGGCATTGAGTTCGCCGAAACATCGCCACCTTTTGCTGTTAAAGGTGCCCCGTAATGGAAGCGCCTTCATCAAGGGCAGAGGCTGGGAGACGGCAATCTTCTGGCTCTCGATCACGTAAAGTCAGAGTGGAATACGGTTTCTACCTGCCCTTACTTGGCCTGGCGATGACGCTTATTGTTATGGCCGGTTTTGAAACTGCACAGTTATTAATGCTAAGGGATAGCATTGTGGCAGTTAAAAACAACCAAAACTTAGCTGTTGAAGAGTCTCAGAAAATGCGTGCCCAGTTTGACTCTATTGTAAAAGGCACGGTGCAGTTGGCGAGTAATGGCAATGTTAACGCCGTTAAAATTGTTCGTCAGTTAGAGCAGCAGGGTGTAACGATTAGTCGTAAACCTGGTTCGAAACCTTGAACACAATTATTTACTCAAAGCCCATTTCTATTCCAAAGGTCAGTCGATCGTTAGCGTCGAACTGACCAAAAAGTCCTTCTTCGCTGCCGTAAAAAGTATCGCTCGAGACCCAGGTTTTCAGGTTGTCCCGCCATTCATATGTCACGCGTAAACGCACCAGGCCATCGCCAATATTGGTGTTAGTGAGCCAGATGAGTCTCAGCTCAAGGGTTTCGTTGAATAGCGTGTGATTCGCTAGCAAGGATAATGTGGAGTCGGTTTTGTCACGCAGGGTGGCAGATTGACGATTAATGACGACACTTTGAAACAGCTGGCCGCTGATCAGGGTATTTTCCAGCCCGGCCCAGTCGAGGCCAATAACATAGGATGCTTCTTCGCCTTTAGTGATGCCATCACTGTCGCGGGTTCCTTTAGCCAGAAAATAACGGTCGGAAAAATAGGCCAGTTCACCACGTACAACCCAGCTATCGAAAGCATTGCTAAAGCTGCCACCCAGCATGTGGGTGCGTTGGTATTGAGGCTCAATGTCGACGTGGGGGCCGTTGGTTGTCAATGATCTGCGCTGGTAGGGCAGGACAAAGTTGTCGTACTGATAAAGATAGTTGAGGCTGAGATCCCAGTCCTGCCAAAATCGCGACAAGCGTAACCCGATATCAGAGTCCGTCAGTGTTCGCCCGGGGCGATCAATGGGCTGAACGTCGACGCTAACACCGGGTGGGGGCTTCGGCGCTAGCAGGGGCGATGTCGGTGTGTACAGTGCATCGTTGCCGGGCAGTACGTGATAACTTTGTTCGGGTATCCACAATAACTGTGCATCCCATTCACCGAGTCGGGTTTCTATGTTTGCCATCCATTGGGGAATACGTGAGTCGTCAAAATCCTCGAGAATAAATTCGCGATAGGACTGGGGGTTGACGATGTCGAGCACTTTCAAGCCGTCGGCCTTACCCCACACCACTTGTTGTTTGCCGAGGGTGAAATAATAGTTGTCGCTGGGTATTTCAACATAGAATTCACGTAGCTCAAGCTCGCTACTGTTACCGATAAAAAGGGGCTTGCTGTAGGGACTGTAGGCATTATCGGTGACATTCTCCGGTGATAATGCATCAAGGCTAATACTGCGGAAGCGCCCCAGGGTCGTGAGCTTTATTTTGTTATCAAAACGTAAAATAAACTCAGGTTCGAGCGTGAGCTGATAATTTTGCCGTTTGATATTTTTGCTGTTGGCACTCCACATTGCACTGCTAATAAGGGAGCTTTGCAATTCAGCCGCGGATAATGGCGGGGTAAAAAGGCCACATAAACAACTTAAAGCAGTTGTTGCGATAATGTTTAGACAATGAAAAGACTTAGGTTTCAGCACTCGTTGTTTAGACATTAATACTTTGGGGATCAGGAATGGCAGCACGAACTTCGCTTAAAGTCCGCGTTTGATGGCGTTGGTAGTAAAAATATCATCGGGTACGGGACGTTGGTAATCAATATCGCTGAAAATCAGGCGGGTGCTGTGCCCCGTTTTATGATTTTCAACATCGATATTTTGCTGGCTCCAAATACCCTGAATCTGTTCAATATTACTGACAATGACCGTTTTTAATAGATTGCCTTTTATATCCCAAAACTGGCTTTGGCGAACCATCCATACGGCTTTGTCGACGCAGGAGAGGGTTTTACTGTAGCCGAGCTCTTTCGCTATGGTCTGGCTTTTCGGTGTGCCTTCAATTTGCAGGCCGGGGTAACCGTCAACCTCACAGGTGTCGATGGTTTGAAAGTTGAAGTCAGCTGTTGAGACTCTCGTTTCCAGCTTAATATCTTCGTAGGTCATATCCGTGCCAAGGAAGTAATCCCCCCGGTCTGATGCGGATATACGCCTGACCTTGCGCAGGGCGGGCAGGTAGAGCCATTGATTATCTTCGAGTTGGGGGTCGTTATAGTCGTAGGTTAAAAAGGCGGTATCTTTAATGTTTTTTGGGGAAAGGTAAAAAATAACCGTGCGTTTTTCATTGGCGTAATATTGACGATAACTCATCGTTTCGCGGTGGCGTGTTTTACCGCGCTTGTCACGCATCACAATGCTGAGTTTGCGACTAACGGCCTCACCTTCATCCCGGCTATTAATATGAGCGGCAACTTGCTCGCCTGTCGGCAGTACGCTTTCGGAATTCCTTACGGGGTTTTGAGCCACGCTATTGGCAGAGCAGATACTTAATAAGCTAAGAAGTAGCAGGGGTGTTTTCAACACTATTATTCCTTTTGTTCTGAAATATAACGCAATTTTATGCGCGAGTTGAGTAGCCTAAAAACTGTGGTCTAAATACTTTAGCCATGGCGGGTAATAAAATCATGCTGGCCAGGAAGCTAATCGAAATAGACAAGGCGACACAGGTGCCGAATTCCTGAAGGATAACGACTTTACTAAAAATGAGAATGCCAAAGCCCGAGGCAATGGTCAGAAAATTAAACAACAGAGCGCGCCCGGTGGTGGGGAACAGGGCCATCAGTGTTTGGTCCGTGACGTTATCACTGCGGCTTATCAGTACCTGTAAACGTTCTACGGTATGGATGGAAAAGTCGATACCAAGACCAATCGCGATGGCACCAAACATCGAAGAGCTTACCGATAGCGGAACCCCCGTATAACCCATATAGGCATAGACACCAAAAATCGTGGTGACGATGGGAACCAGACAAAAGAGTCCGGCGCTGATGGAGCGAAAGCTGAGTGCGGCCATTAAAAACACTAAGGCTAGGGTGACCACTAAACCGACAACGTGGCCCTTGCCAAGGCGTTGCATCCACTCGTAATTAATTGCGGCCCGCCCGGTCAGTTGTGCGCTGATATGGGCACTATTGAAAGTGCCTTGTAGATAGTCATCGAGATATTCGATGACAGCGGCAATGGTTTTGTAGTTTTCTTTTTCGAGGCTGATACGAATATTCGCGACACGGTAATCGTAATCAATAATATCGTGAAAATCGGTCGGGTCAGCGGTGACGGAATAAAGCAGAAAATACTGGGCGCTGAGTTCAACACTGTCTGGCAGACGATAGGCTTCTGGGGCGTCGGCGTGCATGGCACGATTCATTTGTTTTAAATAATCGACAACAGACGTGCTGCCTTTAACAAAGGGGTGCTGCGCCATATGGGCTTGCAGAGCATCAATTTTGTGTAAGTTTTCAGGCCTAAACAGGTCTTCAGTGTTCTTTGTCTCGATCATGACATCGAGAAAGTAGGTGCCGTCAAAGGCCTTATTAATCGCGTTGTTGGCGATAATAATGGGCTCGTCCTGTTGAAAGGCCTGTATCAAAGATTCATCCATTTCAATTTTTTGGCCCGCATGAATGCCGGCAATGATGGTGAAAATGCCAATCAGTAACAGACTTTTAGGAAAGCGGAGTGTTAGCGCCCCAAGCAGGCTAACCGCTTTTGAAAAAATATCGGGCTGGCTCGACCTGGTCTGGCTCGCGGGGTTTGTAGTGCTGGCGTCATTGCTAGCAAGGCTTTTTCTATAAGTTCGGCTAGGCCGGGGTTTTAGGAGGCTTAAAATCGCGGGGATAATAAACATCGAATATAGCCAGGCGATACTGACGCCAAACAGGGCGAAGAGGCCGAAGTATTTCATCGGCGGCATCATTGAGGCGATACTGAGACCAAAGAAACCGGCAATGGTGGTTAGCGAGGTCAAGGTGATGGGTCGCCAGATGTGGCTCATTGTCGTTGCGCACAGTTCCCGCGAGCTGAAGTCCGGGTGGCTTTCGAGCGCTTCATAATATTCTGTGAGGGTGTGAATTGAGTCGGCAACTGCAATGCCAATTAATACCACTGGTAGTGCATTGGTAATAATAAAGAAGCTGACGCCCAGAGCAGACATTAAGCCAATGGCTGATGCGACCGTGGCGAGTATGAGAAAGGCGGGTATTAACGTACCGCGCAAAGTGCCAAAAGCCACAAAGCACAACGCGATAATCAACAGTGCCGACAGGGGCACAATACGCGAGGCGTCAGCATCGATATAGCTACCAAAATACCCCGTCAATGCGCCTTCACCAGCAATGTGAATACTCTCGTCGGCATTTAAGTCGGCAGTGTTGGTGAGTGCCATTAGTGCCTGATAGGTGGCTTGTGCTTTATTCGCATCGAGTTGCTCGGCAATAATCAATGTGCCCGAGCCGTCTTCTGCGACCAGTGTGCCGACGTACAGGGGGAAGTTCATGACGGCTGTTTTTAATGAGCGCGCCTCGTTGAGTGTCGCCGGCAAGGGATCGAAGAAAGGCTCAACCGCCATACCTTCCTCAGAGCCAATAATATTGTTTTCGGTGGCCAGACTGGTAATGCCTTCAGCATCGAGATTGTCAATGTTCTCCAGTTGACTCGTTAGCCAGTCGACGAGTTGTAAGGTGTGAGGATTAAACACGCCCTCGGGGCCATTATTGATAATCGCGATGATCATCGGATCGCCAAGACCAAAGGTTTCACGGGCCTTTTTACTGAGTAATAAAGCGGGGTGATCCTTTGGCATAAAGGCATCACTGCGGGTATCTTTTTCCAGTGTGGGAAGAAAGCTGGCAAAAAGGATGATCAGGCAAATGCTCAGGCAAAGGACAAGTCGAGGGTAAGCCGTGCAGGCCCAGAAAAACCGCCAGGCACGCGAGTGCTTGTTATCAGAGGTGTTCAAGGTGAGGGGGCGATCCTTCAATCGAAGTAGTACCAGATTTTGTGGTTATTTTTTGCCATTAAGCCCTGAAGTCAGAACTAGCTCAAGTGCTAATTTACGCAGTGCTTTATATAAGGGGCGAGTCACCTTTGCAGAATATTATTTCCTTTGACTCGGTAGTCACTGCTTAGGGTTGGCTTATTAGGTGTAGGTGCTATTATGCATCGCTGTTTTATTGCGACAAGCTTTCATTTTGATTGTAACTTGTTGTAAAAGAAGCCCTTATAAAGCTTGGGGATGTTCTGGTACGTGTTGTCAGAAGATCAAACACAAGGCTAGAGTGACTTAATAACGATATTTTGTTCAGTGATTTTTAATGAGGTAAAACATGACATCAACAAATACGTATGACGCCATTGTAATGGGCGCCGGCATTGCTGGTATGTACCAGCTGTACACACTGCGTGAGCAGGGTTTTAAGGTTAAGGTTTTTGAAACCGGCGACGGCGTTGGTGGTACCTGGCACTGGAACAACTACCCCGGTTGCCGTTTTGATTCGGAGAGTTACACCTACGCCTACTCCTGGTCTAAAGACATTATCGACGAGTGGACCTGGACCGAGCGTTTTGCTCCCCAGCCTGAAACCAAACGCTACCTTAACTTCGTCGCCGACAAGTTTGAGCTACGCAAAGATATTCAGTTCAACAGCCGTGTTGCTAAAGCCACCTACGACGAAGCCAATACTGAGTGGGAAGTTGAATTGGACGACGGCAGCACTGCCCGCGCCAAATTCCTGGTTTCTGCCACGGGCCCGCTGTCTGCATTTACACTGCCAGGTATTCCTGGTCGAGATACCTTTGCCGGCGATTCTTGCCACACAGCGCGTTGGCCACAGGGCGATACGGGCTGGAAAGCGAACGACTTTAGTGGTTTGCGCGTTGGTGTTATCGGCACTGGTGCAACCGGTGTACAGGTAATTCAGGAAATCGCCAAAACAGCTAAAGAGCTGACGGTTTTCCAATTGGCACCCAACTGGTGTGCGCCATTGAACAATGGCCCAATTGATGCGGAAGAAACAGCCTACAACAAAGAACATGCACAGGAAATCTTTGACCAGTGTAATGCGACCTTTGGCGCCTTCTTGCATGCCTTTGACGAGCGTTCAGCAATGGATGTTTCTGACGAAGAACGTGAAGCCTTTTTTGAAAAGCTCTATGCAGAGCCTGGCTTCGGTATTTGGTTGGGTAACTTCTCCGATATCATGACCAGCCCGGAAGCGAATAAGCTGATTACTGATTTCATTGCCAAGAAGATCCGCCAACGTGTCGATAGCCCCGAAGTTGCTGAATTATTGGTGCCGAAAGACCACGGCTTTGGTACTCGCCGTGTACCCATGGAAACCAAGTATTTTGAGTGCTACAACCAGGACAATGTACACCTGATTGACCTCAACAAGACGCCGATTGAAGAAATCGTTCCCGCTGGCGTGAAGTGTAGCGACAAGCAATACGACGTTGACGTGCTGATTTATGCAACAGGTTTTGACGCGGTAACGGGTGCTCTGCGCCGCATCGATATCGCGGGTATCGGCGGTGAGAAAATGACCGACAAGTGGGCCGATGGTCCCAGTACTTACCTCGGTATGCAAACCACGGGCTTCCCCAACTTGTTTACTTTGGTTGGCCCACATAACGGTGCGACCTTCTGTAATATTCCTCGTTGCATCGAGCAGAATGTTGAGTGGGTCAGTGACCTGGTTGGCTATATGCGCGATAAGAACCTGAATGAAATTCAGCCGACCCAAAAAGCCGAAGATGACTGGACGGTTCACGTCGACGAGCTGGCTCAGATGACCTTGTTCCCTACGGCTGACTCCTGGTTTATGGGCGTTAATGTTAATAACCCTGAGAAAAAGCGTATGTTCATGCTTTATTCCGGTGGTGCGCCAAACTACAAGGCCAAATGTGACGAAGTTGCAGCAACAGACTACGACGGTTTTGTACTGAAATAAGCTGTAAAAACGATTGCTTATAGAGCAGTTGGAGAAAGCGGTGGCCTGTAAGGGCTACCGCTTTTTTTTGCAAATTAGTTTTCAACAGGTTATTTAATATCAGTACTTTTTTATAGCTTGAGATTGGTTTTACCGATAATAAAAATGAAAGAGAGCGTTATATTTTTAAGGTGTTTGTACGACGATCACAAAATACCAGGGATTCTGTATTTATACATTTGATGGCCTTGGCTCGATTCACCACCTATCACGTTGCCTTTATCGCTATCGTAAAGAGCAGGGTGTAACGCTGGGCTTAGAGCTGATCGATACTGCCGATGTGCTGCCCGTTGCTGTAGCACCTCCCCGGGTACCCACTTTCTATCAAGGGCAAGAGCAATCGCGCTGACCCCGCCGCTTCTGAATAATCCCTCTCTAGGCGTGTGGCGTGTGTTGCAGTGGCAACTGGTAGGGCGATTGCCGATAAATTTACGGTCTTAAAAGGGTAAGGGCTTATCTTCAACGTGCCGGTGCTGATATTGAAGTCGTGCGGGAATCGATGTGATGCAAACGATTGTTGATATGATTGTGACGCACATACCTGCCCACAATCAGACAGCGGTTGAAGCGAGTCTTGACGCCCAATTGAAGATGTTTAATTATCAACAGATGAACATTGATGAAAGGGGCTTGCAACAAATTAAGAATTACGCGGTAGAGGCGGGCTTATTGTCAGAGGGGCTCGACATTAATGTCTTTGCTGATACGCGTTTTGATGTTCCAATAGAAAAAGAATAATAAAGGGCTTAGCCTGTGCATTTTTTAGGCTGGTGATGGAGTACTAGTATTGATTGCCCATTGATGGGCAGGCGACAAAAAGGAAAATTTGAAATGCCCAGCAGTGGCCAATCTGATTCTCTAATCGAACTTTTTTTCAAGCCGGGTTTAACGCGAAACTTACTTTTTTGGTTTCTATGCCTGGCCTTGCTGCCCCTGGCGTTAGTCTGCTTGATCAGCTACCAGCAGAGCACGCAGGCATTGCGCACGGCTGCGGCTCAAAGTCTCAGTGACAGAACATCTCAGCAAGCTCATTTTATTAATAACTGGTTTGAGTTCCGTTTCAAGGATCTTCGTACACAGGCAGAAAATTTACAAAATGCTGATTTTATAAAAACCCTGTCAGAAGGCCTGCGCAAAAGCGGTAAAAAAGCTGAGGACTATGTTGGGTCTTATCCGTGGACAACTTTGGTTGAAGCAAATAAGGCTGATCTGTTTCAGTTAATGCAGATTTATGGCTATTACGACGATCTCTTTCTTATCGATACAAACGGAAATATTCTTTTTAGTATTAAACAAAAATCTGATTTGGGCAGTAATTTATTTACTGGTCCGTATAAGTCAACATTGTTTGCTAACATTGTTAGCCGAAGTCTGGAAACAGGTGAGACCCTTTTTTCTGATTTTGAGCGTTACGCCCCCAGTGCCGATATTGTTGCCGGTTTTTTGTCAGCACCTTTGATTGATGAAAATGGCGATAAAGTCGGTGTTTTTGTGGCGCAATTAAAAGTCGATACCATAATGGCGTTAGCACGTGGTGTTCAGCTGGGCAGCGACTCGAAAGTCAGTTATTTGATTGGCGCTGATTTACTTTCGCGTACCGCAATTCATTCCCCAGATGATATTTTGAAAATAAAAATTCAAACGGCGCAAACTTCATTGTGGCTTGCAGACGATATTGAAAAAGTCGACGCGACTTCTTTGCCATCCAGTCTGGGTGAAATTGCCTTTGCTTATACCGGGCCTTTTGGGCAGGAGGTACTAGGTGTTCATCAGGCGCTGACTATTGGGCAGGTCAAGTGGAGCCTTATTTCGGAGGTTGATGAGGCGGAGGCTTTGGCACCAGCTCACTGGATGGCCAGGTTAACGGTGTTCATTCTTTTCTCTATGTTTCTAGCCGTGGTGGTGGTCTCGGTTTACGTGTCGCGCCGTATTACTCAGCCTCTTAAGTTGCTTGCTACTTTTAGCGAAAAAGCCGCTACGGGGCAGCTAGAACAGCAAGTTGAAATAACTTCTCACGATGAAGTGGGGCAGTTAGCCTATGCCTTTAATACAATGATAGAGGCTCGTCGCCGCTATGAGCTTGATCTGAAAGTAAGTGATGAGAAAATCCAGAAAGTCCTTCTCGAGCTGGAGGAGCAGAAGTTTGCACTCGACCAGCATTCCATTGTTGCTATGACAGATCCATCTGGAACTATTACCGTCGTCAATGAAAAATTCGTTGATATAAGCGGCTATAGCTACAAGGAACTGATCGGTCAAAATCATCGGTTATTGAATTCGGGGCATCACCCCAGGTCATTTTTTCAGGATATGTATGCCGTTATTGAATGCGGTGGTGTGTGGCACGATGAAATTTGTAACAAGGCTAAAGATGGTCAACTGTACTGGGTAGAAAGCACAATTTTACCCTTGATGGACTCACAGGATAAAATCACAAGTTATATTGCGATACGTACTGATATTACCGCTCGCAAGCAGGCCGACTTAAATAGCCAAAATTCTCTGGCCATTGTCGAAGGTACACTCGAGGTCACCGATAACGGGGTTTTGGTGCTCAATCAATTTGATAAGACACTGCATTATAACCAGCAGTTTATTGAATTATTGAGCTTCACTGATGAGCAAGTGATTTTTGGAGATGCCACTTCTATGCTTGCCAATGTACGGAGTTTATTAATAGATGGTAAGGGCTTTGAAAAAATTGTAGAGGAAGTACAGTCTGGCGGTGGTGTTTATTCGGGGGGCAGACTTGATTTTAAAAATGGCCGAATTCTGGAGTTTGGCGCGCGAGAGCTCCCTTTGCCGGATGGTAAATATGGGCATGTATGGAGTTTTCGTGATGTTACGGCACAGACTTTAGCCGCAGAAGAGCTGACCCGTGCCAAAGAAGCTGCAGAACATGCGACCAGCGCCAAGAGTGATTTCCTCGCTAATATGAGTCATGAGATTCGTACCCCGATGAATGGTGTGTTGGGCATGCTAAATTTGTTGTCGAGTTCTGATCTCAGTGCCAAACAGCGTCACCAGGTACGACTGGCGCGCTCCAGTGGTGAGGCTTTATTGATATTGATTAACGATATTCTCGACTTCTCAAAAATTGAAGCGGGCAAGCTTGAGTTTGAATCTATCGATTTTGACTTGCGCCAGCTATTTTCTGACCTGGCTGAAAGTATGGCCTTACAGGCACAAAATAAGGGTTTGGAGATTGTTCTTGATCTCGCCAAAGTTGAACAATCTCGAGTGAAAGGCGATCCGACTCGGCTACGCCAATTACTGACCAACCTGATTGGTAATGCCCTGAAGTTCACGCTACAGGGTGAGATTGTTATTCGTGCTGCACTGGATACAAGTGTGCAGGGCTACGCGATTTTAACGGCATCAGTTACCGATACAGGCATTGGTATTCCCGAAGATAAAATTGAATACTTGTTTGACTCTTTCTCTCAGGTTGACACTTCTACAACCAGAAGGTTTGGCGGTACGGGCCTGGGTCTGGCGATTGTTAAAAATTTGTGTGTGTTAATGGGCGGTGATATTCGCGTCGATAGCCAGGCAAGTGGGGGCAGTTGCTTTACTTTCACGCTGCAACTTGAAAGCAGTGTGAAGGCTGTGATTGTACGGCCTCGTATTAATCTGGACGGGGTCAATATTCTTGTTGTCGATGACAATGAGACCAATCGTGAAGTGCTCCATCAGCAGCTCAGCCTCTGGGGTGCAATTGTTACGGTGGAAGATAGTGGCGCTAGTGCTCTGAATATACTTAATGAACAACCAGAGGGCACTTTTCCGGTGGCTATTATCGATATGCAAATGCCGGAAATGGATGGTGCCGACCTGGGGCGGGCGATTAGGGCCGACGCCCGCTTAAATTCGACACAGCTGATTATGATGACCTCTATGAGTGAGCCTGGTGACGCTCAATTCTTTGCAAACCTGGGTTTTGCTGCTTATTTTCCTAAACCCGCAACGACATCTGACTTGTTTGATGCGCTAGCGATAGTACTGGGCGGCGGCGAAGCCATGGCGGCAGCAAAACCTTTGGTGACGCATAACTATTTGCAAAGCCTTGGGCCACACGTTTTGAATGAAACGACTAACCCCGTATTGGTAAACGCTTCAATCCGTTTACTCCTGGTTGAAGACAACATCATCAATCAACAAGTTGCAGTGGGTATGCTTGAAGATATGGGCTTCGGTGCAGATATTGCCGATAACGGCGCCGTAGCGATTGAAATGTTGCGCAATGCGCCAGCAGCCAAACCTTATCAGCTGATATTAATGGACTGCCAAATGCCGGTTCTTGACGGCTATGAAACCACCGCTAAAATCCGCAGTGGTGGGGCCGGTGAACGCTACCGTGGTATTACTATTGTTGCGATGACCGCCAACGTGATGTCTGGGGACAGAGAGAAATGTCTGCAGGCTGGAATGAACGATTACCTCGAAAAGCCGATAGATCCTGACTTACTAGAAGGTAGTTTGATACGCCGTCTGGCACAGGCGGGGGACGCCCCTCTGCTGACTTCAAATATCGAGGCCATGCCTGTAGGGGGAGGGTACGCCTCCGTTGGAATCTCCGATGTGCCACCCGCTGCCTTTAAAACGGCGCTTAACGAAAAGTCGGTAATATGGGATAAGAAGGGACTGCTGATACGCGTCAGAGGCAAGGAGTCATTACTTCTATCTCTAGTGGCGCAGTGTGTCGAGGATATGCCCCGTGACATAGCTTTACTTGAAGGCGCTGTTGCATCAGGAGATTTTTCCCGTATAGCCAGCCTGGCACATACTGTCAAAGGTACCGCGGGCAATATGAGCGGACTGAGTTTACAAGCCCTGTCCGAAGCTATCGAACAGGCTGCACTGAGTGAAAATAGCGCTGAGGTTAATCGACAATGGCCCGAGCTCTTTGTGCAATTTGAGCATCTAGAAGCTGCTTTAGAGCAGTATTTGCAGGGGAAAGCTCATGGTGGCGTGACCTATGACCAACATCAGGAGGGGGCAACACAGGATATTATTGGCCGAATTATTGATGAGCTGATCAATAAGCTGGAGCAGGGTAGCTATGTTGACAGTGAGGATTTGCGAGATTTAAAGCCTTATTGCAATCAGGACGGGGAGAAAATACTATTAGAAAAAATATTGGGGCAGCTAAGGCACTTTGATACAGTGGGTGCAGCAGCCACCGTTGTTGAATTGAGAGTACTGCTCGAAAATAAAATCAAATAAAATCAAATAAATAAGATAATAAGAGTGGAAAAAATGGAGACAAAACCAACAGTTTTAATTGTTGATGATGCCCCAGCTAATATTCAACTCCTGGCTGGTTTGCTGAAAGATAGCTATCAACTTAAAGTCGCCAATGGCGGATTACGTTGTATTGAATTGGCCCAGACAGATCCACAACCTGACCTTGTCCTACTCGATATTCAAATGCCTGATATGGATGGTTATCAGGTTTGCCAGTATTTAAAAGGGCAGGAAAGTACCCGGCAAATTCCAGTGATATTTGTTACGGCGAAGGATCAGGTTGCCGATGAAGAGTTAGGTCTGAGTTTGGGGGCTGTTGATTACATTACAAAGCCTTATTCGCCAGCGATAGTCGAAGCGCGCATTGCAACCCATATAACCCTTAAACAGCAGAGTGATGAGCTGCGCCATTTTGCCATGCATGATCAATTGACGGGTTTATACAATCGGCATTTCTTAATTGATGTTGCCCGCAAAAAAATTAGCCAGTCGCATCGACACAAGCAAGCACTTTGTTTGATGATGATTGATATTGACCATTTTAAAGTTGTAAACGATGAGCATGGACATAGTGTCGGTGATGCGGTGTTACGGGAAATTGCCTCAATTTTTATGCGGCAAAGTCGGAGTGAAGATATTGTCGCCCGTTTTGGCGGTGAAGAATTCGTCATTCTACTGGATAATTGCGATTTGGTGACAGGGGGGAATAAAGCTGAGAAATTACGAGCGGCCCTTCAAAGTAGCGGTGCACAAGGTCTTAAAATCACAGCTAGTTTTGGCCTTGCGCAATTAAACCCTAACGATGGGGGGTTTAGGCATCTGTTGACACGTGCTGATGAGGCGCTTTATAAAGCCAAAAGCGAGGGCAGGAACAGAGTGGAGCTCTTGAGTTAGGGCCGCTCGTAACGCTCGATAAATATCGATCCTGTTCGCTGAATGTTACTGGTTTTATTTCATTTCTTAAGTCTTTAAACCTTTCTGTAATGCCTTATTGTGCGCGCACATTTTTAGCACCGTTTGTTCGAAGCGAAGTAATTTTCGGGCAATCTTCTTTTTTGCCAAGTAAGTAATATACGTGCAAACAGGGATAAAGTCTGAGTTGCCAATATTGTCGATAAGAACGAGACAGCCTTCGTTGCCCGCCGTCTTTTTATACATGATGTTTTTTGGTGACAGGGTCATGGTGATGATCGCCTGACTGTGGAGTTCACGTTTGAACGTGGCAATGGCCTCGCAAATCCCCGGAATTTCTTTTTTGTCGAGTTGCTCTGAAGACAGGTAGTATTCTAGTGTTTTTGAGACCTCGCCATTGAAATCTCTGATCAAGTCAAACACGGCACCAGAACCTTTGTCGGTTTCGACGAGCCCGTGAAAGCGGGGGACGATATCCCAGCGGATATTTTTTTTCTGTAAAAATTTATAGTATTTTTGTTCGCGTTTACTTTCAGATAAGTCTCCGTGAACAACAACTTTGACGCACTGATTACTATCATCGGGGTGGATATAACACTCGCGGTGCAAGCCTTTTCCGATGAAGCTTGTGGCATCAAGTATTATCATTTATTTGTTCCGCTATCACAGTTTGTTTGGAGGGTTGATGTTGGCTTGTTCAGAGGCTCTTTGTCGATTATAAACTATTGCACGATGTCACTGCTTTACCAATAGTTATCATTCCCCAGTGCTAAGGTGGCTGTAAATATGACGCCATCATCGGTGGTGAGGTTTGCCACTGACAAATCGCCACCGTGGCGTTCACAGATTAAGCGTGCGATATAAAGGCCCAGGCCGAGGTGCTGCTGATCACTATGGGCTTGATTGCGACGGCTATGGAAGAGTTGAAACAGCTCTGGTAATTCTGCCTCAGCGATTGTGGGGCCGTCGTTTTTAACCTGTAAGCGACAATGGCTTTTAGTGCTGCTAAGGCTGACCTGAATACTTTTCCCAATGGTGGAGAAGTCGATGGCATTGTCGAGCAATTTGTCGAGCAGTTGCTCAAGGTGCATATCTGAACCAATAATCCAGACATCGTGCTCGGGAACCAGCAACTCTATTTTGTGTGGGCAACCCACGCTCTGGTTTTTGATGTAAGTGCTGAGCAGGGCCTTGAAATTCACCGCTGCGATCTCGTCTTTGCTCAAAGCATCTTCCAGGCTTGCGGCTTCAGCCAGGCTATCAACAATGGCACTAATGCGCTGCAAACCTCGGTGGGCACTATCGATATAGGTTTTATCCCCACCCTGAGCCTGCAAGTGCTCCAGTGATGTCGCCGTCGTGTTTAAGGGATTGTTAATTTCGTGTCGCAGGGTACGGGGAATGGCGCTGAGGAATTGCTGATAACGGTGTAGCCGGGTCAGTAATTGTTCAATGTTGCGGCTTAAATCGCCAATTTCATCACCCGCATGGGTGCCGCTAATGTCGACAGTATTCTGCATGCGCCCCCACTCATCACTGGCTTTATCGGTGTCACGCCCCAGCCGTGTAATTCGCCAGGTAAGGCGAGCCGAAAATAGCAGCACAATAATAACAATGGCGCTTAAACTGAGTAGCGATAAGAGGGCAATGTGCTGCAGTGAAAGCCGTTGCAGATTTAAAATGGTGGCGGTGCTTTGTTCGATTAAAACGGCCCCGATAACCTTATCGCCATCACGCACAGGCTGAGCGGCAGCGATAATTTCATGCTGCCCGTCGAGGGAAGGCCGGCGCTCTGTGCTACCGGTTCCAGCAATGGCGGCATGGAGTAAGGCGTCATCACGGCTGAGTGTTTGTTGTGGATCAAAATCTTTCAGTCCTTGCCTGGTTGCGCCAACAAGCTTGCCTAATATTGTGTCCACAACACTTTGCCAAAGTGGGGTCGCGCGCTGTTGCTCGATATCGAAATAATCTTCTGCTTGTCTGTTCAAGCCACCAGCGATAGCGCGAACATTTAGCTCGCGATCAAAAATCCAGATTTGCGCCTCTTCTTTTTGCAAACCCTGAATGAGGGCCTCTGTGGCGACAGAGCGAATTAATATCCGGTTATATTGGCCTTGATTTACCCGTGGGAAGGTACGGCTAATATACGCGATGGTGCGCTGTTGCGGGTCGTCGACATCGACTGCAGCGACACCTAACTGGTGCTGCTCGCCGAGCATCGACAAAGGCAGGCTGAATTCAATACTGTAGCCTTCTGTGTTGATATCCACATAGCCTTGTAGACGATAGTCTGGGGTGCCAGGGGAGGCGATGCGCCAGTCTTCGTCGACGGCATAAGCCGTGATTTTACCGCGGCCCTCGAAAGTGATGATTAAGCGCTCTTGTGAGTCGTTTGCACCTTTAAAATAAAAACGTACATGGTCACTGTGGTCGAGTCGTAAATAGGCCGGGTGACGATAAACGGGTGATGCGTCGTGAACTTTAATCAGACCATAAATACGCTGTTTGTTTTCGCCGAGGATGAGCGAGAACCTCGGGCCAGGCGCTTCGCCATAGTGTCGGCTGCTTTGGTCTAGCCCCTGCCAGTCTTCGGTAAAACCATCGAGCAGTATGCGTCCGGGGAGAGGGTAGAGAGGTAGCTCAGCGAGTTGACTGGTGTTGTGGGGGCTATCGTCAAACAGATCTTTACGCCCGTGTAGCAGAGCGGCAATACCACTAGCAGTGAGTAGTTGCGCTTCGGCCTGACCGTCGGTTAAAAATTGCTGCATGACGCGCAGAGATTGCAGCCCCAACCAGGGAATAAGCAGCAACACGCAAGCGGCTAGCAAAAGCTTACTACCGAGCCGGGGGCCGATAATACGTGATCCAATTTTCATGGCCGCTTACTTTTCCTGTACCCAGCGATAGCCGTGGCCGTATTCATTTTCGATGCAGGCAAAGACGTCGTCGATGGCTGAGAATTTGCGACGAATATTACGCATATGCGTGTTGATGGTATTGCGGGTGACATACTGCTGAATCGTGGCCTGCATTAACGCGTCGTAGGCAACGGGGTAGTTGGGCCTGCGTGCCAGTGCCGCGATTAAACGAAACTCCGTTATGGTGAGTTCGAGTAATTGCGCGCGCCAGCGAATCTGCATGGCGTCTTCGTCGATGGATAAATGGCCTGTTTCGCGAGCCGGGCGTGTGGCCGGTGCGGGATTATCACGAAGGGCTTTTAAGCGCAGTAGGGAGGCGATGCGCTCAACCAGAAAACCGAGGCTGACAGGCTTGGGTTGGTAGTCCCAGGCACCGAGGCGCAGACCTGATATCTTGTCAATTTCATCGACCCGCTCGGTGAGAAATAACACGGGCAGGCCAGGGGCAATGGCGAGTAGTTCACGGCACAATTGAAAGCCCGCATCGATTTCATTACCGAGAATAATATCGAGCACCACCAGGTCGGGCATCGCGCGACTCATCGCCTCTCGTGCGCTGGCTCGGTCGGCATAGGCGCTAATCTCGTAGCCCTGTTTTTTGAGCGCCGTGGCGTAGTTGTGTCGCTGGTCGGGGTCGTCCTCGACAATGGCGATTTTATAGCTCAAATGTTTTTCTCGTCTTCAAGGTTTTAAGTGGCTTTTCTACAGTAGGGCTGCCCTAAGTCTGACAGGCTTCTAGCATACCTCTTCGTTTTAATGAGGTCTGTTTTGCCCTCCAAAAATCCATCACTTCTCCATTATTTGCCCATTAATCCTGCAGTTTGTTTGGCTTTAATGTCTGCGAACCCATGAAAAGGAATGGCGCGATGAAAAAATTTGTAGCGATTAGTGATGACATGCTCGATAACCAGCCCCAGGTAGTGGGGCGATTAGTGCCCTACCAGTGTGACTACCCCTGCCAGCGTTTGTATCGACAACCCATAGACGAAGTGGCAGGACTGATACCGCTACAGCTCTCGTTGGTTTTATCGCAGGAGGGCAAGAGTAATGACTCAATATAATGTCGTTTTACTAAAGCGGGTGTGTCTGTCAGCGTTATTAATGACCGGTTTGTTGTCGCTACAGGCCTGTCAGCTCACTGCTCCCACCACAAAACAAACATTAAATACTGATACTCCTGTTAGTTCAGACGTGGCGTTTACACCTGCAGCCACGGTGGTAGAGACAGGGCCTGCTTTAGCTGTTCGAGAACCCTCTGAACAGTCCAGAGTGAGTGAAAAGCACTTTATTATCCCCGTCGCCCGTAGTGGCTATTTTGCCCCCGAAGAGCTCGATGACTATGTGTTGCGCATTATCGAGGAATCGCGTCAGTGGGTGTCTGTGGCGGAACTGCAGGTTCACGGGCATACGGACAGTGAAGGCTCTGAACTGAGTAACATGCTGCTTTCAATCCGTCGGGCTAATGTCGTTGCCGAACGTTTTGAAGAGCTGGGCGTGGAGACGGGTTTATTACTGATTGAGGCGCACGGAGAAACACAGGCCATTGCCGATAACACCACACTGGACGGCCGTATCGCCAATCGCCGTATTGAAATTGTACTCATTGGTAATGCAGGTACTGAGGATGAACAGCAATATGACGGGGTAGTCGCAGAGTTATCTTCCCCGGATGCTTTGCGATGATTTCTGTAATGAAGTTCATCGCGGCAAGCTTGAGGTTTTACCGGCGCTTACGGCGTCGATACTGCCTGCTAGTGCTCCTGGTTTTATTTACTGGCGGCACTAATGTAAGTGCAAGCTTAGCGGTGAACAGTGAAATGCCTGAAAGGGAGCTGCTAGGCAGTGCTTTATTAGCGCTGGATTTTGCCGATGGCCGCAATGAGGTCATCGCACCACAGCTGCATAGCAAAGTGGATATTCATATTACTGGGCCCATCGCTCGGGTGAGGGTGGCGCAGACTTTTCGCAATCCTTCGGATGCATGGGCAGAAGCGGTTTATACGTTTCCGCTACCGCCGGATAGCGCGGTTGATCACATGAGAATACGTATTGGCGAGCGAGTTATCGAGGGCGATATTAAACGTCGCGAACAGGCGCAAAAAATATATCAGCAGGCGCGGCAAGCGGGTCGACATGCCGCCCTCGTTGAACAGCACAGGCCTAATATATTTAGTACTAAGGTGGCGAATGTGCCGCCAGGTGAGGAGCTTATTGTTGTTCTTGAATATCAACAGCAGGTGATGCGCCGGGGTACACGTTACAGCTTGCACTATCCGATGAGTATTACACCGCGCTATACCCCCGTAAATACTCTCGACCAGGCGGAGCCTTCCATCAATAACCTTGCGGTAAACAGGGCGGCCGTCGCTAATGTAATGACGGATCTTGCTGGAGAGAATAATAATCCCACGGAAATTTGGGTCGATTTACAAGCGGGCTTTGAGCTTGATGATGTAGAAAGTCGTTACCACTCCGTGAGTAAAAGTCGGATAGATGATGCCCATTGGCAGCTGCGACTTGATCCAAAAAGCCATTCAGCCAATGCTGATTTCGTTGTCGAATGGCAGGGCCGAGAACTGGCCGTGCCCCAGGCACATGTGTTTACTCAGGTCTTTTCCGGTGAGGAATATGCGTTGTTGCAACTGATGCCGCCCCAGGTTGAACTGGAACAATATCACCAGCCCCGAGATATTGTGTATGTGATTGATACGTCGGGTTCCATGGGTGGTGAATCTCTGCGCCAGGCAAAGCGTGCGTTGCTAACGGCAATATCCCGACTGGATGCAAAGGATCGTTTTAATATTATTGAGTTTAATGCCGAGGCCTGGTCTTTATTCGATACGGAACGGGAGGCTAGTGTCACGAATATTACCCGTGCAAAGCGTTTTGTCATCGACCTTGAGGCCCGTGGCGGTACCGAAATGCGTAAGGCTCTGGATCTTGCTTTGTGCGGCCCTTGTGACGATAGAAATAGTACGGGTCGTATGCGACAGGTTTTATTTCTGACTGATGGTGCCATTAGTAATGAGGCGCAATTATTTGCAGTGATTAAATCCCGGCTTGGTAATAGTCGTCTGTTTACCGTGGGTATCGGCTCCGCACCTAATCGTTATTTTATGCGCAAGGCGGCCAAAATGGGCCGGGGTATTTTTGTACATATCGGAAAAATTAATGAGGTAGAACAAAAAATCACGCAGCTATTTGAACGCATAGACGCGCCAGTGATGAGTGATATTCAGCTGCAAATAAAGGACGGACACATCGATGTTAGCCCCTCGTTAATCCCCGATCTTTATGCAAGTGAACCTTTAGTGCTTACTATAAAGGCCGACCAACTACCCGAATATATCACCCTGCAAGGACGACGCCAGGGTCAGATGTGGCAGCAGCGAGTGTTATTGGCGGGTGAGTCTGCACGCAGTGGTGTTCATGTGGCATGGGCGCGAAAAAAGATAGAGTCATTACTCGATGAAAGAGCGCTACAGCGTGATGATGAAAATAGACAGGCACTGCGAGGGAAGGTGGTGGATGTCGCTTTAAAACATCATTTGGTCACGCCATTTACCAGCTTGGTCGCAGTGGATAAAACACCGCACAGATCTGAAGCATCCGAGCTGAAAAATCATGCCATAAAAAATAATGTACCAAAGGGTACGCAGTTTGGTTTGGCACGAACAGCGACGGGAATGGTTTATTTCTTTTGGGCGGGTACTGCAATATTAATACTAGCATTGAGTATTCTTTACTTGTCACGGCGTCATACACGATATGAACAGGGCGATCTGTGCTGATAAATTTAGCCGAGGGGCGACAAAGAAAAATGAGCGTCAGCCTAAAATTTATGGGCCTTATTTTATTATTACTCGGCACTGGCCTGTGGGTTAAAGGCGGTTATATTTATTTGAAAGCGGAACTGGGGCAATTCTTAATTGATAGAGCCTGGCAGCAAGGCCAGGACAGTGGGAAGACGGTTAAACCCTGGTTTTGGGCTGATACCTGGCCCGTGGCGCGTTTGATGGTTCCGAGCCAGAAAATTTCGCAGATAGTTTTAGCGGGTGATAGTGGTCAGGCCCTGGCTTTTGGGCCGGGACATACTTCGGCTAGTGCCCAGCCGGGAGCCGATGGCGTGGTCGTGATTTCGGGGCATCGCGACACCCATTTTCGTTTTTTGCAGTTTTTACAGGAGGATGAGCAGATAATTTTACAAAACTGGGAGGGGCAGCACACAGTTTACCGTGTAAGCAGTATGCAGGTGGTCGATGAAGATGTTTTGATAGCGGCTAATAACAATGTAAAAAGTTTGGTGTTGGTAACTTGCTGGCCTTTTGATAGTTCTGCAGCGAATTCACAGCATCGTTTTATTGTCCACGCTCAGGCTGTTGAATAGCAATTCAGAGCCTGGACCAGGCTATTCAATAGTTATTGTGATGTTGAAAAATGAATGACAATTAAGAAGTACGATAGTGACGGAGTTTTGCTGGGTGTAGTGACTGGCGACGTTTTACCTCTGGATGCTGTCAAATACAGCTTTAATTTTGAGGGAAGTAAATAATGAGTACAGATAGCAACAGTGTTGATACAGATGATCGGGCAATGGCCGCCCAGCTTTCAAATCCCGAAGGTGAAGTCGGCATCGAGCTGGCTTCAAATATGAATAGAGCCAATGCCTTGGTTACTGCATGCACTATCGATTGCCTTATCCCTGAGGCCGGTCAGAATATTGTGGAAATCGGCCCGGGTAATGGCATGTTGTCTTTCAGTCTAACCTATACCCTTGAGAGCGAGGGCCATTATCAAGCGGTTGAACGCTCTGCGGATATGGCGCAACAGGTGCGAGAAAACCTGGCTGAATACGCTGAATGCAAAATGACAGTTTATAATGAAGATTGCTTTGACGCGCCTATTGATGAGGCTTCAGTTGATGGCATCTTTGGCGTTAATATTATTTATTTTATCGAAGATATCACTGCGCTCTTTACCCTGTTTGATCGTTGGTTGAAGCCGGGTGGCCGAGTAGCCCTGGGCATGCGTACCTCCGATACGATGAAGGCACAAAGTTTTACACAGCACGGTTTTAAATTGCGTGAAAAAGCAGAAATTGAAGAGGCAATGACAGCCGTTGGCTGGCGCCTGGCCGGTAGCGAATATTTCGAAGAGGATGATGTTGAGCTAGATGGGAAAACAATGAAAGTGGATGCTTTGGTGCTTTCGGCACAAAAAATGTGATCATGCATTTAGAGCTTTGATGAGAGTTTTTCGGGTGAAAATAACTTAAAAAAGCTTAATGAGTCATTCCTGTAAAACGGCGCAATAATGCGCCGTTTTGCTATCTGTAAGAATCAAATTCCTTTACCAGGCCTGTTTTGTAAGATACTTTCGTGCAGATTATTCGAGAGCCTGTCTTCTAATGATGTCTTCTTCTGAGCATTCTGCTAATAAAGTAAAAATTGGCCTGGCACTGGGTAGTGGTTCAGCTCGGGGCTGGTCTCATATCGGTGTTATCGAAGCCCTGCGAGATCACGGTATTGAGCCGGATATTATTTGTGGTTGTTCAATCGGTGCCCTGGTGGGGGCATCTTACGCAGCTAACAAAATTACTGCACTTGAAACTTGGGCGCGCTCGTTGAGCCTGTTTGAAACTGCCCGTTTTGCCAGTCTGGACACTACCCTTAACGGAGTCATCAACAAGGAGCGTTTGCAGAGAGTACTAACGCAGTTTATTGCTGACGAAGAATTCACTATTGCAGAGTTGCAACGTCCCTTCGCCTCAGTGGCAACAGATTTAAGCAGCGGTCGGGAAGTCTGGTTTACCGATGGCCTATTACTCGATGCTGTATGGGCATCAATGTCTCTTCCTGGTTTGTTTCCCCCGGTGCGACATAAAAAACGTTGGCTAGTTGATGGTGGGCTGGTGAATCCGGTACCGGTATCCGTTTGTCGTGCACTGGGCGCTGATTTTGTTATTGCCGTTAACCTTAATGGCAATCTTGTCGGCCGGCATATTGATAAGCCTGGTCGCCCTGACGAAAATAAACCGGTAACACATTGGAGTGACAAAATACCCTGGCCCATGAGTAGTAAACAAGAAAGTAATGGCGGTGCTGGTGATGAGAAAGCGCCACGGGTATTTGAAACCATTGCGGGTTCTATCAATATTATTCAGGATCGCATCACGCGTAGCCGCATGGTGGGGGAGCCGCCGGATATTCTGATTACGCCGGAGTTGGCCGATATTGGCTTGCTGGAGTTTTACCGGGCCGCTGAATGCATCGACGAGGGTAAGGCTAGCGTGAGTCGTGCGCTGCCCGAAATCCAGCGTTTGCTCAAAACCTCATAGGGTCTATAGTGCTGCTTCTGAGCTGATTAATATTGCCGCGGTTTAAGGTCGTGATATTTTAATACAGAAATTTTTAATGACGCACAAACACTGAAGTAAAGGGGATGAATAATGCGCAAAGTAAAAATAGCGGGCACCGGAATGACCCATTTTGGTAAACGCATGGATGCCACGCTCCGCAGCCTGACGACCGAGGCTTTAAACGAAGCGATGCTTGATGCGGCTATTAAGGCTGATCATGTCGATACCATCTTTTTTGGCAATGCAGTGGGCGGCTTAATCACCGGGCAGGAGATGATTCCTGGTCAAATTGCTCTCCGTGAAACGGGCCTTATGGGTAAGCCTATTATCAATGTTGAAAATGCCTGCGCTTCAGCCTCGACGGCTGCTCATCTGGCCTGGTTGTCGGTGGCTTCGGGGCAAAGCGAAGTGGCCCTCGCCATCGGCGCTGAGAAGATGACCCATAAAGATAAAACCATGGCCTTTAAAGCATTGATTTCAGCGCTGGATCTTGAAGAAATTAAGGCCGAGACGGGCTCCGATGATCCCCTAACAGCGGGCAGTGAGCCCGGGCGCTCGGGCTTTATGGATATCTACGCAGGGAAGGCCCGTAAATACATGGAGAAAACCGGCGCGACGATGGAAGACTTCGCCCGTGTTGCTGCCAAGTCACATAAGTTTGGCTCTCTTAATCCCAAGGCGCAATTTCAGAAAGCCTTGTCGGTTGAAGAAATTCTTGCCACCCGCTTAATTATCGACCCGTTAACGCTGGCCATGTGCTCGCCCATTGGTGACGGTTCTGCAGTACTGGTTTTCACTTCAGAAGATTTCGCTCGCAAGCACGGTTGCGATGCGGTTACTGCCGAGACCATTACGCTGGTTTCAGGCCAGCCCGGTGGCCGTAGTTGTAATGACAGGGCTGGAGAAAAAGCCTATGCCATGGCCGGTGTTGGCCCAGAAGATGTCGATGTGGTTGAGTTGCACGATGCGGCATCGCCTGCTGAATTGATGTACATCGAAGAGCTGGGTCTTTGTAAGCCGGGTGAAGGTGTACAGATGATTCGCGATGGTGAAACGGATCTCGGTGGTCGCGTGCCGGTTAATCCCAGCGGTGGTTTAGTGGCGAAGGGGCATCCCGTCGGTGCAACGGGGTGTGCTCAGTTGGTTGAGCTGACGAACCAGTTACGGGGCCGCTGCGGTAAACGCCAGGTTGAAGGGGCGAAAGTGGCTCTCGCCCAAAACGGTGGTGGCTGGATAGAAGACGATACTGCTGCAACGACGTTGAGCATTCTTACGCGTTAACTGAATTGGCCAGCACCTGTGCAGGGGCTGGCCAATTTAATAGTTTGAAAAGTTTAAGACGCTGCTAGAAAAACGCCTGAATCCCCGTTTGTGCACGACCCAAAATCAACGCATGAATATCCGCCGTTCCCTCGTAAGTGTTGACGACTTCGAGATTCATCATATGACGCATAATTGGGAACTCATCAGAGATACCATTACCGCCGAGCATATCCCGAGCGACGCGGGCGATATCGAGAGACTTCGAGCAGTTATTACGCTTCATCATTGAGATGAGTTCGGGGGCGAGTTGGCCTTTATCTTTCAAACGCGTGGCGTTCAAAGAACCCAGCAAGCCGAGATGGATTTCAGTTTGCATATTCGCCAGCTTCATTTGAATTAACTGATTGGCGGCCAGTGGACGGTCAAACTGCTTGCGGTCGAGCACGTACTGTCGCGCTGTTTGCCAGCAGGTTTCAGCAGCGCCCAGGGCTCCCCATGAAATGCCCAGTCGTGCGCTGTTAAGACAACCGAAGGGGCCTTTTAAACCTTTCACGTTAGGGAGTAAATGGTCTTCAGAAACGAAGACTTCATCCATCACGATTTCGCCGGTCACCGAAGCACGCAGGGCTAGCTTGCCTTCGATCTTCGGTGCAGATAGTCCCTTCATGCCTTTCTCGAGTACAAAACCGCGAATAATGCCGTCGTCAGTTTTTGCCCACACCACAAACACATCGGCGATGGGTGAGTTGGTAATCCACATTTTATTGCCGGTCAGGCTGTAACCACCGTCGACAGATTTAGCGCGGCTTTTCATGCCGCCAGGATCAGAGCCGTGGTCGGGTTCAGTCAGGCCGAAGCAGCCTACCCATTCGCCGCTGGCGAGTTTAGGTAAATACTTCTCACGTTGTGCTTCGGTGCCGTAGGTGTAAATGGGGTGCATCACCAGGCTGGATTGCACGCTCATCATTGAGCGATAGCCGGAGTCGATACGCTCAACCTCGCGGGCAATGAGACCGTAGCTGACGTAATTAACACCGGGGCACCCGTAGCCGTCGATGGTTGAACCCAGTAAACCCAGTTCGCCCATTTCGGTGAAAATCTCCCGGTCCATACGTTCTTCACGGAAAGACATTTGTACGCGGGGTAGCAGCTTGTCCTGAGAGTACTGGCGAGCGCTGTGCATAATCATGCGCTCGTCTTCGCTCAATTGCTCTTCGATAAGAAAGGGGTCTTCCCAGTTAAAGCTAGCCCAGTCAGCGGCCATGGTCGTCTCCTGAAATAAGTAGGTGAAATACGTGGGTGAAAAGAGTGTGTGATAATTTTGGCTGGGAATTATACCTGTGTTTAGCGGGCGGTGAAGACTTGCTTCTACTAACTCGCCCTGTGACACTACGGGCGCTCAGGCCGGTGTCGATTGCTTGAGCGCGCATTCACTTTTTCTGATCTAAAGACTTTATGACACGACCTATTGAAGCCCTTATTTCTCGGGCGAATCTACAACACAATTTCACGGTGGTTCGACGCCTGACACTGGGTGCACGGATTATGGCGGTGGTTAAAGCCAATGCCTACGGCCACGGTGCTGTTCAGGTCGCTGAGGCTTTAGCGTCCCTTGCCGATGCCTTTGGTGTGGCCAGTCTTGAAGAGGCTGTGGAGTTGCGGGATGCGGGTATCGACCAGCCCATCGTATTACTGAGTGGTGTGTTTGGCCGCGCAGAAATGCAAGAAGTCGCTCGCTACGGTTTGGGTACGGTTATTCACTGCGCCGAACAATTGCAGATATTACTCGATACTCAGTTAAGCCAGCCCATCGATGTGTGGCTTAAGCTTGATACCGGCATGCACCGGCTTGGCTTTACCCCGGATGGTTTTTGTCAGGCGGCGGCACGTTTGCGCACTGCGGAACAGGTAGCCAATCGAGTGTTTCTCTCCCACCTGGCCTGTGCCGATAAGCCTGCTGCAGATTTGAATGAACGGCAGCTAATGACCTTTCGAAACACGGTTGATGAGCTTGGCGTTCGCAACGATGAGGGCTTGAGCCTGGCTAATTCTGCAGCCCTGTTAACGCGGCCCGATATGCACTTTGACTGGGTGCGACCGGGGGTGATGCTCTATGGGGTGAACCCCTTGAGTGGTGAGGTGCCTTTGCCGGAAGGTGTCGACCTGCGCCCGGTAATGACCTTGCGTTCGCGTATTGTGGCGTTGCAAACCGTGCCTGCAGGTGAGGGTGTTGGCTACGGGGAAGCGTGGCGAGCGCCCGGTTTATTGAACAGCTCGTCAACGAACCCATCGCGTATTGCTGTGGTCGCCGCTGGCTATGGGGACGGCTATCCACGCCACGCCCGTAATGGCTGCCCGGTACTGGTAAATGGCCAGCCTGCTGTTATAGCGGGTAGAGTGTCGATGGATTTGTTGACCGTTGACCTGGGTGATAATCAGGCAGCCAAAGTGGGTGACAACGTCACCCTTTGGGGCGAAGGGCTAGCGGTTGAAACCATTGCTGAATACAGCGAGACAATCGCCTACGAATTGCTAACGGGTGTTAATCAGCGCGTAAAGTTTAGCTATGAGTAAGCGAGCGTTTGGCGGGTTTTAAAACGGGTGTTCACTCTTGTCTATGGACTCAAGTAATAAAGAATAGCGCTATTTCTTTGGCCGTTTTAAGACCAGATTATCAATGCCATTTTGCAACAGTGTAGAGCGGGCGCTCGCCAGTTTAGAGCTGGATTGAAAGGGGCCGACTAATACACGATGCCAGGTGCCGCCCTTGCTGGAGCTAACCTTTTCTACTTTCGCATTCATATTGAGCAGCAGTAGATTGGCGCGCAAGCTATCGGCATCTTGCGGGTTTTTGAAGGAGCCTGCCTGCAAAATAAAGACCTCGTCCTGTCCTTTTTCAGACTTTGTTTTTCGCAGCGCATCGGGCGGGGTATCGGGCACAATAATTTCAGCATCGCGCAATTGGGTGTAAAAAATAAACTCCGCTTTAGCATCCTGCACAGACTTTGTGCCGGTGACTTTATCAATCGCCTGGCTAATATCTTGTTGGGGTGTTTGCCACAGATGTAACAGTCCCATTGATAAAATGCCGAGTAGATAACCACTGAACAGCCACATCCAGCGCGGTGACTGTGTCGAACTGCCCGTGGTTTTGCGGCTATTCGTACGAGTATTACTGCGTTTGGCAGGGGGCTTTCTACGGGTTTTGTTGGCGTAATCTCGGGACATGTTAGTCGGTGCTGTGGGCTTGGCTGTTATTGTATTCGCTTGCTTAAATAAGCGCTAATTATTTTTAATTTTATTGTTAGAATGTCTCTGTAACTGGTTGATATTAATTGCTAATTAAATGGTGTCTTGTGGGTCGACGTCAATTGACCACCTGACTTTTCGAGCGCTCTTCTCCGACTCTAGCCAGCGGCTAAGTCGCTCGAGTAGCGAGTGCAAGGTGCGCCTTTCTGTGCCGATCAAAGTGAGCTGATAGCGATAGCGACCGCCGCGCTTTTCCATCGCGGCGGGAAAGGGCCCAAGATAGCGCATCGTCGGGCTCGATGGCATTTGGCTTTCAAGATAGGTGCGAGCCTTTTGTAGCAAGCCAAGGGCCTCGCCGCCCTGATGAAATTCCGCACGAATCAACGCCGCATTGGCAAAGGGCGGCATGGCGCTAAACTGGCGTTCACTTAAGATATGTTGGGCAAACTTTGCGTAGCTGTGCTGGCTGAGGAGTTCAAACACCGGGTGCTCACAGTGGTGGCTTTGTATCATCACTTTGCCGGGTTTGGCACCACGCCCGGCGCGACCGGCAACCTGGGTAATGAGCTGGCCCATTTTTTCTAGCGCTCTGAAGTCGGTGCTAAACAAACTGGTATCGGCATCCAGTACCACAACCAGTGTTACACCGGGGAAGTGATGGCCTTTGGCGAGCATTTGGGTGCCGACCAGAATACAGGGTTCATTTTTGCTTACCTCCTGCATCAGCTCTTCCATCGCGTGTTTACTCCCCGTTGAATCTCTGTCGACACGGTGCACAGTGGCAGCGGGGAAGAGGGCTTGCAGTGTTGCCTCGCTGCGCTCAGTACCCTGACCGAGATAGTTGAGCTGCATGCTGCTGCAATCGGGGCAGGTGGCGGGCAGTGCTTGCCGTGATTCACAGTGGTGGCAATGTAACCCTGGCCGTTGGGTGTGTACGGTGAGGTGGGCATCGCAGTGTTTGCAATTGGCGACCCAGCCGCAGTCGTGACACATCAGCGTTGGCGCAAAACCTCGGCGATTGAGGAAGACCAGAATCTGGTTGCCCTGGGCCAACTGGGTGCTCATTGCCTCAATCACGATTTGCGAGAATCCGGTGTTGAGCTGGCTGTGGCGAATATCCACCAGCTGCCATTCGGCCTGTACTGCGCCGCCGTGCCGACCTTTAATGATGAGGTGGCGATAACGTTGTTGTTCGCAGTTGTAGAGGCTTTCCAGTGAGGGCGTGGCGGAGCCGAGCAGCAGGGGAATGTTCTCCCGATTGGCGCGCATCACTGCCACGTCGCGGGCGGAATAGCGAAAGCCTTCTTGTTGTTTGAATGAGCCGTCGTGTTCCTCATCGACAATAATAATGCCCGGTGACTTCATCGGAACAAAGGCCGCGGAACGCGTGCCGATAATAATGCCAGCGCTACCATTGGCGGCAGCCCACCAGGCGTCAAGGCGCTGTCGTTCGCTTAATCCGGAATGAATGAGTGCAATGGGGCAATTAAAGCGGGCCTGAAAGCGGGCGAGGGTTTGCGGGCTGAGATTGATCTCGGGTATCAGCACCAATGCCTGGCGTGAGTTACGCAGTACGGTGGCGATAGCCTGTAAATACACTTCAGTTTTGCCGGAGCCAGTTTCGCCATCAATTAAATAGCTGTTGTAAGCGTTAAGCTCGACTTGCTGCAGAGCGGCTTGTTGATCGTTTGACAGGCTTAAGGCCGGTTCGGCGAGAAGCGCCAGTTCACCACTTAAGTTAAATGCCGGGTTAGATGTGGTGGTCGTGAAGTTTTCTATTAGCTCTTTCTTAAGCAGGCTGCGCAGAGTGGGCGTGCTGATATCAGCAGCAGCGAGAGCCTCTCGACTGAGATTGTCGTGTTGTTGCAGCAGTTGCAACAGGGCTTGCTGCTTAGGTGCGCGGCTCAAAGCATCATTAGGCAGGCCTTTACCGTGAGTGCTCAAACGCCAAAAGCTTTGCTGGGGCAGACCGCCGCCCTTGCGTAATAATGTTGGCAGAGCGCTGGCCAGTACATCGCCGATGGGGTGTTGATAATAGCGAGCGGCCCAGAGGAGTACGTCGAAGAGTATTGGTGGGATTAATGGCGCGTCATCCAGCACGGCGGTAATGGGTTTAAGCTTGCTTGCGGGATAGGCACTATCTGGCGTGCTGGACACAATAATGCCGGTCACTTCGCGCTTGCCAAAGGGTACGGTGACGCGCACACCGGGTGCTAATGTATCGCTGGCATTTGCGGCTGGCAGATAATCAAACAGCCGACGCAGAGGCGACTGTACGGCAACTTGATAAAATAGCGTATCTGTCATTTTTAAATCAGTTTGTGGCATGGGGGTTTGTACATGGGGCTTTGTGGCATGGTGAATTGAAAACCGACTATAAAAAATGCTAAATAAGGGGCTATTGTCGGATGTAAGTACCCCTGTGTGCAATCGACAGATCTGGTTTTGATAAAATAGCTCGCTGGTGAAGCAAGCCCTTGAAAGAGGGCGACTTTGTACTTGAATCAGCGGGCTTTTCTGGTAGTATGCGCGCTCCTGCAAGTATGCATGCGGTGCCTGACAAGACAGACTTTAGCCTTGTTATTGATCTGGTGGCGGTGTGCAACAACCCTGCAACAATGAGGCAAGTAAAATGAAAGCTGAAATACATCCTGCTTATGGCAAGCTGCAAGCAACCTGCAGCTGCGGTAATGTTATCGAAGTTGGTTCAACCCTGGCGAGTGAGATTCACCTCGACGTCTGTGCAAAATGCCACCCTTTCTACACGGGTAAGCAGAAGACAGCTGACGTAGGTGGTCGAATCGACCGTTTCAACCAGCGTTTTGGTGGTATCAGCAGCGGCAAGAAGTAAATCTAGCCCGCTGGCTGACAAGCCAATGAAGAATGCGCTCAGGGTTAATACTCGGAGCGCATTTTTTTTCGCCTCAATTTTGATCACAGGTGTATTTACATCTGCGATCGTTCTGGGTGGCAATTGCAATTCAGCCGATCTTCAAAGGGGTCGCGGTGAGACCATTACCGTCAAATATAACTATGACGGAGACACCCTCGCTTTAAACGATGGCCGTAAAATACGCTTGATTGGTGTTAATACGCCGGAGCGTGGCCGCAAAGGCCAGCCCGATGAAGCGCTGGCAATGGAGGCTAAACAGGCGGTAAAAAATGCCTTGCAAGCCGATAGCTCTCGACAGAAAGGTGTACGGCTTTATCTCGGCCGCGAGCAGAGCGATTCTTACGGTCGGCAACTGGGCCATGTGTTTGTCGATGGTCAAAGTCTCGCTGCCACGCTACTGAGCCAGGGCCTGGGCTGGCATGTGGAAATACCACCCAATGTCGGTTTGGCTTCATGTTTTGCTAACCTTGAAAAAAAGGCCAAACGGCAACAGAAAGGCGTATGGCGAAAATCGCTAGCGCAATACGTTGCTACGAAAAATATTAAACAAGGTGGTTACCAGCGGGTGCGCGGCACAGTGCGCAAAGTGAGCTTTGCCAAAGCCTGGTGGATTAATTTTGATGACGGCTTTGTGGCGGTGATCTATCCGGAAAATCAGCCGTATTTTAAACAATCGACAGTTAGTAGCTGGCGCGGTAAACGCCTGGAAATTGAGGGCTGGGTGTATCCTTCAAAATACCGTGGAAAAAAGCAGTGGCGTATTAAATTGGCGACGCCCCACGGTATGTCGGTGCTTTGATTGAGGCAGTGGTGATTGAATAGGGGTGGTTGAGCAGCGGGTACAGGTTTAGCCTGTTGAGAAAACAGCAGTCCAGTTAGAGGCTAATCGGACTGCCGCTTGTTTAGACGTTTTCTTAGTTACTTTCCGTAGGACATCAAACGCTCAAAGCGCTTTTCGAGTAGCTGGTCGAGGGGTTCACTCTGCAGTCGGTCGAGCTGCTCAATTAAACGGCCCTTCAAAGTTTCGGCCATTGTATCGACATCGCGATGAGCGCCGCCGAGTGGCTCGGGGATGGTTTCATCGGCAATGCCGAGTTCTTCCAGAACACCCGATGTAACGCCCATGGCCTCTGCTGCTAGTGGTGCTTTTTCCGCTGTTTTCCAGATGATATTGGCACAACCTTCGGGCGAGATAACGAAATAGGTCGAGTATTGCAGCATATTCAACCAGTCACTGACGCCAATGGCAATCGCGCCGCCGGAGCTGCCTTCGCCAATAACCGTGGCGATAATGGGCGTTTTAAGGCGGGACATAACGGCGAGGTTTTGGGCGATAGATTCACTGATGCCACGCTCTTCCGAGTCGATGCCGGGATAGGCACCGGGGGTGTCGATGAGTGTCAGGATGGGCATTTTAAAGCGCTCAGCCATTTCCATCAGCCGTAGGGCTTTGCGATAACCTTCGGGTTTGGGCATGCCAAAGTTACGCTCAACTTTTTCACTGACGCCACGGCCTTTTTCTTCACCGATAACCATCACTGGCTTGCCATCGAGTCGTGCGACACCGCCGATAATGGCTTTGTCGTCACCAAAGTGACGGTCGCCGTGGAGTTCTTCAAACTCGGTGAAAAGTTTAGGGATGTAGTCTTTGGTATAGGGGCGTAGGGGGTGGCGGGCTACCTGAACGGTCTGCCAGGAAGAGAGGCCGGAAAAGATACTCTCGGTCAGCTTGAGTGATTTACCCCGTAATTTCTTTATCTCATCGGCAATGTTGAGCTCGTTATCGTTGCCGACCAGTTGTAGCTCTTCGATTTTAGCCTCGAGTTCGGCAATAGGCTGTTCAAAGTCCAGGTAGTCAAGATTCATAATTACTTTAATTCCGGTTGCTTTACTTCTGCCAAGAGTCTGTCGGGTTTAGGTGTTCGTAGCGAAAGAATGGCCAAATTATACAGGTACTTTATTCAATCGATACATTGAACTGGTATTTTGCCGCAATTTCTTTAGCTGGCGGTGCGTTAATACAGCAGCTGTAAATTGCCAGTGCCGAAACTGTCCCTCAAGTGGTGCAACAGTTCGTCATCTGGCTGCACCGCCCATTCTTCACCGAATGCGAATTCCCCCTCTGCGCCGCGACAGCGATATTTCACTTTAACCGCGCATTGCCCGTTTTTATAGGGTTTGAGTAAGTGCTCGAGATTGTCGACGGTTGCCAATGTCATGGTGCTGGCAGACAGGTCGATAGCCAGCCCTTTGAGCATGGCCTGTCGAGCTTCGATCAGTGTCCGTACCTCCTGGGCACGCATTTTCAGGCCGCCGGAGTACTCGTCTTCACTGAGCACGCCGTTGACCACCACCATGCTGCCTTTGCTGATTTTGTCGCGACAGGCGTTGAATTGCTCAGAGAAAATGGTGATGTCGATACGCGCAGTATCATCGTCGATGATCATTATGCCCATCACGCCGCGGCTGGTTTTAATGGAGCGAATTTCGAGTACCAGTCCGGCGACGATTTGTATGCTTCTGGATGGTTGTAAAGCCTTCAGGCGACAGCTAATAAAGTTGCTCAGTTCGCCAACATATTCTTCAATGGGGTGGCCGGTGAGATAGAGACCGAGAGTGTCCCATTCGCCCTGCAGGCGATCACGAAGCCGAAAGCGGCGCACCTGAGTAAACGCGGAGTAACCTATTTCGGGGGCGCTTTCTGCCGGGGTCGCGCCAAATAAATCGACCATGCCGCTGGCGGTATTTTTACTGTGCTGGTCGGCCAGTTTTACGGCTTCTTCCATGGCCGCAAGCATTACCGCACGGCTGTAGCCGGGATCGTCGTTGGGGCCAATAAGGTCGAGTGCGCCAGCGCGAATGAGGGCTTCAAGGGCGCGTTTGTTGACCTTGCGAGCATCGGTACGGAGGCAGAAATCAAACAGATCTTTGAAAGGGCCGCCACTGTTGCGGGCGGCAAGAATATTCTCTACCGGGCCTTCACCGAGACCTTTAATGGCACCGAGTCCATAAATCACAGCAGATTCAAGAGAGACTGAAAACTGAAACTGCCCGGTGTTAACGTCGGGTGGGCTAACGAGTAAATTCATCGCCCGGCACTCGTCAATCAGCGTCACCACCTTGTCGGTGTTTTGCATATCGGCCGACAATACGGCGGCCATAAAGGCGGCGGGGTAGTGTACTTTTAGCCAGGCTGTTTGATAGGCGAGCAGGGCATAAGCGGCGGAGTGGGATTTGTTAAAGCCGTAACCGGCAAACTTTTCCATTAAGTCGAAAATGTTCTCCGCCAGTTCATTACTGACATTGTTGTTGGCGGCACCGTCAACAAAGAGCTGGCGCTGGCGGGCCATTTCTTCCGCCTTTTTCTTGCCCATTGCCCGGCGTAACATATCGGCTTCGCCCAGCGAGTAGCCACCGAGCACCTGGGCGATCTGCATCACCTGTTCCTGATAGAGAATAATGCCGTAGGTCGGTTCGAGCACCGGCTTAAGATCGGGGTGCTGATATTTGGGGTGGGGATAGGCCACTTCCTGGCGACCGTGCTTGCGGTTAATAAAATCATCAACCATGCCCGACTGCAGGGGCCCGGGTCGGAACAGGGCCACCAGTGCGATGATGTCCTCAAAGCGACTGGGTAACTGGCGCTTAATCAAATCCTTCATGCCACGGGATTCAAGCTGAAATACCGCCGTGGTTTCGGCACGCTGTAGAAGCTGATAACTCCCCGGGTCGTCGAGGGGAATATCTTCAATCACCACCGGCGGTTTGCCGTCCCTTTCATTCTGCGTATTGGCGTTGTCCAGCGCCCAGTCAATAATGGTCAGGGTACGCAGGCCGAGGAAGTCAAACTTGACCAGGCCAACATCTTCAACATCATCTTTGTCGTACTGGGTGACCAGGCCTTCGCCGGCTTCGTCGCAGTAGAGAGCGGAAAAGTCCGTTAGCCGGGTGGGGGCGATGACCACACCACCCGCGTGTTTACCAACATTACGGGTTAGGCCTTCGAGCTGTAGGGCCATCTCCCAAATTTCCTGGGCCTCTTCGTCCTGATCAAGGAAATCGCGGAGTATCTCCTCTTGATCAAAGGCTTTCTGCAGGGTGATGCCAATTTCAAAGGGGATCATTTTCGATAAACGATCGGCCAGTCCGTAAGACTTGCCTTGAGCGCGGGCAACATCGCGTACCACAGCCTTCGCCGCCATGGTGCCAAAGGTGATGATTTGCGAGACCGCGTCACGGCCATAGCGCTCGGCAACATAGGCGATCACCCGGTCGCGATTGTCCATGCAGAAGTCGATATCAAAATCGGGCATGGAGACCCGCTCGGGATTGAGGAAGCGCTCGAACAGTAAGTCGTATTCGAGGGGATCAATGTCGGTAATCTCAAGGGCGTAGGCAACTAACGAACCTGCACCAGAGCCTCGACCCGGGCCGACGGGAATATCCTGCTCTTTGGCCCAGCGAATAAAGTCCATGACGATAAGGAAATAACCGGGGAAACCCATCTGATTGATAATGTTGAGTTCGAAGTCGAGGCGATTATTGTAGTCTTCCAGGCTTTGATCGGTTTCGGGGTTGAGCGTGATGCTCTGCAAACGCTTCGACAGCCCTTCTTCGGATAGCTGGCGGAAGAAAGACTCGGTGGTCATGCCTTCGGGAATAGGGTATTCCGGTAGTTGAGGCTTGCCCAATGTCAGGCTCAAGTTACAGCGCTTGGCGATCTCAACGGTGTTTTCCAGAGCCTCGGGAATATCTTCAAAAAGCGCCTGCATTTGTTCGATTGACTTGAGATATTGCTGCTCGCTGTAGCGGCGTTCGCGGCGCGGGTCATCGAGGGTGCGGCCCTCGACAATACAGACTCTTACCTCATGGGCTTCGAACTGATCCTGGCTGATAAAGCGCACATCATTCGTGGCGACCACGGGGCAATCGAGGGTCTGCGCTAGCTCGACAGCACTGTGTACAAATTCTTCTTCACCGGGGCGCTGGCAGCGTACTAGCTCAAGATAAACGCTATCGGGGAAATCCGCCATCCACTCATTCAATAAGCTTTGAGCGAGGGGCGCACGATTGCCAGCCAGCGCAACGCCGATATCGCTTTTGTTGCCACAAAGGGCAATCAAGCCACCGCCTAGCTCTTTCAGCCAGCTGCGTCGAATGCAGGGTTTACCGTGAATCTGACCCTCAAGGTAGGCGCGGGAGATCAGTTGTGTGAGATTCTGATAGCCAATTTGATTTTTCACCAGCAGGGTGATTTGGCTTTGGGGGTCGTCGGTTTTATCCCCGGCAATGGTCAGGTCACTGCCGCAAATAGGTTTGATGCCCGCGCCTTGTGCCGTCTTGTAAAACTTGACCAGGGCAAAGAAATTGGAAATGTCACCGACGGCAACGGCAGGCATATTAAGCTCGCGCATTTTGCCAATTAAGGGCTTGATGCCGATGGTGCTATCGGCAATAGAGTATTCACTGTGCAGGTGTAAATGGATGAATGCGGGCGCCGGAGCGGAAGGGATATCGAGAAGTGGGGCGGGAGCCTGCTCGGACATGAAGGAACCTGGTTAGCAACGGCGGGTCTCGTTGATAGACCCGCAGAATGACTTGAAATGGTGGCTGATATTAGCAGTTCAACGGTATCGCTTGAAGGTGTTTTTAAGTCACTTCGTTACGCTTTGCCGCCTGGGCACGAAGCGCCATGGCGTCGAGAATTAATTCCAGCCCCGTCTTGTCAGTCGTTGGTAGCGCTACGTCACTCTCGCCCAGCGGTGTGACTCTGTCGCCCCAGGTAAATAATGATGCACCCCAGGTTAAACCGGCACCAAAGGCGACGATCAATATTGTCATGCCGGGTTTGACACGGCCCTCTTCAAGAGCCTCACAAAGAGCGATGGGGATACTCGCGGTCGATGTGTTGGCGTAGTTGCCTAGAGTGACGACGACTTTTTCCATGGGGATTTCAAGACGCTTGGCCAGGGCTTCGATAATGCGAGTATTGGCCTGGTGGGGAATCACCAGATCAATATCGTCGAGAGCAAGCCCAGAATTTTCGAGTACATCATTACAGGCCGAAGCCATACCATTGACCGCATTGCGAAAGATTTCGCGCCCGGAAAAATCTAGCGACACGTCAAGTGGTCGGTGTTGAGAGACGGCATGCATGCCGAAATCGGGCATCGCCAGTAATTCGCGAGTATCTTGTACACAGCCCAGTTTGCCCTGGAAAAAACCACTTGGCTGCTCGGAGGCCTGTAGTACCACCGCGCCAGCACCGTCACCAAAGAGTACGGCAGAGTCGCGTTTGTTGGCCCAGTCCATTAGTGAGCTGAGGCGCTCAGAACCGACGATGACGGCGGTTTTAATAGAACCAGCACGGATCATGTCCGACACCATATTGAAGCTGTAAAGAAAGGCGGTACAGGCGGCATTAAGATCAAAACAGGCAGCGTTAGCGGCACCGAGTTTGCCCTGCAACATCGAAGCGGTGTTGGGAATGATTTCGTCCGGTGTGGTAGTGGCGTAGGCAATAACATCGATATCGAGTGCGGAAATGCCCGCGCAAGCCAGGGCTCGTTCGGCGGCAACGTGGGCCAGGTCAACGTTCATTACGTGACTAATGCGTCGCGCGTTGATACCAGTGCGTGAGCTAATCCATTCGCTGGACGTATCGACCACAGTGGCGATATCTTCGTTGGTTAAAACGGCAGGTGGCAGGAAGCGACCCCATCCCGTAATTTGAGCGTACAACATGCCAGCCTCGCTAATTGGATAGAAAATATGACGTTTTTATGACTGCGGTGATTTTCCAGCACTTGGCTAATAAGTGCAATGCGGTACGGGGTTTTTTATAGCCCGGTGAGCAGGCATTGATGAGCAAGGTAAGAGGGTAGGGGGTGACTCAGTTTAAACAGCCCTGGCCCCATGAGTAAGTCCGCCAGTTTACTGCGCGGGTATTTTACATCCCCGTATAAAATCTGATTATGTTTCTGCCGCTTACGGTATAGATGAACAAAATACTTCCAGGTAAAGCGGATGCCATCGTGAAACTGAATGGAGCGGTTTGAGGCGAAGGCCTCCATTTCTGAAGCCGATGGCTTGGCCATGCGGGCAAATTTTGCGGCATTCGCCAGTTCACTATCAATGGCGCAGGCAGCGTTGTAGATGAATGACTTGGCCTGCTCAATCATAATCATCAAGTTAACGAGCGGATGTTTTAAGGCCTGAAAGTATCCTGGGGGGTGATCAAGCTGTTCTCTGACTTTCATGTATTCGACAGTGGTTTGCCGTTGTCACTCCCCAGCACCACACATATCAGCAGCGAGCAGGATTAATAAACCGGGTTGGGTCTGTTCAAGTACGGCACAGGCCTCATCACTTAATAGTTGCTTGTCATTTGCCGGGACACTATCAAAGGTAATATGAGCCTAGTCACGAGTCAGGTCGATAATGGCATCGGCGATGATATTGAGTCCTTTACTGGTTTTGGCTTGCACGATCAGGGTTTCAACCTTGCGGACATCTTATACAAACCAGGCACCGCCGTTGAGCGTGCCATCGACAAGTTCAATATCGCAATCGGCTGCTAACCACGAGCCATTCTTTGGCGTGTTGGCGAGAGTTTCAGTTTTGCCACTGGCGATTTCGCCGAGTAAGCGACTCGCCGCTGGGCTATGACATTCACGTAAGACCAGGCTCATGCCCATACCGCCGTCGGCTTCGGGCACAATCACAGTGGTCCAGCCGAGTTCGATAATTTGTTGCCAAAGGTTTTGGTCCCAGAGGCAGGGTGATTACCGGTAGGGGTCTTCACCAAAGGCAAAGTTTTTTGCTTGAGTTGTTTTTTTAATCTTCTTTTTAAGCGGTGTTTAATTCTTTTTTATTTTGATTTGGCCATGCCGAGAATGCGTTAGCCGAGTATATTGTGCTGAATTTCACTGGCATCGGCGGCGCTATCCTGACGAACTTCGGACATCACCAGCTTAGCCTGCAGGGGAATGCGCACGGGGTGTTCACACAGGTCTTCAACTTTTGCGCGGCGGGGCCCTGTTTTGAAGCCGCCTGGTGAATCATCATCTGCATAATTTGATCGCGCAGTAGGGGATCGTTAGCGGCACTTTGGCCATCACGGCTTGAGTTTTTGGCGAGGTTAATTAATGCATAGGCATCACCCACAGCGCTGACTTTGTTACTGTCGCGTCCGCTGGACGGCGTGACTATTGGCCCTGCGCTGCGCTCGTTAAACAAGGTGGTTTGCGCCACTTGCCAGTCTTTGCCAACGGCGTCGATGCGGTAGTCGTCGCTAATTTATAAATTGTCGAAAAACACTTCATTAAAGCCGGTTTCGCCGGTTATTTTAATTAAAGGCCGCACGGTGACACCCTTGCCAAGGGCCGCTTTAATGGGTGCGACAAGATAGGACCGGCCGTCGTACTTGCTCGATTTATCGGTGCGCAATAAAAGAATCATCCAGTCGTAAAAATGGGGTGGGATGTCCAGACTTTAAAACCGGCCTCGTAGGCCTCGCCCTGCCATTTGCGCAGGGAGTCGAGTTATTCGCTGTGTATGATTTCGATGGCGGATTGGGGACGTTTGAGCGAGGGCGTACCAGCATCGTGCTGACTCAACCAGTCGCGACAATAGCGGCGAAACCCTATGGATGCCGGTATTAATGGCTTTAGTTGCCACACCGGCCTCTAGTTTTGCAAAAGAATCCAAACCAAAAGAACCCAAACCCAATATCCTCGTTGTTTGGGGTGATGACATTGGCCAGTCGAACGTCAGTTACTATACCCACGGCTTGATGGGCTACCAAACGCCCAATATTGACCGCATCGCACAGGAAGGTATGGCGTTTACGGACTATTATGGCGAGCAGAGCTGCACTGCGGGCCGCTCCTCATTTATTACCGGACAAAGTGTTTTCCGTACCGGTCTTTCTAAGGTGGGTTTACCCGGGGCAAAAGAGGGGATGAATATAAAAGATCCCACCATTGCCGGTATGCTTAAAGCACAGGGCTATGCCACTGGCCAGTTTGGTAAAAACCACCTTGGTGACAGGGATGAAATGCTGCCGACCAACCACGGCTTTGACGAGTTCTACGGCAATCTTTACCATCTTAATGCTGAGGAAGAGCCCGAACACGAGGACTACCCAAAGGCCAGTGAGTATCCAGACTTTAAAAAGAAATTTGGTCCTCGCGGCGTGATCCACAGCTATGCCGGTGGAGAAATTGAAGACACTGGCCCGCTGACCAAAAAGCGTATGGAAACCATTGATGACGTTACTTCCGATGCGGCACTCGGTTTCATTGAGAAGCAGACGAAAGCGGGTAAACCCTGGTTTGTTTGGTGGAATGGTACACGCATGCACTTTCGCACTCATGTGAAAAAAGAGCTGCGGGGTATTTCTGGGCAGGATGAATACTCTGACGGCATGGTCGAGCACGATCGGCATATCGGTAAATTTCTCGACAAGCTTGATGAGTTGAAAATTGCGGATAACACCATCGTCTTTTACTCCACTGATAACGGCCCCCATATGAACACCTGGCCTGATGCGGGAATGACGCCATTTCGTGGAGAAAAGAATACCAACTTTGAAGGCGGCTGGCGTATGCCTGCCATGGTGCGCTGGCCTGGGCATATTAAAGCCGGTACCTGGTCCAATGAAATTATGCACCACATGGACTGGATGCCGACCTTTTTGGCCATTGCCGGTGATACTGATATCAAGAAAAAGTTATTAAAAGGCTACAAGGCCAATGGTCGAAAATACAAGGTTCATCTCGATGGCTATAATTTTCTGCCCCTGCTCACAGGCAAAGAAAATAAAGGTCCGCGAGAAGAAATATTTTATTTCTCCGATGATGGTGATCTGACTGCGCTGCGTTTCAACGATTGGAAGATGATTTTTATGGAGCAGCGGATTTATGAAACATTTGAAACCTGGGCTAACCCTTTTACACCCTTGCGAATTCCGTTGATATTTAATCTTCGACGTGATCCCTACGAGCGGGCTCAGCTTACGTCCAATACGTATTACGACTGGATGCTGGAGCGCGTCTATCTGTTGTTGCCTGCACAAAATATAGCGGGAGAGTTTCTGGCTACTTTTAAAGACTATCCGCCGCGTCAGAAAGCAGCCAGCTTTAGTCTGGAGAAGGTACTGGAGAAGCTTTCAGAGCCTGCAGCCCACTGATTAAACGTTAAATAATTAGCCGGTCGTCTTAATTCTTAAGCGACCGGTTTTTTTTGATCAGAGGTTTTGTCCTGAGGTATTTTCTGATGACGAAACTGTAATCTGTTTAAAAATAGCTTTAATAAAAGGGATGATCATCATGAGAAAATGTAAAGTATTATTATTGGGCTTTATTTTTTTAGGCTTTGCCCAGCTCGCTAGTGCCCAGGGCGATGACCCGTTACCATCCTGGAACGAAGGTGATACCAAGCAGTCCATTATTCAATTCGTGGAAAAAGTAACGAATAAAGATTCTGCAGATTTTGTGCTGCCCGCAGAGCGCATCGCCACCTTTGATAATGACGGTTGCCTGTGGTCAGAGCAGCCGATGTACTTTCAACTGTTCTTTGCCATTGATCGTGTCAAGGCCCTGGCGCCGCAGCATCCCGAGTGGAAAAATAAAGAACCCTTTGCTTCACTGCTAAAAGGTGACGTGAAAGCGGCCCTGGCAGGAGGCGAGAAGGCCATCCTTGAAATTGTTATGGCATCACACGCGGGTAACACGACAGAAGAGTTTGAACAAATCGTAAAGGACTGGGTAGCCACGGCGAAACACCCCACTACTAAACGGCACTACACAGAGATGGTTTATCAGCCGATGTTGGAAGTACTCAACTATTTGCGCGCCAATGACTTTAAGACGTTTATTGTCTCTGGTGGGGGTATTGAGTTTATGCGCCCCTGGACAGAGGCTGTCTACGGCATCCCGCCTGAGCAGGTTGTGGGCAGCAGTGTAAAAACAAAGTTTGAAATACGCGATGGCAAACCGGTTATTGTGCGTCTACCTGAGCTAAGTTTTATGGATGACAATGTGGGCAAGCCCGTAGGCATTAATCAGCATATTGGTCGTCGGCCTATTGCATCTTTCGGCAACTCCGATGGCGATCTGCAAATGCATCAATGGACCACCGCCGGTGACGGCGCACGTTTTTCTCTCTATGTTCACCATACCGATGCCGAGCGTGAGTGGGCTTACGACCGCGACTCTCATATTGGTAAACTCGACAAGGGCCTGGACGAAGCAAAGAAAAATGGCTGGACCGTGATGGATATGAAAAAGGACTGGAAAGTTATCTATCCCTACGAATTGAAATAATTAAAAGGTGCCACGACTGAATCGCACAGGTTTTGGTGTGACTCAGTCGTGGCACCAAATTACTCACCGTTTTAATCAGATCAACGCACTTCTTTGTCTGAGGTGTTTAATTTCGTGCTTCGATGAACGTCTTTTTATGTGACAATACAGGCCTCAAAAGCCAGACTATAAACTGTGATGTTCATGTTCAATACCGCCACTTTCTACAAGTTGATAATGTTTTTTGTTGCTTTTTTTTTAAGCGCGACATTATCTGCTGCCCAGCTTGATGATGCTTTATTTATAGGGGCTGAAGCCTGTGCGGGCTGCCATCAGCAGCAGCACCAGCAATGGCAGCAATCGGATCACCACAAGGCCATGGCCATCGCTACATCGGATTCAGTGCTGGGTGATTTTGCTGACACAAAAGTACAGTTCCACAATATAGAGAGCCGCTTTTATCAGCAGGGCAAAGCTTATTTTGTTGATACGCTGGATGCAGCCGGTAAGAAAAACACCTTTCAAATAAAATACACCTTTGGCTTTCATCCGCTGCAACAATATCTGGTTGAAAGGGGCAACGGGCATATTCAGGCTTTGAATCTTGCCTGGGATAGCCGCGGTAAAGAGCAGGGCGGGCAGCGCTGGTTCCATCTGCAACCCGACGAAAGTATCACTCCAGAGCACCCCTTTTTCTGGACACGTTATTTTCAGAACTGGAATAACCGTTGTGCCAGTTGCCATTCGACCAATGTCGTCAAAAATTATGATGTAGAAGCACACAGCTACAAAACCACCTGGTCTGAAATCAATGTTAGTTGTGAGGCCTGTCATGGTGGGGGAGCGCAACACCTTGAGCTTGCTAATGGAGGCAAGTTAAGCGGCAAAAATAGTGGTTTTAGTACTGACATACCGGAACCTATGAGCTGGCAGTTTATAGCGGGCGCAGCCATTGCCAGCCCCCAGGGTAAGAAAAATCCCGAGCAGATTAATATGTGTGGGACTTGTCATGCATTACGTGCCTCATTGACAGAAAATCCAGAGGGTAAAAATTTCCACGATACTAATCGCCTGCAATTATTAAACGAGGGAGCCTATTATCTTGACGGGCAGATTCGTGAAGAAGCCTTTGTGATGGGCTCTTTCTTGCAAAGCAAGATGCACGGTGCGGGCGTTACCTGTAGCAACTGTCACAACTCCCACAGTGGCAAGGTGCTGATAGAGGGCAATGGTCTGTGCGCCCAATGTCATCAGCCGGAGGTGTTCGATACCCCAAAGCATCACCATCATTCGGCGGCTTCCACAGGTGCCGCCTGTGTCAACTGCCATATGCCAGCCCGCATTTTTATGCAGGTAGATGATCGGCGAGACCATAGCTTTACAATTCCCCGTCCTGATTTGTCGCAAAGTCTGGCAGTACCAAATGCCTGCACTAATTGTCATAAGGGCCAGTCTGGGAAAGACAATGCATGGGCTAGTGAGCAATTATTGAGCTGGGGTGTAAAGCCTGCAAAGAGTCATTGGGCGATCTTAAACCAGCGAGCCGAGGCGGGAGATGTGCTTGTGACGAGAGGCATCACACGCTTGCTGGATGAGGCGAAAGCCCCAGCGATTGTCAGAGCGAGTTTGTTACAGCGCCTCGCTGCCTTCCCTTCTCGAGTCAGTGTCGAGGCTGCACAAAAGAATTTGCAAGATGAAAACCCGATGCTCAGGCGCTCGGCTGTCTCCTCCTTACAGGCCTTGCCTGGCGAAGCGCGCTGGCAGTTGTTGTCACCTTATCTACAGGATAAAAGTCGCTCCGTACGTTTCCAGTTGGCAGAAACGCTGGCGGATTTATTCCCTCAACTCAACGCAGAACAGCAGGCCACTCTGCTACCTGTTATCAAGGAATACCGTGCGTCGCTTGAGGTCTCAGCGGATTCCCCGGCAACACAGGGCGCTATAGCCCAACTGGAATTGAATCTTGGCAATCTAGAGGCAGCAGAAAAGGCCTACCTTCAGGCGCTGCGTATAGAGCCAAACTATGTGCCCGTGTTGCTCAATCTGGCCGATTTTTATCGCAGTACAAATCGAGAAGCAGAAGCGGAAAAATTATTACAACGCGCATTAAGCGTGGCACCCGATAGCGGGGCTGCACAGCATAGTTACGGTTTATTATTGATTCGCAAGGGTGATTATAAGGCAGCACTACCTCATTTGAAGCTGGCGGTGGAGCAGACGGATGCCCAGCCCCGTTACGCTTATGTCTACGCTGTCGCCCTCGACGAACTTGGCCAGACCAAGACAGCCGCCAAAGCGCTGGTTAGCGCGACAAAGCGTTGGCCGAATCAATATGACCTGTTAATGACGCTGGTTTTTTATCTGGAAAAAATGGGCAATACGTCTTCCATTTATCAATATATTTCGCAGTTAACTGCCATTGCACCGGCCGACCCGGCGGTTAAACAACTGGTGGCAAAATATACGCGTTGATTAAATAAAAGGCGGTTGAAACGAGTGCAAAAAAACTATTTTGTGATTAACCCGCTAAACTTTTGTCTTAAAGCTCACTGGCAAATATAATCTTCACTTCGCTTAAACAAGTGATGGCTCAACATGCGCTTAGATAAATTCGTTTGTAAAAGTACCAACCTTAGCCGAGTACAGGCTGTGGAATGCATTCGAGCTGGTAATGTAGTGGTCAATGGTTTAGCGGTTCTTGTTGCGTCTTCTCAGGTACACGAAAACAACACCATCACACTTAATGCTCAGTTGCTTATACCCCGTGAATTTCGCTATTTAATGATTCATAAGCCCGCCAATACTATTTGCTCAAACGTTGATGAAGCTTATCCATCCCTGTTTAGCGGTCTGGATATTGAACGAAGTGATGAGCTGCATGTGGCAGGGCGTTTGGATGCCGATACTACAGGCCTGGTGCTGGCGACCGATGATGGGCGCTGGTCATTCGATATTATTCATCCTCAAAAAGATTGTACAAAAGTGTATCGCGTGGGCTTATCGCAGAATATTGATGAGGCGCAAATATTAGACCTACCTTTACAATTTACAGCAGGATTACAGCTGCAAGGCGAGGCTGGTTTAACGCGACCCGCACAATTACAAATACTCAGCCCAAAAGAAGTTTTACTCTCCATTACCGAAGGTAAATTTCATCAGGTCAAGCGTATGTTTGCAAGCATAGGCAATCGAGTAGTGCGCTTGCATCGCGAAAAAATAGGCGAGGTGAGCCTGGATATTAAAGTGGGAACGTGGCGGTATTTAACAGCTGCAGAGGTGGTGTCTTTTAAAAGCAAACCTCAATCTACACTTTCCCAGGAAGGACAGTGACTGTATTGACAGTAGCTTTTGCTAAAAGATTAATGAGCCGATGAGCGTTAATATTCTTCAAAAGAATTTTCAAAAATAAAGCCACTTTTCGCCATCGTAATACGGTGGCGCTCGCCTTCAATTTTCGCATCCCAGGCTTCGTAGCCCGCGTCACCCTGCCAAATGGCAACTCGCTCACCGTCTTCGGTTTTTCCAAGGTGAGTTTCGTAGATCTTGGGGGGGCGTGACGTGAACACACCGAGCAATTCGTCGACGGAAGTATAGTTGGAGAGGTAGTGCAGGGTGACCCAGGTGGGGGGCACGAAGTCGAGGGTGCGTGCCGCGTGCCGTTCGATAGCGTCCAGTGGCTTCATCCACTGATGTTCGTGAATTTCTCCACCGTCGATAATAATTTCTTTATGCTCGGGGACCCGTGCGGCAAAAAACCAGGTGGTGAAACGCTTTTGGCCAATGGGTGGTGGTGTCCAGTGTGAGAACCAGATGAAGTCATTGGGGTCGGTATGAATGCCGGCTTCTTCGTGGGTTTCTCGTGCTGCTGCGCGACGGGCGGCTTCGGTTTTATCGCCGCTCTCGGGGTAGTCACCGGCATCAATGCGTCCGCCGGGGAAAACCCACATGCCGCCGAAGCGGATATCTTTATTCTTACGCAGCATTAAGGTTTCGATGCCGTCAGTGCTGTCACGCAATAGAATAACTGTGGCAGCCGGTATGGCATCTTCTGCTATTGACTTGTCGCTGGGCTTGATAAGGTCTGCGTAGGGGTCGCTAGCGTGCTTTTCAGGTGTTTTGTCGCTGTCGCTCATTTTTATTATTCTCCGCGTGCAACGGCTCCCGATGAGAAATTGCTATTAATAATTAGTGTAACGCACCATGAATGAAGGTGGTAAGGCCGGGGTGAAAAAGTCCTATCGCCTCAAATCGACGATGCATGGTGTAATATTTCGAACGGGTGAGCGAAGACCTGCTTCGTCCCGCCTTAACCAGATTTTTCTTAGCGTGATTTATACCCAGGACAGTATTTTTGCGCTAGAGTAGTAGGCTGTTTTAACGGCTCACCGAGCCTCTCTTTTAGCCTGCATCGCAATGATACCGCCCTATGTTTTTCAGTGAGCCGCGTCGGCATTTCTTCAAACCCCTAACGGGCAAGTACCGCGAACAGGTGGTGCAGTGCCTGTGCCTGCTCTATCAACGTCAATACAGCTCCAAAGCGGATTACGGTCAGGCATTGAGTCGCGAGCAGTTACTTGAAATTATCTGCGAGTCTTTGGCCAGGCCCCTGGCACACATTTTTGATGATGAGGCTTCGGCGGTAGCGGGCGAAGACCCTGAGCCGCGCTTTAAAAACCACCGTGAACAGGCAAATTGGGTTTTGAAACAACTGCTAGACGGTGGCTGGATCGAACGCCAGGTGGATGCCGCTACCCTGTATTCAAGCTTTCCCTTCACGCGTTTGGGACGGGTGTTTGCCCAGGCGTTACTCGAGGCCGATAGTCGGCAAATTCGCACACGCCATCGCAATACCCGCAACACCTTAAATGCCCTGGAGGCCGTACTCAGCCGAGGCGAAGTCTACGATCTGCTCGATGCCTACGAATACTCCGAGCGCATTATTACTGATTTTACCGATGTTATTGCCGAGCTTGACGAACGTAAGCGCGAATTGGTTCGCGAGGTGGAGTCTCAGCAATTAGCACAGCAAGCGGCAGAGCAGTTTTTTGATTTTATGGAAAAACGTTTTCAGCCCGATATTGCCGTGCGTTTGTCGGCCGATAGCGTTGAGAAACACCGTGCAGATATCAGCCGTGTGGTAGCGCGTATTCGCCGTAAATCAAAGGACTTCAAGAGAAACCTGGAGCTTAATTTACGGCGAACAGTGCCCGACTTGTGTGCTGATGAGCAGTCCTATCTGTGGTTTATTCTCGACACCATTGAGCAGCGTATGCGTAATGCGGCAGACATTATGTTGCCGGCTTTGCGTCGGGCTTTACACGGTTTTACCCGGCGTGCTGATATTATTATTCGCCAACTCAGTTATATGAACAGCCGCCATAATAATGACCTGTTGGCGGTTTGTGCCGAGTTGGCAGACCTGAGTGATGCGCAATATGCCACGCGTTTGGATGCTGCGGCAGACGCGATGGCCAGCGTAAAATTAAATTTAATCGATCCCCAGCACCTGAAATTGCAGGAGCGCCAGTCCCGGCTCTGGGTCGACAATGTACTGGCGGTCGAACAAGTGGTCGACAAAGAGGCGCAACGGGAATTGATGATTCGACAATTACTCGACCAGGCCTTTATGGTTAACAATAGCCATTTAAAAGACTATGTGCTGCATTCACTACGTGCTGGGCAGCGTATTTCGACCCGTGCTTTGACGGTTGATAAGGCTCAGGATCTACTGGCCATGGCGCATGTAATCGAGGTGGGCGCAATGAACAGCCTTAGTACGGAGCTTGAGTTTCGTGTTGAGGCCACAGGTCGACGTGTCGAAGATAACGAATACTATACTTACTACGATGAATTTATTATCGAACTACTGCCGAAGAAGCAGGCGCTTAGCGGCTAGTCGCGGCGAGGTAAGTTATAGCGGCTGTCTCAGCCCGAAAACAATGAAATGATGACTATTATCCCCGCGAAATAATCCCCCAGGTTAAAGGAACTTATGTTTGCAGAAAAAATTGAAGAGAGTCTTGCTGAGCTAGCCATAAGCGCTGCAGACTTCTCGGAACTAGTGATCCGCCTGCTTGATTACGGCGTGCTGTGTCGCGACGAAAGCCAAATTGAAAGCCTGCTCTATGACCGTTATTTACAATGCAGCGATTTGCTTGAAGATTATTTAAGTGTCATTAAAATGCGGATTCAACACGACAGTCGCTTTTGTTTCGTGCGTATTTTCCCCCCGGGTGCCGTCGTGCCGGGCATGGCCGACGATGACCACAGTGCCTTTAATAACGGCTTTCGCCATCGCCCCGGCCAGCAAGAGATAGCCTTGATTTTAGTGTTGCGGGTTGAGTACGAACAGGCTCTGCGCGATGGTCAGGTGGACGACAAGGGCTGTGTGATGCTGGCCCTTGAAGGCCTGGTGGTGGCGTATAAAAACTTATTGAAGCGCCCGCTACCCGATACTGCCGGCGAGAGAAAACAACTCTTCAGACGTTTGCGCCAGCTGCGCTTGATTCGCTATAACAGTGATCAAGAATTAGATTTTGCCGAGGGCTGGATCAGCATTCACCCCTCTATTACCAGCTTCGTTAGCGATGAGGTGCTGGCCAGTTTGTCGCCAGTAGAGGACGCTGATAATAACGGCAGCGAAGAAACCGGTGGCGCAGTATTAAGCGACTCGGGCGTAGCGGGGGATAAAGATGTTTTGTAAGCGCGTTATCTACCTTAATTGGGGCAATATTCCTCCGCTTGAATTTGATTTTGGCCCCATTAATTTATTTTCTGGCGGCAATGGTTCGGGTAAAACCACCGCGGCCGATGGCCTGCAATCCTTGATGACGGCCGCCCACGAAAATCTTTTCACCTATAACCCCGGGCAGGATGAAACCAGCCAAAGAGGTCGTGGTGGTAAGCAGGTTCGCACCCTGGCGTCCTACGTTCTCGGTTGTGATGATGGCAGTTATGCTCGCACCCAGGCTTGCGACGGCTATGTGGCAGGTATCTTTCATCCTACGCAGGGCGAGTCAGGGGAGGTCTTTACGGCAGTGATGTGTGTCCGTGCCCATTTGGACGGTTCCGGCACCAGTCGTCAGGCGCGGCAAGACGAATTGTTGTTTTTAATTATTCCCAACCAACAATTGTGTTTGGATGATTTTCTACGCGAGGACCCCGCCGGGCAGATGGTGGTGCCGTTACCCGACATTGCCCATCGTTTGAAACGGCAATTTGGTAGTGATGCGGTAGAAGTTTACGATAAAAAAGGGCCCTATTTACGCCGTCTTTACGGGGCGTTTCGGGGTTTGCCCAGTGCTGTCTCGGATCGTGAAGCCAAGCATGCGGCGCGTACCTTCGCCAATTTTATGGCCTACAAACCGGTGAAAAGTATTAGCGCTTTTGTCGAGCGGGAAATTCTTGAACCAAAAGATTTGAGTGAAGATATTCGCCAAGTTTCAGAATTGATGAAAACCATTTACAGCATGGACGAGGAAACCCAGGCCATTCAGCGAACCCTGGACAACCTCGACTTGGCACAGAGCCATGCGGCAGCCTATATCGATAACTGGCTGGCCCATTGTGTGGGTCAGTACTGTGAGATTAGCCGCCAGGTATGGGTCAAGCAGCAGGCCTACCTGGGCATAAAAGATCAGCAACGTCTCAACGTAGAGGCTATTGCGCTAACAGAGCAAGGTATACAGGACAACGTAGACCACAAGCGCGCGGCCAATGGTCAATTAGTCGACCTGGCCGCTCAGCGTCGTGGCATCGGGGCATTGCGTGATAAAGACCAGCTAGAGCAAGAACTTGAGGACTGTGAGCAAAACCTCGTCAGGAATGCCCGGTTTTTGCTGGAACAAGAGCCGCAATTTGCAAAAAACTATCACGCCATACAACAGCTGCAAAAAAGATTAAAAACCTATTCCCTCGGTGTAGAAATCCCGGCGCTGGAGAGTAAGGCGCTGAATCATGTGATTGCTCAGTTATTAAAAGGCCCCGAGGATTCCGGGCTCGATATGCAGCAGTTAATGACGAAAGACTGGGTCGGCATCGGTGCGCTAGAGCACAAGCTTGAACAGGTCAAACAACTTGATCGTCATCACAGTGATCTAGCCCTGGCGCTGCACAGCGCTGAGCGCAGTAGTGCCCCGCAAAGTATCCGCGACCAGGTGCTAACACTGAGTAATGACAGGCAGCGCCAGCTGAGCCAAAGTCGGGAGCGCTATGAGCGTAAACAAGTAGAAATTCAGCGCCTCGAACACAATAAAATTAATTATCCTCCCCATGTCGAAGCGGCTATTAACGCGATTAATCATCAATGTCCCCAGGCATGTGCTGCCGTGCTTTGTGACTTCGTCGAAATCATTGACCCCAAGTGGCAAATGGCCATTGAGGGCTACATGGGTGGCGCGCGCTTTGCCATTATTGTTGAGCCCAGCTATGAGGCGGAGGCCATTCGCGTGGTACGGGGCATGAAGGGTGGCCGTAATAATGCCCGGATTATTCAAGGTGAAAAAGCCCAGCGTGACGCCGCTAAAATTGTTCTGGCACAATACTCCGTTGTCGAACTGATGGCGTTTGATCATAAGATTGTTGAATATTATTTACAGGCTTCCTACGGCTCTGTATTGCGAGTGAAAGACGAAGAGAGCTTGCGTCGAACTCGCCGGGGCGTGACCAGTGCCGGGCTGGGGTCGGGTAATTACGCCATGTTTCGTTGCGACCTTAATGACGCCGACCTGGTGTTTGGCCGGGGTGCGCGTCAGCGAGCGCTGGAAGCAAAGCGCCGAGAACTGAATGAGTTACAGGACCAGCGCCAACAACAAGAGGATGAATACCGCCAGGCGGCACGACTGTATGAGCTTATAGAATCTGTAAAAGCAGTGCAGTGCAGTGAGTTGTTGACAGAAATGTTAAGGCTTTATCGTGCCCGGCAACAAAGTGAAGAGCAGCTACAAAACCTTGATTTAAGCGACTTTGAAGAGCTTGAAGCGCGTATGGGCACGCTGACCTTAACCCTCGATGAGCTTGAAAAAGGGGGTAATGATCTCAGTAAAAACCTGGGGGCTTTAAATGAGAAAAAGAACAACTTTAGCCATTCCATTGACACCGCTGTGGCTGAAAAGGAAGCTCTGCAAGAGGCTCGGGATACCTGCGAGGCGAAGGTAACGGGCATCGCCAGCTATTACCCCGAGTTTGATAGTGAAGCGGCACTGCAAGAGGCTGAAGCAAAGGCTGGTGACGCGAAAGACGAGTTTAGCTTTGCGGAGGAAAACGCCACTTATTTTAAACAATTAGATCAACATGATAGAGCCTTGTTTCAGGCGACTATGGAGCATAATAAAATAGCGAGCATGGCCCATAATATTATTTATGCCATGGGTCACGGCGAACAGCATACAGGCGATTACTTTAAGAATGTTGCCAAAATGGCAGGCGAGTTTAAGGCTGTCCACAACGCTTTAAAAAATAATGTGCTGGTGGGTAAAGCCGAAAAACTGGCGGCTCTACGTGACAGTTTTAATACCGCTTTTGTGAGTAATTTGTGCCACTCGATCTATCAATCTATTAATGATGGCAAGCGGATATTGGAAGACCTCAATAAAGAGCTTGAGCACCATGTTTTTGGTTCCGATCGGGAGCGCTTTAGCTTTGCCTGGGAGTGGGTGCCAGAATTTAAAGAGTATTGGAGCTTCTTTAAAGAAGTGGTCAAGCTACCCAATTTGGGTGATGGTAATTCTTTATTCGATGCTGATTTAAATCCGCAGTCTTGCCGTGTGAGAGACAAATTGCTGGCCATGTTACTCGATAAGGACGAGCAGGCGGCTCTGCGTGAATTGCGGCGTATCAGTGACTATCGTCTTTACCGCCATTATGAAATCTTTAAAAAGCCTGAAAATAAAGAGCCTATCGCACTGAGTAAATACGGTACTGGTTCCGGTGGTCAGCTAGAAACGCCCGCCTATATTATACGCTCGGCCGCGGTGACCTCGGCCTTTCGCTTTAACGAGGGCAGCTCCCACTGTCGTATGGTGCTGGTGGATGAAGCTTTTTCAAAAATGGATGAGGCCCGCTCCCGGGAGGTGATTCACTATCTCACCGAGGCCTTGGGCCTGCAGTTAATCTTCATCATGCCGAGCAGCAAGTCTGGGCCCTTTTTAGATTTAATTAGCAATCAAGTGGTGTTTAGTAAATGCCCTGCGACGACAAAGGTGGGTGAGTTGGATACTCATGTTCTGGTCGACAGAAAGGTGTGTAATCAGGAAAAAATAAAAGCCCTGTGGGCGCGGCATCGCAAAACCATTCGCAACCAGGCGATGCTGGATTTTATGGATGATCTATAGCTTACGGCCTTGTATAACCCTGTCCGTAGATAGCGCCTGGCTATAGCGATGCTTGATTCGAACTTGCCTTCGCCGCCGGCTTATCTACAGGATCCTTTTGTTTTGGACTTGCTTAACCGCTTGCTCACAAACTTGGAGAAGGGTCGCGTACGCCCCCTACAGGTTAACAGTAAGACGCTGCCCCCACTGTTTGATTACAGTAGTGAAAATAGCGAATACCTATGGACACTGCTGGTTTCTCTAGCTGACGAATACGGCGTTTTTTCAATTAAAACGGTGCGCCAAAAGCCGGGCATTGAAGTGTATGAAAAAGCACGGCTAACACTTGAGCCGGGTGCTGAAGCGCTGTTGCGGCATTGGTTGCAAAGGCCCCGCAAGGAATCCTACTCCGACAGCTGGAAAAGTGCGGTGTTACCTTATGCGAGCAGCTTTGTCGAAGGTGGTGAAGCCTTGCTCTCTAAGCCGATACAACGACAAGGGAAAACGGCAGCAGAAGTTGTAGCGGGCTTTGCGCGAGCAGCAATATTTTTGCGCCAACCCATTACTTTGCGAGCACTGTCGGCGCAGTGTTTTTGGGCTGACTCTAAGTTTCTCGATACTCGCGAAGAGCTCGTGCTGCGTTTATTGCCAAACGCAGTTACTTTTTTATTGCCCCGGCCATTATTAATACAGGTCGCCATGGCGGAAAAAACCAAACGCGTTTTGTTTGTTGAGAACCAGGATACTTTTTTACAACTTGTTGCCGTTCAAGGGCGACACTCTGTTTTAGATAATATGACCCTGGTTAACAGTGCGGGTTTTCGGGGTGCCTCAAGTCGTATTCGCCACCGGGGGGCGACACAGTTCAGCCATGTGCATGCTTACGATGACAGTAATTTTCTGGACTTCGAAGACTGGTGGTTTACTGAGGGGAGCGCCGTCATTGAGTGCTATTTTTGGGGTGATTTGGATTATTCCGGCATGGCAATACTCGCAGCGTTGGGGCGCAGCTTTACAGGTATAGAAGCATGGCAACCGGCTTATAAGGCGATGTTGCTCTATCATCAGCGCGGTGTTTCACACAGCGCTGAGGCGGCAGGTAAAGAGCGGCAGCATGACCCGGGGGCAAGCCACTGCACCTATGCGAACAATAGACTTTTACCTTTGTTGCGCACGACACAGCAGTTTGTCGATCAAGAAGTGGTGGCTATGGGCGATTTACAAGCGGATTAAAATTTGGGCCTGTCCAAAAATTCTAGCGGACTACCCCTATAACGAGAATTTCAAGATGTCGCATTGAGCGACGGGGCGAAAATAGGTTTGGAATACTCGCTTCCGGGTTTACCATGGGCGAGCGTTTAAGCACTTAAACAATAGGATATAGAGTCGATGCGTTTAGTTTCCTGGAATGTGAATGGTATTCGAGCCGCCATGAAGAAAGATTTTGTGCAAGCCCTTGAGGCGATGGAGACGGATGTGCTTTGCCTGCAGGAAACCAAGGCACAGGATGATCAGGTCGCCGAGGCACTGGCGGAGATTAATGGCTATCACCTCTACAGTAATTCGGCGGAGAAAAAGGGTTATTCCGGTACCGCTGTATTATCGAAAACTAAGCCTTTGTCAGTGCAGTACGATATGGGCATAGAAGAGCATGATCAGGAGGGTAGGGTGATCGCTGCCGAATTCGAGGCTTTTTATCTTGTCACCGTGTACACGCCAAATTCTGGCAACGGTTTGAAGCGGCTCGACTATCGCCAGCAATGGGATGCCGATTTCCTCGCTTACTTAAAGCAGCTTGAAGCGATTAAGCCCGTTGTGGTTTGCGGCGATTTAAATGTGGCCCACAAAGATATCGACCTTGCCAGGCCCAAGCCAAACTACAATAAAAGCGCTGGGTACACTCAGGCAGAAATTGATGGTTTAGATAATATTGTCGCTGCAGGTTTTGTTGATACTTTCCGCGACCAGCGTCCAGAAGAAATCAAATACAGTTGGTGGAGTTATCGGGCGGGTGCGCGAGCAAAGAATGTCGGCTGGCGCATCGATTATTTTCTGGTATCTGAAAGTTTACAAACGAGTGTGAAAGGTGTGGATATTCTTAATGATGTGATGGGCTCGGATCACTGCCCGGTGCAGTTAGACCTCTCTGTGTAGAGCCTATTTTAGATGCGCACCTTATTTCAGTGCGTCACAGTCGGCAATGCGTCGCTGATTCGATGCGTTGTAAATGCTAATCCAGGGCTCGCCAATAGACTCCATTAACTTGCGGATGTGTGATCGGCTAATGGCGTCTTTTGATATAAATGCGCAGTCAATGAGTTCTTCCAGAATTCGAGGGTCACTGATCTGGGGTGTTTCTCCAAACTCATCTTTCAGGCGCTGACGTATCAGATTAATATCATCGATAGCTTCTTTGCCAAATAAGGGGGTCGTCATATCGGGCTTGCGTGCAATTTTGGTGATGAACTTTTGTAGTCTATTTTTCATTTATACGTTGAGGTACCGCTGCGAAAAGTGCCTGAGTATAGGTCTCGGTTGGATTTGCCCACAGTGTTTCAGTATCGCCACTTTCAATTAATTTTCCCTTGTGCATCACTAATACCCGATCTGCGATATACCTAACGACTGAAAGGTCGTGAGATATAAACAGCATACTTAGATTGTGCTGTTCCACAAGCCTTAGAATCAAATCAAGTATCTGCGCCTGAATGGTGACATCCAACGCTGAAACAGGTTCATCGGCAATAATCAGTTCTGGCTTGGTGGCAATGGCGCGGCCAATGGCGATGCGTTGGCGCTGGCCGCCGGAAAATTCGTGGGGATATTTGCGAATATCGGCCTGAGCAAGGCCGACATCGTCCATCAAGGCGAGTACCTGTGCAGTCACATTTTTGCGCGTAGCAATGCGGTGGTAGAGCAAAGGCTCGGCAAGCGCATCAAAGACCGTCATGCGGGGGTTCAGCGAGGCGTAGGGGTCCTGAAAAATCATTTGCATGCGTTGTCGTAGGGGCTTGAGTTGCTTGGGGCTGAGTTGTGTTAGTTCTTGCCCGTCGAGTTGCACGCTGCCCGACGTGGGTTTGATCAGTTGAATCACCGAACGCCCCAGTGTCGATTTGCCGGAGCCAGATTCACCGACCAGGCCGAGAATTTCGTGATGGCGTAATTCAAACGAGACATCATTAACCGCGATTGTCGGCGCGGGCCGGGGTGCGAAAAACCCAGACTTGCCCTGTTCAAAAACAGTTTTTAAATGTTCGACCTTTAACAGGGGCTGTTCTTCGGGGCCGGGTTGAAAGGCCTGCGTTGGCTTTGGGCCGCTGGGTACAGAGGCGAGCAGTTGTTGAGTGTAGGGGTGCTGGGGCCGTTTGAATATTTGTTGGGTCTCGCCCGTTTCGACAATTTGCCCGGCGCGCATTACCGCGACTCTATCGGCAATGTTGGCGACCACGCTGAGGTCGTGGGAAATAAATATCAGGGCGATATTGCGCTGTTTTTTCAGGTCGTCGAGCAGGTCTAGTATCTGTGCCTGAATGGTGACGTCCAGTGCCGTGGTGGGCTCGTCGGCAATCAGTAATTCTGGCTCGGTAATCAGCGCCATGGCGATCATCACCCGTTGACGCATACCACCCGAAAATTCGTGGGGATAGCTACCAAAGCGAGTTTCGGCATCGTCAATGCCCACCTCTTTTAGCAGTTCAATGGCGCGTTTGCGAGCCTGCGTGCGGGTCTTGTTTTTGTGCTGGCAGAGTGGCTCGATCAGTTGTTCGCCAATCGTTAAATAGGGATTCAGGCAGGTCATTGGGTCCTGAAAAATGACGGCTATTTTGTCGCCTAACAAACTGCGCAAGGTGGCTTTATTACTGCTTAGCAGGTCGCGTTTTTCAGCGCCGGTTTTGAATTGTGCTGTACCGCTTTCAATCACCCCTGGTGGCTGGGGAATGAGCCCCAGCAGGCTATAGCAGGTGACGGATTTACCCGAGCCGGACTCGCCAACAATGGCGAGTGTTTCTCCTCGAGCCACCTCAAAACTGACATCATCGACTGCTTTACTTGATCCATTACGTGTTTTAAAACAAATAGATAGATCGCTAACTGAAAGTATATTCTCTTTGTTGTTTTCGCTCATGGCCACTCAGTCCTTTGCCGCACGGGGGTCGAGGGCATCGCGCAAACCATCGCCGAGAAAGTTAAGGGCAAACAGGGTGATCGACAGGGCCAGACCGGGGAAGATCAATAGCCAGGGGTACTCCTCCATGGTCTCGACACCGTAGGAAATCAACAAACCCCACGAGCTTTGCGGTGGTTGTATGCCGAGGCCGAGAAAGCTGAGAAAGGACTCCAGCAACATGACGTTGGGAATGGTCAGCGTGGTGTAGACGATAACCGGGCCGAGGGTGTTGGGAATAAGGTGGCGACGGATAATCGCCCACGGCCCCAGCCCGATAGAAACAGCGGCCTCGACAAACTCCTGCTGGCGTAGCGACTGCACCTGCCCGCGAACGATGCGCGCCATCGTCAGCCATTCGACCGCGCCAATGGCGAGAAACAACAGCAGAATATTGCGCCCGAAAATCACCATCAGCAGAATAATAAAAATCATAAAGGGCAGGGCGTAGAGTATGTCCACAAAACGCATCATTGCCGCATCCACCCGGCCGCCCATATAGCCGGCAACGGTGCCGTAAATCACGCCGATGAGCAGTGCCACAGCGGTGGCAATAAAGCCCACGGCGAGGGAGATGCGACTGCCGTACAGAATGCGCGTCAGCAAGTCCCGGCCCAGTGTGTCGGTGCCCAGCCAGTGTTCGGCGGAGGGAGGGGAAGCGCCGAGCATCAGGTTTTGCTCCTCGTAACCGTAGACGGTAATCCACGGGGTGAGGATAGCGGCGATGCACATCGTCACCATCACGCCAAGGCCGAGCAGGGCCATTTTATTCTTTTGCAGGCGGTGCCAGGCATCGCGCCACAGGGAGCTGCCTTTTTCGGCGGGTGCGGAAGTTGCTTGTGGATTCGTGTTGTTATTAAGTTCGCTGCTTTCCATTTTCACGCGCCTCCGCTTCTGTAGAGATCACGCAAGCGCGGGTTCAGCCACACGGCGACAATATCGGCCAGCAGATTAAAGAGAATAATCAGCGTCGCAAATAACACCGTGGTGCCCATAATCATCGTGTAGTCGCGGTTAAAGGCGGCCTGCACATAAAAGCGGCCGAGGCCGGGTATTTGGAAAATGGTTTCCACCACAAAAGAGCCGCTAAGTAGCCCGGCAAAGGCGGGGCCAATAAAGGCGATCACCGGAATCATGCCGCCGCGCAGTCCGTGTTTAAGCACCACCTTCCATTCCGGCAGGCCCTTGGCGCGGGCGGTGCGAATATAGTCTTGCGACATCACCTCCAACATCCCTCCACGGGAAAGCCGGGCAATATACGCGGTGTAGCCAGAGGCGAGGGTGAGGGCGGGCAGAATTTTGTCGCCGGGAATATCCCCCCAGCCGGACACCGGCACCCACTCCAGCCACACGCCGAAGACCAGCATTAATAGCGGCCCGAGCAAAAACGAAGGCATACAAATACCCAGCATCGCGGTGGACATGGGAATGTAGTCCTGGGCGGTGTTGGGTTTTAACGCGGCGATTATTCCGGCACTGGCACCAATCAATAACGCAAAGCACATGGCGTAAAGGCCCAGCTCTGCAGTGGCGGGCAGGCCAGCGGCGATCATTTCATTCACTGAGCGGCCGGGGTATTTAAACGAGGGGCCAAAGTCGCCGTGGGCAAGATCGCCAAGGTAAGAGAGGTATTGATTAATCACCGGCTGGTCGAGGTGGTAGCGGGCTTCGAGGGCCTTTAATACTTCGGCGGGTACGGCTTTCTCCGCGCTAAATGGCCCGCCGGGGGCGAGGCGCACAAGGAAAAAGGTCACGGTAATCACCACTAGCAATACCGGTATCGCCTGTAAAAGGCGCATTAAAATAAAGCGAAGCATCGGCTTTAATCCTCGCTCAAATACATTTGCTTATACAGTGAATAGTCGAGAATGTTCGACGGCATGCCTTTTACGTTGGGGTGTACCAGATGGGTGCTGTTGTAAGTGTAAATGGGGATGATGGGCATGGCATCCATCAAAATAGCCTCGGCGCGACGAAAATGGGCATAGCGTTGTTCGCGCTCTTTGGCCACCGGTGCTGCTTCGTTAATTAGCTGGTCGTATTCATCGCTGTGCCAGCCGGTGCGATTATTACCGCCATCGGTGAGCCACATATCGAGAAAAGTATTGGGGTCGACGTAGTCGCCAATCCAGCCGGCGCGGGAAATCTGGAAATTGCCCGAGGCCTCGCTGTCGAGGTAAACCTTCCAGTCCTGATTATTCAGAGTGATGTCGATATTGAGATTCTTCTTCCACATTTGCTGAATGGCAACGGCGAGCTTGCGGTGGCCCTCGCTGGTGTTATACAGAATTTCGGTGGGTGGAAAGCCCTCGCCATTAGGGTAGCCCGCTTCGGCGAGCAGGGCTTTTGCTGCCGCAATATCTTCAACAAAACCCGCTTCTGTCGTGTAGCCCAGGGTATTCGGTGGCGTAAAAGTAAAGGCCGGGGTTTGCCCGCCTTTGGTGACCGTGTTGATAATTTGCTGGCGATCAACCGCCATGGCTAAAGCGCGACGTATGCGCTTATCAGCGAGGTGCTCAACCGTGGTGTTGATGCGATAAAAATAAGTGCCCAGGTAAGGTGAGATACGCAGGGCTTGCGGATTGCTCTCTTTATACACCGCGATTTTATCGGCCGGCAGTGAGCCGGTGACATGTAGCTGCCCAGCGCGAAACATGCGCTCTTCCGTCGAGACGTTTTCCGTAGGGTAAAAGCGAATCGCATGGAGTCGCACTTTATCGGCATCGTAATAAGTGGGGCTTTTCTCAATCATGACCAGGCGATTGAGATCCCACTGGGTGAGAATAAACGGGCCGTTGCCAACGAAATTGCCTGCTCGTGTCCAGCGGGTGCCGCGCTCGGCGGGCTCGCCAAACTTCTCGATAGTGGCGCGGTGTACGGGGAACATCGAATAGTGGTCGAGCAATTGCAGAAAGTAAGGCGTCGGGTTGGCGAGGGTGACTTCGAGGGTAAGGGCATCGATAGCTTTAACGCCGACCTGCGAAAAATCATCGAGCTTGCCCGTTGCATAAGCCTCGGCATTTTTGATCGGGTAATACATATACGCATAAAGATTACCCAGCGCCGGTTGCAGCGCGCGCCACCAGGACCAGGCGAAATCCTCGCTAGTGACCGGATCGCCATTCGACCAGCGGGCATCGTCGCGAATATAAAAAGTGTAGGTTTTGCCGTCGTCGCTGATCTCCCAACGCTCAGCCATACCGGGTGTTGGTTCAAGGGTAGCAGGGTCTTTCAATACCAGCCCTTCGAGCAGGCCGACAATAATATGGTGCTCGGGTACACCGGTAACAATGTGGGGGTCCAGCTCCTGGGGCTCTGCACCATTGCCCCAATGCAGGGTTTGGCTTTGCAGGCCCGTGCGGACATTGTTTTCGCCATTGCCGCAGGCGACAAGAAATAAGCAGCCAAGGGTGCAAATCAGGGTGGACAGGTAACGCCGTGGGCGCGAAAGGTTTGCTTTAAATAACAACGAGCATGGGGCCATGAAGGTATCCATGTGGTGATGGGCATTCATCGCCCGCATTCGATTATTTTCGCGGTGATACTACCTTAGCTGGCAGTGGCTTGAAAGCGTGGGCCTACTGAGCCTGAATGCCCGGTGTGTAACAGGCGGGGCAGGGGGCGGTAGACGCTTGTGGTCGGGAGTGTTTGGTATATTTTGGGCTTTGATATGGGTGTCCTGGCTGAGTTCTTATTCGGCCCGATAGGTTAACCGATCCCCTTTACTATGCAGGCACAAACAGTCGATAAAATATGTAGCTATCGCAGGTAGTTTGTGTCGGGTGCCCTCCATGGCTTTATCTCGCAATAGCTGATGTTAAGCACACCCTATGTTTGCTCAAACCCGAGATCAGGCGACACTGGCCTCTATAACAAGGAAAATAATCGCTAACTCCTTGATTTTCAAGGTGCCCGGATATGATAATGAGCCAAGGGAAAATATAAGCACAGCAAAAGATGTCTCTATGTGTCAGTTCGTCAACTATTAGAAAACCACCAGCTGCTTGTTTTTGCAGGTAATAAACTCATAGTTTTTGCGCCACTCCCTGTGAACAGGCGCCAAAGTGATATAGAGCCAGTGGCTTTACAATTCGCTGTTATTTTTTAAAAAAACGGTGCGTCAAGCAGTATTATGTAAGGCATATCATATGGAAAAGAAAGAAAAAATAATCGAATTATTTAAGAAATATGGATTTGAGTATAGGAAGCAGGCATCGAATAATGATTACTTGGCATTCACATTTAAATCCGGTTTTTTTCATAATGCAGAATTAGTCTCGTTGCTGATAGAAGATAAAGATCGAGTCGAAAAGGCAATGGAAAATGCTGCTCAAGATCTTGAAAGCTTGGGGTTTGCCACTAAAAAATCATTTTATAAGTCAATTAGTGATATTGATGAAACTTTATTTCGGGGTTTTTTTAACGTTGATGATTGGAAGAAAAAGATTAAATCTGAATATAATAATCATTGTAAGCGGATACTAAGCGTACTTCCAGAAGAAGCAGATACTTACACCTATATCGACGTGCCTTATTTAAAAAATAATAAATCAAGTAATGAAAGTATTATAAGAGATATATGTAGTTCATTAAATCAAAACGGCCCTCAATTATCAATTATTGAAGCACCTGCTGGGTTTGGTAAAACGTGTACATCGTATGAAATTATCAATCATCTTGTAGAAGATAAAGGTGAGCACCCTATACCATTCTTCACTGAATTTTCTCGTGATAGGCAGGCGAGAGTATTTAGCCATATACTTGTTCGAGAGGTTGACAAATCATTTAGTTCTGTAAATTCAGATGTTGTAATCAACGAGGTTAAAAAAGGTCGAATTGCAATCATATTAGATGGCTTCGATGAGTTGCTTCATGATAGCAGTTCAAACGATGAAAATAATGAGGCTGATGGTTTTGAAAATGCAGAGCCCATGCTTGAAACAATAAGTGAGTTGCTTACCAATAATGCAAAAATTGTTTTAACTTCACGGCGCTCAGCTATTTTTGATGGGGAGTTATTTAACGAGTGGATCGAAAGATATAAGAATCAATTTACAGTGAATAGGTACAGAATTAGCGAGCCAACGATTACAGATTGGATACCCGCGTTAAGATTAGAAGAGCTAAATAAAACCACTGTTAATGTTAATAGTTTTGCAAATCCAGTATTGTTGAGCTTTCTTAGATTTGTAAATGATGAGTATTTTAGTGAGTTGTGTGAAAAACCATATTTAATTGTTGATCGGTATTTTTTGTCAATGCTTGAGCGTGAGATGGATAGGCAGGATTTAAGGATGAATGCGAATCAGCAAGCTGAATTATTGACATTGGTTGCTTCTGATATGTGTGATCATAATTACACGTCGGACTCTAAAGAAAAAATCATTAATACAATAAAAGAAAAAGCTGGGTACATACTGAATGAGGTTAGGGCTTCATATCCACCTGTCGATAAACCCTCAATAGATAAATTAGCAACAACATTATCTAACCATGCGTTTTTTGATAGAAGTAACCAGGAAGATAGCAATATACAATTTGTCAATGAGTTCGTTTTTGGTAACTATGTTGCAAATAGTATATTGGGGTTCGATGGCGAGTGGATGGCGAGTGATGAGAGATTTATTGAGCCTGCGGTGCTTTCTTATGTGTCTAGAGATGAGGGTAATAGATTAAATCTTTGGGGTAAGCTGAATCCCATGACTGAGTTTTTAGATGCATCAACAAGAATGAAGTTTGAAGGTTTTCTAACCGGGATGATTAATGATGTTGCTTATAATGATTCAGAAATTACATCAATTTCGTTATCCCAGCAAAAAATATTTAGCCGTGGAAGCATTGAAAATTGCGTAATTAAGAACTGTACTTTTACAGGATGCTTTTTTTATTTTGATAACTTTATGGATGTTACATTTTTAAATTGTACTTTCTGGGATTGCGACTTTGAAAAAAACAATGAAAATGAGTTGGCATTTTATAACTGTAATGATAATAGTGGCTTTATAGATGGGCTTGAAAAAACAAGTGTGATCGATGCAGAAGAAAGTGAGCCTAATATTGAGCATTACATTTTAAGTAAGATATGGCCTGTTGGGCAAAGTTCAATTAAAAGTCTTCATTATTTTACGTCAAATTTATTTAAAACTGATTTATTTTCAAGAAAAGAAATAATTAAGTCAATTAAGTCTCTAAAAAGAAGTGGTTATTTAGAGGATGCCCATGATGTAAGTTTTGTTGCTATAAATAAAAATAAAATCTCTGAAATAAAATCAATATTGGGCAGGAATAACTAATATGTTTGAAATGAACTCAGAGGGGGCAAGAAAAATTATTGTAGAAAGAATATCGTGGCAATTAAATTCTGTTGGTTTAATGTTTCGTATATTTTCAAGGACAAAGTCAGATCCTTCCATAAAGAAAAAGCTATCATCTAATGATGCGTATGGTAAAACAAAGAAACTTCAAGATTTAATTGGAATTAGGGTTGTTCTTTACTTTAATGATGATATTGAGACCGTAAGAAAAATAATTTCTTCTAAATATTCTGAGCGCTCCAATGATGTAAGTATTGATGAGGTTAAGAATGATGAGTTTAAAGCCCTTAGGTACAATATCGTTTATTCTCTAGACGATGAATGTAAGGATATTTTGAGGCTAGGAGATAGCGATAACAAAATCGACTCTACTTTTGAGTTGCAAATAAGAACAATATTTTCTGAGGGTTGGCATGAGATTGAGCATGATCTACGTTATAAATGTAAATCTGACTGGGAAGGGTTTGATGAACAAAGTAGAAGATTGAATGGGGTTTATGCCTCTTTGGAAACAAACGAATGGACAATGATTAAAATTTTTGAAGAGCTTGCTTACAGTCATTATAAAAATAGTGATTGGCCAGCAATGTTTAGGCAAAAGTTTAGGCTGAAATTCATTGATACTGGCATTGATGAAAAAATTATGAATATATTTAGTGATGTAAGCGTTGTTAAAAAGTTCTTTAGGCTAGATAGAAATGTTTTAATTATGGATATGATAAAAAAGGAGTTTTATTATCCAGTAAATCTAAATAACATTATATATTTTTGCAATATAACTAGAGTGAAAGATAAAAATATCATGGATATAACTCCAAAGCTAATGATTGAAGAAATGTCTATCTAGGAATTAACAAATAGTTCCGGCGGACAATTTAAAAAGAACCTAAGGGGCATCCATTCGAAATTTTCAGTTAAATATAGAGATGTACGCCGAACTCTCAACGTTGTGGCCCCGGTTTTGACTATTGATTGCTGTGTGGTTGTGTAAACCTCCTCTTTTTAGTGGCGTCCTAAATTAGAGTTTTCCAGCAGCTCATGTTGGGCCAAATATTCCCAGGGTGTAAGATCATGGAGGGAATCGTGAGGCCGTTCTTCATTGTATCCGTGCTCCCAATCTGCCGTTAATTCTCGCGCGTCCGTCAATGTGCTGAAGACGTGCATATTTAAAATTTCATCGCGGTAGGTACAATTAAAGCACTTAATGTAGGCGTTTTTCGTCTGCGTGCCGGGCTTGGTGAACTCCAGTTGTATGGCGTGTGAGATGGAATAGTTAGAATGAACAAAAGGTGGCAAAGGAATATAGATATCTACATGGGGCTGGACGTAAAGAAAGCTAAAACATGGGGGGGAGAAAAAAGTTGTTATTCGCTGGTCAAAAAAACCATCATGACAAATCGCCCCAGTTGGCCCTGTTTTATGTTGCGATCTTTGTAAAAAAGCTGTCAAACGACACCGAAATGTTCTGCAGTTGGGCAAGAACGCTATACTTACGAGGAGCATCGACATGCGTGAAAGTTACGATTTTTCAAACTCTGCCCCTAACCCCTACGCTCAGAAACTGAAGAAGCAAATTACGATTCGCCTGGATGAAGAGACGATTTCATATTTCAAAGCTATGGCTGAAGACAAGGGGATTCCCTACCAAAGTCTGATTAATTTGTATCTGCGCGATTGCGCCCAATCTCACCGTGACCTTCAATTGCAATGGCAGTAGTGTAGGCAGATAACAAGCGCAAACAGTCGGGAAACTGTGTGCTGCGTTAAAAGTTCTGTTGCTGCAGGCCTTCGTTCCTCAGTGCCGATCAATCTCAATAATCCAGTTGCATTCGCCCCGTGAAATCACCATAATCCGCACCGCTATGGTGACCCTTGTCGGTCCCCCCGCAATGAACGTCTGTAAACTCCGCCAGGCCCGGAAGGGAGCAACGGTAGCAGATAATTCGTGTGCTGGGG
>MAAS01000008.1 GCA_002162755.1 Gammaproteobacteria bacterium 50_400_T64 | reverse complement strand
GCCACACATCGTAGGCTTCCTCTAAAAAAGCTGTTTAATCAAAGTAGAAACTGCGGCTGCAGCCTCTCGCGCCCAATCTTCAAAACGTAAGAATTGAGGAATGAGTATAGACTGCCGCCACCAGGAATCCTGATCGACAGGCAGTACACCCGGCAAAATCACTAAAATGGCCATCACAATAATACCGCCTCTGGCTGCACCGAAAAAAAGACCCAGTAAGCGATCCGTACCGCTCAGGCCTGTGGCATCAACCAGTTTGCCAAGTAAATAATTCAACAAGCCTCCGGCCAGTAAGACGGACACAAATATTCCTGCCCAAGCTGCCAAAAAACGCAGTGAAGCGGTGTCTATTATTTCAACCAAATAAGTAGCCAGAGGCTGATAGAGCAGCATGGCGAGTGCCCCGGCTGCAAACCAGACGGCTAGAGACATAGCTTCTTTAATAAGGCCTCTAACGAGACCAATCGACATAGATAAACAAAGGATGGCGATAATCGCCCAGTCAGCCCAATTCACAGATTTTAATGGCTCTCGGTAGGGGTTTGCAGTTTAACAAAAACCGCGATAAGGATCAGGGTTCAAACACCAACAAAAGGGTATTAAGTTTGTATTTTTTCTCAATCACCTGTTTCTGTTCGAGCATTGTCTTTTTTGAAATCTTCGGGCCGACGTAGATTCGATAGTTAACCTCACCGCCAATAACGACTCTACGCTTATACGCTTTATAGCCATCGGCCAGCAGTTTCTGAGTTAACATCTGGGCTTTATCAACACCGGAAAGGCTGGCCACTTGCAGTATCCAGGAACGGGGTATGCCCTCGGCATTGAGACCAGAAGCCTTATCTTGTAGTGTGCTGCCGTCACCACCACTGTGTTCAGCCACTGCGCGGCTCTCATCAAAACGAAACATGTCGGCATGCGATGCCACCGCTGTCGCGCCTTTAACCGGGCCCGCTTTCTCAATTTCGACAACCTGAATATCGGGGGCCGCCGGAATGGTAGAGCGCGTATCAACATTGTAAGAGCCCTCAAAGTCGAACAATATTGGCAATATGACTGCACCCAAGGCCAGCAGCACAAGCGCCCCTACCAAGCGTTGCTTCATACCTTCATTCATCGCTCTCATCTTCTGGCCATACCCTTTAGTTGAGCCTTTGATTCAATAAATACCAGTATATCGGCAACGGTAAAAAAGGAACCAAAACCCAGAAGAATATCTTCCGGCTGCATCTCCTGCAAAGCACTCTTCATTGCCGATTCGACAGTATGGCAAGCAATTAACTCAGTGCCGTCAGGCACGCAGCTTTGCAAAACATTAATAACATCGGCCGCCTCGGCAGCTCTCGGTATATTCGGCAATTCAGCAATGTGCCAATGGCTAACAAGGTCGCACAAAGGGGCGACAATACCGGCAATATCTTTATCCGCCATTACTGAAAATACTGCGTGTATTACACCTGATTTATGGGCTACCAGGTTCTGCGCCAATAGTTGGGCCGCCGCCGGGTTGTGGGCCACATCAAGGACAATGTTTTTTTCCTGATAACGCAATGCCTGCAAGCGACCGGGGAGTCGCGTACAACTAAACACCGCTTGCACAACCCCTTCGGTAATAGATTCGCCAAGAGCCAATAATGCCTGTACAGCACAAAGAGCACTGGGCAAGGGGACATGGGGCTGAGGCAGGTTTGCGAAGGTGAGTTGCTCGCCGCTAGAATCAAGGCAATGTAAGGTCAGCGTTTGGCCTTCACTGTGGTAACAAAAATCAGCACTACCCAGTAAACAGGGTCGAGCACCAAGCGTCTTTAGCTGGGGTAAAAGTGTTGCAGGTATATCGCTATCGGCGCAAATAAGTGGCTTATTGGTACGGGCAATACCGGCTTTTTCCAGAGCGATTTGTTCACGACTGTCACCCAGCCAGCTCTCATGGTCCAGCGCAATACTGGTGATAACACTGACATCGGCATCGACGATATTAACCGCATCAAGGCGACCACCTAGCCCCACTTCGAGCAGAGCAACATCCAGCTTTGCTTGTTGAAACAACAACAGAGCAGCAAGGGTGCCAAACTCAAAGTAACTCAAGCTAGTGACACCACGCGCTACTTCTATCTGAGCAAAGGCATCACACAGAGCCTCATCGGAAACGGGCTTACCGTCAATACGCACACGTTCGTTATAGCGCAGTAAATGGGGCGAAGTATAGGCGCCAACACGACGGCCCTTGCGCAACAATATCGCTTCCATAATAGCGACGGTCGAACCTTTACCATTGGTACCGGCAACGGTGATTGTTTTACTCGCGGGGTGGGTGAACTTGAGAGCTCTCCCAACTTTGGCTATTCGCTCCAGCCCCAGCTCAATTTCGCAAGGGTGGCGAGCCTCAAGTAAACTCAGCCACTCTTCAAGCGAGCGCCCGGTTGTAGCACGCTCGCCCTGCCCCGCCAAAACCTTATTCCTCGGAAGGGGCTTCAGTTTCAGCCTCATCCACTTCCGGCTTGTCTTCAAGCTCGGCAGCAGCTGCCGCCTCTACTTCAGGTTCTGGAACGTTGGTGAACTTACTTAACAAGCTCGCCACGGTGTTACGCATCTCAAGACGGGAAACGATCATATCGATGGAGCCGTGATCAAGTAGAAATTCACTGCGCTGAAAGCCCGGTGGTAATTTCTGGCGAATGGTCTGCTCAATGATATTGGGGCCCGCAAATCCAGCCCGGGCTCCAGGCTCGGCAATATTAATATCACCCAACATTGCCAAACTGGCCGAGACACCGCCGTAAACGGGATCTGTCATCACCGAAATATAGGGGATACCCGCTTGCTTGAGACGTTCGATAATGGCACTCGTCTTAGCCATCTGCATGAGGGAGATCAAAGCCTCCTGCATGCGTGCGCCGCCGGTAGCAGAAAAGCACACCAGTGGCAGGCCTTCTTTCAAGCATAGCTGAGCAGCCTGGGTGAACTTTTCACCAACTGCGTAGCCCATCGAACCACCGTGAAAGGCGAATTCAAAAGCAACCGCAACCACTGGCTGCTGATAAAGATCCCCGCGCATAGAGATCAATGCATCTTTTTCGCCCGTCGCTTTTTGCGCTGCGGTGAGGCGATCTTTGTATTTTTTGACATCTTTAAACTTGAGCCTGTCGACAGGTTCGATATCAACACCGAGCTCAAGTCGATTCTCATCGTCGAGAAAGATATCGAGGCGACGTCGAGCTCCAATACGATGGTGATGATCGCACTTGGGGCAAACATCCAGGTTCCGTTCTAATTCAGGCCGATAAAGCAACGCGCCACAGCGGGGGCATTTCTTCCATAAACCTTCAGGAACACTGGTGCTCCGTTCATTTTTCTTGGTGCCCAGACCACTGGGCCTTATCTTATCTAACCAGCTCATCCATCTAATCCAAATAAGGGGTTTGTATCATGGCTATTCACAACACCCGGGCAAGTTAATGACACCCGTGTGACCTGACAAATTATAACCTGTAATCACGGTGATTTACTGCGCTTTGCAGCGGTGATGAACGCTTTTAATGCACGATGATCTTTTTTACCCGGTGATAACTCCACCCCTCCGCTGACATCAACGGCGTAGGGCTTCACTGCCTCGATAGCGGCATCGACATTATCGGGGTTTAAACCACCGGCCAGAATCAGATTGTCACCTGCCAGGCCAACAATACGCTGCCAGTCAAAGGTTGCGCCAGTGCCGCCAAATTTATCGGGCTGCCAGGCATCAAAAAGATAACCACAGGCCCCCGGGTAAGCTGCCATTGCTTTGCTGGGGTCAAGGTCGGGTGACATTCTCAAAGCTTTAATATAGGGCCGCTCAAACTGCCGGCAATATTGTTCTGACTCATCACCATGAAATTGCAGCAACTGCATATCTGTGAGCGCTAAGATTTCTTTTACAAGAGCTTCGTCCTCATTGACGAACAAGCCGACCGTTGTCACGAAAGGGCCGAGTCCAGCAACAATCTGTGCCGCCACAGATGGCGTCACATAGCGAGAGCTGGGGGGATAAAACACCAGACCAATGGCATCGGCACCCGCTGCGACGGCAGCTTGAGCATCTTCCAGGCAGGTAATACCACAAATTTTTACTTTGGTTTTTAACACAGAGGACGTCAAATCAGCGTCTCGGAAATGAGTAGAGGCTATTCTAGTGGTCAGGGACGTGCTTTGCGATCAATAGATCAACTATCGGTGCCACCACAGCAATCACGATACGTTACACAAGACTTATTGAACAGCACCCGCACCCAATAAATATGCCGGTGGCTGCCTATAAGGTATTGCGTATTGCTTAGGGTAGCCAACATCAATCAAATACAGACCGGCAGCAGGTGCTGTAGCGGCAGATTTGGTGCGATCACGTCCAGCAAGCAAACTCTCAATCCAGTCTACCTTTTGCTTGCCCTTGCCAACCGCCATCAACGCACCCGCGATATTGCGTACCATGTGGAGTAAAAAAGCATTGGCACATATTTCTATGGCAATAATATCGCCCTGCTGGAAAACCTCGATAGATTTAACATTGCGCATTGGGGTGTTGGATTGGCAACCGGCGCCTCGAAATGCAGAAAAGTCCTGCTCACCAAGTAATGCCTGTGCCGCTTCGGCCATAGCCTGCGCCGATAAGGGATGGCGACACCACGACAGACCGCCATGCATAACAGCAGCCTTCACCTGGCGGTTCAATATTAAATAGCGGTAGGTGCGCGAGATGGCGCTAAAACGCGCATGAAACTGCGCAGGCATTTCATCAACCCAATGCAGGCGAACGCTTGCTGGCAGATTCGCATTAGCACCTAGCATCCAGTTTCGAGGCTCACGTACGGTTGTCGTGTCAAAATGGATAACCTGATGCCAGGCGTGAACGCCCGTATCCGTTCTACCCGCACAGGCGATTCTAAGGGGCTGAGCTGCAACACTCGACAACGCTTTTTCAACCGAGGCCTGTACAGCATCACAATGTAATTGGCGCTGCCAGCCACAAAACTGACTACCGTCATATTCGACCACGGCACCATAACGCAAAGTGCCCGAGGGCAGCTTTTCTCCCTCGGGCACTTTGCAATTAGGTAAATAGTTCCAGTTATTATCTCTTGGCATAAACCCTTACGCTATTGACTCAATAAGACTGTAATTGTCCTTTTAATCAACTTAGCTTTGCAAGTAGTTCATTCGCCTTCTGCTTTTGCTCATCGCTACCGTTATTCAGCACCTCGGCAAGAATATCTTTGGCACCTGATTCGTCACTCATTTCAATATAAGCCTGCGCCAATTCGAGCTGTGTAGTGCTTTCATCCTGCTCAACGGCATCAATATCATCGCTATCAAAATCAAGGCTATCCAGACTCAGCTCCAAACCTTCATCAACACTTTCAAGCTCGGCATTCTGTAAATCAAACCCATCATCTACTGTATCAGGCAGCTCTATTTCAAGATCAGCCATTGTTTCTTCACTGGCGAAGTCAGCGGACAAATCATCTAATTCATCAGGTAAGGCAATATCACCAAACATCGACTCCTCAAGATCGCCATCAGATTCCTCGCAAGTACTTTCTACTTTGCTAGCAGAAGGCTTAAGATCCAGCTCAATCCCACTAAGATCCAAATCATCACTACTATCGATAAAGCTGTCATCAAGCTCAGTCGCCAAGTCTGCGCTGAGAATATCGTCACCTAAGACGTCGCCAAGCTCATCAACTGGCTCATTTTTAGATTCGCCTGAACCAGAAAGATCAAGCTCTAGATCCGCAATGCCCAGCTCTTCCGCGACTTGTTGCTCCAGGGTCAGCTCACTGGGTTCTTCAATGACCTCTTGTTCAGGAATATTCCCCCGCAAGCGATCAGCGGTTGCTGTTGCATCACTATCACCAAGTGCGACCAAAGTTGGATAATAGGCATCAAAACCTACAGCATCTTCCTGCGCCACAAAAAGATCCAGTCGCTTGAGGTGCAGCTGACTATCATTCGGTGAAGCTTCAATTGCTTTTTTGATAACACTTTCAGCTTCGCTAAAATTGCCCAGGGATGAATAAATATCCGCCTCAGCAATCGGGTCTACCAACTCAACGATTTCAGCCTCAGGCGCCACCTCCATTACAGGTTCAGGCATAGCCGGTTCAAGCTGAACCGGCGGCTCCTCTTTCGACGTCCCGTCAGTGGCATCACTTTCTTTTTTATTCTTAGCTGTATCTGTGCCGATGTTTAAAGAAGGCTCGATGAACTCAGGCTCATCATCCTTTTTACTTTTAGCGACTAGAAATAAAACACCGAGTAAAACTGCTATAAAACCTAGCAGAGGGATCCAGTTGGACTCTAAAAAAGCGAAAAGCCCACCAAGAGAACCTTTTTCTAAACTTTTGGTATCTGCCCCTTCATTTCCAGTACCTCCACTGTCACTAACAGCCGCCGCATCAACAACAGCGGTTTCTGCCTTATCAACCTCAGTAACATCATTCACTTCAGTAGTCGCATCCATTTCAGCAGACGCTTCACTTGCTGCTTTTTCAGCCGCAACAGACAGTTGAACAGCTTTTAATTCATCACTTTCCAGTTTAATTAGCTCTGTGGTATTCAACTGCGCTTCGAGACTGGCCAGCTTTTCCTTTAACTCTAAGTTCTCCCGCTTCGACCGCTCAAGCTCTTCATGGGCAATACCCAGTTCATTTTGTAAGACCTCAGAGGAGGCGGAACTACCTTCGCCGCTAGAAGTTCGGCCAAGCTGTTGCCCATCAGCCGAACTACTTTCAGTCGGCGTCGATAAGCGTAATAAACCTTCCTTTTCAACGGGTGCTTTATTTTTCTCTGCGCCAGGCACATCACCAATGAGTTCGCGTACCGCGCTTTTTTTATGCTGCTCATTCCATGCGCGAGCCTGCTTGGCGACAACTTGATTGGCTTCGAGTAAATTAATGGACTCTACATTCGCCAAATCAGGAATACGTAACACTGCGCCTTTCTTCAGCAGGTTTGCATTGCCATTGCTAAAAGCATTCGCGTTAGCAGCCTGAATTGCGACCATACGCTGTTGAACAGTTGTATTGCCAAGCTCAGCCTGGGAAGCAATAGTCCACAGAGTATCGCCCCCTTTAACACGATAATCAGTAGCACCTGTTGATGAAGAAACGGGGGAAACCGAGGCTATAGCATCCTTTTCCCCAGCAGGCACTTGCTTCCTTTGGACCGAAGAAGACCTAGCTACCGGTGATGCAACAGCTGCCTCAACCTTAGCAGAAACTTTTTGCGTATCAAAAACCGGTAAATCTAGAAATAGCGTGTATTCACGTAATAGAAGACCCGATGGCCACTGCAATTGAGCAACAAAATCGAGGTAGGGCTCCCTGATTGAGTCTTTGGAAGTCACTTTAACAATGGGGTGGTCAATGTCAGATAAATCAGTTTTAAAATTCAGATTTAAAAGATGGAATTCCCAAGTTACACCTGCCCTTTCAAAATCAGCTTTCGATGCCAAGCCCACGAGGATTTGATTTTCATCTGCTTCGCCAACATTAACGAGCTCAATTTCCGCATCGAAAGGTTCGTCGAGTGCCGAATGCAATGTCAACTCGCCTAGTCCCAGAGCAGAAACCCAGCAAGAAAAACCCAGGGCAACAAGCCCGGTCAGTACAGATGATTTACGCAACGCCATGATCCTTTACCCTTATATGTCCTTCGGCTTTATTAACTAGTCTCTGGTACAAAACCATTATCGGCCTACCTTAGGCCGGGCCAAAAAAAAGCCCTCCTGGTTCCCAGCAATAACAAATGTATAAGTTACAACAGTAGTAGGTTGTAAGCATTTATTATAAATAGGATTCTAGCAAGAGTTGGGTAATAGCTATTGCGTTTTTTGCGGCACTTTTGCGCACATTATCTGACGTAATCCACAAATTCAGCGCATTTTGTCGAGATCTGCTCTCGCGGATACGCCCGACGCAGGTTTTATCGGAGTTTTGCAAATCAGTAACCGGGGTCGGTTGCCCGCTTTGCTCAGCCCCTGCAAATAAGCTAACACCGTCAATGTTATTAAGCACCTGTGTCAGCTCATCAACGCCAAAGGGGTAGCGAGTTTCAATAGTTACCGACATGCTATTACCGTAGAAAACCGGCACCTGAACACAGCTCACATCGACGGCCATGGCATCAGCTTCGAGTAAACGTTGTAGCTCCGTGGCCGTATTCGCTTCAATCGTCGTATAACCATCATCACCCATAGCCCCAACTTCGGGAATCAGGTTAAAAGCAGACTGCTGTGTAAAAACCTCAGCTTCAGCCGATTTTCCACCAAGCAAGCCCGCCGATTGTGAGGCCAGCTCACTGACACCGGCCTTGCCAGCATTGGAGGCAGACATGCAGGCAACGACGCTAACGTTGGTAATTTCTACTTCCGCATTAACGGGCTTAAGCAGCAAGGCCAGCTCAGCAGCCAAGCTTCCCGGCGTAGCAATAATGCTTTGGCCACCCAGGCTGGCGAAGTCCTCACCCTGTAAACTCGCGGCAATCACTAAAGGTACGCTGCTGTCAGCGCGAAAAGCCGAGGAGCAATCAATCGCCAGACACCCAGCATCGACAGCCTGAGGTACGTATTCAGCAGCAACCTCAGCAGGCACCGCAAACAAAGCCAGGCGCACGGTGGAGAAATCAAAGTCGGCCAGATCAGTAATGTTCGCCGGACGTCTGGCGATCATTGTAGTTTCACCCGTTGAGTCAGCACTGGCCACAGGGAAAATCTGCCCAATGGCAAACTCGACGTTACCGAGCTGTTCAAGAATGGCTTCGCCAACAGCTCCCGTGGCACCAATAACAGCAATATCAACAAATTCAGACATTTAGCACTCCACTAACGAGATCAATTATTCAATATTCAAAAAACACCGTCGATTGACTAGTGCTCTAACAGGATTCGCAACATACGGCGCAGCGGCTCAGCTGCACCCCAAAGCAACTGATCACCAACGGTGAAAGCTGACAGGTACTCGCCGCCCATATTCATCTTGCGCAAACGACCCACAGGTACATGTAACTTACCACTGACCGCCGCTGGCGATAATTCATTCAAGCTGTCATCACGATGGTTGGGAACCACTTTCACCCAATCATTAGCAGTCGCCAAAATGCCTTCAATCTCAGCCATCGGCAAATCATTTTTCAGCTTAATGGTAAGCGCCTGACTGTGGCTACGCATCGCACCGACGCGTACACAGAGGCCATCGAGGGGAATTGGATCGCCCTCTCGACCGAGGATCTTGTTGGTCTCAGCCTGCCCCTTCCACTCTTCACGGCTTTGGCCATTGTCCAGCTCAGTATCGATCCACGGCAATAAACTACCCGCCAGCGGGAACCCAAAGTTATCCGTCGGCATGGCCTCACTATTAATAAAGGCTGAGACTTTGCGATCGATGTCCAAAATCGCCGACGCCGGATCCGCCAGCTCACTCGCAACATGGCTGTGAATGGCGCCCATCTGGCCAATTAGCTCACGCATATTCTGCGCACCAGCACCGGAGGCGGCCTGGTAGGTCATAGCGCTGGCCCATTCGACATGGCCACCGGCGAACAAACCACCAAGAGCCATCAACATTAAGCTCACCGTGCAATTACCACCGACAAAACAATTGCCGCCCTTCGCCAGAGCCTGCTCGATAACCGGACTGTTAACCGGGTCGAGCACAATCACCGCGTCGTCAGCCATGCGCAACGCAGACGCCGCATCGATCCAGGCACCCTTCCAGCCCGCCGCTCGCAACTTCGGGTAGACCGCTTTGGTGTAATCACCGCCCTGACAGGTGAGGACAATATCCATTGCCTGCAGCGCCGCAATATCAAAGGCATCCGCCAGTGGTGGTACATCCTGGCCAATAGCGGGCCCCGGCTGACCTTTTTGAGAGGTGGTAAAAAACACCGGCTCAATCAGAGCAAAGTCGCCCTCTTCTAACATACGCTCAACTAGCACAGAGCCAACCATGCCCCGCCAACCGACAATACCCACTCGCTTCATATTTACACTACCAAAACTTTAATTAACAAACAGTTACAATAATAACTTAAATCTATTTAGAGGAAAAAACTACAGGGTATCGAATAACCAGGGGCTATCTTTACGCCACTGCTGCTCAAACGTGCTGATGGTTTGCGCATCCTGCAAGGTCAGGCCAATCTCATCGAGACCCTCGAGCAGGCATTGCTTGTAAAAGACGTCTATCTCGAAGCTAAGGCTGGTGCCGTCGGGAAGAGTGATACTTTGTTGCTCGAGATTGACCAGCAGCTCGTAGCCTTCATTGGCATCCACGGCAAGAAAAATACTTTCAACAATATCTTTCGATAAAACAATGGGTAACAAGCCATTCTTAAAGCAATTATTGTAGAAAATATCAGCGAAGCTAGAGGCGATAACAACACGGAAACCGTAGTCGTCCAGCGCCCATGGCGCGTGTTCACGGCTGGAGCCGCAACCAAAATTCTCCCGCGCCAGCAAAATTGACGCACCCTTGTAACGGGGCCAGTTGAGGGGGAAATCCACATTCAAAGGCCGCTGGCTGTTGTCCTGATCGGGCAAGCCTTCGTCCATGTAACGCAATTCATCAAACAAATTGGGGCCAAAGCCACTGCGCTTGATCGATTTCAAGAACTGCTTGGGGATAATCATGTCGGTATCGACATTGGCGCGATCCATCGGGGCCACGAGGCCAGTATGCTGCTTAAAACTTTTCATCATTCGTCCTCAGGCTGTCTCAGTCGACATTAATTCACGCACATCCACGAAATGCCCCACTACCGCCGCAGCCGCAGCCATAGCCGGGCTCACCAGGTGGGTTCTACCGCCATTGCCCTGGCGCCCTTCGAAGTTGCGATTCGAGGTCGACGCACAGTGCTCACCGGCACCCAATTTATCGGCATTCATCGCCAGACACATCGAGCAACCCGGCTCGCGCCATTCCATACCGGCATCGATAAAGATCTTGTCGAGCTGCTCAGCTTCTGCCTGCGCCTTAACCGCCTGCGAGCCGGGCACAATCAACACCTGCTTAACATTGGCGGCGACCTTGCGGCCCTTCGCTACGGCGGCGGCTGCACGCAGGTCTTCAATGCGAGAGTTAGTGCAGGAGCCAATAAAGACGCGATCGACCTTAATGTCGGTGAGCTTCTGGCCCGCTTTCAAATCCATATAGCTCAAAGCACGGGCCGCACCCTCACGCTTGACGGGGTCGTCCATTTGCTCGGGGTCTGGCACCACAGCATCGACAGGCAAGACCATTTCGGGAGACGTCCCCCAGCTCACCTGAGGCAGAATATCTCCACCCTGAAATTCAACAACAGCATCAAACTCTGCATCGTCATCACTGTGCAGCGTCTGCCAATTAGCCACTGCTTGCTGCCATAAATCACCGGAGGGGGCGAACTTACGGCCTTTAACATATTCAATGGTGATGTCATCGACGCCGACCATACCCACCCGGGCACCGGCTTCAATGGCCATGTTACACACGGTCATACGCCCTTCCATCGACATGTTGCGGAAGACCTCACCGCCAAATTCAATGGCATAGCCTGTGCCGCCAGCCGTACCCAAACGAGCAATCACCGCCAACACAACGTCTTTGGCGGTAACACCAACACCCAGCTCGCCATCAACGCGCACCAGCATATTCTTCATTCTCTTCGCCACCAGACACTGGCTGGCCAGAACGTGCTCGACCTCAGAAGTGCCGATACCGTGGGCCAGTGCACCGAGAGCACCGTGAGTCGCCGTATGGGAATCACCGCAAACCACGGTCATACCCGGCAGAGTCGCGCCCTGCTCCGGGCCAATGACATGGACGATGCCCTGACCGGCATCATTCATTTTGAATTCCCTAATGCCAAAGGCCTCGCAGTTATCGTCGAGGGTTTGCACTTGTATGCGCGCCACCTTATCGGCTATCCCGGCAATGCCACCGGCACGTTCAGCCGTTGTGGTCGGCACATTGTGGTCAGCAGTCGCGAGGTTGGCGTCAATGCGCCAGGGCTTTCGACCGGCGATGCGCAGGCCTTCAAAGGCCTGAGGCGAGGTCACTTCGTGCAGTAAATGCCGATCGATATACAGTAGCGCCGAACCATCGTCGCGCTGTTTGACCAAATGTGAATTCCAGAGTTTGTCGTATAAGGTAAGGCCAGCCATTGTTCTCTCCAAATGTTAGCGATGGGTGAATTTTAGAGTCGCAATCCAAATAAAACAAATTTATAATTTTCATTATTTGGATTCCAAGTTGGAATACGAGATCAAAGCATCATTTGACGAGGGACTAGCGTGGACACACAGCTTCTTGAAGCCTTTATTGCCGTCGTTGAGAGCGGCTCATTCTCGGTCGCCGCGGAACGAGTCCATTTAACACAGCCCGCCGTCAGCAAACGCATTGCTCAGCTCGAACAACAACTCGACTGCCGCCTATTTGATCGCATTGCCCGCAACGTCAGCCTCACTGAAGCGGGCACAGCGCTGCTACCTCAGGCGCGCAATATTTTGCTCAGCGTTGAGGAAGCCCGCCAAAGTATTCGTGATTTGTCAGGGGCTGTGGCAGGTAATTTACGCCTGGCCATCAGCCACCATATCGGCCTTCATCGCCTACCGTCAGTGTTAAAAGACTTCTCCACCCGCCACCCAAAGGTGAGAGTCGACATCGACTTTATGGAGTCGGAAACCGCTTATGAAGCGGTACGCCAGGGGCGTTTTGAAATAGCAGTGATAACCCTGGCTCCGGAGCAACACCCCAGTTTGCAGGCCTTCCCCCTGTGGCAGGATCATCTACGACTGGTGGTCGCCCCCGACCACCCGCTGACTCACGTCGCCAAACTCGAGGTCGACGACCTCAGTAACTACCCCGCCATTCTGCCCGACCTGTCGACCTACACCGGGCGTAAAATCAAACAGTTTTTTGACCAACGTGACTGCAAGCTCACAACCAGCATTGCTACCAATTATCTTGAAACCATTAAAATGATGGTCTCCGTCGGCCTCGGCTGGAGCATGCTGCCCGCGATTATGATTGATGACACCCTGCGCCAGCTCAACTGTAAAGGCCTCGCTCTCGAGCGTACGCTGGGCTACATTCACCACCAAAATCGTAGCCTGTCGAATGCGGCCGAGGCTTTTATTCAACTCCTTTGCAACTCCAGTACGTCCGTTAAAAGTAATACCCAATGAGCAAGAAACTAGCAGAAATCCCCTCAAGCCCATCGAGCGAGCGCCACTATGCCAAAATAGAAACTGGCGAAAATCCGCTAATCGAGGGCAGTAAATTACGCCAGCGCTGGCAAGTGCTCGACCCACAAGCAAACAGTAGCTTTGTCATTGCTGACACCCATTTTACCGCAGGCCAGAATTTTTTAGCCGCCGCAGAACTTTGGCTGCAATGTGCACCCGCTACAGCCAAACTGCATTTTATTGCTCTGGAAACAGCTCCCCTCTGCAAGTCGGATCTCAATCATGTCTTACAGCAAGCATCGCAAACAAGTGTGTTAGCAAGCCAGCTTATTGAAAACTACCCCCTGCTAAGCCCTGGCTTTCATCGCCTGTTTTTTGCGGAGCAGCGTATTTGTTTAACATTAATATTTGTTGATGCCGATGCCAATCCGGATGAAGCCCTGACGCAATTACGACCCAGCTTACATCCCAGTACAAATGCGATTAAAAGCGTTACTGTGGATGCCTGGTTTATCCAAAACAGCGTGTCTGAAGTATTCTGCGAACACATTAAACACCTCAGCAATGCCAGCAGTACCTTGGTCAGTTTAAAGACGGACGAGTCGACACAAAAACAATTTAAAAGTAGTGGCTTTGAATTTAAAGACACACAAACCGGCGATGAAAAACACCGCGTTTTATTCGGCCAGTGGCGCGAACCGGCAACTGAAATAGCCGACACAACGACGACACAGACCGCTACTCAGCATAAACGTAAAGCTCACCACCCTGTCCCCTGGCATATCAGCGCTTCACCCCATCACTCCCACTCTCGACACGCTGCTATTATTGGCGGCGGCATCGCGGGTTGCACCACGGCAGCGGCACTGGCGCAACGGGGTTGGCGGATCACTTTGTACGAACGACACAACACTCTTGCCAACGAAGGATCGGGCAACCCCCAGGGCATTGTCTATCCCAAATTATCGCCCCAGTCTTCCGCCCTCAGTCGCATTAATTTATCGGCTATTCAATTTGCTAGCCGCTATTACCAGCGCTACTGGCAAGCGCCCGAGCAGCAAACACCCTTCGGCCAACAGTGTGGTGTTCTGGTTTTACCAGAAAGCGAAAAAGAAATAGCGGCTTTTAAAAAAATTGCGGAACATTTCAAACAGCAAAGTGAGTTTATTCAAGAACTCAATAAAAACGAAATAGAAAAAATTTCCGGCCTGCCGCTAGATGCTGACATCGGCCTTTACTACCCACAACTGGGCTGGATTAACCCGCCCCGTGTTTGTCGCGACTTGGTCGAACACCCGTTAATCAGTGTAGAACAGGCCGATATTACAGACCTGTCTTACGACAGTGCCAAGGCAAACTGGCAATTAAGTAGCGAAGACAAAGAGGACTTTGCGACTGCCGACACAATAGTGCTCGCCACCAGCACATCGACGGGGCAATTTAGCCAAAGTAATCACCTACCGATTAAATCCATTCGCGGGCAGATATCCATTGCCCCGGCTAATAGTCATCTCGCAAATACGCCACAATTAAAAACGGTGCTTTGCGGTGCGGGTTATATTGCCCCAGCCGAGAACTCCTTCCACACCTTTGGCGCCAGCTACAACCTGAACAACAGCAGTCTTGACCTTCGCCTTGAGGATCATCAGCATAATATCGATCTACTGGAACAAAGTGTTGCGGGCCTGCCCACTGCCCTGCAAATACCCAGCGCCGATCAACTCGACGGCCGCGCCGCCCTGCGCTGCACCACGCTAGATTATTTACCCATTGTTGGAGCCGCGCCCAACTACGCTGCTTTTCTTGGAGATTATTCTGACCTGCGCCGCGATGCCAGCTCCGATATTCCCATACCGGGGCAGTATTGGCCGGGGCTTTATGTTCACTGCGGCCTTGGCTCCCGCGGCCTAAGTTATGCTCCCCTAGGCGCCGAACTATTGGCCAGCCAAATCAATGGCGAGCCACCACCTCTTGAACAGGCGTTAATCACCGCCCTCAACCCCGCACGCTTTATTATTCGCGATATGAAACGGCATAAAATATAAAACCAAACCCCTCAAAATCCAAATATTCAGGATCCGCCAAAGAGAATTAATACGCCCTGCCCTAGCAAAAGCAATTTATCTTCAATTCCGCTTGGCGACCTATTGCCCTACTCCCCTTGATAAGAACCCAATACACGCGGGGATATAAAAATGGGCTGCTCCAGATGACACCAAATATGTATTATCAAAGGCAGAATAAGAAAGAGCGGGTTAAAAGAGCGTAAGTGGCGATTTAACAAAACAGGGCCACAGGCACAATTAGCTCAGTTAAAACAATAAGTTAAACGTCCTATGGGCTGATTTTCCAGGACGGCCCCTAAAACAGTATGACATTGCCATTAAAGACACCCCCAACACAGGCGTACACTGTGCTTGTGAGCTATAAATAAGTCGTCTTTTTCAAAACGCCAAATACCAACCGGAGAAAACTCTGATGGATGAGCAGCGAATTAATTTACTCATGCAAACACCTGTCTTCGGTGCTATTCGAAAAGACATTATTATTCAATTAATTGAACAAGCACCCCCTATAAAAATACGGCACGGTGATTATTTATTTCACGAGGGTGATAAAGGCACATCAATATATATCATTGAAAACGGTCGCATGTCTGTCATTAAAGACTGGGAGGGCCAGCAATATTTACTCAAACAATTAACGCAGGGTGACTGTATTGGCGAGATGGCACTATTCGATTTTTTCCCGCGCAGTGCCTCTATCATTAGCACCGAAGACACCGAACTTATCGAAATCACCGCAAGTGATTTATTTAAAATTTACCATCAGGATCTTGAGCAATTCACCTTACTGCAGATGAATCTCGGCAGAGAAGTCACGAGACGTTTACGTAATGCCGACGAACAACTTTTTGAAGAGCGGATGCGGGCGAACATCGGCGGTGGCCAGATGAACTTTCATCCCTACTTAAAACTTTCATCCTGACTTAAAAACAGTAGAAATGCAGCAGCCGGTTAATACTCCGTCATCATTTCATTATGACGCTGTGTTAGCTCATCAAGAGCCTCCAGCCAACACCCGAGTTTTTCAGCATCAACGCTTAACGCTCGAATATCCTCCCGTACGCTGATCTCTGACTGACTCACTGTTGCATCTGATGCAGTGAACGTCTGTACCGGCATGGGCAGGCAAAGCTGCCGCCAGGCATTTAACATTTCACCGAGCCAGGATTCATTCGATAAAGCCAGAATTTCAGCGGCTTCGGGAGCGGGGCTATCATTAACGGCAAGCGCCGCCAGTAAAGCCTGTATATCACTCAAGGTGGCAACATCTGAGCAGTGATAATTATCGGCAATCGCTCTCAACTGGCAAAGATAAGCACTATTTAGCAGGTGCTGGACACCTTGCTCTAAGGCTCGCTGTAATGATACTGAAGGGTTGTCATGACCGGAAAGCTCAGCCAATAGTAAGCGAGCAGAGGATAAATGCTGATTAACTAAACGCAGATATAACACCGCTACTCACTCTATTGGTAAACAATTAAATCCGTATTTATTTTTTACGTTTGTCCGTAACAACCCATTTTTCATTTTGGAAAAATACTTTCCAGCCACTGGCCTTGCCTTCAATTTCAGATTGCACATAAATTTCCTGCGTCTTTCGGGCAAAACGAATCACCGTTTTATTACCATCGGGATCTTCCGTAGGGGCAGAAAACAAGAAAGTATATTTAGGATCGATTTCATCTTTATGGGGCAATAACTCTTTGACCAAAGGCGCCCGCGTTTCACGATTTTTAGGAAACTGGCTCGCGGCAAGAAATAAGCCCGCAGCACCATCACGTAAAATATAGGTGTCATCCACTTTTACACAGGCTAATTCAGGCATCGGCACCGGGTCCATTTTCGGTGGTGCAGCCTGACCACTGCGCAATAATTTACGGGTGTTTTTACACTCATCCGCCGTGCAGCCAAAGTACTTGCCGAAACGGCCCGATTTTAACTGCATATCAGCGCCACATTTATCACATTCAATAAGCGGGCCTTCGTAGCCTTTTATGCGGTACGTTCCAGCCTCTACTTCGTAACCCGGACAATCAGGGTTTTTACCGCAAATATGAAGCTTGCGGGTCTCGTCGATTAAATAACTGTCCATTTGCGTCGCACAAATATCGCAATGATGCTTACTCAGCAAACGCTTTGATTCGGCTTCTTCGTCCTCATCCGCATTAATGGCTTCATCACCAGCAACCAGGTTCAACGTTTCTTTACAGCGCTCTTTGGGCGGCAGGTCGTAACCCGAACAACCGAGAAAGACACCGGTACTACCGGTGCGAATCATCATCGGGCGCTCACATTTAGGACAGGGAATATCGGTTTCGGTGGCGCCGTTCGGTGCCATACCACCCTCTTCCGCCTGGGCTTTTTCGAGCTTGTCACTAAAGCCCGCGTAAAAACGATTGAGCACATCTTTCCAGTCGAGAGTGCCATCGGCAATTTCATCGAGCTGCTCTTCAAGCGTAGCGGTAAAACCGTAATCCATTAGATCACTGAAATTATCACTCAGACGGCTGGTAACAATATCGCCGATTTTTTCCGCATAAAAACGTTTCGTTTCCAAACGCACATAACCGCGATCTTGAATGGTGGAAATAATTGCCGCGTAAGTGGAAGGTCGGCCAATGCCTCTTTTTTCGAGCTCGCGCACCAATGCGGCTTCACTGAAACGGGCGGGCGGTTTAGTAAAGTGCTGGCGTGGTACGAGCACCAGCATTTTTAAAATCTCGCCCACCGTATATTCCGGTAGCTCAGTATCGTCTTTATTGCGTAGTACCGGTATGGCACGTAGGAAGCCTTCAAAACGCACCACGCGGCCGCGCACCTGTAAGCCGTATTCGCCCGCGGTTACACCAACACTCGTACTAGTGAATTTTGCAGGCACCATCTGACAGGCAACAAATTGCTGCCAAATCATTTCATACAGACGTACGGCATCTTCATCGACACCCTGGATATCAGCAACACCAATGTCGACATTCGATGGTCGCACCGCTTCGTGCGCTTCCTGAGCACCCGCTTTACTCGAGTACACATTAGGCTGCTCAGGTAAATAGTCTTTGCCGTAGCGAGTGGCAATCAATTCGCGGCAGTTTTCCACCGCATCTTTGCTCAGGTTGGTTGAATCCGTACGCATATACGTGATGTAGCCTGCCTCGTACAAACGCTGGGCCATCATCATGGTTTTCTTCACGCCAAAGCCAAGTCGCGTGCTCGCAGCCTGTTGCAAGGTCGAGGTAATAAAGGGCTTGGGTGGCTTAGTTTGGGTTGGCTTATCATCACGCGAGGTGACTAAAAACTCGGCATTTTGCAGGGCGGTAACGGCGGCGACACTGCCGGCTTCACCGACGGGGCGATAAGCCTTGCCATTGTGGCTGCGCACTTCAAAGCGCACCTGCTCTTCCGTCTTCTTTTCCAGATCAGCGTGTAGAGTCCAGTACTCTTCGGGCACAAAAGCCTGAATTTCTCGCTCTCGCTCCACTACAAGTTTCACGGCAACGGACTGTACGCGTCCGGCCGAAAGCCCACGAGCCACCTTGGCCCAGAGCAGTGGCGACACCATAAAGCCCACTACCCTATCGAGGAAGCGGCGCGCCTGTTGTGCATTAACCTGATTGGTATCGAGCTTACCCGGTTTGGCAAAGGCTTCCTGAATCGCCTTCTTGGTAATTTCGTTAAAGACCACGCGCTTGTAACGACTGTCATCGCCACCAATGGTTTGTTGCAGATGCCAGGCAATGGCCTCACCCTCGCGATCCAAATCCGTCGCGAGATAGATGGTGTCAGCATTCTTCGCCAGCTTGACCAGCTCACTGACGACTTTTTCTTTACCCGGCAGTATCTGGTAATCGGCCGCCCAGTCTTTATCGGGGTTAATCCCCATACGGTTAATAAGCTGCTGCTTGGCTTTTTTCTGCTTGTGAATGACTTTCTTCGCCGGTGACAGCTTGCGAGTAATGGCAGCCTGCTTGGCCCGCTCTTTGGGATCTGCCGGCTTGCGGTTCGATGCACCCGTGGGCAAATCACGCACGTGGCCAACACTGGATTTAACGATGAAATCGTTACCCAAGTATTTATTAATCGTTTTCGCTTTTGCTGGTGATTCAACAATAACCAGTGATTTACCCATGCAAACCTACAATATCATTTGGTTGAAGAAGCCCGACGGGGCTGCGAGGTGCGATATATAAGGCCTGAATCACCAGCGGTCAAGGTATTTTCCAAATTTCTTTGTCACAGATCGCAGTTCTACAATTATTAACGGCGCTCGACACATGCACATCCAGACTACATTTACATCTGCATGCATAGGCTTATTCTGTTTTTATATTTCTCGATATGGTGCGTAAACCATCGGCAATTTTATCAATTTCTTCGACTTTGCCTTTTTCCGGCCAATAGGCACCCAGGCCAAAACTATTACTGCAGATAGCATTCACGCTACTGGGCATTTGTTCCAGTGCTCGCTGGATTGAGCGATGGCAATCCTCGGGGGCTTGCTGTTGAAACCAGCACCAGTCCTTCCAGGGCGACAACTTACCCCGTTTCCCCCGCACCAGCAGCCAGTGCCGCTGATCGTCGTGGCGAATATTTTTCGCCGTCCAGGGCAACAAATAACGCACGGCTGTCGGGCTGCTGCCCTTTTGATCGGTGACGGCATCCGCAACAATTTCAACATGCAGACCGCGCTCATTAGCGTAGCGACGTAAAATCACCTGCTGCTTCTGGCGAGTCGAGGGCTTGAACGAGGTCAATACAGAAATCATCACCAACACGGCGACGGCAACAACTAAATAACTCACAACGGTTCAACTCTGGGTGGCGATAGGTTTACACTATAACGCGAATCACGGAGCAACTTTATTTATGTCTTACTACAACCACATTCTTGTTGGCCTCGATTTATCGCCCGAATCACAGCTGGTTATCGATCGTGTCAAAGAGCTATTCGATGACAAAGATGTTCGCATCAGCCTCTTGCATGTGCAGGAACCCTTGTCCTTTGCCTACGGTGGCGATATACCAATGGACCTCAGTGAAGTGCAGGCGCAGATGGAAGAGCAGGCCCATAGCCGCCTGCAAAGCTTCTGTCAGCAGCTAGGCTTGTCCTCAGATCATGCTCATGTACTGATCGGCCAGCCCGCCCATGAAATGCACCAGTTTGCCAAAGAGAATGATGTCGACCTCACCGTCGTTGGTAGCCACGGTCGTCACGGCCTGGCACTGGTCTTTGGTTCGACAGCCAACGGGGTATTGCACGGGTCAGTGTGCGATGTGCTTGCCGTAAGAATTAAAAAACAAAAATAGAACATTTTTTCTGGGTTGGGGTCACATCATTGGCCCTCAATACTTCACGGACGGAGTTTTCCCCAACCCATGAATCCTTTTCTCACGACTCGCCGTTGTTCTTTACGGGTATTGTCTTTGCAAAACTATCTACAGCCCTTCCTGCGAACGCCAGCACTACTATTAGCATTATTTGCCGTCTTGTTTTTAAGCGTAGAAGTACAGGCTAAGCTCACCATCACTGTGACAAACCCCAACAGTGGAGACGCCGTAACAACGACAAGCGAAATAAACGCGAATCAACAACTGATAAAACAACGGCAACTTTACAAACGTATCGACAAAGATTTACAACGGGGTTCTACAACAAGTTTTATCGCCCTCGGTGATGGTCTTAAAAGCTACCCCCTTTACCCCTATCTGCAATACACGCACATTAGTCAAAATATCAAACTGAGCAACGAAGGTGCTATCGCTGACTTTCTAGCTGACTTCCCTACCGTCCCCGCTAGTAAAACGCTGAGAAAACGCTGGCTAAAATTGCTCTACCGAAGACAACGTTGGTCATTGTTTTTGTCCTATTACGATCCTGCCATCGCCTCAACGGCCCAGCAATGTCAGTACCAGTACGCCCGCTATAAAAGTGACTTACAGGAAGCCGCCCTGCTCGACGCCCTTGCGCTATGGAATGTCGGCAAGTCCCAGCCCAAAGCCTGTGACTCACTGTTTAAATTATTAATCGATAAAGACAAAATCACTGAAGCCATTGCGTGGCAACGCTATACCCGCGCCGTACTGAATCACAAATTCCAGCTCGCCCGCTATATCGAGCGTTTTTTCGTCAGCCAGAACTATAAAAACAATGCGGCTTTTTACCTCGCCGTTGACCGCAAGCCATCGCGGGTTGGCGACTACGCGCGGCTAGGTGACGACTCTGCCGATAACAGAGCCATTATTGAACACGGCATCTCCCATCTCGCCAGGCAAAATGCCACTCAGGCGATGAAGCACTGGGCACGCTATCGCCAAAGTCACAGCTTCGACGAAGCCGCCCAGGGCCGTATGTTGCCTCACCTGGTTAAAGGTCTGCATAAACAAAAATACGACGCGGCTGCCCTCGGCTATCTCAACGATAATATCGCCCTGGCTGACAGTAAATTACTCGAGTGGCAACTGCGTATCTTATTGCGCGCCGAAGACTGGGACACACTCAAACAATGGATTGCCAACCTACCCGAGCCAATCCGTACGGAACAACGCTGGCGCTACTGGCAGGCCCGCGCACAGCTGATGACCAGTAGCGATATGGACGTTATTGACCGAGCCAAAACCACGTTTAGAGAGCTATCACGCTTCCGCAGTTTTTACGGTTTTCTCGCCAGTGACCGGGTCGGCAATCCCTATCGTATGGCTGAAACCCCCTTGGCATTAAAGGTTACCGATGTCGATACGCTGGCCAACACCCCCGCTATGCTGCGCGTGCGCGAGCTCTTTGCACAAGATAAAAACCTCTCAGCTCGCCGCGAGTGGTACGCGGCAACAAAAAATCTCACCCCCGAGCAATTGCTCATCGCCGCCCAGCTAGCCCAGCAGCAGCAGTGGCATCAACAGGCCATTCTCGCCATGGCCAAAGCGCGCTACTGGGACGATATCGATATTCGCTTCCCCCTGCCCTATCGCCCAATCTTTGAACAACAGGCCCACAAAGTTGATTTACCCCTGACGCTGGTCTTTGCTATCGCTCGTCAGGAGAGCACGTTTGCGGCCGATGTCACCTCCCCTGCAGGCGCAAGAGGTTTAATGCAACTAATGCCAGCGACGGCCAAACACGTGGCCCGAAAACATAAGATTCGCTACAAAAGCCGGCAGCAATTATTCGACCCGGAAAAAAACATCAGCCTCGGCAGTCGTTATTTCAAAGACATGATGTTGCGTTTTAATAACAATCGCATTCTCTCCATTGCCTCCTATAATGCTGGCCCCCACCGCGTGAGCGGCTGGCGTAAAAAAACCGGGGGCAAACTACCCTACGATGCATGGATAGAAACCATTCCCTTCAATGAAACTCGCCAATATGTACAAAACGTGCTCGCTTATACGCTCATCTTTGCCCACCACCTTGACCAAAAGCAGCCACTGTTATCACCCGCTGAAAAACAACAACTGCTGTAGTTTTATTAAGGGTTATTTCCAATGAGCACTGACCCTCGCCCGCTGATCGACATCGGCCTTAATCTCGCTGACAAACGCTTTAAAGGTGAAACCCACAAGGTATTGGAACGCGCACGGGATGCCGGTATTGAGGCCTGTATTCTCACCGCCACCAGTGAATCTATCTGCCATGAAGTGATTGACCTGTGCGAGCGCTACGCTGAAGAATTCCCCCACATGCTCTACTGCACCGCCGGCGTTCACCCCCACGATGCCAAGCATTGGCACAAGGCCAGCGCGAGTGTTTTAAAAGAACTGGCCAGCCATGAGTCCGTGGTCGCCATCGGTGAAACCGGGCTCGACTTCAACCGGGATTTCTCACCACGGCCCGAGCAGGAGCTAGCCTTTGAAGCCCAGCTTGAACTGGCCAGCGAACTACAGTTGCCGGTGTTTCTCCACGAGCGGGACGCCCATAAGCGGCAGCTGGAAATACTCCAGAGCTACCGCGACCATCTGACTGATGGCGTGCTGCACTGTTTTACCGGCGATAAAAAAGCCCTGTTTAATTATCTCGATCTCGATTTACACATCGGTATCACTGGCTGGATTTGCGATGAGCGCCGCGGGCTAGACCTGCAGAAGATGGTCAACAACATCCCCCTCAACCGGCTGATGCTGGAAACGGATGCCCCCTACCTGACTCCCCGCACGCTGCGCCCCAAACCCAAGTCGAGCCGTAACGAACCTGCTTACCTGACCTGGGTACTCGACTCCGTCGCACAATTTCGGGATGAATCAGCGGACATTATTGCCGATGCAACAAGTACTACGGCGCGACGATTTTTTGCTTTAGAATCAAAATGAATTGTTCAGTCACTTCACTGTTACATCAATAATAAATACCGGGATCGTATATTGAACTCATCTACCTTTGAGCCAAAAGCAGAATTTGCCGCCATGCTGGAAGGCAGTGATGAGGCTATTAACCTGATTCGTGCCGCACTCTGCATTGCCGGAGAACACAATCCCGCACTCGACCCCCAAGAAAGCTATCGACGTCTGGAGAAACTGGGCGATCGTGCCCACGCGCAAATAGAGACAGAACAAAGCCTGGATGATATTGCCAACAAACTCTGTCGCTTGTTGTACCGCCAGGTGGGTTTTTGCGGCGACAGCAAGGACTACTACAATCCTGACAATAGTTATATCGACCGGGTGCTGGAAACGCGCCGGGGCATTCCTATTAGTCTCGCCCTGGTCTATATTTCAGTCGGCGAAGCCCTGGGGCTACGCGTCGATGGTGTCGGCTTCCCCGCCCATTTTTTGCTAAAGCTGAGTCACGGCGATAGCAAGCCGGCAAGCCAGACGGATCAAACAGAGAGCGTACTGATCGACCCTTTTTCCGGGCAGGTACTCAGTGTCGATGACTGTAAAGACTTGCTCGCCGTATCATCCGGCAACACCATGCCCTTTAAAGCCGAATATCTGCAAACGATTAACAAGCGGGCCATTTTGCGCCGCATGCTCGGCAACCTGAAAGGGATTTATCTCAGTAAAAAAGATTATGTTGAAGCACTGAGTCTTTGCGACCGCCTATTGCTGCTCAACAAAGACGCCATACAGGATCGTATCGATCGTGCCGGGGTACTTGAAAAGCTGGAGTGTTATGAACCCGCCGCCCAGGACCTTGAACAGATTCTGAAGAGCCAGCCATCGATGCCGGGCTCGCAAGCGCTTGAACGCAAGATTGGTGAACTCCGCGCCCAGGTTCAAGGCAGACCCCACTAAGACCCAGACTGACGTGAGATGCCCTTAACTAAGTAGGGCTGCTACTTCTCAGCAAGCGCCTCACCTGCCCCGCACTAAAGGGCCAACCTTTCTCTTCACCGGACGGTGTTTTCAGTACGGGAATACGTAGCCCGTAAAGCGCCTCTAAAGCCTCATCGCCGCGAATATTCACTTCCTGACAATGCCAGTCGAGTTCCTCCAGCACGGGCGCTAACACGTCTTTCGCCTGTTCGCATAAATGGCAGCCGGTGCCACCATAAAAAGTGACTAGCTTGTCTTGGTCAACGTTGTTATTTTCTGCTGCCACTGCTTTTAACCCTTTATCCGCGGAAGACGCGGTGTATCGCTATTGCTGACGAATCAACCAGCACTGGTGAATACGGGGGCGTCGGGCAAAGTCTTTATCAATCGTCGCGGGGCTAATATTTTCCACTGCAAAGTTCGCCTCAAGTTCAGGGGCCAGTTTAAAGCGACGGAAGTTATTAGAGAACACCAGCACGCCGTCCTTCGTTAACAGGCCCATGCACTGTTCGACCATGCGTTGATGGTCACGCTGAATATCGAGCACATCATCCATTTTTGCCGAGTTCGAAAAGGTCGGTGGGTCGAGCAAGATCACATCAAAGCTACCCTCCAGATCTTCATTTTCCGTGGCGGCAAGCCAGCTCATACAATCGGCGCGCAATAACTGATGGCGGTCTGTATCGAGCTTATTCAAGGCGAAATTACGCCGTGCCCAGTCGACATAGGTATTCGACATGTCGATACTCAAACTCTCACTGGCCCCACCCAATACAGCTTGCACTGTCGCCGTTGCCGTATAGCAAAACAGGTTGAGAAAGCGCTTACCGGCGCATAGCTCAGCCAGCAGTTTGCGCACGGGGCGATGGTCCAAAAACAGGCCACTGTCGAGATAATCCGTCAGATTAATTTCGTAGCGGGCACCATTTTCCATTACTTCAAATGCGTTTTTTCCCGCTTGCCGTGTTTGTTCAGTCAAACGCTGATATTGCTTGTCACCGCGCTGGCGCTGGCGCTGTTTCACAAAAAACTCACTCTGGTCAGGCTTTAACACGGCAAAGACCGCATCGCTGACCTCGGCCAACCGCCGGCGAGCAGCACTGGCATCAATACTGGCCGGCGGTTCGTATTCCTGCACATGAATCGCACTGCCGTAGCAATCGATGGCCACCGCGTACTCGGGCAAATCGGCATCGTAGAGTCGATAACAACTAATCTGCTTGCCCTTCAACCAGGGCTTAAATTTACGTTGGTTTTTACGCAAGCGATTGGCGAGCATGGTTGCGCCATCGCTCAGTTTGTCTGACTTGCCCCAGGGATCGGCAGCGCTTTCTTTCCCGGCTTTCCCTTCATTGGATTTGCCAACCCGCTCGCCTTCAAAGAGTTCGAACATCAAGAGCTGGCTGGGTATCGCTCCGTTAAAGAGTTTGTAAATTTTATGGCTACGTAAGCCGAGGGAAAAACCCAGGTATTCATTGCCCGTAAAGACCCCTGCTGACCACCCCCCGAACTCACGCTTAAGCACATCACCGAGTTGCTGATAGAGCCCTTTTAGAGTTTCCTGATCGCCCAAACGCGCACCGTAAGGCGGGTTGGTGAGTAGCAAACCACTAGCGGTGTCAGGTAAATCGGGCCGTTGTAAGTCACTCAGAGGCTGGCGCTTAAGCTCAATGTAATCACTAAGACCTGCTTGTTCGACATTACGCTCAGCAGCAGTCAGTGCACGATAGTCCTCATCGTAGCCATAAATAAGGGGTAACTGCCCCACCAGGCCCTGCTCGCGGCGTGCCTCAGCCTCATCGCGCAAGCCCTGCCAAATATCGGGCTGATGACCCTTCCAGTGGGTGAAGCCAAAGCGCTGACGTTGCAGGCTTGGCGCAATATCCCCAGCCATCATTGCCGCTTCAATCAACAAGGTGCCACTGCCACACATGGGGTCAACCAGCGCGCTGTGTTGACCCGGCCATCCGGCGCGTATTAACAAAGCAGCGGCGAGGTTCTCCTTCAGGGGCGCTATCGTCTGGGCGATACGATAACCACGTTTGTGCAAACTATCACCGGAAAAGTCGAGACTCAACGTCACCTTTTCCCGGGCATAGCGGGCATTAATTCGAATATCGGGCTGGCGTAAGTCCACATTAGGGCGATTACCCGTGGCCTCACGAAAGTGATCAACAATGGCATCTTTAACCCGCTGTGCACCGTACTGGGTGTTATTGATGCCATCGCCCGTGCCGATAAAGTCAATGGCGATGCTGGCCTGATCGGAGAAATGCTCGGTCCAGTTAATCGCCGCCACACCGTCATAAAGGTCATCGGCACTCGCGACAGGGAAGCTGTTGAAAGGCAGCAACAGTCGATTAGCCAGGCGTGACCATAGGCAAACCCGGTACCCGTTCTCAATATTGCCTTTAAATTCAACGCCCGCTACGGTTTCGCGAAGCTGGCTTACACCCAAACTATCAAGCTCTTTAAGAAGAAGGCCTTCTAAGCCTTTGGGACAGCTAGCAAACCAGTAGCGTGATGTATTTTGATCTTTCATTGATGATTCCATAGGGGTATTAAAACGGACAATTGTTAGACAAACAAAATCTTCGACAGGGTTCAGAGTTTTTGGTCAACTTGAGTGGCTGTAATAAAAAATACATTTATTGGCTACCACATCTTTGTGGAAGAAGGAGCTTTACCCCCGATGAAAAGACAGAAAAGAGATCCCTCCCAACGCGCCTATACTAAAGGATATCAGCTCGGATTTGATGGTCGTTCTGAAGATACTTGTCCCTATCAGTCAAATAGTATTTTTGCTCATGAATGGATGAACGGCTGGCGAGAGGGTCGCAACGACCAGTCAGAGGGTTTTAAGATGCACACCTCACAGCAAAAAATCGTCGCTCAAAGCACTGCCTAACGCCGTAAATAACAGCATTACTGTAAATTTTACGGTAACTGTGTCGTGACTAAAGAGGGCTGTTGATCAGCCCTCCATCATCGAGTCCCACCAGCAGCACCCCATCAATCAGCCCTCAACAGCTCTCTCCTTATTAATCCTCCCCGCATAAACTCAACCTTCGCAAACTCTACCCGCATACCCTTCCCTTAATACGCCCGGCCCTCACACAGCTAACGCTAACAAAATCAGTAAAGAACTGACAAAATAGCGGCCATGGATTTATCTCAACTTGACCTGCAACCCGTATGGCTCACCCTGAAGCTAGCCAGCATCACTACATTGCTGCTGCTTTGCGTGGCGACGCCCCTGGCCTGGTGGCTGGCGAACACGCGCTGGCGCTACCGACAGGTGATCAACGCACTGGTTGCCCTGCCTCTCGTTCTGCCGCCGACGGTACTCGGTTTTTATTTACTACTACTACTCGGGCCAAAGGGCTGGGTTGGGCAACTCACAGAAAGCCTGGGCATTGGCGTGCTGCCTTTCACCTTTAGCGGACTGGTGATTGCCTCGGTGATCTATTCCCTGCCCTTTGCCGTGCAGCCCATCCAAAATGCCTTTGCTGCTATTGGCAAACGACCTCTGGAAGTCGCCGCCACCTTACGTGCCTCTCCCTGGGATCGCTTTATCAGCGTCGCCCTACCGCTAGCAAAGCCCGGCTTAATCACCGGCGCTGTGCTGGGCTTTGCCCACACGTTAGGAGAGTTTGGTGTTGTGCTGATGATAGGCGGCAATATCCCCGGTCAAACACAGGTGTTATCGGTCGCTATCTTTGATCATGTTGAATCTTACGAATACGCGGCAGCCCATGTTCTCGCCGCTGGCATGCTGGGCTTTTCGTTTCTTGTTCTACTCACCCTGTACTGGCGCACCGGCCAGCGCCCTCTTGAGCGGGTATAACAGGATGATCAATGGACGATAACTTCCCCGTCGAGCAGCGTATAGATGCTCGCTTCGAGCTCAAGCGCAAAGACTTTGAGCTAGACATCAACTTTGCAGCCCCCGGTAAAGGGGTAAGCGCCATTTTTGGCCCCTCTGGCTCCGGCAAAACCACCCTGTTACGTTGCATTGCCGGACTGGAAAAACCCGACAGCGCCCACTTTACAATCAATGGCCAGTGCTGGCACGACGCGCATAAAAGCCTTGCCGTGCACCGCCGCCCCATGGCCTATGTGTTTCAGGAGGCCAGCCTCTTCCCCCACCTCAACGTGCGCGAGAACATGGCCTACGGCTGGCGGCGTATCGCCAAAGACCAACGCAAAATTCACTTTGACGATGTCACCACCTGGCTAGGGCTCGAAGCCTTACTCGAACATCAACCGCAGCAATTATCCGGCGGCCAGCGCCAGCGTGTGGCCATTGCCCGCGCCCTGCTCACTAGCCCCCAACTGCTGCTAATGGACGAACCCCTGGCCAGTCTCGATGCCAACGGTAAGGCCGAAATACTGCCCTACCTCGAAAGCCTCTGCCGCGAGCTGAGTATCCCCGTTCTCTATGTCAGCCACTCACCGGAAGAAGTGCAACAACTGGCCGATTATTTGATCCTGCTGGAACAGGGCCGAGTCGTTGCCGCCGGTGAACTCAACACCCTACTCACTGATCCCTTGCTGGCGATATCCCACTTCGAAGATGCCGCTGCTGTGCTTGAGGCCAACGTGATCGGCCACGATAAAGAGTTTCACCTCACCAGCCTGGCTTTCGACCACGCGCAGGTATCGGTGTCCTACAATGGCCTGCCCCTCGGTCATAAAGCCCGTCTGCGCATCTGCGCTCGAGACGTCAGCCTGGCTTTAGTTCAGCCTCAACAAATCAGTATCAGCAATAGCTTCCCCGTGAAGGTGGTCAGTATCGACCCCGACCGCGACCCATCGCAAATGCTCGTGCGCTGCGAGATTGGCGGCCAACACCTCCTATCGCGTATTACCCGTCGCTCCGTCCACCTCTTAAAAATAGAAGTTGGCAAAAACGTTTATGCCCAGGTCAAAAGTGTCGCCTTGATGAAATAGTGTGCAGGTCGACAGTGTGAGCGAAAACTGTCTTATATCATTGCCTATACGATTCATTTTCGGCATTCTTGCGTTTCAACTTGCAGCATTTTAAAAGAGTCATCATTTCGTCAATTTCCGGGATTAAAATACACGATCTGCGTTGCCACATAAGCGCTTTAGATAAGGCCCTCTGTACTTGAAAGACACCATCAAAAAACTCCTCAATGCCATGCTCGGCAGCCTGCGTGATTTACTGCCCATCGTGCTAGTGATTCTGTTTTTTCAGTATTTTGTGCTACAGCAGCCCTTACCGAATGTTGCCCAACTCATCCTCGGACTGATCTTTGTCGTACTGGGTTTAACCTTTTTCATTCACGGTCTGGAACAGGGTTTATTCCCCATTGGCGAATCCATGGCCCACGCCTTTGCTCGCAAGGGCAGTGCATTTTGGCTGCTGACTTTTGCCTTTTGTCTGGGTTTTGGTACCACCGTCGCCGAACCCGCCCTAATTGCCGTTGCTGAAGAAGCCGCCAACGTCGCCGCTACCGGGCAGATGATCGGATCAAGCGCCGCCGCTAAAGCACAGTACGCCACAGGCTTACGCTTTACCGTGGCCTTTTCTGTGGGCCTGGCCATTGTGATTGGCGTTATGCGCATCCTTAAAGGCTGGCCCATTCAGTGGATGATTATCGGTGGTTACGTGCTCGTGGTGACCATGACCTTCTTTGCCCCGGAAGAAATCATCGGCATTGCCTACGACTCCGGCGGTGTTACCACATCAACCATCACCGTACCGCTGGTCACTGCCCTCGGCGTTGGCCTGGCGTCGTCAATTCAGGGGCGCAACCCTATGATTGATGGCTTTGGCCTCATCGCCTTCGCCTCTTTAACGCCGATTATTTTTGTCATGGCCTACGGCATGGTCATTTCATGAATATTTTGACGGAACTGCTCAACACCCTGCTATCCACCGTTATTGATGTGGTGCCCATTGCGGTGATCATTTTTGGCTTTCAGTTTTTTGTTATTCGTAAAAAACCCGCCAATCTTGCTGAGGTATTAATCGGTTTTGTGTGGGTATTAATTGGCCTGTCTTTCTTTTTGCTGGGGCTCGAATGGTGCCTCTTCCCACTCGGGCGAGTCATGGCGGAACAGCTTACCGACCCCGCATTCATTCAAGCTGCACAATCTAGCCAAGGTCTACTCACTGAGGTCAACTGGCGAGATTACTACTGGGTTTACCTGTTTGCCTTTAGTATCGGCTTCAGCACCACTATTGCCGAGCCCTCGTTAATGGCTGTTGCGATAAAAGCCAATGAAGTTAGCGGTGGTGCCATTGGTGTTTGGGGCTTACGCATTGCCGTGGCGATTGGCGTTGCCGTTGGTATTTCACTGGGCTGCTACCGCATTGTGGTCGGCGACCCCATCCACTGGTACATTATCGGCGGCTACATCATCGTGGTGATGCAAACCATGGTCGCCCCGAAACTGATCGTCCCTCTGGCCTACGACTCCGGCGGTGTCACCACATCAACCGTCACCGTGCCACTGGTTGCTGCATTGGGCTTGGGATTATCGGAAAACGTACCCGGCAGAAACCCCCTGATTGACGGCTTTGGCCTAATTGCCTTTGCTAGCCTATTACCTATTATCTCTGTTATGGCCTATGCCCAGCTGTCTGAACTAAAGGCAAATTTTGGCACTAAAACCAACCAGAAAAATACGGATAAGTAACTTACCCTGAGGTGAAAAATGCACTTTAAAATGATTACTGTCTTTGTAGAAGATGATAAAACAGATGCCGTGATGGCGGCCGCTCGAGAAGCAGGTGCCACCGGTGCCACCGTTATCAGTAATGCCCGGGGTGAAGGTCTGAAAAAGAGTAAAACTTTTTTCGGTCTGTCGCTGGCAACTCAGCGAGACGTTATTTTACTGCTGGTTGAAGAGCACCTCAGCCGCCGCATCCTCGAAGAAATCGGCCGCGTGGGTGAATTTGATGACAAACCCGGCACTGGCATTGCCGTACAAATCGATGTCGAGGACGCCATTGGTGTCGCCCACCAGGCAGAAGAAATCAGCCACTCCGTAGAGGAACTTTTGTAATGAATAAAAAGACCATTCTCGTCCGCGATGTTATGCACGAACGTCACCTGGAGCTTGATGGCTCGGCCACCATTAAACAGGCCCTTGATGCAATGAAAGAAAGCAAAGCCGAAGTGGTTATTGTCAAAAAACGCCACCCGCATGATGCAATAGGTATTCTTCTGCTTTCAGATATTGTAAAAAAAGTACTGGCAAAAGATAAAGCCCCCGAGCGGGTGAATGTTTACGAGATCATGTCCAAACCGGTCATTCCTGTTGAGCCTGAGTTAGACGTACGCTACTGTGCGCGACTGTTTAGCCGTTTTGGTTTATCGAATGCACCCGTGGTTGTCGACGGCAAAGTACTCGGCATCGTCAGTTACAACGAGTTGGTTTTTGATGGGCTGTGTGAGCTGATTGATTAACAGCTTGTTGGAGTTCGCTGACTCGGCTCAGATACAAACCCGAATACAGTAACGATTCTCGGTGTTAAAAGCGCCCTCTCGACTCTATCAGCGATAGATTGCGGAGGGCTTTTTTTATGATCCGTAATTAGCAAACGACCCTTTATCAACCTCATCAGGGCAAGCAGCTCAACATCATCAAGAAAAAATCGGGTGCTGCGGCTCAAATGCCAAAAGACACTAGCCCCAATAAAACAATCAGCGATTCCACTCAGTACAAGAACGCCAGATCAATCATCGAGGGCAAAATGCCCGTATTGATTACAGATGCTGTATTGGCCGAAACAGTCTGGGCGCTCACCGGTAAGCGTTACAAAATTCATTTTGTGAAGCAGTGCGAGACCTAATCGGTGACAGCGCATTCGAGTTTGAAAACTCGAAAGTGGTCTGGTCTGTACTAATGGATTACCAGAATGCTAAACCAATACGTGGCAAGATATTTGGTTTTACGAATGTCTTGGTTACTCATAAAGTACATTATGCAGCCAATATCACGGGGCTAGAGCTAGATAATTTTTACCGTTTCGAGAAAGCCTTAGAGTAAATCAAAGAGGCTAAAACCCCAGAGTAAAATAACCTGGGCTAAAGTCGATTAAACTCGACGGGGCCTTCCCTATAAGCCTGTGATTGGTCGGCCCATTAATAATAATGCAGGTAAAACGTGGTTTTCCCCAATTACCTCAAATAAAAAAGCCCCGATTTACATCGAGGCTCTTGGGTATTTAAAGTAATAAACTAAACCGTTTTTCTTTTCCTTTTAAAGGCTAAGCTTGCTAAACCCAGACCTAATAATGCTAAAGATGATGGTTCTGGAACACTTGTGCTGCCAGTCGCATTATATGCAAAATTGCGTAATGCAGCATTGTAGGCACCCGCACCACCAACAGACGTGTTCGTCCACGCAGTTTCAACACTGGTAAGAGAAGCACCTGCGGAGATATAAGCGATCTGACCAGCGCCGTAATTACGTAACGACCACTGACAACCCCCACCACTACCAGCTGCAACACAAGTGGTGTCTCCACTTAGGCCATACAAAGTATCCCAATCGCCATATGATCCTGTAGGGGTCTCTCCTATGATATCTATTAGACCTGTAGAGAGGCTATTTGCTCCCGTGACTGCGAGGGGGTCACGTGAACCACCAAAATCAGTACTCGAGCTTCCGCCTACAAAGTTTATGAGGTTTGGGTCAGAGGGAGAGGCTATAGTGTCATAACCAGTAACAAACACACTGCCACCACCATTTACATAAGATAGCAGGTTAGTAAATTGAGCCGCCGCATGAGTTGCACCATATCCATTAGCAGTTGCATTCCAGAAAACCGCATCGTAACCACTCAACCCACTGGTAAGATCAGAGTTAATGTCAGTGCTTGAGTTGTAACCACCTAATAGTGATGTGACCGTGTGACCGTCACCTGCTAACACACCGGCAATATTGTCGTCACCAGGGGCGTAATCTTGCGCGTATAGGATGACACCAGCCTGAGTAGAGCTTGCTAACACTATGCTTGTTAAGGCAAATAGAGTTGATAATAACTTCTTCAAAGTAATCTCCTTCATATAAAACATAAGTAAAATTAAAAATGCACATACTATGCCACTAACAATATTCGCAGAAAATACAAGACGTTATGTTTATATGCACTAACCAGCACAGCGTGAAGTGTAAAAAATACTGACACTATAGCGAGGCGATTATCGAAATATTTTACAATTTGTAATGAACATGTGTCTTGTATGCCTAGCTATTTGTCGCCTCTCTTTAATCGACTCAATACTTAGACATGCCGGCTCTACAAGCCCGCACAGCACTTTTAAAACGATACCTTCATGGATCCCTACTCACCATTGTTTCCAAAAAACCACTCCCGGATCAACGGAATCGGATCAGACTCGATTAATCCACACCCTTTCACGACAACCCAACAATCAAGCCTTAGGCAACGTAACCCCCTGCTGGCCTTGGTACTTCCCACCCCTATCCTTATAAGAGGTCTCACACTCTTCATCGGCCTCAAAAAACAGCATTTGCGCAACACCTTCGTTGGCATAAATCTTCGCTGGCAAACTGGTGGTGTTAGAAAATTCTAAAGTAACGTGCCCTTCCCACTCCGGCTCGAGAGGGGTGACGTTGACGATAATACCGCAGCGAGCATAGGTCGATTTACCCAGGCAAATGGTTAACACGCTGCGCGGGATGCGAAAGTATTCCACCGTGCGTGCCAGGGCAAAGGAGTTGGGCGGAATAATGCAGCTGTCGGATTGAATATCGACGAAGCTTTTTGGGTCGAAGTTTTTCGGGTCAACGGTGGCCGAGTGCACATTGGTGAAAATCTTAAATTCATCGGCACAGCGCACATCGTAACCGTAGCTCGACACACCGTAAGAAATCACTCGCTCACCGTTAGGGTCGGGGTGGCGCACCTGTTCGCTTTCAAAGGGTTCGATCATGCCGTGTTCAGCGGCCATACGACGAATCCAGCTATCCGGTTTAATACTCATAAAAATTCCTGTTCACTCGTTTTTAATTTCGGGACGCTTAATCTTCGACCGTACTATTTAATCTTCGACCGTAATAATCGGTGCCGCCACTGAAGTTTCAGCCAGAGCCTTCATTAAGCCGGTAGCAATAGTACGGTAGTGTGACGCGATAGCACCCTCGGGATCAGTGACAAAAATCGGCGTACCCTTATCACCCTCTTCGCGAATGCGTTTATCGAGGGGCAGTGAACCCAGCAGTGTTGTTTGATATTCCTCGGCAATACTCTCACCGCCGCCCTCACCAAATATTGATTCCGTGTGGCCACAACTACTGCAAATATGCAGGCCCATATTCTCGACCACGCCGAGTACGGGGATACTGACCTTGCGGAACATTTCGATGCCCTTGCGTGCATCCAGCAGAGCGATGTCTTGCGGCGTAGTAACAATTACCGCGCCCGATACCTGGGCCTTCTGGGACAGGGTCAATTGAATATCGCCCGTGCCCGGTGGCATATCGACAATCAACACATCGAGTTCGCCCCACAGGGTTTGCGTCATCATTTGTACCAGCGCACTACCGGCCATTGGCCCGCGCCACACCATTGGCGTGGCATCGGTGGTTAAATAGGCCATCGACATAGACTGCAAGCCGTGAGCTGCAATCGGTACGAAGGCATTGCCGTTGACGACTTTGGGCTGGCGCGAATCGTCAACGCCGAGCATTTTCGCCAGGCTGGGGCCGTAAATATCCGCATCGAGAATACCGACGGCAAGGCCTTGATCCTTTAATGCTAGCGCCAGGTTAACCGCCGTTGTCGACTTGCCGACACCGCCCTTACCTGATGCTACTGCAACCACGTATTTCACTTTACCCAAACCACTGTCCTGCACTGCTTCTGCCATGTTTTTTGTTCACCTGCGTTAATGAAAAATTAAGCGAAAGCGGCTATAGTTGCGCCCCTTCGCCAAACTCTAAAAAGCTGTTTATCCCCATGCCTGATACCACTTTATCCGCGGACACGACGTCCAATCCTCGTAAAATTCTCGTTACCAGTGCCCTGCCCTATGCCAACGGCTCGATTCATCTGGGTCATCTGGTGGAATATATTCAAACGGATATCTGGGTGCGCTTCCAGAAAGCGCGGGGGCACGAATGTTACTACGTCTGCGCCGACGATGCTCATGGAACGGCGATTATGTTGAAGGCCGAGGAGCTGGG